>JANLTP010000102.1:0-16433 GCA_031363055.1 Burkholderiales bacterium | reverse complement strand
CAACATTGCCGATCGACTCGAGACGGTCATGTGGGATGCCAAAAAAATGTTCCCGAACCTCGACTGGTTTTCGGCGGTCAGCTACCACCGGCTTGGCGTGCCGACAGCCATGTTCACGCCGTTGTTCGTGATTGCGCGCACGTCCGGTTGGGCAGCTCATGTCATCGAGCAGCGAATTGATAACAAAATCATTCGACCCAGCGCCAACTACATTGGCCCGGACGACCTCAAATTTGTGCCGCTGGCCAAAAGGAAGTAAATCTCCATGAAATTCTTCAATGTTGCGCTGACCGTTGTGTTTAACGTTGCATTTGGCCTCGCGGCCGCCAGTTTCAGCGGTGCCGTCGTTGCACAAGCGGGCACGTCGCCCGATGCGCCCAAAAAGACGCGCGCCGAACGGGCGGCCGAACTGCGTGCCGAACGCGCTGCGAAAAAAGCGGCGGCTGCCAAGCCCGCAGTGGAGGCACCTCCTGCGGTAGCTGATGAAGATCAAATGCGTGCAACCGAACGGGTTCTGTTTGGCGAGTATGAGTGCGAATTCAACCAGCGATTGCAGGTCAAGCTCGACCCGAAATATCCGGGCTACGCCAACGTGACCGGGGTTGGCGTCAATTTCCTGATGAAACCGGTGGCGTCGTCGACCGGCGCGATTCGACTGGAGGACGTGAAAAATGTGGGTCTGCTGCTTCAGGTCGCCGGCAAATCCATGCTTATGAATGTCAAAACCGGCCAGCGAGTCATGGATAGCTGCGTTCACCCGGACCAGGTCGGCACGGTCAAGAATTGAATCTGAATGTTGATCCGCAGCCTGTCTCGATGGACCTTGGTACTGGCGCTCGGTCTGGCCGGCCTGTTGACGCCTGCCTGGGCCCAGAACAGCACCAGCGGTGGCACTGGCAGCCTTGAGCCACAGGGCTTTCCCAAGCGCAAATCGGGGCTCTGGGAGGTCCGCAGCACGGGCGCACAATCCCACGGTCTGGCGGCCACGCGTTATTGTGTCGGCGAGAAAACCGATCAGGCTGAAGCGCACCTGGACAGGCGGGCGGGAGCCAAGGGCTCTTGCACCATGGGCGCGTTCAAGCGAGTCGGCATGGCTTGGGTAGCCGAATCGGTCTGCCGTGAAGGCAAGGTCAATATCATCAGCAAAGCGGTTGCCAGCGGTGACTTTGAAACCGAATATCGCATCGACACAGTGGTCAACTATGATCCTCCGGTAGCGGGCGTTCGCAAGGAGGACAAGGACGCAATACTCGCCAATTTCATTGGCCCTTGCCTGTCCAATCAGCGTGCCGGGGACATGGTCGTTCCGGGCATGGGCACCTTGAATATGATCGATGGGACGTTCCGGGCCGAACCGAGTTCGGGTCCGGCGTTGCGCAAGAAACGGGGCACCTGATCTATTCATCTCGAAACAACACAACCCATCGAATCTCGTCAGATCCAAAGTACTCGCAACGTCCATAAATTCCAATTCATTCTCAAGACTTCCAAGAGGTTAAAACCATGTCGACAGACCCGCTCAAGACGCTGAAGTCGTTCAAATTGGCCAGCGGCAAAACCGGCCAACTCTATTCGCTGCCGGCGCTCGCCCGCAAGTATCCAAACGTCAAGCGGTTGCCGGTATCGATTCGTATCGTGCTCGAATCGGTATTGCGCAATCTCGATGGCAAAAAAGTCACCGAAGCGCATGTCGAACAGTTGGCCAATTGGCAACCCAATGCGAAGCGCACGGACGAGATTCCGTTCATTGTGTCGCGCGTGGTATTGCAGGATTTCACCGGTGTGCCGCTGCTGGCTGACCTCGCCGCGATGCGCACGGTGGCGGCGGCCATGGGCAAAAATCCAAAAGTCATCGAGCCCTTGGTGCCAGTTGATCTCGTGGTCGACCACTCGGTCATGATTGATCATTACGGCAGCAAAGATGCGCTCGATCTGAACATGAAGCTCGAGTTCAAACGCAATCAGGAGCGTTACCAGTTCATGAAATGGGGCATGCAGGCGTTTGATACCTTCATGGTAGTGCCCCCAGGTATCGGCATCGTGCACCAGGTCAACCTCGAGTATCTGGCGCGCGGTGTGCATAAAAAGGATTCGGTGTATTACCCGGATACCCTGGTCGGTACGGACAGTCACACCACTATGATCAACGGCATTGGCGTGGTCGGCTGGGGTGTCGGCGGCATCGAGGCCGAAGCCGGCATGTTGGGGCAGCCGGTGTACTTTTTAACGCCGGATGTCGTCGGTGTGCATTTGACCGGAAAATTGCGCGAAGGCTGTACTGCTACCGATCTGGTGTTGACCATCACCGAGATGCTGCGCAAGGAAAAGGTGGTCGGCAAGTTCGTGGAGTTTTTCGGCAAGGGCACCGAATCGCTGGCCGTACCTGATCGCGCCACCATCGCCAATATGGCACCCGAGTATGGCGCCACCATGGGCTTCTTTCCGGTCGACAAACGCACGCTCGATTACTTTGAAGGCTCGGGTCGCACCAAAGACGAAATTGACGCCTTCGCCAGTTACTTCAAGGCGCAGGGTCTGTTCGGCGTTCCGAAGGCCGGTGCACTGGACTTTACGCAGGTGGTTGCGCTCGACCTCGGCACAGTCGCACCCTCCTTGGCCGGCCCAAAGCGGCCGCAGGATCGCATCGAGATTGGCAACGTCAAATCAAAGTTCGGCACCCTGTTCTCACAATCGGTCGCTGAAAACGGCTTCAATAAGGCCCCTGATGATCTGAACAAGACCTACACCACCTCAAACGGGTTGTCGCTGCAAAACGGCGATATTCTAATTGCGGCGATAACCTCGTGCACCAATACTTCGAATCCGGGCGTGATGCTGGCCGCCGGACTGTTGGCTAAAAAAGCCGCCAAGTTGGGGTTGAAGGTCAGGCCGCATATCAAGACATCGCTGGCGCCTGGCTCACGTGTCGTCAAGGAATATCTAGAGCGCGCCAAACTGTTGCCCTACCTTGAGCAACTCGGCTTTGATATCGCCGCCTACGGCTGCACGACCTGCATCGGCAACGCCGGTGACCTGACGCCTGAGATCAACCAGGCAATCACCAGCAACGATCTGGTGTGTGCGGCGGTGCTCTCCGGCAATCGTAACTTCGAAGCCCGAATTCATCCGAACCTGCGGGCCAACTTTCTGGCTTCACCGCCCCTGGTCGTCGCCTACGCCATCGCCGGCAACATGAAGGTCGACTTGATGACCGAGCCGTTGGGCAAGGACAAGAAGGGCCGCGACGTTTTCCTGGGCGATGTCTGGCCCACTTCGCAAGAGGTCCATGACCTCATGAAATACGCGATGAATGCCTCAACCTTTCGCAGCTTGTACGGCAATCTGACCAAGGGGCATGATCTGTGGAACGCCGTGCCCTCAGCAGGCGGCCAGGTTTACGACTGGCCCAAGTCGACCTACATCGCTGAACCGCCGTTTTTTGCAGGCTTCGACATGAAGCCTGGCAGCACTGCCACTATTTCGAATGCGCGAGCGCTGGGGCTGTTCGGCGATTCGATCACCACCGACCATATTTCTCCGGCTGGCTCGATTCAGGAAAAATCACCCGGCGGCAAGTTCCTGATCGATAACCGGGTTTTGAAGGCTGACTTCAATTCCTACGGCGCACGCCGGGGCAATCACGATGTCATGATGCGCGGCACCTTTGCCAATGTCCGTATCAAGAACCTCATGTTGCCGGCCGACGCCAATGGCGGACGCGAGGAAGGTGGCGTGACCTTGCATCAACCCACTGGCGAGAAGATGTTCATCTACGATGCCGCGATGCGCTACATCAAGGAACGCACCGGTACGGTAATCTTCGGCGGCGAAGAGTATGGTACCGGCTCATCGCGCGACTGGGCCGCCAAAGGCACCCAATTGCTCGGCGTACGGGCGGTCGTTACGCGAAGCTTCGAGCGTATTCATCGCTCGAATTTGGTCGGCATGGGGGTGCTACCGTTGCAGTTCAAGGGCAATGACTCCTGGCAATCATTGGGTATCAACGGCAGCGAACAGTTTGACATTGCGATTCCGGATGATCTGAAACCACAACAAGACATCATCATGACCATTCGACGCGCGGACGGCAGCAGCCAAACCTGCGCGTTACTGTCGCGCATCGATACGCCGATTGAAGTCGACTACTTCCTGCACGGCGGCATCCTGCCGTATGTTTTGCGCGAGTTGCTGGCGGCCTGATAGAGTGCGGCGAACGATCAGAGCGATTCGTTAACCGGCTGATTTCACGCCTTGCGATACAACGGGTGGCTGAAGCCGCCCGTTTTTCATTTCACATCATGAACGCATCGTTTAAACTCTCGACTCTGCTGCGACGCGCGCGCACCTGCGAGCGAGCCGCTCTGCGTTCAAGCGCCACGAGTATTTGTACAAGGTCGAATCGCTTTGCTTGCTGAAAATCCGCGCCCTGAGCGGCCCGAACTGGGATTGTTCGCCCGGACCTTGTTGGTCGCTGGTTTAGCATTTGTTGCGTGCTGGCTGGCGCAGGGTTTGGCGTTTAGTGCACAGCAGTATTTTTTGCTCTGGCCGGCAGCGGCGGTGGCACTCGCGTTTGGTTGGCGATATGGGCTTATTTGGACCCTGCCTGCCGCATTCGGTTCAGCGGCGTGGGGCCTGCTGTCGTTTGGCCGATCTGAAATTGCGCTGGCGGCGGCATTGGTCTGTGTGACCGGACCGGTGCTGGCCGTGGTGGTGCTGCAACGCTTGAATGCCTGGAAACCTGCCGATTTCCGATTGGAGGCGGTGCTTCGTTTTCTGATCGTGGTCGGCCTGTTGGCGACGCCCCTGGATGCGATCGTGGCCTCGTCGGCGCTCAGCCTGACCGGACTGGTCGATCGCGCCGCATCGGCACACGCCTTCGTCGCCTGGTGGCTGCTTGATGCCTTGGGCATGTTGATTCTGACCCCGGTCATTCTGGCCAGCATCAAAACACAGCCTGAGACACCCGAGCCGGCGTCAAGCGTGCGCTGGGTCGATCCGTCCTCGTTGTTTCTAGCGGCGATCCTCGCAGTCGCGATCATTTTCATTGGAGAAGCTGGCCAGACGACCTACGCCCGCGCCCTGCTTTACTTTTATTTCCCGCTGGTTTCCTGGACCTCGGTTCGCATGAGCGAGCGTGTGACCGCCTGGACCGTGCTGGCCACCGCGACCCCGCTGTTGGCGGCCAGCGCCTATGTGGCCAGGTTCGCACCGGATAACTTTGTACGCACCATGGACGCGGCCGTCATCGTACTGTGCGCCGTCATGGTTGGCCTTATCTTGCAGGCGGTCGCCACCGATCGACGCATCGCGCTGATTCGAGTGGCCCGACAATCGCGCCAGGATATGAGCACTGGCCTGCTCAACGATCGTGGCCTGCTGGCCGATTTCAGCGACCGGCTGGCCGCACCGACCCGTACCCACTACGGGCTCATCGGCGTCCACTTCAGCAACTTTGATGCGCTTAGCGATTTGTGTGGGCCCATGCCGGCCTTGCAGTTGGAGCAGACCGCGGCGGCGCTGATCCTGCGGCAACCGGGGGCCCAGATTGGCGCGCGGCTCTCTTCGGGCCGCTACATCTTGCTGATTCAGGCCGATACCGTCGCCCAGGTTCGCACCATTTCCCGTGAACTGTATTCGCAACTGAACGGCCAGGTATTCAGAATCGAGCATGGCAGCTTGCGCTTGCAGGCCTGCGTGGCGGGTCTCTACATCGACAAACATGTGTTGATCAACAGCGAAGACTGCATGATGTCGCTGTCGGACGCCATGGCGATCGCAGCCAGCGTGCGGGATCCGCAACTGTTTGTCGAACCGCTGTCGCAGACCACCATCGATGCGCGGCGTTCGCATCAAAGCAAGATGGAACATATCCGCGAGGCGATCCGCGAAGAACGCTTTGAAGTCCATGCCCAAACCATTGTTGATCCGGATGCGCGTAACGGCTCGATTTCCTATGAAGTGTTGACGCGATTGCGCGATCGTGACGGCGTCATGATTCGACCACCGGAGTTTCTGCCGCTGGCGATGCAAGCGCAGATGACGGTCGCGCTCGATCGCGGTGTCGTTCGTAGCGTCTTTTCGTTCCTCGCGCTCAACCCGGAAGCGCTGGCGCGCACGCATAAATGCTCGATCAACTTGTCGGGTATGACCATGAGCGATGGTACCTTCGCCGGTTATGTTCGGGAGCAGCGTACGATCTTCGGAATCCCATCCGACAAGATTGTGTTCGAGATTACCGAAAGCGAAGCCATCCGCAATCCGGCTGCTGCTTCGCGGCTGGTCGAAGACCTGAAGAGTGATGGGTTTGGCATTGCGCTCGATGACTTTGGCACCGGTCTGGCCACCTTCGAGTATCTGAAGCGCTTCCCGCTCGATTATCTGAAGATCGACGGCTCGTTCATTCGCAATTTGATGAACAACCCGATCGATGAGGAGATTGTGCTCTCGACCATCCGGGTGGCGCGTCGACTGAACGTCAAGACCGTCGCCGAACATGTGCATAACCAGGAAATTTACGACCGCTTGTTAAGTCTGGGGGTTGAGTATCTGCAGGGCGAGCTCGTCAGTTCGGCCATCCCAATTGCCGATATGTTCGACAAACTGCCGAGCCTATCCTCGCTTCTTGAGGCCGCCAAGGCCGAGGCGCTCTGATCGGTTGTTCGCGGCCTCGTCGTGCCCGGCCGCGCCGCGCGCGAACTCATCGTACTCCGACGCACTTTGCTCTGACTCGACTCCGCTGATTTTCTGCCAGCGCACCCAGTCCACCGGTTCGTCGATGTCCCAGAGCACTTCGGATTCGCTCCAGCTCAACCCCAACTGACGCAGCTTTTCCCGGCTGACCGACATCACCGTATTCGTGCTCCAGGCCACATCCGCGAACAGCTCCGGTATCAAACGACTCAGGCCAATCAGCGCGTAGCCACCGTCTTCGACCGGAACAAACACGGCCGGATGGCGATCGAGTTCCGCGAACGCCCAGCGGATTCGGGCTTCATCGAGCAATGGGCAGTCTGAGCCGATCAACACTACGCGTGAGTAATGCTGAAGGGCGATCCGGAATGACTCGCACATTCTGACGCCGAGATTGCCTGACGCTTGTTGGCCCAGACTCAATCCATAGCGGCGGCTCAAATCGGCACACTCCCCGGCCACGTCCACGCCTGCCACGCAGAGTTCTTTGGCGACATCAGTCGCCCGCGACATTTGCCTCACTACCTGTTCGAGAATCTGTCGGTAGGCTTGCAGCGCAGCAGGTTCGCCCAAGATGGCCGCCAGTCGGGTTTTAACCTTGCCGAGTTCGGGTACTCGAGCGTAGACAATCAGCTTCATGAATACGGCGGCGATTTCGAAGCGGACGAACCGTAATAAAGCCGGTGCAGGTATTCAGGCGACGCACCAAAGAAATAGAGCGCGCGCAAACGCCACATCTGCAATATCGTCTTCAAAACGCCATGCTCCTGCCAGCGACGCGCCGAAACCTTGACTCGCGCCGGCAGGCAAGCCGGCGCCCCGCCCAAGCGCTTGAGGCGGCGCGAGAACTCTATATCTTCCATGAGTGCGATCGGCTGGTAACCACCGCTGTGTTGCCAAAGCGAGCGCGTGACAAAGATCGCTTGATCGCCGGTGGCAATGCCGCTAAGTCGCGAGCGCCAGTTCATCATGAATCCGACCAGTCGTATTGATCGGCGCGACGAATCTAGATTGACATCAAAGCGGCCCCAGACAGCGCCCCGCTCCAGCGCCTGTAGCAATCCGTGTGCCCAATCGAGCGGCAACTCGGTATCGGCATGCAGAAACAGCAGTACATCGGCATTCGAGGCGGCGGCGCCGGCATTCATCTGTAGTGCCCGGCCTCGTGGTGCGTGCACGAGCGTTGCGCCTAGCGCCTGGGCAATCGAGACAGTATCGTCAACACTGTCACCGTCCACCACAATAAGCTCAGCGGCGTCGGCCAGCGGCCGCTTCAAGCAGCGTGCCAGTCGAGCCGATTCGTTCAGCGCCGGAACAATGACGCCGATTCGGTTGGCCGGCCCTACTTTCGGTCGTTCAGATTCCAATCGTAATCCAGATGGCTGATGCTGACCTTGCCGTCCTTGATCAGTTGCTGGGCGGTAGCGTCATCGGTCAACAGCTCGGCATATTTGCCGAAAAATACTTCGCGCGACGTGATTCCCTTATGCCCCTTTGCGAAGTCGACCTTGTACCAATCAAAGATCTTCGAAACTTCCAGTTTGCCCGATTGCGCGTTGTAGCGATTACGGGTCTTGTCCTTCAGAAATCGTTTGACACCGTCTTCGAGTTGCGACTCCAGCTTGGCAGCGGTCACCGCTTCAGGGCGCAACGCCGGACAACCGATCGACGCGCAAACCACTGCAAAGTGAATTCGCGGCTCATCAAAGGCACCGGCTGCACGGATCATGTCATGCTCGACATTGTCCAGTCCCCGCTCTTCGCCCAGTAACCTGAAAAACTGCTTTTTCCAGGGCGATTGCGTGAACGAGCCGAGATCCTTGATCGACTTGAGATCCGGATACTTGGTCAGGATCAATTCAACGGTGTAAGCGTTATAGGTGTTGATCAGGAACGCCAATTTCTCGTCGCGCTTCAGGCCGTCATATTGCGCCTTGCTGAGCGCCGAAAATTCATCGAGCACTTTTTTCAGTTCAGCTCGATCGGCCAGAAAGCCTTTGTAGTTGACGGTTGACGCAACCCCGGCGGCGTTCCAGACAACATGCTTTTTAAGAAGGCCGTCAAACGCCGTGTAATTCTGATCGAGCGCAAACGCATTACCGAACAAAAAAATCGAGATCAGCATGAATGCGGCACCCAACGAACTTCTTAACCACCGAGCTGATGCGATCATTCTTGTTTTCAACATGATAGTGACTCCATCGTTTCTGAATACTGGGTTATCGAATCCGAATTTACCGAATTCATCCCACGCTTGGTGGTCTGTTTCATGCTAGCTGCCCAATTCCCAGGCGTGAAAACGTCGAACCCATTCGAGCAGTTTCGCCGGTGCATGGGCCTTTTTCCATTCGCTGGCCGCATACTTATTCGACTCGGCGAGCGTCGGATAGATATGAATGGTACCGAGTATCTTGTTCAAGCCGAAGCCATGCTTCATGGCAGCAACATACTCGACGATGAGATCGCCCGCATGTTCGCCGACAATCGTGACACCAAGAATCTTGTCCTTGCCCGGAGGCGTCAACACCTTGATGAAGCCATAGGCCGCCTCGTCGGCGATGGCCCTATCGAGCTCGTCGATCTCGAACCGGGTCACCTCATAAGCGATGCCCTTCTGTTTGGCTTCGGTTTCGCTCAACCCAACCCGAGCCACCTCGGGATCGGTGAAGGTACACCAGGGCACCACTGAGTAATCGATCCGGAACTTCTTGAAGCGACCAAACAACGCGTTCACGGCCGCCGACCAAGCCATATGGGCGGCGGTATGAGTGAACTGGTAGGGCCCTGCGACATCGCCCACTGCGTAAATATTCGGATAATTGGTTTGCAGGAAGTCGTTGACCTCGATCGTCTTGGTCTTGGTCAGTGGAATCTGCAATTCTTCAAGGCCGAATCCGGACACATTGGCCGCCCGGCCGAGCGCACAAATCATGACGTCAAATTCAATGCGCACTTCAGCACCGGCCGCCTCGGCGATCAACACCTTCTGACCGTTACTGACCTCAAAGCGCAGTGCCTTGTGGTTGACGCGCACATCAATGCCGTCACGCTTGAAAGCCTGCATGACCGCATCCGAGACTTCCGGGTCTTCGCGAACCATGATGCGCGGCGCCATTTCAACCTGGGTGACCTTCGAGCCAAACCGGGCGAAGGCTTGTGTCAACTCGGCGCCGATCGGACCACCGCCCAACACCAGCAGACGATTCGGCAATTCACGCAATTCCCAGAGCGTATCGGAAGTCAGCGGCGCCACCTCCTGAAGACCGGGGATCGGTGGCATCAGCGGTCGTGCACCGGTGGCGATCACGATATTACGCGTGGTGATCGTGCGTGTGCCGATGATTTTGCCGGCATGATCCGTCAAGCTGACTTCAACTTCCCAGGGCGATTTGATACGCGCATTGCCGGCCACACACTCGACCCCCAGACCGGTGAAACGCTCCGGTGAATCGTGCGGCTCGATCGCCTTGACAACGCGTTGAACCCGCTCCATGGCATCGGCAAAATTGAACTCGACCTTCATCGATTGGATACCGTAGGCCTGGCTATGCGCCGCCTGATGCAATAGCTTGGCGGTCTTGATCAACGCCTTCGACGGCACGCAACCGGTGTTCAGGCAATCGCCGCCCATCTTGTCGCGCTCTATCAAGGTGACCTTGGCCTTGACGGCGGCGGCGATCAGCGCACTGACCAGGCCACCGCTGCCGGCACCAATGACCACCATGTTTTGTTCGTAGTGTGCCGGTCGCGTCCAGCGCGCATAGACCTTGCGCGCCTGCAACAGATCGATGATTTTCTTCGCGATCAGCGGCAATAACGCGAGCAGCACAAACGACGCCAGCAAGGTAGGACTCAAGATACCCTTGAGTGAAGTCAATTGGCCCAGTTGGGTGCCGACATTCACATACACCAGCGTTCCCGCCAGCATGCCGATCTGGCTGGCCCAATAAAAGGTCTTGGTCTTGAGCCGCGTCAGACCCATCAACAGGTTGACGGCGAAAAACGGAAAGACCGGGACCAGGCGCAAGGTGAATAAATAAAACGCACCGTCCTTGTCGATGCCGCGATTGATGGCTGCGAGTCGATCGCCGAATTTGGATTGGACGTAATTGCCCGCGAGAAACCGCGAACCCAGAAACGCCAAGGTGGCGCCGATGCTGGAGGCAAACGAAACGATCACGGTGCCCCAGAGCAGACCGAAGATTGCACCGGCCAGCAAGGTCAGCAAGGCTGCGCCGGGCAAGGCCAGCGCCGCCATGAGCACGTAGACACCGAAGAAAACGGCCGCCACATAAAGTGGGCGCGCAGCGAACAGCGTCTGAACCTCACTCTGGCGTGCCTTGATGGACTCCAGCGTGAAAAAGCGACCGAGATCAAAGAAGAAAAACGCACCAATCAACAAAACAACCAGAGCGAGCAAACCGATCTTTTTTGGGTTCAATGCGGTCTTCCTTGGATGCGGAGCAAAAGCGCGGGTCAAGCGCTTTTGTCAGGCCGTCAGCGACTCAATTTGGACGCGAAATCGGCACAAACCTTACAGGTTGCAAGGATACAAGGAAAGCATTCGTTAAATTCCGGGGCATTTGGAAATTAACGAGAGACAGCAACAAGAATTGGTCGGGACGGCGGGATTCGAACTCGCGACCCCTTGCACCCCATGCAAGTGCGCTACCAGGCTGCGCTACGCCCCGATGTTTTCGATTGTACCAGCGCGCACCCGGTTTTCTGAGTGCGGCGAGAACTTACGCTCAGGCGGGCCGCAGCAATTCGAGCGACTTCAGCAAATCATCGCGAATCGACGAAACATCAGCCGAGGACAATTCACGAATCTCCTCGATCGCCGACTGTGCTTCCGGATCCTTGATCTTGCCATTGTGCGAGACTTCGCCGAGGCGATTGCGGGCGCCTGAAATGGTGAAGCCTTGCTCGTACAACAATTCGCGAATGCGCCTGACCAACAACACTTCATGATGCTGGTAGTAGCGTCGGTTGCCGCGCCGCTTCATGGGTCGCAGTTGCGTGAACTCCTGCTCCCAGTAGCGCAGCACGTGCGGTTTGACGCCACACAGATCGCTGACTTCGCCAATCGTGAAATATCGCTTGGCGGGAATCGGCGGCAGAACGGTTTTCGGTTCGCCCTTAGGGGAGGCTAGAGTCATCGTGGTCAGTCTTCATCCGCTTGATCGCCTTCGATCAAGGCCTTGAGTTTCTGGCTCGCATGGAAGGTGACGACCCGGCGCGCCGAGATCGGGATTTCCTCGCCGGTCTTCGGGTTTCTGCCCGGACGCTGCGGTTTGTCGCGCAACTGAAAATTTCCAAAACCGGACAACTTCACGCTTTCGCCACGCTCAAGTGCTCCGCGGATTTCGTCGAAAAACGTTTCGACCATGTCTTTTGATTCGCGCTTGTTCAACCCAACCTGATCGAACAACATTTCGGCCAATTCGGCCTTGGTGAGGGTAAAGGCCAAGTCGCCATCGGATTCAATTCCAAGGGCTGCTTCGGCCGTCGTCATTGCTTCATCTTGTTCCGATTGAATCCCCAGACTGGTCTCACGAATCATCATTGTTGAGTCATTAAATCGCAGGCGTCACCTCAGGTCCGCAGGCGGGCGCCCAACTTTTTGGTCACCCCGGTACTGATTTCGGCTAGCACCTGCGCTACTTCGGCATCGCTCAAAGTGCGCTCAGTATCTTGCATCCAAAACCTGAACGCAAGACTTTTTTCCTTATATTCCAATCCCTTACCGCGATATTCGTCGAAAAGCTTAACATTCCTTACCAGCCGCGCAACAGGTGTTGCAGCGATCACAGCGTCGATTTCCGCGAACACTTGAGCGACGCTGACGGCGTCGTCCACGACAAAGGCAAGATCGCGAATCACCGCTGGAAAACGCGAAAATTCGCGAAACACCGGGATCGCGGGATGAGTCAAAGCAGTCGAATCCAATTCCGCCAGCACCGGCGCCAGCGGCAGATCAAGCTGTTGCTGAATGGCCGGATGCAGAGCTCCGATAACGCCAATTTTTTGCCCGGCCAGCACGATGGCGGCGCAGCGACCCGGGTGCATTGCGGGGTGTTTGGCCGGTCCCATCCGCTCAAACCGGACATCGAGGCCCTTCAGGAGAGTCTCGATATCACCCTTGAGATCGAAAAAATCCACCGCACGCTCGGCCAGGCCCCATTGCTCCGCGGCCACAGGGCCGTAAGCCAGCAGCGCCAATCGCCAGGGCTGGCAAACACCCTGAACGCTCAACGGGCCAGAACGGATCGATGCATCGTGCCAATAGACGCGACCGAGCTCGAATATTCGTACTCGATTCGCCTTGTGATTCAGGTTATGCGACAGCGTTTGCAGTAACGAGGTCAGAAGCGTCGTGCGCATCACGCTCATCGGTGCTGCGATCGGGTTCAGCAACCTGATGGGCGTCTGTCCGCTCAGATTCAGATCGAGCGGCGCATCGACAAAGCTGTAATTGATGACTTCCTGGTAATCACGGGCTGCTACTTGCCGTTTGATGGTCATGAAGCTGCGATGAGCCTCCGGGCTGGGCATCAGGTGGATAGCCGCTTTCGGTGGGCGCACTGGCAGACGCTCAAAGCCCCAGAGTCGCGCCACCTCCTCGATGAGATCTTCCTCGATCTCGAGATCGAATCGAAAGCTCGGTGGCTGCACGACGAATCGATCCGGGAATTGCTCGAAGCTGAATCCGAGCCGGCGAAAACAATCGGCCATTTGGGCGTCGACAATGTCGGCGCCGATGACCACCCTCGCCCGTTCGCAGCGCATCGTCACCGGCGAGTGCACCGGCAGTTGCAGAATCTGATCATCGAGCGGGCCAGCCTGACCGCCACAGATGTCGAGGATCAGTTGCGACAGGTACTCCAGGTGATCCGCCGTACTTTGCGCATCGACACCGCGCTCGAAGCGATGGCCGGCGTCAGTCGCAAAATTAAAGCGCCTTGAGCGACCGGCGACTGACTTGGGCCACCAGAATGCCGCCTCGACATAAATATTGGTGGTTGCGTCGGACACTGCGGTCGCGTCGCCGCCCATGATGCCGGCCAGACTTTCGACCGCTTGCTCATCAGCAATGACACCGACGTCGGCATCGAGATCGATGGTGTTGCCATTGAGCAGCTTCAAGCTTTCGCCGGTTCGACCCCAGCGTACTTCGAGCCCGCCATTGATCTTGTCGAGATCAAAAACATGGGTTGGCCGAGCCAACTCAAGCATGACGTAGTTGGAGATATCAACCAGCGCTGAAATTGAGCGCTGACCGGCATGCTCGAGGCGCGTGCGCATCCAACCCGGCGTCTGCGCCTTCGGATTGACACCGCGAATGATCCGGCCGGCAAACCGGCCACACAGATCGGGCGCGCTGATCTTCACGGCCAGTCGATCCGTCAGACTGACCTTGACCTTGGGAAACTCAAGCGCCTTAAGCTCTGCGCCAGTGATAGCGGAGAGTTCTCTCGCGATACCGTAAACACCCAGGCAGTCGGGGCGATTCGGCGTCAGTTTGAGCTCAAAAACCTGGTCGTCGAGCGACAGATAATCACGCAGGTCGCGACCGATCGGCGCGTCAGTGGGCAAGACCAAAAGGCCTGAATGATCTTGCGCGAGCCCCAGTTCATTGGCCGAACACAGCATACCTTGGCTTTCGACCCCGCGCATTTTGGCCAGTTTGATCTGCATGCCATCGGGCATGACGGCACCGGGCAAGGCACAGGGTACCCGGATGCCGGCCACGACGTTCGGCGCGCCGCAAACGATCATGCATTCACCATCACCGCTGTTGACCCGACAGACGCTCAGCTTGTCGGCATTCGGATGGCGAGTGACTTCCAATACCTCGGCGACCACGACCAGGCTGAACGCCGGCGCGACCGACCGCAAACTCTCGACTTCGAATCCTGCCATGGTCAGCGCACTGCCCACCTGGTCGGTGCTCAGGGCGGGATTCGCATAGGCGCGCAGCCAACTTTCGGAGAACTTCATGCGAATTGCTGCAAAAAGCGCAGATCGTTCTCATAAAACATCCTCAGATCGCCGACCCCGTAACGCAGCATGGCAAGTCGTTCGATACCGGTGCCAAAGGCAAAGCCCATATAGCGCTCGGGATCGAGACCGATGTTTCGAACGACATCCGGATGCACCTGGCCAGAACCGGACAATTCAAGCCAACGCCCGGCCAGCGGGCCATCGGCAAAGCACAGATCGATTTCGGCCGACGGCTCGGTAAACGGAAAGTACGAGGGCCTGAATCGAACCTGCAGTTGGTCCGACTCGAAGAACCGACGCAAGAACTCGGTATAGACGTTTTTCAGGTCGGCAAAACTGATGTTCTCATCAATCCACATGCCCTCAACCTGGTGGAACATCGGCGAATGGGTGGCATCGGAGTCGACCCGATACGTCTTGCCGGGCGCAATGACTTTGATTGGCGGCTGATGCATTCGCGCATAACGAATTTGCATCGGGCTGGTATGCGTTCTTAACAGCAGCCCATGGCCGTGCTCATCCTGGCCCTCGACGTAGAAGGTATCGTGCATCGAGCGCGCCGGATGATTCTCGGGCGTGTTCAGCGCTGTGAAATTGAAGAAATCCTCCTCGATTTCCGGGCCATCGGCGATATCAAATCCAATCGAGCGAAAGATCGCTTCGATGCGTTCAATGGTCAACGTGATCGGATGCAGGCCACCTCGCGCCATGCCGCGACCCGGCAGAGTGACGTCAATGCCTTCCTGCGCCAAGCGGTTGTTGAGTTCGGCTTGCTTGAGCTCGGCCTCGCGTGACTGCAACAACCCTTCGATCGCCTGCTTGGTCAGGTTCAAGCCCTTGCCCCGCAACGCACGCTCGGCGCCGCTCAAGGTGCCGAGCTTCTTCATTTCCAGCGTCAGCGCGCCTTCCTTACCCAGCAACCGCGCCTTGACCTCGGCCAATGCGACCATGTCGTTAACGCCCGCCAATTGCTTGCGTGCCTGGGTGACCAAAAGATCCGTTTCAGTATTCATCGACTCGGTCAGTACTCATCTTCCAGAAGTCAGTTGATCTCGCATCGCCCGAAAATGAAACGGGGCTGAATTCGCTTTTGCGCTCAGCCCCGCTGCCGTCCATACTCGATCAATCGTAAGCGAGAGGCCTCGATCAGCCTACGCCCAGCGAAGTCTTGACCTTGGCGACGATCGCTGCGAACGCAGGCTTGTCATTGACGGCCAGTTCAGCCAGCACCTTGCGATCCAGACCAATCGCAGCCTTGTTCAGTCCGCAGATAAACCGGCTGTAACTCAAACCGTGTTCCCGGCTCGCCGCGTTGATACGAGCAATCCACAGTGCGCGAAATACGCGCTTGCGGTTACGGCGATCGCGATAGGCATATTGGCCGGCGCGCATGACGGCTTGCTTGGCAACCCGGAAGACATTACCGCGACGACCGCGATAGCCCTTGGCCAGCGCAATGATTTTTTTGTGACGGGCTCGGGCGGTGACGCCGCGCTTTACTCTAGGCATTTATCGCTCCTTAACCCGAATACGGCAACATGGCACGGATTGAATCCATGTTGGTTGCATGAACCGTGACGGTACCGCGCAACTGGCGCTTGTTCTTGGTCGTCTTCTTGGTCAGGATGTGGCGCTTGAACGCCTGTCCACGCTTGACGGTACCGCCAGCGCGAACCCGAAAGCGCTTGGCAGCGCCTTTCTTGGTCTTCATTTTCGGCATAACTAAACTTCCATGCTCT
>JANLTP010000071.1:0-5246 GCA_031363055.1 Burkholderiales bacterium | reverse complement strand
AGCGCCGCATCACGCGAGTGCGCCCGGCCTTGCCCGCCCCTGGCGAGACGCGACATGACTGGGCGATTGCGAGCGATTTTGCGCGGCGCCTGAAGTCGCGGATGGCCGATGATGATGAGCATCGGGCACCGGGCGCGATCAACTTTGATTACGCCGATGCACAATCAATCTGGAACGAGCATCGCGAAACGACCCGGGGCCGTGATCTCGACATCACGGGTCTGAGTTACGCGTTGCTCGATGTGCAGGGGCCGCAGCACTGGCCTTATCGCGAGGGCGCAAGCCGCGGCTTGACGCGGCTCTATGGCGACGGTCGGTTTGCAACCGCCAGCGGTCGCGCCCGCTTTGTGGCGCTGACCTATCAACCGGTCGCCGAAGCGATCGATGCGCGCTTTCCCTGGCGGCTCACCACTGGCCGCCTGCGCGATCAGTGGCACGGCATGAGCCGCACCGGCACCTTGGGCCACTCATTCGGGCATTCGCCTGAGCCGGTCATCGAGATGAGCCCGCTCGATCTGGCCAGCCGTGGTTTGAAAGCCGGTCAATTGGTTCGTGTCAGCAGCCGGCGCGGTCGTATGGTACTGCCGGTGGAGGCTTCCGAGAGCTTGCGGACTGGTACCGTGTTCATCGCCATGCATTGGGGCGCGGAGTTCGTGAAGGGCCTGGGCGTCAATGTCTTGACCTCGCCCGCCGTCGATCCCAGTTCGCTACAACCGGAGCTCAAACACTGTGCCGTACGCATCGAGGCGGTCGAGCTGCCGCATCGCGCCCTGTTTCTGGGCTGGATGGCAGCCGAACAGGTGCTGGCGGTACGCAGCCGACTCATGAAGCGTCTGCAGCGGGTCGAGGGTATTGAGTTTGCAAACGCGGTGTTGTTCGGTCGCGATTCCGAAGGCGTCAAGGTCCGGATCGCCAGCAGCGCCCCCTTGAGTGCCGAGCTGATCGCCGAGGTGGAAGCTGAATTTCTGCTCGAGGGTCTGCCGATGCTGCGTTATCAGGACGCCGGGCAAATTCGCCATGCTGCCATTGAAGAGGGTCGCCTGCGCTTTTTCATGTTGGTCGGTGACCAGAAGTCTGAATCATGGCTGGCCGAAATGCTCGAACAGGAGTTACCGGTCGCCCATTTGGGTTATCGTCTGTTAATGCCCTCGGCCATCGCGCCCGGCGAGCTGAAGACGCAAGGTCGACTGATTTGCAACTGCCTGGGAGTGAGTGAATTGAAAATCCGCGAATGCGCGCAACAGGTGACCGATCCGGCAGCGCGGCTGTTGGCGGTTCAGGCCACCTTGGGCTGCGGCACGCAGTGCGGCTCCTGCTTGCCCGAGTTGCGCCAGTTGGTCTGGTCTGAAACTTGCAACGCGCAATGACAGGAGCGGCCCCGTGACGATCAGCATTGCCGAGTATCTGAAAGACATTGGTCGCGGCCACGCCGGCGCGCGCCCATTGAGTATCGAGCGCGCCGAGCGCATGTTCGAAGCGATTTTCTCGGGCCAGGTCACCGATCTCGAGTTGGGCGCTGCCATGATTGCCCTGCGCGTCAAGGGTGAAACCGTCGGCGAAGTGCAGGGCGCTTTACATGCGCTCGAACCGCACATCGACAAGGTGGCGGTGGACGCCAGCCGGCCGGTGGTTGTCATCCCGTCCTATAACGGTGCCCGCAACATGGCCAATCTGACGCCCTTGTTGGCCTGTCTGTTGGCCGATCGTGGTATTCAGGTGGTCATGCACGGTGTGCGGCTTGACCCGAAACGCACCACCAGCCATCAAATCCTCGCGGCAATGGGTATTCCCGGAGTCGAGTCGGTCGGGCAAGGCCGCGACGTCATGGCGCGCAGCGATCCAGTTTTTGTCCCGATTGATGTGCTCTCGCCGGCGCTGGCGCGGCTGCTGGCGCTGCGCTGGATCCTGGGTGTACGCAACATCGGTCACACGCTGGCCAAACTGCTGAACCCGAGCGATTCGGCGCGCTGCCTGCGGATGGTCAGTTTTACGCATCCCGAATTTGATCGGCTGCAACATCAACTGCTGATCGAAGAACAACTGTCGGCGCTGGTCATGCGCGGTACCGAGGGCGAGGTGGTCGCCAACGCCCGGCGTCAGGCTCGGATCGATTTTCTGCAGGGCGGCAGTTGCTCGACGCTGGTGCAGGCGCAAGTCGTCGCCAGTGGCGAGCAGCCGAGCCTGCCGGCGGCGCTGGACGCGCAGGCGACGGCGCAATGGACGCGTTCGGTTCTGGCTGGCGAGCGTTCGGTCCCCGACGCGATTGCGCAGCAGGTCGAGGCGATCGTGACCGTGCTCGAATCATCCATGACTGCTGAGGTTGTCACGGTGCAGCCTGCGGCGCGCAAGCCGTGAGCGGCGCATCCGTACCGAAGGTCTGGCTGGTTGGCGCTGGGCCCGGTGATCCGGAACTGTTGACGCTGAAGGCGGTTCGCGTGATTGCGCAAGCCGAGCTGATTCTGGTCGATGATCTGGTCAATCCGCAGGTGCTCGAGCATGCACCCAAAGACGTTCGGGTGACTTGGGTCGGCAAGCGCGGCGGCTGTCAATCAACGCCGCAGGCGTTCATCGAGCGGCTGATGGTTCGGGAAGCATTGGCAGGCGTGCGTGTGGTCCGCTTGAAGGGCGGCGACCCGATGATCTTTGGCCGCGCCAATGAAGAAATACAGGCGCTGCGCAGGGCCGATATCGAGGTCGAGGTGGTCAACGGAATCACCAGTGCACTGGCCGCATCGGCGGCGCTCGGCGTGTCGCTGACTGACCGCGAACACAGCCATGGCGTTGTCTGGGTGACCGGTCACCCCCGCGACGAAAACTGTGCAGCCGACTGGGTGGCGCTGGCCCGATCGGGGCTCAGTCTGGTGGTCTACATGGGGCTGGCGCGCGCCGCCTCGATGGCAACCGGCCTGTTGCAAGGCGGCTTGCCGCCCGATTACCCGGTGGCGGTTGTGCAATCGGTCAGCCTGCCACAGCAAAAGACCTTGCATACGAGTCTGGCTGGGCTGGCGGTGGATCTGGCCCAAAGTGGCATTGCGAGTCCGGCCATTTTGCTTATCGGGCCAATGGCGGCCCGCCAGACGTTACGCGTCGAGTTGACACAGCCGACGCCCCCGGCGGCGGAACCAGTACTCTCGCTGACTGAACCGGTGCTCGCGATGACCGAAGCGGTGCTCCTGCGGCGAAACCGATAAACTCTGGAGGTCTTCAAACCTCCGAGAGTTGTTCATGCATCCAGCTACCTCAAGGCTGCTCGCCGATCTGCGCGTGCCGGTCATCGCTTCGCCGCTGTTCATCATTTCGAATCCGGATCTGGTCATTGCGCAATGCAAGGCCGGTGTCATCGGTTCGTTTCCAACGCTGAACGCCCGCCCCGGCCCGGTGCTGGAGGACTGGTTCAAGCGCATCATCGGCGAGCTCGGCGAATGGGAAGCCAAGACCGGCAAAAAGGCGGCGCCGTTCGCGGCCAATCAGATCGTTCACAAGTCGAACGACCGGCTCATGTACGACCTCGAGATGACCGTCAAATACAAGGTGCCGTTGGTGATTACGTCGCTGGGTGCACGGGTCGACGTCAATGAGGCGATTCACTCCTATGGCGGCCTGGTCATGCATGACATTATCAACAACATGTATGCGAAAAAGGCGATTGAAAAAGGCGCCGACGGCATCATCGCAGTGGCCGCTGGTGCTGGTGGACATGCCGGCACCTTGTCACCGTTCGCACTGGTGCAGGAGATCCGCGAATGGTTCGACGGACCGCTGGCGCTGTCGGGCTCGATCGCCAGTGGCCAAGCGGTGCTGGCCTCGCTGGCGATGGGCGCCGACTTCGGCTACATCGGCTCGGCCTTCATTGCAACCACCGAGGCCAACGCCAAGCCCGAACACAAGCAGTGTCTGGTTGACCATAACGCGGCTGATATCGTTTATTCCAATTTGTTTACCGGCGTGCACGGCAACTATCTGAAGCCGTCAATCCGCAACGCCGGGCTCGACCCGGACAATCTGCCGGTATCCGATCCGTCGAAAATGAATTTTCAGTCGGGCGGCAACATGGACAAGAAAGCCTGGAAAGACATCTGGGGTTGCGGTCAGGGCATTGGCGCCGTCAAGTCTGTCACAAGCGCAGGCGAATTGGTCGATCGCATCACGCGCGAATACGGCGCGGCACAACAACGGCTGGGCGTGCGCGCTTAGTAGCGCGGCACTGAACCGGTTGCTGTCAATGTCTGCAAAGGCAATCCTGGGCGTCGATCGTACGAACGCATCGCGTCGCCAAGTGCTTGGCGAGCTGTTTGGGTTCGGAGCGATCGCGGCGATGGCCTCACCCGCCCGACTGCAAGCACAAGCGTCGTCACCGACTGCGCCGCTTCGCCTCATCGTTCCATTCACGCCCGGTACCGGCATCGACCTGATCGCGCGTACCTTGGGGCCGAAGCTCGCCGAACGGCTGGGCCGCCCGGTAGTGGTCGAGAATCGACCCGGTGCGTCGGGCAACCTGGGCACGGAGGCAGTCGTGCGTGCGCCGGCAAATGGCCAAACGCTGCTGGTCACTGTCAACACGCTGGTCATGAATCGAAGTCTTTATTCGAAACTGACGTTCGATCCGCTCAAGGATCTGGCGCCGGTGACACTGACCAGCTGGGGACAATTGTTACTGGTCGCGCATCCTGCGGCTGGATTTAAAACCGCTGCGGAGCTGGTAGCGGCGGCGCGTTTGCGCCCAGGCGCGATCAACTACGCGTCACCCGGTGTTGGCACCCCTCATCACTTGTCGATGGAGTTGCTCAAGGAAACCGCGCGGGTGTTCATCACGCACATTCCGTACAGCGGCACTGGCCCGGCCGTCACCGACGTGCTGGGCGGGCATGTGCCGATCATGTTCTTGCCGATCCATGTCGCGCTACCTCATATCAAATCGGGGCGGCTGCTCGGGCTGGCCGTCGGCAGCGATCAACGGCATCGGCTGTTGCCCCAGGTGCCGACCTTATTGGAAGCCAAGGTCGGCAGTCTGAATGTTGACATGTGGTACGGTATCCTCGCGCCCGCTGGGACGGCCACCGAGTGGATCAGCCGAATCAATCGGGAAGTGGGTGAAATCCTGGCCCTGCCCGAAGTGCGCACGGCGTTCGAGACCCAGGGCATGGAGCCCGCCGGCAGCAGCGCTGCCGAGTTCTCTGCGTTGGTTGAACGTGATGCGAAGCGCTGGGCGAGCTTGATCAAAGCGCGCGGTATAACGGCCGAATGAT
>JANLTP010000060.1:0-23852 GCA_031363055.1 Burkholderiales bacterium | reverse complement strand
GGCACGGAACTGATTCTCGGCCAACTCACCGACGCAACGCACGCGGCGGTTACCGAGGTGGTCGATGTCGTCAATTTCGCCCTTGCCGTTGCGCAGATCGACCAGGATCTTGATGACCGCGAGGAGGTCGTTGTTTTCGAGGGTCATCAGGCCGGTCAGCTCTTCGCGGCTGACGCGACGATTGAACTTCATGCGGCCGACCTTCGATAGATCGTAGGTCTCGTCGTTGTAGAACAGGCGATTGAACAGGGCCTCGACCGCATCTTCGGTCGGCGGCTCGCCGGGGCGCATCATGCGATAAATGGCGATCCGCGCAGCCATCTGGTCGGCAGTTTCATCGACCCGCAAGGTGGTCGACATGAACGGACCCTGATCGAGGTCGTTCGTGAACAAGGTGCGAACTTCCTTGACGTTGGCAATGCGCAGTTTCTTGAGCAACTCTTCGGTCAACTCGTCGTTCGGCTTGGCCACGACTTCGCCGGTATCGGCATCGATGACGGCGTGCGCCAGCGTGCGTCCCAACAGATAGTCTTCCGTTACCGAGATGCGCTTCATGCCGGCAGCATCGAGGTCGCGGATGTGCTTGGCGTTGATCCGCTTGTCCTTGGCGACAATGATCTTGCCGTCGCGATCGTTGATGTCGAAGCGGGCGATGTCACCGCGCAGACGATCGGGCACGAGTTCCATCTGGGCGCCTTCGGCCATCAATTGGAAGTTATCGAACACGAAGAAATGCGCGAGGATTTGTTCGGGCGTCAGGCCAATCGCCTTCAGCAGAATGGTCGCTGGCAATTTACGGCGGCGATCGACTCGGAAATACAAAATGTCCTTGGCATCGAACTCGAAATCGAGCCAGGAACCGCGATAGGGGATGATTCGAGCCGAAAACAACAACTTGCCCGAACTATGCGTCTTGCCGCGATCATGCTCGAAAAACACGCCCGGCGAGCGATGCAACTGCGAGACGATGACGCGCTCGGTGCCGTTCACGATGAATGAACCGGTCGTGGTCATGAGCGGAATCTCGCCCATGTACACCTCTTGCTCCTTGACCTCCTTGACCGTCGGCTTGCTGGCCTCGCGATCCATGATGATCAAGCGAACCTTGGCACGCAGCGGCGCATTGAACGACAGGCCGCGCTGTTGGCACTCCTTGACGTCAAACGGGGCTGATCCCAACATGTATTGCACGAACTCGAGTCGTGCCAGGCCGTTGTGCGACTGAATCGGGAAAATCGAACGGAAAGCCGCTTCCAGGCCTTCGTTCTTGCGCTGACTGGGCAGAGCGCCGTCCTGCAGAAACTGCATATAGGACTCGATCTGGGTGGTCAACATATACGGCACGTTCAGGACGACGCGCCGCTTCGCAAAACTCTTGCGAATACGCTTTTTCTCGGTGAACGAATAGGTCGTTTGGGGCATGGACACTCCGTGTCAGAGTTCGAACATTAATTCGGTAAGCATAAAACAGAAACCCAAACCCCGTTGGCAAGACCCCGCCAGGGTTTGGGCAGCGCTTGAAGCACGCTTCAATACGCAGTTTTCGAGCATGTGCTCGAACCTTACTTGATTTCGACCTTGGCGCCAGCCGCTTCCAGGTCTTTCTTCAACTTCTCGGCATCGGCCTTGCTGATGCCTTCCTTGACGGCCTTCGGTGCGCCATCGACCAGGTCTTTGGCTTCCTTCAGACCGAGGCTGGTAGCGGCACGCACGACCTTGATGGCTTCGACTTTCTTCTCGCCGGCGGCGAGCAACATGACCGTGAACTCGGTCTGCTCTTCAACCGGGGCAGCGGCTGCACCGGCGCCCGGCGCTGCGACGGCAACTGCCGCGGCGGCGGCCGACACGCCGAATTTCTCTTCCATCATTTTGATCAGTTCCGACAGATCCAGAACCGTCATGCCTGCGACTGCGTCGAGGACTTCTTGCTTGTTCAGTGCCATTTCATCACTCCGATTTTGTACCCTGGGCTACCAGGTGTTGGTATTGCTGTTTGTTTGACTGCTCGAATTGCTATTGCTGATGGTCGTTATCTGAACGTCTTACGCTTGTACGGGTGCCTCGGCGGGTGCTTGCGCCGATGCTTCGGCCGGTATTTCTGCCGGTGCTTCCGCTTGCGCGGGAGCTGCCCCTTGCGCTTCCTCTTTCTGCTTCAGTACAGCAGCCAGCGCCCGAGCGAACTTGCTCGGCACTTCGTTGAGGGTGCGTACAAACGTTGCGATCGGGGCTTGCATGGTGCCCAGCAATTTCGCCAACAATTCATCCCGGCTTGGCATGGTGGCAAGCGCCTTGATTGCCGCTGCATCAAGCGGAAAGTTAGGCATTGCACCGGCTTTCAAGACCAGTTTGTCGTTGGTTTTGGCGAAATCATTGAGGACCTTGGCGGCCGCCACAGCGTCTTTGGAAATGCCGTATATCAGCGGACCAACCATCTTGTCGGCCAAACTTTCAAACGACGTTCCAGAGACTGCGCGACGCGCCAGCGAGTTTTTCAGAACCCGCAAGTACACCCCGTTTTGCCGAGCCTGCCTGCGCAGGACGGTAATCGCTCCAACTTCCAGACCACGGTACTCAGCCAGGATGATCGATTGGGCAGTCGCCACTTCGGCGCTGATTTCCTCGACGACCACTGCTTTTTCGGTACGATTGAGACCCACGGTCTTGCTCCATAAAAAGGTGCTTCCAGCCTTGTGGGCTGTCGACACCGGCCATAATACGGCGACCGATTTTGAGTTCGGGTGCGCCATCTGCGTAGGACATCCGGTTGCAGCCGCCCGATGAAACCAGGTAACCACATTTGGATCGATTAAAGCTCGCGGCTGCGAACAGCGTTTGAGCCTCCTACGGTCTTTGATAACCCGTTGCAGTCACTACGGCGGAATTGCCGAGGCGCCCGCAACGGCCCAAAGTTCTGTTGTGTCTAAATCAAGTTATCTGAATCAAGCTATCTGTAGCGGCATGCATCAAGCGGTTTGGGCGGCAGCAAACGCCGCAGGGTCGATCTTCACGCCAATACCCATCGTGCTGGACAGCGCCACCTTGCGCAAATAAATACCCTTGGTAGTCTGCGGCTTGGCGCGATTCAGGGCTTCGATCAGCGCGCGCAGATTCACTTCAATCTGCTCGGGTTTGAACGAGGCGCGACCGATCGACGCGTGAATGATGCCGGCCTTGTCGGTTCGGTACTGAACCTGACCGGCCTTGGCGTTTCGCACCGCTGTCGCGACATCGGCGGTGACCGTGCCCACCTTCGGGTTTGGCATCAGGCCGCGCGGACCGAGAATCTGGCCCAGGCCGCCGACCACGCGCATCGCGTCTGGCGAGGCGATGACAATATCGAAATTCAGATTGCCGGCCTTGACCTGTTCGGCCAGGTCTTCCATGCCGACGATGTCAGCACCAGCAGCGCGCGCTTCTTCAACTTTGACGCCCTGGGTGAATACCGCTACGCGGACCGACTTGCCGGTACCGGCGGGCATGACAACCGAGCCGCGAACCAGTTGGTCCGACTTCTTGGCATCGATGCCGAGTTGAACGGCAACATCGATCGCTTCATCAAACTTGGCAACCGCGCACTCCTTGACCAGCGCCATCGCATCGGCCAGCGGATAGAGCTTTTGGGTGTCGACCTTGGCGCGGATCGCCTTGATTCTTTTGGGCAGTTTCTTCATTTAGAGCCCCTCTACGGTAATGCCCATGCTGCGCGCCGATCCTGCAATCGTGCGAACAGCAGCGTTCATGTCGGCGGCGGTCAGATCAGGCATTTTCAGCTTGGCGATGTCTTCGGCCTGCTGACGCGTGATCTTGCCGACCTTATCGGTGTGCGGCTTCGGTGATCCCTTGTCGATCTTCGCAGCCTTCTTGATCAGAATCGAGGCCGGCGGCGTCTTCATGATGAACGTGAAGCTCTTGTCCGCATAGGCCGTGATGACCACAGGAATCGGCAGACCTGGCTCCATGCCCTGGGTCTGGGCGTTGAACGCCTTGCAGAATTCCATGATGTTCAGACCACGTTGGCCGAGTGCCGGGCCGATCGGTGGTGCTGGATTGGCTTTGCCTGCGGGAACCTGCAGCTTTACAAAGCCGACAATTTTCTTCGCCATATGTACTACTCCTGGTTTGAGTTCAAACGCCTGTTCAAGCTGACATCAATCAGACTCTACTGAGGCTCCTCCGTGAACTTGAGGCACCCGGCTAAGGTGTCGCAAATCCTGAAAAACATATTCGTAAACGCTAGAGCTTCTCGACTTGAGCGAACTCCAGCTCAACCGGTGTGGCGCGACCAAAAATGGTGACTGACACACTCAAGCGGCTCTTGTCGTAGTTGACGTCTTCGACATTGCCGTTGAAGTCAGTGAATGGGCCATCCTTGACGCGAACCATTTCCCCAACCTCAAACAGGGTTTTAGGCTTCGGTTTTTCGACGCCCTCTTGCATCTGCGCCAAAATCTTCTCGACCTCTTTTTCGGAGATCGGCGTCGGCCGATTACCGTGACCACCGACAAATCCAGTCACCTTGTTGGTGCTCTTGACCAAATGCCAGGTGTCGTCAGTCATTTCCATTTCGACCAGCACATAGCCTGGGAAAAACCGCCGCTCGGTAATCGCGCGCTGGCCGTTTTTCATCTCGACCACTTCTTCGGTCGGCACCAGAATCTTGCCGAATTTCTCTTGCATGCCGGCGCGATCAACTCGCTCCTGCAAAGCCCGACCTACACTTTTTTCCATGCCCGAGTAAGCATGGACTACATACCAGCGCTTGGACATTATTTTTTCCAGCCGAGAACGATGTCGTACAAAATCCACTCGAGCGACTTGTCGACCAGCCACAGGAACAGCGCCATTACCAATGCAAACGCAATCACGATGCCGGTCGTTTGCAGGGTTTCTTTCTGAGTCGGCCAAACCACGCGGCGCGTCTCTGACCAGGACTCGCGGCCAAACGCCACGAACCGTTGGCCAGGGCCGGAAAACCAGGCAATACTCAACGCTGCCGCCAAACCCGCCAACAATACTGCGGTGCGAACATAGCCTGGCTGCTTGTCGAGCGCGTAGTACGCAATCATGCCGGCAAGAAATACCGCAATGGCCAAGCCGACCTTGACTCGGTCGCCGGCACTGACTACGGTTTCAACGGCTTGGTTTGACATGCTTGTTCCAGCAATGACTGCAATTCAACGGCGGCGATTCAACAACCATTCAGAAAGGATCTCACGTAAGGTCGGTGGCAGGGGCAGAGGGAATCGAACCCCCAACCTTCGGTTTTGGAGACCGACACTCTGCCAGTTGAGCTATGCCCCTGTATTTCTTACGCGATTCCTTACGCAATTCCGGACGATCAAGTCAATATTTTAGCAACGACACCCGCACCGACCGTCTTGCCACCCTCACGGATGGCAAAGCGCAGCCCCTGCTCCATGGCGATCGGCGCGATCAAGGTCACCACCATCTTGATGTTATCCCCCGGCATCACCATCTCCGTGCCCTCCGGTAACACCACCGCCCCCGTCACATCGGTCGTCCGGAAGTAAAACTGCGGCCGATAGTTGTTAAAGAACGGCGTGTGTCGACCGCCCTCTTCCTTGGACAGCACATACACCTCGCACTCGAACTTGGTGTGCGGGTTGATGCTCGCCGGCTTGGCCAACACCTGGCCGCGCTCCACGTCCTCGCGCTTCGTGCCACGCAGCAGCACCCCGAGGTTATCGCCCGCCTGACCCTGGTCGAGTAACTTCCTGAACATCTCCACGCCCGTACAAATCGTCTTCGCCGTCGCCTTGATCCCTACAATCTCCAACTCATCGCCCACCTTCACGATGCCGCGCTCGACCCGACCCGTCACCACCGTACCGCGACCCGAGATCGAGAACACGTCCTCGATCGGCAGCAGGAAAGCGCCATCGATCGCCCGCTTCGGTTGCGGTATGTAGGTGTCCAGCGCCTCGGCCAGCTTGAGGATCGAGCCCTCGCCCAACTCACCCTTGTCGCCCTCCAACGCCAGCTTCGCGCTGCCGTGAATGATCGGCGTCGCATCGCCCGGAAACTCGTACTTGTCCAGGAGTTCCCGCACCTCCATCTCGACCAACTCCAGCAACTCCGCGTCATCGACCATGTCGCACTTGTTCATGTACACCACAATAAACGGCACCCCGACCTGGCGGGCCAACAAAATGTGCTCGCGCGTCTGCGGCATCGGGCCATCAGCGGCCGACACCACCAGAATCGCGCCGTCCATCTGCGCCGCACCGGTGATCATGTTCTTGATGTAGTCCGCGTGCCCCGGGCAGTCAACGTGTGCATAGTGCCGGTTCTTCGTCTCGTACTCGACGTGCGCCGTATTGATCGTGATCCCGCGCGCCTTCTCCTCCGGTGCTGCGTCAATCTGATCGTACGCCTTCGCCTCGCCACCGAACAACTTGCTCAGCACCGTCGTGATCGCCGCCGTCAGCGTCGTCTTGCCGTGATCCACATGCCCAATCGTCCCCACGTTCACGTGCGGCTTGGTCCTCTCAAACTTGCCCTTGGCCATTACTAACTCCGATATCTAAAGAACGAATCAAATACAAATAAATATAGATTAGATTGTTCGAGCGACGCCCTCGATTAAAGACGTCGCAGGATTTCTTCCAACGATTACTTCGAGCGCGCCGTGATGATGGCCTCGGCAACGTTCTTCGGAGCCTCAGCGTACTGCTTGAACTCCATCGTGTAGGTCGCGCGACCCTGAGTCAGCGAGCGCAAGGTCGTCGAATAACCGAACATCTCGGCCAACGGCACCTCGGCACGAATCGCCTTGCCACCACCGGCCATGTCTTCCATGCCCTGCACCATACCGCGCCGCGACGACAGATCGCCCATCACCGTTCCAGCATAGTCTTCCGGCGTCTCAACCTCGACCGCCATCATCGGCTCCAGCAGCACCGGGCTGGCGCGACGCATACCTTCCTTGAAGGCCATCGAACCGGCCTGCTTGAAAGCGTTCTCGTTCGAGTCAACGTCATGGTACGAACCGAAGAACAGGGTCGCCTTGATGTCGACCACCGGATAACCGGCCAACACGCCCGAGGGCAAGGTTTCACGAATACCTTTTTCGACCGCCGGAATAAATTCACGCGGCACCACGCCACCCTTGATCGCATCGACAAACTCGAAGCCAGCGCCGCCTGCCGGCAATGGCTCGACCTTGAGCACGACATGACCGTACTGACCCCGGCCGCCCGACTGCTTGATGAATTTACCTTCGACTTCATCAACCGTCTTGCGGATGGTTTCGCGATACGCCACTTGCGGCTTGCCCACCGACGCCTCGACCGTGAATTCACGGCGCATGCGATCGACAATAATTTCCAGGTGCAACTCGCCCATGCCGGAAATAATCGTCTGACCGGATTCTTCGTCGGTGCGAACCCGGAATGACGGATCTTCCTGCGCCAGACGTTGCAGCGCAATACCCATCTTTTCCTGATCGGCCTTGGTCTTCGGCTCAACCGCTTGCGAGATCACCGGCTCCGGGAAAATCATGCGCTCGAGCATGATCTCGGCATCCGGATCGCACAGGGTCTCGCCGGTGGTGACCTCTTTGAGCCCCACACACGCAGCGATGTCACCGGCCCGCACTTCCTTGATCTCGGCACGCTCGTTGGCGTGCATTTGCAACAGACGACCGACACGATCTTTTTTGCCTTTGATCGGGTTGTAGACGGTGTCGCCTGACTTCAGTACGCCCGAATAGACGCGAATAAAGGTCAACTGGCCGACGTAGGGATCGGTCATCAACTTGAAGGCGAGCGCCGAGAACTTCTCGCCGTCATCGGCCTTGCGGAAAACCGGCTTTTCGTTGTCATCGAGGCCCTTGACGGGCGGGATGTCAATCGGCGACGGCAAATAGTCGACCACGGCGTCAAGCATGGCCTGAACACCCTTGTTCTTGAATGCCGTGCCGCACAGCATCGGCACGATTTCACTGGCGATCGTGCGCTGACGAATCGCTTTCTTCAAGTCCTCTTCCGAGAGATCACCATCCTCGAGGTACTTGTTCATCAACTCTTCGTTGGCCTCAGCCGCCGACTCGAGCATTTTCTCGCGCCACTCCTTGGCGGTCGCGAGCAACTCGGCCGGGATCTCTTTGATCTCGAACTTCATGCCCTGGGATGCTTCATCCCAGTAGATCGCTTTCATGCGAACCAGGTCAATGACGCCCTTGAAGTTTTCTTCGGCGCCGATCGGCACTTGAATCGGCACGGCATTGGCGCGCAAACGCGACTTCATCTGGTCATAGACCTTGAAGAAGTTCGCACCGGTGCGGTCCATCTTGTTGACGAACGCAAGACGCGGCACCTTGTATTTGTTAGCTTGGCGCCAAACGGTCTCTGACTGCGGCTGAACGCCACCCACAGCGCAATAGACCATGCAGGCGCCGTCGAGCACGCGCATCGAACGCTCGACTTCAATCGTAAAGTCAACGTGTCCGGGCGTGTCGATGATGTTGATGCGATGCTCGGGGTGAGAAGCATCCATACCCTTCCAGAAACAGGTAGTCGCAGACGAGGTGATCGAGATGCCCCGCTCCTGCTCCTGCTCCATCCAGTCCATGGTCGCAGCGCCGTCATGCACCTCACCGATTTTGTGATTCACGCCGGTGTAAAAGAGGATACGTTCGGTGGTCGTCGTTTTGCCGGCGTCAATGTGCGCCGAGATACCGATGTTTCTATATCGCTCGATAGGTGTCTTGCGAGCCATGATGTGCTACTCCGAGGCTAAAAAGCCAAGATGGGTCTGAATCTGTTTAAGTCAATCGCGGAACGATAAGCCGGGTCTTAGAAGCGGAAGTGCGCAAACGCGCGATTCGCTTCGGCCATCCGATGCACTTCATCGCGCTTTTTCACCGCGCCGCCGCGATTCTCGGAGGCTTCCATGAGCTCATTGGCCAACCGCAAACCCATCGATTTCTCACCACGCTTCTTGGCCGCTTCACGCAGCCAGCGCATCGCCAATGCGGTACGGCGGATCGGGCGAACCTCAACCGGCACCTGATAGTTGGCGCCACCGACGCGGCGGCTCTTGACCTCGACGGTCGGGCGGGCGTTTTGCAGGGCCGAGCCAAACACTTCGAGCGGGTCTTTCCCGGACTTGGTTTTGATCTGCGACAAAGCGCCGTACAACATGCGCTCGGCTACGGCTTTCTTGCCGGCCAGCATCAACACGTTGACGAACTTGGTGACGTCCGAACTGCCATAAATGGGATCGGGCAAAACGATACGTTTGGGGACTTCGCGACGACGGGGCATGACACACCTTTATATTCTTCAGCCGTTTTGAATCTGGCCTTGGCCTGGATTCGCCACTGGGAGTTCAACAATCCGCCCGGAGGCGGCAGGAAGACCCGCTTACTTGACGGATGAACCGCCAAAAACAAGAGCGCGACCAGTTGGTTACAGACTACTCGCGCCCACCTGTGACCGAACGACATTGCGTCCGGCGTAAAACCTGGATCAGGACTTCTTCGGACGCTTGGCACCGTACTTGGAGCGCGACTGCTTGCGATCCTTGACGCCCTGCAAATCGAGCGAACCACGCACGATGTGATAACGCACACCCGGAAGATCTTTTACCCGGCCGCCGCGAATCAGCACTACCGAGTGCTCCTGCAAGTTATGGCCCTCGCCACCGATGTAGCTGATGACCTCAAAACCGTTCGTCAGGCGAACCTTGGCGACTTTACGCAAGGCCGAGTTCGGCTTTTTCGGCGTGGTCGTATAGACACGCGTGCAAACACCTCGACGCTGCGGGCTGTCCTGCAGTGCCGGGCTTTTACTCTTGACGATGGCCGATTCGCGGCCGTCGCGCACGAGCTGATTGATTGTTGGCATATTGACTCGTTAGTTTCTTGCTGCTGATTTCTTGCTGCTGATTTCTTGCTGCCGTCGAAATTCGGAAAAGCCTTCCATTATAGGGGTCAGGCTGTTTGGCCGCAAGTTCTGTCGATTCAAACCTGTGTTGCCAGCCATCGCGCTGCTCCCGCTCCGGCTGCCCGACCGCTGGCAAAGCAGGCAGTCAGCAGGTAACCACCGGTCGGCGCCTCCCAGTCGAGCATCTCGCCGGCACAAAAAACACCGGGCAGGTGCTTGATCATCAGGTGCTCGTCCAATTCCTCGAACTCGACACCGCCAGCGGTACTGATGGCCTCATCGATCGGCCGCGGCCGCTGCAAGCGCAAGGCGAGCCGTTTGATCAACCCAGCGGTCAGCGCTGGTTGCGCTAACTGTTCCGGCGTTGCACATTCGCGCAGCAAGTTGGCTTTCGCATCTTCGAGACCGATTCGCTGCCGCCAATGATTGGCCAGGGAACGACTACCTCGATCCAAGGCCAGCGCCTGCGTCAAGCGCAGTTCACTCCAGCCAGGCGCCAGGTCCAATTCAATTTGAACTGATCCGCGCTGCTCGATGATATCTCGCAAAGGGGCCGAAGCGGCATAGATCAAACTGCCTTCAACTCCGTCTGCAGTGAGTACAAACTCTCCTTGACGAGTCCAACGGGAGGCATCAAGCTGAATAAAACTCAGAATGACCGGTTTGATCGGATGACCCGCGAATCGTTCTTTGAGCACTGCACTCCAGCTTATGTCAAAGCCGCAATTGCTTGGCTTCAATGGTGCAATGGTCACGCCGCGCGCTTGTAAAAACTGGCTCCAAGCACCGTCTGAGCCGAGCTTTGACCAACTCGCGCCACCCAAGGCAAGAATCAGCGCGGCGCCTGGGCGCCGCATCACAGTTCCTTCAGGAGTATCGAATATCAACTCGCCCTGGGCCGACCAACCGCGCCAGCGATGCCTCATATGGAACTGGCATTCGAGTGCGCGCAAGCGGGTCAGCCAGGCACGCAGCAAAGGCGCCGCCTTCATCTGGGCAGGGAATACGCGCCCGGAGGTTCCGACAAAGGTTTCAATTCCCAAGCCCCCCGCCCAGGCGCGAAGTTGCGGAGCACCAAAATCCTCGAGCAGCGGAGCCAAGGCCTTCGTCCGGCTTGCGTAACGGCTCAGAAATACAGGCGCCGCCTCGGAATGCGTGAGGTTCAGTCCACCAATGCCGGCTAGCAAAAACTTGCGCCCGACTGAAGGCATTGAATCGTAAACCTCGACCTGGATTCCTTGAGTCGCCAACACTTCGGCCGCCATCAAGCCAGCCGGGCCGGCGCCGATGACCACTACCGAATTCTGCGGTTCTATTGCCCGTGTCACAGAAAGCAATCGGCAGTCACTTGAACTCGATCCGTTGCGACAATAGTGGCTCGCCTTCAATACGCTGCGCCACGTTGTCGATATCAGAACTACTGACACCACAATCACTGAAATACCGGCGCCAGCCATTCACTACGTCGATGACTTTGCTGATTTCGAGTCTCGCTTCTGACTCGGACAATCCAAACAATTGGCATTGCGACAGCGCATTGGCCAAGGTCGAATCGAATCCATCCGTGCCAACGCCAAACTCTTGTCGCCCTTGGCCGGAATTGGTCGGCAGAACGTCAAAGGCAGGTGCCAGTCGCAAGCTCCCATGACGGCCCGGCAAAGTCATCAAAAGGGCGTGGTTTTTTTCATGATCATCGGTGTTATCCATCAAAATGTTGAACACCATGCGGCGAAACAGCTCGCGCATATCGAGCAGATTCTGACCACCACGGGCAACTCCATTGCGTCGAAGCAATTGGGCCAAGTTTGGATAGCTGTAATCCGGCACTTGGCCATCGATAGTCACCGCGCGCAAGGCGGTACCTGCTGACACACTGTGAACCCGCCGTGACCCACTTCGATCGAAGCGCTTCACAGCCAATGCATGTTCTCCCCGCAGTGGGATACTTCGGGTTTCGGCTGAGGATATGTCAGCTTTGCGAGCCAGACTCATCGTGGCATGTTCCAGCAGCGGTACGTCAACTGGCTCACCGTTGAAAAACTTGATGACCCATTGCACGCCGTCAATCTCGATCAGAGCCTTCGGCTTGGCACCGCCAAAACTACCACCCGCCAAAAGCATTTGGCGCTCAAGTTCTGTGATCGATTCCTTCATGCTAATCTTTGCGACCGCCTCGCTCAGGCTCTGGGCGTCGGCAAGGCGGGGTAGAGGTCCATTACGGCGCGGCAGGTATTCCTGCGCAGACGTGGAAACACCCAAAGCGCCGAAACGATCGTCACCCGCGTAAAAGAGATACTCCATCAAGGACAAGCGAGCAGGTCGGTCGATATATTGAATGACTCGCTCACCCCAACGATCGGGCCGCGCATCGTCCACCGCCCCGACAGCGCGTTCTTTACCCGTTGGAAGATGCTCAATATCGATAAGTGGCAAGTCCTCACTAAGCGCAAAACCGTCCGCCAGCCACGGCGTCCCATAAATGAGCGACACCCCTTTCCCGACCGCCGTGATCTGCAGCGACCCGATGCGCCTGGGCAATTCGGGATTGCCCAGAAACCAAAGGTAGAGCGTGTCAAGACGCATGCTGATTGGGCCGGCGACGGGGCAACGTCACGTTTGACTGTCGCGCGCAGGCTGGCGTTTGAACCGGGATGCCGCCGAGGCCTTGGCCCGTGCCTTACCCAATGCCACCGCGCCGCGAATATCCCGCTCCAACGCGCCCCGGTCATGCTCGGGCGAAGCCAGACTGGCTAGTGCGCCACTGCGCCCCATCAACCACAAAGCTGATGCGTAAATACCGATACTGACGCCAGGCTCACCGGCCTCCATGCGCATCAGGGTCGGAACGGAGGTACCCAAGCGCAACGCCCAGGAGGCCAAGGACTCCTGGCGGCGCAAACGCGCCACGGCCAGATCCGCACCCAACTGCTGTAGCCCAGCGAGCGTGGCGGGAGGCATTTGCGACAGCGCGACCGGGGACTTGGGCATAACAAAGAGTATATTGAAAACTGAGCTTTCAGTATAATCTTTGTTAACAAATGGCGGTCTTACTTCAGCAAACCTTCGGCTTTCATGGCCGCCTTGACAGCCGGGCGATCGGCAACTCGAGCTTGAAACTCCTTCAAGTGGGTCAAGGCGGAAATATCCATGCCGACAAAGTTGGTCCAGTTGGTGACGGTAAACAAATAGCCGTCGGCAACGGTGAACTGATCGCCCATCAGGAAAGTTTTACCCGCCAATTCGCCATCGACCCACTTCAAGCGTTCTTCGAGTTTCGCCTTGGCGATGGCTTTCGCTTCGGGTGGCATGGCCGGGTTGAACATTGGCGAGAAGCCCTTGTGGATTTCCGTGCCGATAAAGGTCAACCACTCCTGAAGTTTGTAGCGCGCCATCGTGCCATTGGGCGGCGCGAGCTTTTTGTCGGGCACCTGATCGGCAATGTACTGAACAATCGCCGGACCTTCGCGCAGGCGTGTGCCGTCGTCGAGTTCGAGCAGCGGCACATAGCCGAGCGGATTAACTTTGTAATAGTCGGAGCCATCCGGCAACTTGTGGGTCTTGGTAGGAGCCGCGATGGCTTCGAACGCAAGCCCTGACTCTTGTAGCGCGATATGCGGCGATAGTGAACAGGCACCGGGCGAATAGTAGAGTTTCATTGGTATGCTCCTTGTGTGGGGGCTCATCATAAAGTACTTCGAAACCAGCGCCGGCACGTCCAGGGCTATGACGTTTTGATCAACGAATACGGATGAATGACCCTGGCGGTTGAGCTGCGACCGAATTGCGCGAGCGTTTGCGCGATGTTGCGCCGGATCAGCGATGAAAATCAAAACGGCGTACCCGGATTCACTGCGATGAGAATGATTGATCGAGGTTACCGCTGAACAAGACCCAAATACTATCCGTGATTCGCGTTGCCGCGCTTGCGGTCGTTGTCGGTGCTGCGGCGACACTCGTCTCCTGCGCGAACCTGGACGGCGCCTCGAGCGCCGTTGACGCAATCGTCGAGGTCACCAAGGGCACGGTGATCCGGAACGTTATCGTGGTCAATACGCGCGACGGATCGCTGCTCCCGAATCGCACGCTAGTCATCGACGACGGCAAAATTCAGTCAGTCACGGTCGCTCGTGCCGTACGCACGAGCGGCACGGCACGAGCGATCGATGGCGCCGGAAAGTATGTCGTACCGGGCTACCTCGACATGCACACTCATGCCATGCCTGCCGTCGATCGCCAACCGAGTTTCTGGCCATTGATGCTCGCCAACGGCATCACCGGCATTCGTGAGATGGCTGGTTCTGCCGAGGCAATCAAGCGCGCCCAGAAGCTCAACGCGGACCGCGCGGCCGGTGTGGTCGATGCACCCGAGGTGGTGCTGATCCCCTCGGATGCGTTCGCGATTCCCGGGCCACCCCCGACCGCCGCTGCACAAGTGCGAGCGCACAAGGTGCAGGGTGCAGGTTTCGTGAAGATCGTCAACGCGAGCCGAGACGCCACTTTGGCAATTCTTGCCGAGGCCAAAACTCAGGGCCTGGAGGTCGCCGGGCATTTGCCGATATCGGTGGGCGCGATCGAGTCTTCCGACGCGGGCTGGCGCGCACACGAACATCTGGGCGCCGGCATGGGCATCTTGCTCGATTGCGCGACCGAGGAGACGAACATTCGTCGTGCGATTCTGGGAGGCGAGGGGGCGCGGCCACCATTCCCGCCGACCTTCATCCTCACGCCGCTGTTGTACCGGGCGCTGGACGCGCCGTTCTATCGCCGGGTGCTCGACTCCTACGACGAAAACAAATGCCAGACCGTGGCCAGGGCATTCGTGAAGAACGGCACCTGGCAGGTACCGACCCTGCACCGTCTTCGCACGATGCAGTTCAGCGACGATCAAGCCTATCGAAGCGATCCCAATCTGAAGTATGTCGATAAAACTTCGCGGGCGCTGTGGGAAGACCTGGCGCGCCAATATTCGAGCAGTGTTCCGCCAGCGGCCGCCGAGACCTTCAGACAGTACTACGGCTTGCAGCAGAGAGTGGTTAAATTGATGAAGCGCAGCGGGGTGAAGATGTTGGCGGGATCCGATCTCGGTGGCATCTGGGTGATTCCCGGCGTCAGTTTGCACCAGGAGTTTCGCGAGCTTGCGGCCAGCGGTCTTGCACCGCTCGAAGTGCTCCAGATGACGACGCTGAACGCCGCTGAATTCTTGCGTCGCGAAGCGACCATGGGCACCGTCGAAGTGGGCAAAAATGCCGATCTGGTGTTGCTCGATGCGAACCCGATCGACGATGTCGCGAACCTCGGAAAGATTTCGGCCGTGATCTCCAGAGGCAAATATTTTTCGAGCGCAGCAGTCCAGATGATGAAGAGTGAGCTCGCCCAAGCCTTGAGCAATGAACCTTTGCGTAGCCTGAACACCGTGCTCGACACTGCACATTTGCATTGATTGAAACGCTGCGTCGAGCTTGCTGACGGCGAGCGCGATGTCCCGATTTCACCAGCGGTTGCTAAACAACTACACTCATTAAGCGATTACACTCGGCATCCCCGATCGCGTTCCGTACTGACAAAGGCACTCTGCAATGCAACCTGCAAGATCAGTTCAGGATCTCGCATGACCGACCGTGGCCAGCCACCGGCTGACGCGTTGCCGCAGGAACCCGTCGAACCGCAAATGCCGATGGAAGCGACTACGCGATTCGATCCGATCGCGGGCAGGCGCGAGCCGCACATGATCACCAGGTTGCAGCGCGAGGTCAACGAACTTTGTGAGCGGGCCGGTGAGGCGGCCCGCTATCCGCTCCAGCGCCAGCACACAGGCAGTCCGTCTGAAGCTGACGCTCCCGACGTACGTCGTCCGAACCATCTGGTTTCGCTGGAATCAGTCTTGTGCACCGGGGAGTTGCAGCAGCGCCCGACCCGTCCGCCGGATTACGCAATAGAAAACCGCGCGCTGGTGACGCTGGCTCAGGGGCTGGCGGATTCGCCAAGCACGATTCTGCAGACTCTGGCCAACACCATCCTCGATACGCTCCGGGTCGATTCGGCAGTCATCAGCCTGCTGACAGCAGACGGCGAGCGATTTTTCTGGCCGGCCATCGCCGGCATGTGGCAACCGTACAGCGGCGACGGTGCCGCGCGTGGTTTCGGTCCTTGCGGTGACGTGCTCGACGGCAACGAGCCGCTGTTAATCAGACGCCCCGAACGGCGTTATCCGTACTTGGTACCGGTGACGCCTGTGTGCGAGGAGGGCCTGCTGATTCCAGTTTACGTCAATGGCGAAGCGGTTGGCACGATCTGGGCAATCGCCCACGATGGTCTGCGTAAATTCGACGCTGAGGACCTGCGGCAGCTCGAAAGTCTGGGCCGCTTCGCTTCCGTGGCGTTTCACGCGACGGAGTTTCCGGATGTTGCGCTCGAGCAGCCCCGCGTCGCGCACAGCCCGATGAATGATGTGGTGCAGTCCCACCAAGCGGTAGAGGCGCCCAACAACGAGTGGCAGGAGTACCCGGATAACGCTCGCGCGTTGTTCGAGACGGTGCCAATAGCCGTCTTCGTTTGCGACCGCAACTCGGTAATTCAGCGATACAACCCTGCGGCCGTGAAACTCTGGGGCCGTGCGCCGGTCTGCGGTGTCGAGCAGCATTGTGGTTCGATCAACCTATGGCGGCCGGACGGCACACGGTTGCCGCACGCGCAAAGTCCGGTGGTGGAAGTACTGCGCACCGGTGTTCCTGCGCACAATGTGGAAGTTTTCGTGGAACGTCCCGACGGCACGCGCCTGCCTGTGCTGGCGTCTTTCACTGCGATCAGGAATGGGCGAGGCGAGATCACCGGGGCGATTACTTCGTGTGTCGATATCAGCGAGCGCAAAAAGGCGGAGGAAGCGTTGCGCCGCAGCGAAAGCCACCTGCGCGACTTCGTCGAAAACGCATCCGTGGGACTGCACTGGGTCGGACCGGACGGCATCGTCCTTTGGGCCAATAAAACCGAGCTCGACCTGCTCGGCTACGCGCCTGAAGAATATGTCGGCCATCACATCGCTGAGTTCCACGCCGACCCGCCGGTGATCGAGGATATTCTCGTCCGCTTGACAGGCGGCGAAACCCTGCTCGACTACGCGGCCCGAATGCGCTGCAAAGACGGTTCAATCCGTTTTGTTCTCATCAGTTCCAATACGCTGGTCGAGAATGAAAAATTGGTCCACACCCGCTGTTTCACTCGCGACGTGACCCAGCGACGGCAGGCTGAAATGAATTCTGAATTTCTGGCCGAATGCAGCTATGACCTCGTGCGCCTGACGGGCGTTGACGAAATGATGCGGACCGTCGGCGCAAAAATCGGCGCACATCTCGACCTGTCGCTCTGCGCTTTTGTCGAAATTGACGAAACGGCTGAACAGGTGGTGATCAACCACGACTGGCATCGGACCGATGTGCCGAGCCTGGTTGGGGTTCATCGGCTGGCCGATTTTGTGGAGGGTGAATTCATTCGCCTGGCCCGGGCGGAAGAAATTATCGTGGTGCGCGATACGGCTGCGGACGCGCGCACGACGCCGGAGAAGTTCGCAGCGCTCAAAATCGCCGCATTCATTTGCGTGCCCCTGATCCGGGACGGGCAATGGCGCTTTGCGTTGTGTATTTATCGTTCCGAGGCCTACGCGTGGCGAGAAGACGAAATCGAGTTGGCGCGCGAACTGACCGTGCGCATCTGGACGCGCCTGGAACGGCTGCGGGTGGAGGAAGAGTTGCGCCAAAGCGAAGCGCGTTTCCGGCTGATGGCCGACTCGGCACCTGTGCTCATCTGGTTGAGCGGAACCGACACGCTCTGCTACTGGTTCAACAAGACTTGGCTCGACTATACCGGCCGCTCGATGGAGCAGGAAATGGGTAACGGCTGGTCCGGTAATGTCCATCCCGCCGACCTTGATCACTGTCTGCAGACCTATGTTGCGACCTTCGACGCCCGCGCGCCGCTGTCGATGGAGTACCGGCTCAAACGGCACGATGGTGAATACCGCTGGTTTCTCGATATCGGCGTCCCACGTTACACCGCAGAACACGAGTTCAGCGGCTACATCGGGAGTTGCACGGACATCAGCGAGGTCAAGCAGGCCGAAGCAGCGATGCGCCAGTCTGAAGAGCGTTACCGCGATTTGTTCAATTCGATGGACGAAGGCTATTGCACTATTGAGATGATTTTCGACGAACAAGGGAAACCGATCGATTACCGCTATCTGGAAATCAACCCTTCTTTCGAAAAACTGACCGGCATGCACGGCGCGCTCGGGAAACGGGTCAGCGAATTCGTTCCTGATCTTGAAGAGCATTGGTATGAAACGTACGGGAACGTCGCACTGACCGGCAAACCTGTTCGAGTGGCCGATGAGGTAAAAGGGATGAACCGATGGTTCGATCTTTATGCCTTTCGGGTCGGCAAACCGGACCGCCGGCACGTCGCCATTCTTTTCCGCAACATCACCGAGCGCAAGCAGGCGGAGCGACACACCGAAATGCTCTCGAACCTTTCGAGAGAGTTGGCCAGCGCGACCGAGGAAGTGGAAATCATTGCCATCGCTGTCGAGGCCGTGGGTCGCCACCTCAACGGTCATCGCTGCTATTTCGTGGAATGCCGGGCCGACGAGAATCGGCTCCTGGTCAGCCAAAACTGGGTGCGCGATGACGCGTCCAGTCTCGCCGGTGAACTAAACCTCTTCGATTTTGGCGGCATCGAGTGGTGGCGTGAGTTTGCCGGCGGCGATTTCCTCATGGAAAACGTGGCGACCAATCCACTGACGCAAACGAGCAACGCCAATTATGATGCGGTCGGCGTCACCTCCTATGCCGTCCAACCTTTTCGCCGGTACGCCGACTCTACGGTTTGTCTCGCCGTGACGGAAAAATCGCCGCGGAAATGGACGGCCTACGACTTGCGGATCCTGGCGGATGTCGTGGCGCGCGTCTGGCCTTTGGTGGAGCGCGCGCGGGCTGACCGGGCACTGCGCGAGTCGGTGCAATCGTTGGCCGAACTGGACCGCCGCAAGGACGAGTTCCTGGCGATGCTCAGTCATGAGTTGCGTAACCCGCTGGCCCCCATCGCCAACGCCTTGCATCTTTTGCGTCTTCAGAAAAACGAAGACCCGCTTCAGCAGCGGGCCCGCACGATCATCGAGCGCCAGGTGGGGCAACTGAACCATCTCGTGGATGATCTGCTCGAAGTCTCGCGCATCACTACCGGCCGGGTGCAGCTTCGCCAGGACCGGGTCGCCCTGAGCGGTATCGTGGAGCGAGCGATCGAGACGTCCCACCGGCTTCTCGTGCAACGTCGACATGAACTGACGGTGTCGGTGCCGCCGCAACCCATCTGGGTGTATGCCGACGCCGCTCGGCTCGAGCAAGTGGTCGTAAACTTGCTCACCAACGCCGCTAAATACACCAATGAAGGCGGCCACATCTGGCTGACCATCGAGCAGGCGGGCGACATAGCGGTGCTGCGGTTGCGCGATAACGGCATCGGCATATCCCCTGAACTTCTGCCGCACATTTTTGAGCTGTTCACACAGGCGGAGCGTTCACTCGACCGTTCGCAAGGCGGCTTAGGCATCGGCCTGTGCCTGGTACAACGGATGGTAGATCTGCACGGCGGCCGGGTCGAGGTTTCCAGCGTTCTCGGGCAAGGCAGTGAGTTTGTCGTGCGTTTGCCAGTCATGCAGACAGCCCTGTCGCCCGGCCTGCCGGCGCCGATCGAGTTACTCGTGACTCCCGCAAAATTCTGTCGCGTTCTGGTGGTTGATGACAATGTGGACTCGGCGCAGAGTCTGGCGATGCTGCTCCAAATGGCTGGACACGACGTGCACATGGCCTACGACGGGCCGAGCGCACTGCAAGAGGCCCTACGGGTGCGGCCAGACGTCATGCTGCTTGACATCGGCTTGCCCGGACTCAATGGCCACGAGGTCGCGAAACGTATTCGCGAGCACGCCACGCTCAGGAATATCGGGCTGATCGCGATGACCGGTTATGGGCAAGCGGACGACCGGCAGTCTTCGCGAGACGCCGGGTTTAATCATCATCTGGTCAAGCCCGCCGACTTCGCCGAGTTGCAGAAAATACTGGCGATCATCTGCCCAGGATGAAACCTTCATAATCCTTCGCGGCCACCTCGGCGCAAATCTGCCGGTACCGTGCCATACCCCCGGCATACGGCATGAACACGCGTGGCTTGCCCGGCACGTTCGCGCCGTGGTACCACGAGGTCGTGGCACTCGACAGCAGTGACGCGGCAGCGGCGTCGTTGACAACGTCAACCCACCAGTCGCGCGCATCGGGCTTGGCCTCGATACTGTGCGACCTGCGCTCGCGCAGATGAGCGATGCAGTCGGTAATCCATTCGACATGCTGCTCGATCGCGACCGGCATGTTGGTCAGCACCGACGGGCTGCCGGGTCCGGTGATCGTGAACAGATTCGGAAACCCCGGCACCTGCAGGCCCAGATAGGTACGCGGCCCGTCCTGCCATTCATCGGCCAGCGCCCGGCCACCGCGACCTGTGATGCCCATGCGCAACAACGGACCGGTCACCGCGTCATAGCCGGTCGCGAATACGATGGTATCCAGCGGATAGAACGCGTCACGGGTGCGGATACCCTGCGCGGTAATGCGCTCGATCGGCGCAGCCCGCACGTCGACCAGGGTCACGTTATCGCGGTTGAAGGTGTCGTAGTAATTCGTGTCGATCGGCGGCCGCTTGGTCGCATAGGGGTGATCGACCTCGGACAGCGTGCGCGCGGTGACCGGGTCATTGACGATAGACCGGATCTTGTCGCGCACGAATTGTGCAGCGGTGTCGTTCGCTGCCTGGTCCAGCAGGAGGTCGCCGAACGTGGCGCGAAACTGCAGGCCGCCTTTCTGCCACGCCGCCTCGTAGATCGCTTGCCGTTCCTGGGCAGGTGTCTGCATGGCCAGCCGATCGGAATTGGCGAACGGATGACCGGACGCCGTCGCATGCATCGCCGCCCGGATCTGGGCCGCGTTATCCTTGACGTAGCGCTTGAACTCTGGCGACAACGGGTGGTTGCCAGCGGGCACACTGTAGGTGGCGCTGCGCTGAAATACATGCAGATGCGCGGCCTTCTCGGCGATGACCGGCGCCGCCTGAATGCCGGTTGAGCCGGTGCCGATCAGGCCGACCTGCCGACCGTCGAAGTCCACACCGTCATGCGGCCACTGACCCGTATGATGCCAGTCGCCCTCGAAGTCCTCCAGCCCGGCAATGTCCGGCACGTTCGCGCTCGACAGGCAGCCGACCGCAGTGATCAGAAAGCGCGCACTGTAGCGCTCGCCGGCCTCGGTGCGCAACTGCCACACTTGGCGCGTCTCGTCGTAATGCGCTTCGGTGACGCGGGTATTAAAGCGGATGTCCCGTTTCAGATCGAGCCGGTCCGCCGCCCAGTTGATGTAGCGCAGCACTTCGTCCTGGGCCGGAAACCGCTCGGTCCATTCCCATTCGCGCATCAATTCGTCCGAGAAATGAAAGCCATAGGAATGGCTTTCTGAATCGCAGCGCGCACCGGGATAGCGGTTCCAGTACCAGGTGCCGCCGACGCCGTCGGCAGCCTCGAGCACCTTGACCGAAAGCGCGAGCTTCTCGCGCAGACAATACAACTGATACAGGCCGGCAAAGCCGGCGCCGACGATCAGTGCATCGAAATGTGTTGCCGGTTCGTCTGTCACGGGTCAGTTCCTCACATCGAAGCGATAAGTTTAAGCCACGATTTTACAGCCGCCGGAGTACAGCTTGATCAAGGCGTCCATGCTGAAACTGAGATGTTTCATGGTCTCACTCCATTAACTACTCGATCCAGGGCGACTTTACGCATTCGCCCCGAAGGCGGCCTGCGCGAGTTCGCCGGCATTCTTCAGCCCGAGTTTGCGCTTGATGTTGGCGCGATGTGCTTCGACGGTATGTACGTTTCGATGCAGCGTACGCGCAATGTCGCCGGTCTTGTAGCCGAGGCCGATCAGGCGCAGCACTTCGAGTTCCCGGTCGCTGAGCGCCGCCCAGGGTGAATTGGGCGTGGCCTTGGCCGGACCCATGCAGACGCGTTCAATAAGACCGCTGGCGACGTCATCACTCAGATAAATTCGGCCTGCTCGAACACAGCGCAATGCGGCAACGATCTTGCGAGTCGCCTCCTGTTTCAGGATGTAGCCACATGCGCCGGCCCATCGGTCATCGCTCGAAACGAGTTCGACGATTCGATCGTGTCAGGCGGCAGCACGGACTGAAGTCCGAAGTTCGCTTCGCGACGGCGAGCTCGCCCGGGGCAGACAAACCTCGACTCGCCAGAGCTCGGCGCGACGCTCGATATGCAATCCAGCGCCGATCAACTGGGCGCGGTGCTTCATGATGTGCAAACCCATGCCGACCGGGTCCTGGGCAAGCACCGGTGTTGTGACGCAGCGGTTCGATACCGATAGTCGTATGTCCGATGCGTCTCGCTTTAAACCGATGGTGATCGGTGTGCCTGGCGAGTGTTTGAGCGCGTTGTTCACGCTTTCCTGAGCAATTCGATACGGTTGAATGGCAATACTGTGATCCTGCAGTTCAACAGGCTCCGGTCAATCGAGCGAGCAGCCGTGTCTGCGATACGGCATCACCAAGCATGGCTTCGAGATTCTGCGCGCACGCTTGTGCTTGCGGTTCGCCGATCGTCTGCAGGTCTCGCGCCAGCAGTTCGGCCTGAATCGCAGCGGTGGTCAGATGTTGCCCGAGGCCGTCGTGAAGTTCCTGTCCGAAGTGCTGCTGCTCATGTTCGCTGATCGCGATGATGTCGCGCTCGAGTCGCTGCCGCTCGAGCATTTGCACCGGCAAGACGCCGCCAAGTGCCTCGGCCAAGGAGGTCTGGCCGTTGCCGGACACACCGGCGATACCTAAGACTTCGCCGGCGCGCAATTCCAGTTCGATGTCGCGCGCCGCGCCGGCACAGAGCTTTTTGATCCATAGTCGAGTCTTGGCGTGCGTCTCAAGCGCCAGCCGGTCGGATCGCCTGAGTTCGCGCTGGCCAACCATCCAGTGCACCAGTTGTTCGGTATCGAGGCGTTGGTCCTTGCCGAGTAAGCCGCCACCGGTGATGCGGCCATTGCGCATCACTTCGACGCGATCGGCGCAGGCGAGTACAACGGCGATTTTGTGCGTGATCAGCACTACCGAAAAGTCGCGTGCCACCAGCGTACGAATGATTTTCCACAGGCGTGCGGCCTCGGCCGGTACCAGTACCGCGCTGGGTTCGTCGAGAATCAGGCAGCGCAGCTCACTCAATAGCACTTTGGCCAGTTCGACCAATTGCATCTGACCGACCGAAAGTTCCGCCAACTTTCGTTCAATCGAAATCTCCGGCGCGACGCGGTGCAGATGCTGCTCGAGTCCGATCAGTCTGCGGGCGTCGGCGCCGAGCCACCACGGTGCGTCGGGCAGGGCCAGGGCAAGATTTTCGTGCCCCGATCCGGCCTGTGTATGCCATACAGAAGCTTCATGAGCGTGCTCTTGCCGGCGCCGTTCTCGCCGAGCAGCGCGACCACTTCGCCCGCCCGGATCATCAGCGTCACGTCGTCGACCGCAGTGACGTCGTCAAAGCGCTTGCGAATTCCACTCAGGCGGATAAGCATCGAAATTTGTGTCCAGTGAACTTGATGCTTTGACTTTTAGCGTCAGCGAACGCCGTTTCGATCGGGCAAATCCCGGTTCTGTACTGGTGGATTCCACTATTCCGAAGCGATGAATTTGTTCAGCCTGATCGAATGCAACCGATCGAACGCGGCCTCGCGTTACTGGATATATACAACGATTCAAAGGCAAGACGGTCATTGTTACTGGCGGTGGCGGTGGCATCGGAGGCGCAAGCTGCCACCGCTTCGCAAAGGAGGGCGCGCGCGTTGCGGTGCTCGACCT
>JANLTP010000044.1:0-14528 GCA_031363055.1 Burkholderiales bacterium | reverse complement strand
TCGAGCGTGAGTCCTTGCCCGATTGCCTGCAAGTCACCGCCTGGACCGAAGATGGCGAAATCATGGGCCTGCGGCACCGCGAGCTGCCGGTCGAAGGCGTACAGTTTCACCCGGAATCGATAGCGACCGAGTACGGCCGCGAGCTGCTGAATAATTTCTTGAAGACGAAGTGATTTTTTGAAGATGAACATTCTTTTGCGGACAGCGAGTCAATAAAATGCCCATCACAGCCCAGGAAGCCTTGCAGCGCTGCATCGAGCATCGTGAAATTTTTCATGACGAAATGCTCAAGGTCATGCGTATGATCATGAGCGGCGAAATGTCGCCGGTCATGTCCGCCGCCATCATCACCAGCCTGCGGGTCAAAAAGGAAACCATTGGCGAAATCAGCGCGGCGGCCGAAGTCATGCGCGAATTCTCGAACAAGGTGGAGGTTGATGGTGGCCCGCATTTTGTCGATATCGTCGGCACCGGCGGCGATGGTTCGCACACCTTCAATATCTCGACCGCATCGATGTTCGTCGCAGCGGCGGCGGGCGCGACGGTGGCCAAGCACGGCAATCGCGGGGTATCGTCCAAGTCCGGCGCGGCTGATGTGCTCGAGGCCTTGGGCGCGAACATCATGCTCAATTCCGAACAGGTTGCCGAATGCATCAACGCCACTGGCTTGGGATTCATGTTTGCGCCGAATCATCATCCGGCGATGAAAAACGTTGCGCCGATCCGCAAGGAAATGGGTGTGCGAACGATCTTCAATATTCTCGGACCCTTGACCAACCCGGCCTCGGCGCCGAATATCTTGATGGGCGTTTTTCATTCCGATCTGGTCGGCATTCAGGTGCGCGTACTGCAACGCCTGGGTGCCCAACATGCACTGGTGGTTTGGGGCAGGGATGGCATGGACGAAGTTTCACTGGGTGCCGCCACCGCAGTGGGCGAACTCAAAGATGGCAAGGTGACCGAGTACGATATACACCCGGAGGACTTTGGTTTGTCGATGATCAGCAACCGTGGTTTGCGCGTCGCTGACTCGACCGAGTCGAAAGATATGGTGCTTGAGGCGCTGGATAACAAAGAGGGCACACCGCGTGAGATTGTGATGCTCAACGCCGGCGCTGGTCTCTATGCGGCCAATTGCGTCGGCTCGATTGCCGAAGGCATCAAGCTGGCGCGCGAAACCATCGCGTCTGGCGCGGCGCGGGCCAAGCTTGATGAATTTGTTGCGTATACCCGGCGATTTGGATGAGTAAACGGGTGTTCTCAATTTCGATGCTGCAGAGCGAGTAGCCATTAAACATGTCAGACATTCTGAGTCGAATCATTGCGGTCAAGCATGAAGAACTCGCGCAGTCGCGACGGTACGAGTCTTTGGCCGATCTGCGTGGCCGTTCTCAAGCACAGCCCCAACAGTCGACGCGTGGTTTCGAGCGGGCGTTACGTCGTCGGATCGAAGGCGGCAAGCCCGCCGTCATTGCCGAGATAAAAAAAGCCAGCCCAAGCAAGGGCGTGTTGCGTGAACACTTCGATGTGCCGGCCATTGCCGCCAGCTACGAGCTGGGCGGTGCCGCCGGTTTATCGGTGCTCACAGATCGGCAGTTTTTTCAGGGTGCGCCCGAGTATTTGCAGCAGGCTCGCAACGCCAGCTCCTTGCCACTGTTGCGCAAGGATTTCATGATCGACGAGTACCAGGTGCATGAGGCCCGGCTTTGGGGAGCCGACTGTATCTTGCTGATCGCCGCCGCCTTGTCTGACACCCAGATGGCCGACCTGGAAGCGTGTTCGCAATCGCTTGGCATGGACGTTCTGGTCGAAGTTCATGACCGCGACGAACTCGACCGGGCGCTGCGCTTGCGTACGCCTTTGCTCGGCATCAACAACCGCAATCTGCGAACGTTTGAAGTCTCGCTGGACACGACGCTCGGCTTGTTGGTCGATCTACCCGAGGACCGCCTGGTTGTGACGGAGAGCGGTATCATGGGGCGCGCCGATGTTGAGAAAATGCGGACCGCCAAGGTCAATGCGTTTCTGGTCGGTGAAGCGTTCATGCGCGAGGCCGATCCTGGCGCAGCCCTGGCGCGATTGTTTGCGGCTTAGGGGTAAACGCAATACATAAACGCAAGCATAAGCGCATGCAAAATCGCAACACGTAAAGGAGATATTGATGAGCGTCGAATTTATTAATCCCCCGGGACTTTCAAAGGGCAGTTATTCGCATGTCGCCGTCGTCAACTCGGGTCGGATGATCTTTATTTCTGGCCAGGTCGCGACCAATGCGGCCGGCCAAATCGTCGGAACCACATTCGCCGAACAGGCCAACCAGGTGTTTGAGAATTTAAAAGTGGCACTGCAGGCCAGTGGTGCCGGTTTCTCGAACGTGGTCAAGATGAACACCTACGTTCGCGATCTGACCGGCACTCGCGTCAAGGCGTTCCGGGAGATTCGTTCCAAATATCTGGGCGAGCACTGTCCGGCCAGTACGCTAGTCGCCACGCCCGGGCTGGTGCATGAGGATATGATGCTTGAGGTCGAAGTGATTGCGGTGGTCTAAATCCGACGCGATTGGCTTGGACATAGAAGAGCGCTTCGCTTTCGCAAGATCGATCCGCCGGCCAAAATCCGCGTCGGCGTCCAGGATTGATTGACTACATGAAAAATATAAAGGTTACGGAGAAATAATCAATCCGGTAGCGTTATAAACCTTGTGTAATCGCACTAGCAAGTGTCCTCTTCGTTGTTCCGAGCGCCAGTAGCGACTTTACAAGTAAGTCTAAGGTTACTGAAGAATCTCCCGATTCCATTTTTGCTACTCGCGATTGGCTTGATGCTATCAATTGCGCAAATTCCACTTGGCTTAAGTGCTTTTTGAGACGTTGCTTTCGCAACGCTTCAGCCAGTGCAAGTTTCATCTCAATATAGGCAGATTCGTCTTTCGTCAGACCGATAGATTCTTCGGCTGAACCGACTCTCCAACCAGCACTTTCGAGCTTTGCCTGCTTACTTGCTTTCGATTGAGGTAATCCCAAGCTTTCGCCCCTTTGTAGTCTTCGCAGCAGAAATCCTGCTTCGAGTCGCGCCTCTGCCGAGAACGGAGGGCTTTTCACATCCCCGTGAATCCAAACTAACGGTTTGTCACTCTTCCTCATTGAACTTAATATATGTCTATATTGACATATTTTCAGGGCTGGCTTGTCCGCTTCGTTTATCAGGCAATGTTGCTTCGTAAATTCCGGAATTTAGCAAAGTGCATGCGGACGGTTCGAACTGTGCCGATACACTTCTTGCGTCAACGCCAATTGCAGGCAAACCACTTGCAAGCCGCCCTCAGCCGCATACATTTCGAACGGTGGCTCGTCGGCGCGAACGAAAACGCTCGCCGGACGCCGCAGCACCCGATCGTCGCACATCATTGCGCCTGCAACTACCACGTAGAACTGCCCGCCGGAGCCGCTGGGATCAAGCCCGCAGTGCTGACCGCCTGCGGGCAAGGTGTACAAACACGCGGCGACATGGTCGTGCTGACGTGCGATCAGTTCGAGCGAACTCACTTCGGTGCAGTTGGCCAGCGTATCAACGTCAGCGGCGGGTATGGTAGCGCTGCTTAACTGTCGTTTGGGGCCTCGGATCATGTCCGCAATGTTCTCGGGCATGTTCAGTTTGTCGGTATCAAAAATGGGCCGCAAGGTCAGATAGGTAAGCCCGCGCGGCCCCGATATCAGCGGCCCGTAACCGGTGTACGCGCCGGCGTAATGAACCGTCAGCGCGCCGATCGCGTGTCGGCCAAATTGAGCGTCGCCATCGATGAACAACTGAAACTGATTCTGCCGATGACAATGCGTACGCAACTTGATGTTCGGCGGCTGTTCGACCAGGAACACGTTCGGCGAAAAGTACGGATTGTGACCGTGTTCCATCAAGTCACTCTTGTGGAAAATGACACCGTCGACGTCAATTGGCATTCGCAGGGCTGTTGCTTGGCTGTATATAGGCATGTCACTTCTTGCGGATCAGGCTGTAATGGGCGATGTCGCGAATCTTGGGCCTTTGGCTGCCAAATGACAAGCGCAGGTCCGTCAGGCCAGCATCGACGATTAGTTGATAAAGTTCACTTGGCAAATTGAGACTAATCAGAAGCAACCTACTGGCAACAGTCCATTTTTGAGATTATGCGATTTCAACTCTCTTGAAGTTATGAGTTCGGTATGATTGGAGTGTGGTGCCAGTATCAAGGCACATATCCCGAAACTTGATTTCAACCGATGAGCCAATTCGACGAAGAAACCCAATTGCAAACTGCGGCCACCGGTCAATCAACCGGACACGTGCACGCAAGCTGGAACATTGGTGCCAACCCAAACGGTGGTTATCTGATGGCGCTGGCAGTCTCTGCCTTGCGCGCGCCCGTGCCGCAACATCCCGATTCCGTCAGTGTGACCGTGCATTACTTGCGGCCCGGGCTTTCGGATCAACCGTGCCAGGTTGAACATGAAATTTTGCGCACGGGCGCCACCCTGAGTACCGGCCGCGCCAGGCTCGTGCAGCAGGAAAAAACCTGTCTTGAGCTGATGGCTTCATTCGGTGATCTCGCCGCCGCCAACGACCCATCCGGTCTGACGCTGGCGGCGCCGGCCATGCCGCCGCCCGACGAGTGCATTGTGCGATCCGGTGATGAGCAGGGCGTAGCGCTGCCGATCATGAACCGACTCGACATTCGGCTGCATCCCGATGAGGTCAGAGGCGGTGCTGCTGGCAAGGCGCAGGTGACTGGCTGGATTCGTTTTCGCGATGCGCGCCCGCCCGACTCACTGGCGCTGTTGTTGTTCGCTGATGCCTTCCCGCCGTCGATTTTCGGTCTCCTCGGTATGGTCGGCTGGGTACCCACCATTGAGCTGACGGTGCATGTGCGCAGGCGACCGGCACCGGGCTGGATTCTCGGGCAGTTTCGAACCACCGATCTGGCCGCAGGACGTTTGATCGAGGATGGTTCGTTATGGGACTCAAGCGGTCAGTTGGTCGCGCAGTCGCGGCAACTGGCGCTGCTGCGTCGAAAGAAATAAATCGACGGTTAATAAACTCACGCTGCTTATCAGGACTGAATTCAATGACTCCAAACGATTCAACTACCAGCGATACGATCACCATTGACACTGGTACTGACCAGTTGTTGTGCCAGATCCGGGACCGTGTCGCTCTGATTACCTTGAATCGGCCGCAAGCGCGCAACGCCATGTCCGACCAACTGACGCCTGCGCTCAAACGCATGATTCGCGAGCGGGCTGATGACGAGCGGGTCGGCGCGCTCTTGATCACCGGCGCCGGCACCGCGTTTTGTGCCGGCGGTGACGTCAAGGGCATGGGTGCCAATAGCAGCAAGGCCAGCATGTCGCCCGAGGAGCGAACCCTCGACCTGATTGAACGGCAGCGGCAATTGACCGGGGTGCTGGTGGCCGTACGCAAGCCCACCGTCGCAGCCTTGCCCGGTGCTGCCGCCGGCGCTGGTCTGGCGATTGCTTTGGCCTGTGACATCCGTATTGCCGCACAGTCGGCCTTCGTCAGTGCCGGCTACTCGAAGATTGCGCTGTCGGGTGACTATGGCATCTCCTGGTTGCTGACGCGCGCCGTTGGCTCACCGATCGCTCGCGAAATGATGTTCACCTCGGATCGTGTCGATTCAGCGCGCGCCGAGCGCATCGGGCTATTCAATCGCGTGGTCGCCGACGCTGACTTGCAAGCCGAAGCGTTTGCCTTCGCCCGCTCGCTGGCCGCCGGGCCAGCGCTCGCCTTGCGGCGTATCAAGGACAACCTCGACGAAGCGTCCAGCATCGATTTTGATACCGCCTTGGTGCACGAGGCACAAAGACTGGTTGAAATTGCCGAGACTGAAGATCACCGTGAAGCGGTGCGCGCGTTTGTCGAGAAACGCAAACCGATGTTTCAAGGGCGCTAGTCGAATCCGCCTTCACCGCTGGCACAGCCGCCAGCCCAGGCGATATACTTTTGCAGGCAAGTATTGACTCTGCGATGCTTGCAAGCGAAATGCAAACGCCGAATTCGTTCAACTTGCCCGCTGGCTTCGAGTCAATCGAAGACCTCGAGGCCTTCCTGAGTCTGCCATCGGTCGACTTGGTCGATGATCTGAAGTCGGTTGATGGCGACATCATGATTCTCGGCGTTGGCGGCAAAATGGGTCCAACCCTGGCACGCTTGGCGCGCCGGGCGGCACCTCATAAAAGGGTGATTGGTGTTGCCCGCTTTAGTGATCCGGCCGTGCGTGAGCGGCTCAATGGCTGGGGCGTCGAGACGATTCATGCCGATCTGCTGGATCGCACCGCCATTGCAGCGCTGCCCGAGATCAGCAACATCATCTTCGCGGCCGGGCACAAATTTGGCGCCACCGGCAATCTGCCATTGACCTGGGCCATGAACGCACATGTGCCAGCCCTGGTCGCCGAGCGGTTTCAGCGATCCCGAATCGTTGCGTTCTCAACCGGCAATGTGTATCCGCTGACGCTGCTCGGTCAGCCGCCGCCAACCGAAACCAGCGCACCGGCGCCGATCGGCGAATATGCTCAATCCTGCCTGGCTCGCGAGCGGATGTTCGAATACTTCTCGAAAAAGCATCGAACAGCCGGACGCATCGTGCGACTGAACTACGCCATTGACATGCGCTATGGGGTGCTGCACGACATCGCATCGCGGATTCTGCGCGGCGACCCGGTCGATTTGACGATGGGATATGTGAACCTCATCTGGCAGGGCGATGCCAACGAGCAAGTGCTCAGATGTCTTGGCCACTGTACCGAGCCCACCAGTCCGATTAACAGCACCGGACTTGAGACCTTGGCGGTACGCGACCTGGCCGGGGCGCTCGCAAAGCGCTTGGGTTTGCCAGCACTGACCAGCGGTCAGGAGGCTGGCACGGCGCTGTTGTCCGACGCATCGCTTGCGGGCAGCCTATTCGGTGCGCCACGGCTTGCGCTCGACACAATGCTCGACTGGGTCGCCGATTGGGTGAGCCGGGGCGGCGAAAGTTATAACAAGCCGACCAAGTTTGAAGTGCGCGACGGACGCTTTTGAAACGATGAGCGCAATCGATTCCGACGCACTGACCACCATTCGCCTGGGCGGCACCGACATCGCCGGCGCAGTGTTGCGCTCGGAGGCGGCTGGCTGGAATCAGGTCGCCGCTGACTGGAAGCTATTTATTGACTGTGGCAACGCCATCGGTGTTCGCAACGCATCAGGTCAATTGATTGCGACCGCTGCCGCCGTGCCGTACGGCGACGGTGTCGGCTGGATCTCGATGGTGCTGGTGGCGCAGGAATATCGTCATCGCGGCCTGGCGACTCAGTTGATGCAGGATTGCGTGCGATCGCTGCTCGATGCCGGCCTGACGCCGGTGCTGGATGCCACACCGGCCGGTAAACCAGTCTATGAGCGACTTGGTTTTCGCGGCGGTTTTGCATTCGATCGCTGGTATTGCGAAGCGGGCGGCGATGCAGAAGGGCATGCCGAACAAACCGAAAAGCGACCGCAAGTCGGGATATTCGAGACGATTGCCGAACTGGACGTAGCGGTTACCGGAATCGGCCGCCGTTTTGTCATCGAGTCGTTTTTGTCGAGACCTGGGTCGCGGTCCTGGCTGGCGTCGGATCATCAAGGCTTCGTGATCACTCGTGAGGGCCATCGAGCGGCGCAGATCGGGCCCTTGATTGCAATTGATGACGCGCAGGCAATCAGCTTACTCGACGCCGCGTTGAAGCCGCTACTGACAGCGAATTGCGCGTCAGTTGCAAGGGCCGCTGGCACACCGATCTTCGTTGACGTGCCGTCCCATCGCAGCGTATTACTCGAGTACTTGCAAAGACGCGGTTTCTCGAAACAGCGATCCTTTCTGCGGATGGCTTTGGGCAAGCCCACAATCCTGCAATGTCCGACCGCGCTTTATGCGTTGGCTGGACCGGAGTTCGGCTGACATGAATTCTTGGTCTGGTGAGATTACGAAGACTGCGATTACGAAGACTGCAATTACCAAGACTGCCGTCAACAAGACCGCAGTCAACAAGACCGCAGTCAGCCCGTTGACCACCGCTCGCCTGCGCGAGCTACTGTTCGAAGGTCTGGTCCTGCCGGCTCACCCATTAGCCCTTGACGCCCGGCGGCAATTCGATTCGCGTCGGCAACGTGCGCTGAGCCGCTACTACATCGATGCGGGTGCGGGTGGCCTGGCGGTCGGTGTGCACACCACGCAGTTCGCGATTCGCGAAGCCGGACTGTACAAGCCGGTATTGCAATGCGCGATTGATGCCGCCCGCGACTGGGGTCGGCCCGAGCGACCTCTGGTCATGATCGCGGGCCTGGTGGGTAACACCGCCCGGGCAATCGACGAGGCGCGTTGCGCTCGCGGGCTCGGCTATCACGCTGGCTTGTTGAGCCTGGCCGCGATGAAGGCGGCCGACCAGAACGAGCTGATCGCCCATTGCGAAGCGGTCGCGGCCGAAATTCCACTGATTGGTTTTTACCTCCAGCCAGCAGTCGGTGGCATTCACCTGGACCACGAATTCTGGCGCCGGTTTTGCTTGATACCGGACGTGCTTGCGATCAAGGTCGCGCCATTCAATCGCTATCGAACGCTCGATGTCGTACGCGGCCTCATCGAGAGCGGCGCTGAAAAGCGGATTGCGCTCTACACCGGTAACGATGATCATATCGTGCTTGATCTCTTGACGCCCTGGGCAATGTCGCGTGACGGCCAGTCGGTTACGGTTCGATTCTGTGGCGGTCTGCTCGGTCACTGGTCGGTATGGACGCTAGGTGCCGTGCAACTGCTGCAGCGATGCCAGGCAGCGGTTACCCAAGGTGCGGCGATCAGCCCTGAACTATTGGCGCTTGATAGCCGAGTGACTGATTGCAATGCCGCTTTTTTCGATGTCGCCCACGATTTCAGCGGTTGCATCGCCGGCTGTCATGAAGTGCTGCGGCGCCAAGGGCTGCTCGAAGGTATCTGGTGTCTCGATCCTGAAGAAGGCCTGAGTCCCGGGCAGAGTGAGGCGATCACGCGCGTCTGTTCGCTGCATGCCGATCTGGCCGACGATGCTTTCGTCACGGCCAATTTGTCGCGTTGGTTAAGCCCATGAAAATCGCTGCCATCGAAGTGTTTGTAATCGGCCTGCCGTTCAAATCGGTATTTGTTCTGGCCGGTGGTGTGGCCGGCAGTGCCAACGTGCTCTCGCATCGAGTGCTGGTCAAGCTGACTTCTGAGAGTGGGGCCATCGGCTGGGGCGAGGCAACGCCGACGCCGCGCTGGACTTACGAAACCACGGAATCGATTGTCTCGACGCTACGCAACTATCTGACGCCTGCGGTGATCGGCATCGAACTCTGGAATCTGGATGCGCTGCATCGTGCTATGGACCGCGCGATCAGCCCGGGTGTCACACCGGGATCGCCGCTGGCGAAATCGGCGATCGATGTCGCTGCGTATGACGCCTGGGGCCATGCGCTCGGCGTGCCGGTCTACCAATTGTTGGGCGCTTGCCGTCGCCAGCAGTTCGATCTGAGCTGGATGATCTCGGTGCAGACGCCCGCCGACGCGCAAGCCTTGGCGCACGATGGGCTGGCGGCAGGTTACACAGTATTCGACGCCAAGGTCGGCATGCATGGTGAGGCCGGTGATATTGAACTCTTGAAACTGACGCGTAAGGTCATCGAGTCGCGGACCTTGCAAGTCGACGCCAATCGCGGCTATCGGCTCGACGCGGCCATTCGGCAAGCGCGCCGATTCGATGAACTCGGTGTGACCTTGTTCGAGCAGCCGCTCGATGGTTTTAATCTGTCCGGTTATCGGCGGCTGTGTGCGCTGAGTACGGTGGCAATCGGTATCGACGAATCGCTGCGCTCGGTGCCCGATCTGATCGAATACATCCGTGCCGACGCGATTGGCGTGGCGGTGGCCAAGGTGCAACGTAATTCAGGCTTGTACCGATCAAGGCAATTATGCGAAACGGCGTTGGCGGCCGGCATCGAGTTGTCGTTGTCGGGCCTGACCGAAACCGATCTCGGGCTAGCCGCTGGCTTGCATCTGGCGGCTGCGTTCAACATCAATCCGCTGCAGTTGAACGGCCCGCAATACATCGATTCACCGTTTGTGCGCGAGCGTGTCTGGCGTGGCGGTGGCCGGGTCGAGTTGCCAAACGGACCCGGCCTTGGGGTTGAGGTTGATGAGGCTTATGTTCGTCAGCATGCACTGGAGGTTCGGCTGTGAGCGATTCACCGCTGCCGGTGAGCGATTCGCCGCAGCAAGCAGGCACCTCGGTCAAACCCGCGACCGCCCTGGTCGAATCGAGGACCGCCGCGCTCAGGCCGACGACTGCCCATCGTGTTCGTCATCTGCTCGGCCTGGTATTGCCGTCGGTAGTCATGTTGGCGGTGCTGCTGTTGCTCTGGAAATTGGCGGTAGACCTGCTCAACATCCGCGAGTACTTGCTGCCCGGGCCACAGGCGGTACTGCGCGCCATGCTCGGTGATGAAATTCCTTGGGCGCGACATATCTGGGTGACTGCGGTCGAAATTCTGGGTGCTTTTGTGATTGCCGCTGTTACTGGCATATTGCTGGGTATGTTGATCGCCTGGTCGCCCCTGTTGTCGCGCCTGCTGATGCCATTCCTGGTATTCGTCAATACCTTGCCGAAGGTCGCCGTGGCGCCGCTATTTTTGATCTGGCTTGGCTACGGCATCTTGCCGAATATGCTGATAGGCGCATTGATCGGTTTTTTTCCAGTGGTCATCAACACCTCGGTTGGTCTGACCCAGATCGACCAGGATCTGATCGATTTGGGCCGAGTGTTCAACGCGCCGAAGTGGAAGGTGTTCTTGAAAATCCGGATTCCGAACGCCTATCCGTACATCCTGAGCGCGCTCAAAGTAACGGCGACCTCGGCGGTGGTGGGCGCGATCGTCGGTGAATTCGTCGCCTCACAACGCGGTCTCGGCTACGTGATCATCACCTCACAAACCAACATGAATACGCCGGTCGCGTTTGCCGCGCTGATCTGGATTTCGATACTTGGTCTTTTGTTGTTTGGATTAGTCGCCGGGCTATCCCGTCTCCTGGCGCCCTGGGCAGAAGAACCGTAAACGGGCTAATGATGAGTCGACCTGGAGAACACAAATGAAACGATTGTTCGGACGCTTTGTATCGTTGCGACGCTTTTTATCGTCAGGACACGTTGTAAGGGCGGTAAAGGGCGGCGTCGCCGCCTCAGTCTTGATCGCCGGTAGCGCTATCGCGCAGACCCCGGAAAAGTTCACCTTCGCGCTGAACTGGTTTGCGGTCGGCGACCACGCGGCCTACTGGGTCGCGCTGGAGAAAGGCTACTTCACACAACGTGGACTCGATGTGACGCTCGAGAACTCGAAAGGCTCCGGCGACTCGATAGCAAAGGTCGATACCGGTCGTGCCGATGCCGGTCTGGCCGACGCGGTCGCTGTGCTCAGTGCCTCGGCGCGCGGCGCGCGAACCAAAATGGTCGGCATGGTGTTCGATAACACGCCGCTGAATTTTTTCAGTCGCAAGGACAAACCGATCAACACCCCGAAAGATCTCGAAGGCAAAACCATTGGTGCGCCTCCGGGCGACGGTCAGCGGCAAGCCTGGCCGGCGTTCGCCAAGCTGCACAAGATTGATGAGAGCAAGGTCACCTGGGTGAATATCGAGCCGGCCGCCAAAATTGCGGCGCTGGCCGAGAAACGGGTCGACGTGGTGGGTGACTACAGCACCGGCTTGCCGTTCTATGAAAAAGCGATGGGTGTGGGCAATGCCGTGATGATGCCCTGGGCCCAGACCGGCTTCGATTTGTACAGCATGTCGATCATCGCCAGTGAGAAAACCATGGCCGAGCGGCCCAAGCAATTGAAGGCCTTCCTGGAAGCGGCCTATCTGGGCTGGCGCGACGTGATGAACGATCCGAAAGCAGCCCTGGCCATCTTCAAGAAGCGGGTGCCCGAAATCGATTTGACGATCATCGAACCGAACATGATGCTGGGCCTGGACTTGATGCGAACCAAGACGTACGCCGACAAGGGCATTGGCTGGATCGATGAAGTAAAAATGTGTCAATCGGTCGATATCGTCAACACCTATATGGGCCTGCCCAAAAAAGTCGAATGCAAGACCATGTTCAGCACCGAGTTTTTGACTAAAGTGGCCATGCCACTGAGCGTGAAATAGTCTGATGAGCGTTGGCGGGGCGTCGGAGCGTCCGAGCGTGCAAGGCGCGGGCGAGAGCAATGTCGATTGCACAGGTGAGGGCGCGCGGGAGCGCGCGGTTGATCTCGCCAGCCCAGAGCCGCGCCCGCTGATCCAGATCGATCGGGTCGCCATGACCTACTGGGCCGACAGCGGTCCGGTCGAAGCCTTGCGTGACATCACGCTGACGATCGGCGAGGGCGAATTCGTCGCCATCGTCGGGCCCAGCGGCTGTGGCAAATCGACGCTCATGCGAATCATCGCCGGTCTGCGTCCCGTCAGCGCGGGCCAGGTCATGGTCAATGACGTGCCGGTACGCGGGCCAATATCACAAGTCGGTATGGTCTTTCAGGCGGCAGTGCTTTTGAAGTGGCGAACCGTGATTGATAACGTGCTGTTGCCGGCTGAGTTGTCCGGCCTTAACCCGGCTGGCTTGCGCGATCGTGCGCGGCAATTGCTGGCGTTGGTCGGCCTCGCTGGCTTTGAGAACAAGCGACCGAGCGAATTATCGGGTGGCATGCAGCAGCGCGCCTCGTTATGTCGTGCGCTGATCCTTGATCCGCCGATCCTGCTGATGGACGAGCCGTTTGGCGCACTCGACGCCATGACCCGTGACGAGATGAATCTGGAGCTGCTGCGCATCTGGGGTGAGGACCGCAGCTTGACTGCCGTCGCGCGCAAGACCATCGTGTTTGTGACTCACTCCATCGCCGAGGCGATATTTTTGGCCGACCGGGTCATCGTCATGAGCGCGCGGCCAGGCCAAGTGGCCGCCATTCATCAAGTGCCGATCGTACGGCCGCGCACCGTAGCAACCCGCGCCGCACCAGAGATGGGCGCGTTGTCACTGCAGATCTATGCGGAATTATCGGCGGCGAAAGGTAAGGCGCATGCGTCTTGAGTCTTATGTGTCGCATGGCGTATCGTTCCTGAGGCGTTTGTATCGTAAGGCGTATCGACCGTGAATTTGCGCGTAGCCCTATGCAATGAAGTATTGGCGCCGATGGAGTTCGCCGAGCAATGTGTGCTGGCGGCGCAACTCGGTTACGATGGCTTGGAAATTGCCGCGTTTACTCTGGCCGATAAACTCGACGAATTGAGCGACGCGCGCTGTGCCGTTGTGCGACGCGCGGCCAGCGATGCCGGGGTTGCAATCGTCGGATTACATTGGTTGTTGGCGCATCCTGCCGGCCTGTCGATTACCAGCGCAGACACGAGGGTACGTACGCAAACAGTGTTGGCGATTCGACGCCAGATCGATCTGTGTGCCCAGTTGGGCGGCGGGCTGCTGGTTCATGGTTCGCCGGCGCAACGCCGCTTGCCGGACGCCGCTGCGAATAGCGCTGAAGTGCTCGCCGCGCGGCAGCGCGCGGTCGAGATGCTTTATGGCGCCGCCGAATACGCTGGCCAGGCGCAGTTGTTGTATTGCCTCGAGGCATTGGCGCCGCCGAACGCGAATTTTGTCAACACCCTCGATGAGGCCGCCGCGATCGTGCAAGCCTCGCCGCACCCGGCGCTGCGCATGATGCTTGACTGCGCCGCCGCCGGCCGTGCCGAGCAAAGCTCGCCAGCCGAACTGCTTGATCGATGGCTGCCGACTGCGAGCATCGCGCACGTACAACTCAATGATCCAAATCTGCGCGGCCCGGGCCAGGGCGAGCTTCGCTTCGCCGGTGTATTGGCGGCACTGTCACGACATCATTATCCGGGCTGGGTATCGGTCGAACCCTTTGACTATTATCCCGATGCTCGAAGCTGTGCGGCGCGAGCCATCGGTTATTTGCGCGGCTTGGCCGAGGTTATTGAATGAACGATACACCACATCTGCGAATGAGCGCGGCGCCGCGTCTGCGCCTGATTCAAGTCGATTGTTTTGAGCAAGCGTTCCGGCTGCGATTGCCGTTTCGCTTCGGTGCGGTCACGATCACGCAAGGACTGCAGGCGATCATCCGGGTGCGGATCCGGTTGGCTGACGGCCGTGAAGCCGATGGCTATGCGGCCGAAGCCTTGGGTGCCAAATGGTTCGACAAGAACCCGCTACTCAGTGACGAGCAGAACCTGCAGCAACTACGGCGAGCGCTCGAGCTGGCGATCCAAATGTATCGCGACGTCGGTTCGCGGGCCACCTCAGCGATTGATTCGCGCTCCGGTGGCCGCGACAGCAAGTTTGGCGATACGGCGTTTGGTCATGCGACGTCTGACCATGCGACGTCTGGCGCTACGGCGTTTGGCCATACGGCGTTCGGGCTATTCGCCGAGGTCTACAGTGCGCATCTGGAGGCCT
>JANLTP010000212.1:0-18182 GCA_031363055.1 Burkholderiales bacterium | reverse complement strand
ACCTTCAAGGAGTTGATTCACGAAGAGTTCGGTGACGGCATCATGAGCGCGATTGACTTCAGGATGGATCTGACCCGCGAGCCCGATCCGAAAGGCGATCGTGTCTCGATCACGATGTCTGGCAAGTATCTCGAATACAAGACCTACTGATCATATGGATGATCCGAAACCACCGCTGCCGCCGTTCACTACCGCAACCGCTGTCCAGAAAGTCCGGATGGCCGAAGACGCCTGGAACTCGCGCGATCCGGATCGCGTCGTGCTGGTCTATACAGTCGATACACGCTGGCGAAATCGCGCCGAATTTCCGGTCGGGCGCGAAGCGGTGCGCGAGTTTTTGCAGCGCAAATGGGCGCGCGAGCTCGAGTATCGTTTGATCAAGGAACTTTGGGCGTGCGCCGGCAATCGGATTGCCGTGCGCTTTGCCTACGAATGGCATGACGATTCCGGGCACGGGATGCGCAGCTACGGCAACGAGAACTGGGAGTTCAACGACGCCGGTTATATGATGCGGCGTTTTGCGAGCATCAACGATCTGCCGATCGCCGAAAGTGCGCGCCTGTTCCGCTGGCCGTTGGGGCGACGACCGGATGAACACCCGAGCTTGAGCGAGCTCGGGCTTTAACCCTTCTGGATGGTGTCGTACGGCACCATCCAGGTTGTAACCGGCTGGCTATATCGGCTGGCTATTTCTTCTGCGCTTGCGCTTCCATGTAGGCCTTGCGATCGGCGTTTATTTTCTGGGCGCTGGCGCGCTCGCTGATCAGTTTTCCATGAGCTCGCCAGTCGATACCGGCATCGGCCAACAGGTCGCTGCCAAAGGCTGCCTTGCTGGCAGCGGCGATCAGCGGCAGGCTTGCAAAGGCCGAGCAATCCGCCGCGCTGAATTCGGAACCGCCGACATAGGGCGCAAATTTGGCAATGCGCTTGAATGCGGTGATGCTTTTCTTCAGATTTTTTTCGACCTTGGCGCGGGGTGCGTCGTCGACCCTTGCGCCCTTGAAGAACACCTCGCCATACATCTGGCGCGCCTCGAGTTCCATATGCAGTTCGATGTAGCTGACCAACTCGCGTTGCTTGGCGCGTGCGAAGGCATCTTTTGGCAACAAGGGCTTGGCCGGGTAGGCGTCTTCCAAGTAGGCCATGATGACTTCCGACTCGCACAGGCTACCCTGTTCGGTTTCCAGATAGGGCACCTTGCCCATCGGTGAATCCCCGAGCAACGCGGCATCCTGACTGGGCATGACGAGCTTTTCGGTGAACGCAACCTCTTTCTCGATCAAGGCCATCTTGACCTTGTTGTAATAGTTCGACAACGCAAAGCCACACAATGTCAGCATGATTTCTCCTGATGGGTTTTAGGTAGGTCAGACCGTAGCCGCCGGTCATCCGGGGAAGATTGTGCCTGATGCGTCCGATTTCGCAGAATCCAGGGCGTGTTGTGCTCAGACACCGTTGGTCAGGGGCTTGGACGGACTCGATCCGCCACCCCCTATAGTAGCAATGCGTATCTGCCGATGCATGACGGATGTCAGGTGTGGCGCTGATCGATGCCTGATTGATATGCTGAGCCTGATTCATTTGCTGATGCTGATTCAAATGCTGATGCTGATCCAGTTGAAGTTCACTTCGGAGTGCACAATGAAAATCGGAATCTTGACCGGTGGTGGTGATTGTCCAGGGCTGAACGCGGTGATCCGCGCCGTCACCCAAACGGCCATGCGCGAATATGGCGCGACCGTCATGGGCATCGAGGACGGATTTGAGGGCTTGGTTGACGGTCGCTGGCGCCAACTGGGCGAGCGCGATGTCAACGGTATCATCGGGCTGGGCGGCACGATTCTAGGCACCTCAAATCGCGGCGATCCCTGGCATTATCCGGTTCGACTGCCGGATGGCAGCTATGAGATCCAGGACCGCTCGCAAGACGTACTGAACAACTTCAGGAAAATGGGCGTCGATGTGGTGCTGGCCACTGGCGGCGACGGCACCATGAACATCGCCAAGCGGCTGATCGATCACGGCATGCCGGTGATCGGCGTTCCGAAAACGATTGACAATGATTTATCGGCTACCGATCAGACCTTCGGCTTTGATACTGCCTCGCAAATTGTGTGTGAGGCGATTGATCGACTGTCGACCACGGCATCGTCGCATCAACGCGTGATGGTCATTGAAGTCATGGGCCGCTATGCCGGCTGGATCGCGTTACACGGCGGCATGGCCGGTGGCGCCGACATGATTCTGGTCCCGGAGATTGCATTTTCCTGGGAGCATGTCTTTGCGAACTTGCAGAATCGTCAAAAGAACCGGCACCGCTTCTCGATTGTCTGTATCGCCGAAGGCGCGCACTTGCCAGAGGGCGGAGAGGTGATTCGCGAGCTTGATAATCGACGCACCGATGCCAAACAACTCGGCGGTATCGGTGCGGTCGTCGCCAAGCGCATCGAGGAGGGCACCGGCATCGAAACCCGTGTGACAGTTCTGGGTCACTTGCAACGTGGCGGTTCGCCGACCGCGTTTGATCGTCTGCTGGCGACCCGTTACGGTACCGCTGCTGCGCGCCTGGCCTGCACCGGTCAGTTCGGCGTCATGGTGTCGTCGCGCCATGGCGAAATCAAGGCCGTCCCGATCAAGGACGCCATTGCCAAAACCCGAACCGTATCGCTGGACAACGATTTGGTTATGGCGGCACGATCACTGGGGGTCAGTTTCGGCAATGAATAGCCGATGACGACCCCGACCCTAAATTCAACGAACTGCTCGTATGAAACACCGCATTGGAGATTCAGCCTCGGCCGACAAACGGCATTTTCGAGGCCATGACGTTCATGAACAGGACGTTGGTGTCGAGCGGTAACTGCGCCATGTAGACCACCGCGTTGGCGACACTGCTGACGTCCATGCGGGGCTCGACCATCATCTGACCATTCGGTTGCGGAACACCATTGGTCATACGTTGCGTCATGTCGGTGGCGGCATTGCCGATATCGATCTGGCCGACTGCAATATCGTATTTTCGGCCATCGAGCGAGCCGGCCCGCGTCAGTCCCGACACGCCATGTTTGGCGCTGGTATAGGGAGCCGAACCCGGGCGCGGTGCATACGCCGAGATCGAACCATTGTTGATAATGCGCCCACCGCGTGGCGTCTGAGTCTTCATGAGCTTGAAGGCTTCGCGCATGCACAGGAAGGTGCCGGTCAGAATCGGCTCGACACAGCCCTTCCACTGCTCGATCGATAGCTCCTCGAACGACAATGACGGCGTGCCGCTACCGGCATTGTTGAACAGCACATCGAGCCGGCCATAGTGGTCATTGATTTTGGCGAACAGCGCGGCCACCGAATCCGGATTGGCGACGTCGGTGACCACGGCCAAACCATCGGCACCGATGGCCTTGCCCTCGGCGATGGTCGCCGCCAACGGTTCGGCGCGACGACCCGCGACCACCACGCTGAAGCCAACCTTCATCAGCGCCAAGGCGGACGCCTTGCCAATACCGCTGCCGGCGCCTGTAATTAATGCAATTTTATTGCTCATTTATCCCGCTCCCCAAAAGTGGGAAGTGTATCGTTAAGCCGCAACCGACATTCACCGGATCTGCAACGAGCATTCAACGGGCATTCATAAGGAGCACAGCATGGCCTACATCGACTCGAAAGGGGTGCGTCTGTTCGTGGAGGAAACCGGTAGCGGCTATCCGGTTGTCTTCGTCCATGAATTTGGTGCTGATTACCGCGAATGGGAGCTGCAGGTGCGTTTTTTTTCGCGGCAATATCGGTGCATCACTTTTAACGCCCGTGGCTATCCGCCGTCGGACGTGCCGGAATCGCTGGACGATTATGGTTGGGAGCACTCGCGTGATGATATTGCGGCGGTCTTGCAGGGCCTGTCGATTTCGCATGCGCACATCGTCGGCCTCAGTATGGGCGCTTATGCGACCTTGCAATTCGGGCTCAGGTATCCGGAAATGGCCAGCGCACTGGTCGTCGCCGGCGTCGGCTCCGGTTCGCCGCCGCGCTTGCAAAAAGAATGGCTCGCTCAATCGCAAGCCCAGGGACGTGCATTTTCCGAGCAGGGCATTGATGCCATGGCACGCGCCACCGCCCATGGTCCAACCCGAATCCAGTTGCTGAAAAAGGATCCGCGCGCCTGGCAGCAGTTTGTCGCACACTATCGCGAGCATTCGGCACAGGGCATGGGCCGAACGGTCAGCCGTTATCAGGCCCTGCGGCCTTCGCTCGAAGAGTCACAGGCGCAACTGGCCGCGTTGACCCTGCCGGTGTTGCTCGCCGTCGGCGATGAAGACGAGCCGTGCCTGGAAACCAATGCGTTTTTGAAGCGCACGATTCGCTCGGCCGGCCTATGGATGTGCCCGAATACGGGCCACGCCATCAATCTCGAAGAGCCGGCGGCATTCAATGCCGCCGTTCTGGACTTCTTCGGGGCCGTCGAACGCGGCCGCTGGCCGGTTCGCGAAGCCTAGAATCCGAAGAAGGTGCTGGACTCGCCGATGGTGTCATCGAGCGTGTCCCAAATCAGGTCAGCGCCGGGACCGACATACGTGACACGCGACAAGAAGTTACCGCTGGCGTCGTAGCTGATCTTGGTGCGTTGGTTGAATTTGTCATCAGCATTCAACCAGATCGTATCCGGACCGGGGCCGTCGTAAGACTTCTGCGTGCTCAAGCCGATGCTGTTGAACACGAAGTCGATATGGCCGCCAATCTTGTCATCCGCGTTACGCCAGATACCGTCGGCACCGGGGCCGTCGTAAGCGACAACCCGGGTGACGTTGCCATTGGCATCAAAGGAACTCTTTGCCGTAAATTCAATGACATCATCAGCGGTCAGCGGCAGCTTGTCGACACCGGGTCCTTTGTAGGAAACCCGATCGGTCAAGTTGCCATTGGCGTCATAGGTGTACGTCAAGAAGGTCGTCGGAACATTGTCAGGACCGTAATTGATCTCCTGCGTTTGTGCATTGGAGGCGTTGTAGGCCTTGGTCGAGTAGCTGACCACGACATCGTCGGCAGTACCGACCTTGCCATCAGCGCCAGCGCCGGAATAGTTGGTAACCTTCGACAAATACCCGCTGGTGTTGTACGCATTCACCGTGAAATTGCTGGTCGTGTCGTCAGCGGTAAAGGCCTTGCCATCGGCGCCCGGTGCGGAATTCACCACTTGCACAATATTGCCGTTGCTATCGTAGGTTTTGGTGATCATCGTCTGCACGACATCGTCGGTACCGCCGACCTTCTTGTCGGCCCCGGCCGAGTACGTGACGTAACGTGACGGATTACTGCGTGCATCGTACTCAATGGTCTGGTAGCTCAAGACGTCGTTGCTCGGACTCGCATAAGTCGTGATTTGTACTATGTTATCTGCGGCGTCTAGGGTACCCAGGGTGTAGCCGGTCAACGCGCCGTTGGAGTAGTTGTCATTGCGCGGCGTACCGGTAATGAAGGTTTTGAAGCTGACATTCGAGTTCGCAATCGCATTGCCGCCCGCATCGCGAATACCCGGAATCGCCACGGTATATTGGACACCGGCACCCAGCGGGTTCTGCGGCCGCAAGGTCAAGGTAAAGTTTGCTGCGTTATAGCTGACGGCGACCGGAGCCGATACACCGCCACCCGTGACCAGAACATTCGAAGCCAGCACGGTCGCCGGGTCGAGTGCAGCGCTGAACACCATCGTGATACTGGTTTGTGCCTGCACCTTGGTGGTGTTGTTGGTCGGGCTGGTCGACACCAAAGTGGCTGCCGGCACTTGTGCGGCCGGCGGCGCTGCTGCCGGTGTGCCGCCGCCGCCGCCGCCGCCGCCACCGCAAGCGGCGAACAAGCTTGAGACGAGAATGGCCGAAGTGGCGTAACGCGCGGATTTTGATTTGAGTAGTTTCATGGCCTGGCAATGGCTTTCGAAAGAAAAATTAAACGCTAATGTCCTATACAAATGGAATTCGGACAAGATGCACCGGTGAGGTCCTGGCCTGACCGGTTGATTTTGGCGGTCGAATGGTTGCGCCGACGCTCAGTTTTATCTGACGCACTGCGCTTTGAGTATCAAACGCCTTCGCTAACGGGAAATCGTTTATCCTCATGGTCGTCTCCGCTGGCTGCGGACCACTACCACGATTAGAGGAAAACATGCTGCGCGAACTACGAATATATCACTGTCTGCCAGGCCGCTTGCCTGATCTGAACAAGCGTTTTGAAACCATTACCTTGAAGCTATGGGAGAAACACGGCATTCGTCAGGCCGGCTTCTGGACTGTCATTATCGGTGATAGCAACTGCGATCTTTACTATATGCTTGAATGGGAATCCCTTGCTGAGCGCGAGGGCAAATGGAACGCGTTCGCTACCGATCCGCAATGGTTAAGTGCCAAGGCGGAGACGGAAAAAAACGGTCAGTTGATTTCCCATTTCACCAACTATATTCTTGCCCCGACCGCGTATTCGTCAGTGAAGTAACGGCGTTTGGAGTCTCAATCAGCGAGCACTTCTCAGTGCCGGGTGAGCGAGTCCATCGATGAGTTGCGCGAGTTCTCGGCCCGGCATCGGCGTCTATGGTTCCTGACCGGCGCCGGTTGCAGCACCGGGTCGGGCATACCGGACTATCGCGATCGTGACGGCCAATGGAAGCGCAAACCGCCGGTCACCTTGCAGGCGTTTGTCGGCGATGTCGTCACTCGACAGCGCTATTGGGCGCGCAGTCTGATTGGCTGGCCGCTGTTCGCGCAAGCGTTGCCGAACGAGGCCCATCATGCCCTGGTGCGCTTGCAGCAACAAGGTCGGGTGGCCGCGCTCATCACTCAGAACGTCGACCGCTTGCATCAATGCGCCGGCAGCCGTGAGGTCATCGATCTGCATGGTCGGCTCGACCAGGTTGTCTGCCTGAACTGCAAGGCCACTGAGGACCGTGACACCTGGCAGCTTGAACTGATCGAGGCTAATCAAACCTGGTCGGCGCAATGGCGCGCGCATGCGGTGATGGCACCCGACGGTGATGCCGATCTGAATGACGCACCTTTCGAGTCCTTCAGCGTACCCGCGTGTCGCCATTGTGGCGGTGTGCTCAAACCCGATGTTGTATTTTTCGGTGAAACAGTGCCTCGTGCACGCGTCGACGCTGCTTCGCTGTCCTTGCAGACGTGCGACGCCGTGCTGATCGTCGGATCGTCATTGATGGTCTATTCCGGTTTCCGATTTGCGCGCGCCGCCAGCGAGCTGGGCTTACCGGTGGTGGCGATCAGTCTGGGCAAAACCCGTGCAGACGATCTACTTGAATTTCGACTGCAGCTCGACTGTTCAAGTGCGCTCGCGGCCTTGAGTCCGTAGCACCGCTTCACGCACCAGCGCCAGGCGGTCGTTACCAAAGTACATATCGGTCTGGTTCACAAACAGGGTCGGCGATCCAAAGCCACCGCGCGCGATGAGCTCATCGGTGTTAGCCTTGAGCTGATCCTTGATCGATTGCTCGGTCATCGCGCGCGCCAACTCGACCGGGTCAATGCCGAGCTTGACGGCAATGGCGGCCAGGACCGAGTCTTCGGAAATGTTTTCATTGCGTCCCCAGTAAGCTTCAAAGACCGCCGTGGCGAAGCTGACCAGCTTGCCTTGCGACTCGAGCGCGATGCAGGCGCGCATCGCCTTGACGCTATTGACCGGAAAAACGCTCGGCGGAAATACGATGTTCAAGTGACTCGAGCGGGCCCAGTCTTGCAAGTCCTTGAGCATGTAGTCGCGCTTGGCGGGTACCGGACGTTGCCGCGATTCGTACACCGATGGGTTGCTGCTGTTAAAGATACCGCCGACCAGAATAGGCCGCCAGCGCACGGACACCTTCAGGTCTTCGGCGAGCGGCTGCAGGTTGTGAAAGGCCAGGTAGGTCCAGGGGCTTGAACAATCAAAGAAGAACTCGATCATGTGCGGGTCTTTCGTTATAGCGCGGCAGTAACACTACACTACTGGGATCGGTGAACGTAACTCACCCGCCATTGGAATGATCGAAAAAATGAATGCATTGATTTTTGTCGTCGCCCTTCTGTTCAGCAGCATGGCCCACGCGCAAGTGGTCATCAAGGAGCCCTGGGTTCGAGCCACCGTCGCCGAGCAAAAAGCCACCGGCGCATTCATGCAACTGACCAGCCAACAGGACATGCGGCTGGTCGAAGTGAAATCGCCGGCCGCCAAGATCGTCGAGATTCATGAGATGAAGATGGACAACAATGTCATGCGCATGCGCGCCATCAATGGTCTCGCACTGCCGGCCGGTAAAGGGGTCGAGCTCAAACCCGGTGGTTATCACATCATGCTGATGGAGCTGAATCAGGGTCTCAAGGAAGGCGAGACGGTTGCGCTGACCCTCGTCCTGGAAGGATCCGACGGCAAACGGCAAATGATCGACTTGAAGGCACCTGTGCGCCCCTTGACGGCCGGAGCTCAGGACCACGGCTCCCACAAACACTAAGAACGGCTTAGTTGACTTTGCGATCGCGCCCCGACCAGTAGCGCGCTCTCAAGGTCTTTTTATCCGGCTTGCCGACTGGCGTCAGCGGCAGCGAATCAACGATTTCGACCGTTTTCGGCGTGTAAATCGAGCCTTTGGCGGTTCTCACCAGCTCGATCAGCGTCAAGGGATCGACGGTTGTGCCGGGTTTCGCGACGACCAATGCCTTGACGGCCTCGCCCCACTTTTCGTCGGGCACACCAATTACGGCGGCGGCCGAGACGCTCGGGTGTCGGGTCAGCACATCTTCGATTTCGCGCGGAAAGACGTTAAAGCCGCCGGAGACGATCATGTCCTTTTTGCGGTCGACAATCGTGAAGAAGCCTTCGTCGTCCTCGACGGCGACATCGCCGGTTCTGAGCCAGCCGTTGACCAGTGTCTTGGCGGTCAGCTCTGGCTGCTTGTAATAGCCCAGCATGACATTGGGTCCCTGAACGCAGATTTCGCCGGCTTCGCCGGTTTTCACGGCTTGACCGTCGTCATCGAGAATGGCGACCCGGACGCCGGGCATGGTTTGACCGCAGGACCTCAGACGCGCCAGGCTGCGGATGTCATGTTGCTGGCGCCACAAGCTGGTGACGATACCGGCGCATTCGGTTTGACCGTACAGTTGGCTGAACACCGGGCCGATCCGCTTGATGCCCTCTATTAGACGGGTAGGTGACATGGGCGAAGCACCGTACATGACGGTTTGCAGTGAACTCAAATCGGCACTGTCCAGACCGGGTGCATCCAGCAGGCTATAGATCATGGTCGGTACCAGCAGTGAAGTGGTTGCACGCTCTTTTACCAACGTGTCGAGCCAGCGCTGCGGCTCCCAGCCTTTCTGCAGAATGATGGTACCTCCTTGTAACAGAGTCGGTGTGATGATCATCCCGGCAGCGTGAGAGATCGGTGCTACCGCCAGATATCGGATCTCCTTCGGTAGATCCCAGCCCAGTGCGACGCTGGTAGCCATGCTAGTAAGTGCCCGCTCGGTCAACATCGCCGCCTTCGGGACACCGGTGGTGCCGCCGGTGTACAGTAACCAACTGAGTTGATCAAGCGTGCCAGCCGTTCTCGGTAAACGGGCATCAGTGCAGGCGCTGGCTAATGAAATAATATCTTTTCCTATGGGTGACGGTCCAAAGGTGAGTACCTGCTCAACGGTACCCGATTGTTCTAATAGCTGGCTGGCGCGTGCTGCATAAGCCGGGTCGACCAGCAAGAATCGCAACTCTGCTTCGCGACACATGTACAGATGATCTTCGAGCGATCCGAGCGGATGCAGCGCGGTGTAGCGCCCGCCCGCCAGCGCCGGCGCGGTCTGCCCTAACCACACCTCGGGACGGTTCGGCGACAACAAGCCGACCCCGTCGCCCGGGCGGATGCCCAGTTGCTGGAGGACTGAAGCCCATCGCGCGAGCAGCTCGCCCATCTGAGCGTAGGTATATTCGGTATCGTCTTGTTTGAACGCAATCCGATGCTTGAAGCGTCGCAGGGACCCGAGAATCAGATCCAGATGGGTGGTGTGGCCATGCAGGTCGCTCACGAATTTCTCCAATAGGCAGACGCAGGTTGCAGACGCAAGTTCGAACTTCGGTTAATGTTACGGGAGTTTCGCAAGGTGCCGACCGCCTCCGAATGCCGGCCCGCCCGATCCCAACCGCCCAGTCCCAACCGCCAGCCCCAACCGCCAGATTCCAACCGCCCAATCTCAACCGTAGAGGTTTCATCATGAATGCTCCGGACAAAAATTTCCTGCGCCAGGCTGATCCGGCCGACCCAGCCAATCAATCAGCGCTGCCCCAGCCACCGAAGTTTGCCAGCCTCAGTGAGGAACGAGTGCACCGCAAACGGCGGCTCGCCGCTGCGTTTCGACTGTTCTCGAAGTTTGGATTCGACGAAGGCGTGGCCGGTCACATTACCGCTCGTGACCCGGAACATACCGACACCTTCTGGGTGAACCCGTTTGGCGTTCACTTCAGCCAGGTAACGGTATCAAATCTGATTCGCTGTGATCACGAGGGTCAGGTGGTTGAAGGCCATCATCCGGTCAACCAGGCGGCGTTCGCCATTCACTCGCGCGTGCATCGCGCTCGACCGGATGCCGTCGGCGCTGCCCATTCGCACTCGACTTACGGCCGAACCTGGTCAACTCTGGGTCGCCCGCTCGACCCGATCACGCAGGATGTCTGCGCTTTTTATAATGATCACGCGGTCTATGAAGACTTTGGCGGGGTGGTGCTCGATCTGGACGAGGGCGATCGGATCGCCGCCGCCTTGGGAACGCACAAGGCCGTCATTCTGCAGAACCACGGCTTGCTGACCGTCGGACAAACCGTTGATGAGGCGGCCTGGTGGTACATCACCATGGAACGCTCCTGCCAGGTGCAGTTGATGGCCGAGGCCGCCGCCGCACACCGCGGTGCGCCGCTGAAACAAATCCGCAAGGAATCTGCCGAGCAGGCGTTTTCGGTCATTGGGTCACCCTTTGCCGGCTGGTTCCAGTTTCAGCCGCTGTACTCGCGCATCGTCAAGGAGCAGCCGGACCTGCTTGATTGACCGCGATACGCCCGTTTAAAGCCGTTCAATGGTTTAAAGGCTCTCTGGTTCAAAGCCGCTTAATGTTTCAGGACGCGTCAAACTTGTCTGAATCCCCTTCGAACAATCAACCGACTTCGCCGGCCCCGGATGTCGGACTCGGCACTCGCCTGGTCACGACGTCCCGGCATTTCAATACCCCGATCAAGATCGCCAATGTGCCCGTCTACAAGGCATCCACGGTGCTGTTCGACAGCCTCGATGATGCCGACCGGATCGGTGCGGCCGGCGTCGTGGGTCAGCTACATGCGAGCAGCTACGGTACGTCCGGGACGCCAACCACCTACGCACTGATGGACGCACTGGCCGCGATCGAAGGTCGCGGTCACGAATGCCGTGCTGCGATCATGCCGTCGGGCTTGATGGCGATCACGGCGGCCATCCTGGCGTTCGTCAAGCCAGGCGATGAAATACTGATGCCGGACTCGGCGTACGGGCCGGCGCGGACGTTTTCCCAGGGGATGCTGGCGCGGCTTGGCGTCAAGACCGTGTTCTACGATCCAACCACCACCGCAGAACGATTGGCAACGCTGTTCAGCCCCAGTACTCGAATCCTGTATCTCGAAAGCCCGGGCAGCTACACCTTCGAGATTCAGGATGTCCCGGCACTGACGGCGCTGGCGCGCTCGCGCGGCGTGATCAGCATCATCGATAACGCCTGGGCCTCGCCTGTCATGGCGCGCCCCTTTGACTGGGGCGTCGACGTGTCGGTATTGCCGCTGACCAAATACTGGAGCGGTCACTCGGATGTACTGATGGGCGCGGCCGTCGTTCGCCAGGAACATTGGCCGGCCCTGTGGACGGTGATTCGCCAGCTCGGCATCTGTGTCGGTGGTGATGACGCGTTCTTGATTCTGCGCGGTGTGAGAACCGCCGAAGTACGCATGCGCCAGCACGAACAAAATGCGTTGACGGTGGCTTGCTGGCTGCAACGTCGCGAGGAGGTGGCGCGGGTCCTGCACCCGGCCTTGCCCGAGCATCCGCAACATGCGCTGTGGCGACGCGACTTTCTGGGCTCCTCGGGACTGTTCTCGTTCGAGCTGGCGCCGATCGGCGGTCAACCGGCGCAACGCAAACATGTTCAGGCGCTCTGCGAACAACGAAGTCACTTCGGTATCGGTTACTCGTGGGGCGGTTACGAAAGTCTGATCGCCGCTGCCAAGCTGAGTACCTTGCGCACCATCAAGCCCTGGAGTGGCGGCCCGCTGATTCGAGTGCATATTGGCCTCGAAGATCCGGCCGACCTGATTGCTGATCTCGACGCCGGCTTTGCCCGGCTACGGCGGATGTGAACCATGAATCTTGCAGATCTAAAACCCTTCATCGATCAAAAATGGCGTGACGATTTGCTGCCGCGCCTGATTGACTACGTGCGCATTCCTGCCAAGTCGCCGGCCTTTGATGCCAGTTGGTCAGCGCATGGCCATTTATCGCGCGTCGTTGCTGAGGCCGAAGCCTGGGCACGCGCGCAGGCCACCCTGATAGTCGGCATGAAGATCGAGATCGTCGCGATCGAAGGCAAGACGCCGTGCATCTTTTTCGATGTGCCCGCGACGCAAGGGGTCGGCGATGCGCAGACCGTGCTGTTCTACGGGCACCTCGACAAACAACCCGAGATGAGCGGTTGGCGTGACGACCTGGGCCCCTGGAAACCGGTCGTTGAGGACGGCAAACTGTACGGCCGCGGCAGTGCCGATGATGGTTATGCCATCTACGCCGCTTTAACCGCGATCGCGGCGCTGGATTCGCAGTCGGTGACACGGCCGCGGTGTGTCGGGCTGATCGAAAGCTGTGAAGAAAGTGGCAGCTTTGATTTGCCGGCGTACCTCGAATTGCTGGCCCCGCGAATGGGCGACGTGAAGCTGGTCATGGGGCTGGATTCCGGTTGTGGAAACTACGATCAGTTGTGGGTCACCACGTCGCTGCGCGGCTTGGTCGGTGGCATTCTTTCGGTCGAGATTCTCGACGAAGGCGTGCATTCGGGCAATGCCAGCGGCATTGTGCCGTCATCGTTTCGAATCGCCCGACAACTGTTAAACCGACTGGATGACGCCGAGACCGGCCGTGTCCTGGTGCCGGCGTTTCACGCGCCGATTCCAGAGGAGCGCGTTCAGCAGGCCGCCGCCGCCGGCGACATTCTGGGTGATATGGTTTGGAAGCAGTTTCCCTGGGTTGGTTGTTCGCATCGCCCGGCCGGACATGCCCAAGCCGCGATGACGTCCCTGCCCATGACCACCGATCCGGTGCAGGCCATTTTGAATCGAACCTGGCGCCCGGCCTTGTCGGTGACCGGTGCCGCCGGCTTTCCGTCGCTCGACTCGGCGGGCAATGTGTTGCGGCCGAAAACCTCGTTCAAACTTTCTATGCGACTGCCGCCCACCGTCGATGGCGAACATGCCAGCCATGAACTCAAGCGCTTGCTGGAGGCCAATCCGCCGTATAACGCGCGAGTTACCTTCAAGCCAGACCATGGCGCCACAGGCTGGAACGCACCACCGACCGCACCTTGGCTCAAGCGCTTGCTCGATCAGACCTCACTCGATGCATTCGGCAAGGAGTCGGCCTGGATGGGCGAGGGTGGCACCATTCCGTTCATGAATATGCTGGGCGAAAAGTTCCCGAAAGCGCAGTTCCTGATCACTGGTGTCCTGGGGCCAAAATCCAATGCGCATGGCCCGAACGAGTTCCTGCATTTGCCCTATGCGACTTCCTTGACGCGCATTGTGGCGGGTGTTCTGGCGGGGGCCTAGGGTCCAGTCGACAGCCTAGGGTCCAGTCGAGAGCAGCGGTATTCAAGCGCTATACCGACCGTCAAGTCGGCAAGATCCAATTCTCGATATCGTCGCGCTCGCCGATCAGGGCCAAGCCGTTGGCGATCGATTCAAACTCGTCGCCCGACTCAAGCTTGTGCATGCCGAAGCGCTGCTCGAACAAACGACGAACCGCCGGCACGAACGAGGTACCACCGGTTAGAAACACTTTGCTGATCTGCTCGGGCTTCACATTTGCACGCCGCAGCGCCTCATCGAGTGCCCGCTCGATAATCTCGAGGTCGTCAGCAATCCAAAGCTCGAAATCGCTGCGTTTGATGGGCGCCGCGATGCTGAGCTCCGGTGTCTCGAAGCGCAGCGTCGTGTGCTCATCGCTCGAGAGCCGAGCCTTGGCGCTCGACACCGCCTGATACAACGAGTAGCTGCGCCCGGAATCGACCAAGCTGACCATTCGCTTGACCAACTCGGGTTGTCGTGCCCAGGTGACCAGCTCCTTGAACTCGCGAAACTCGCGTGAGGTTGGCAACACTGACAACAGATGCCAACTGGCGAAACTGGCGTAACAAGAGTCGGGCATCTCAAGAACTTTGCCCATGCTATTGAACTCGCTGCCCTTGCCCAGCAGTGGTGAGACTACTTTGTCGATGATCCGATAGTCAAATCGATCGCCGGCCACTCCGGCGCCGGCATGCGCCAGGGCGTGCGCCTTGATGCTTCTGGCCGTCCTGCCTTGCGCAGATCCACTGGCCGCAGCGGTGTCCGTGGCAACCTTGGCGCCGACTTCAAAATGCATGACCGAATAATCCGTGGTGCCACCACCGAAATCAGCCACCAACACGGTGGCATCACGCTCCAGACGTCGAGCATAAAAGAACGCGGCCGCCACCGGTTCGTAGGCAAAGTAGACCTCATTGAAGCCGATGCTGGCCAGCGCTTCGCGATACCGGCGCATCGCCAATTCGCCATCCGGATTGGCGCCGACATACTGCACCGGGCGGCCCACCACCAGTCGCGGGATAGGTTGTTGCATTTGCCGGCCTGCATGCGCCTGCATTTCGTCAAAGAACGCGCCCAGCAGTTCCTCGAATTTGAAGTAGTACTCGAAGATGGCCGTGCCTTCGAATAGTCGGCTGGCGGCGAACGATTTCAGGGACTGCAGAAATCGACAGTCTTGCGGATCAATCAGAAATTGATCGATCGCCCAAGGGCCGGCAGCCACTCGCAAGCGCGTCTCGCGCTCTTCGTTTTCTTCCCAGAAACACAACGCGGAAGGAAACGTCGACGAGGCGCGCGCGCCATGCCCGAACAGCAGAGGCGCGATCTTGCCCGCGCCTTCGCTGCGCGACAGAACGGTGTTGGTGGTGCCGAAGTCCAGACCAATAGAGCTTTGATTCATTTCGCAAGGATACAGATTAATATCGAGTGTGATGACCGAACCGATTCGAGGTTAACCATGACTCTCCCCGTTCCCGGTAGCCGCACGCGCCGCCGATTCATCGTATCCAGTGCGGGCGCCGGTCTTGCGGTTGGGTTGCAACTGCCGCTCGGCAGCCGCCCGGCGCAGGCTCAGGCCAATGCCAACGCCAACGCCAACGCCAATGTCAACGGCAACGCTCCGGCTAATGTTCAGGTGCTGGCCGCCGGCATGCTTGATGCCCCCGAAGTCGGTGCCTGGGTCGTCATCAAACCCGACGATACCTGCATCATTCGAATCGCGCGCAGTGAAATGGGGCAAGGTACGCGCACGGGGCTGGCGCAACTGGTCGCCGAGGAACTCGAGTGTGACTGGCGCAAGGTGACGACCGAATCGCCGACCCCTGGCCAGAACCTCGCCCGCAAGCGAATCTGGCGCGATATGGCCACCGGCGGCAGCCGAGGCATTCGCGGCTCGCAGGACTATGTACGGCAAGGCGGCGCGGCCGCTCGAATCATGTTGCTGCAAGCGGCCTCCGAACAGTGGCAGGTGCCAGTGACTGAGTTGACCGTCAGCGAAGGCATCATTACTCACTCGGTCTCCAAGCGGCAGGTCAGTTACGGCAAGATCGCCGCCGCCGCTTCAAAGTTGGCACCGCCCGATCCCAGCACCATCAAACTCAAGTCGCCGATCAAGTGGTCGATTGCCGGGCGTGCTCTGCCCAGGCTCGACACCCGCGACAAAATCGACGGCAGCAAGTTGTTCACCGCCGATGTGAATTTGCCGGGGATGTTGAATGCCGCGATCAAAGCCTGCCCGGTGTTTGGCGGCAAGCTGAAGAGCTATGACGAGACCAAGGTCGCGACAATGCCGGGCGTGAAGAAAGTGGTGCGGGTACACGACACAGCGATCGCCGTGGTGGCCGACACCTGGTGGCGCGCCAAAACCGCCCTCGATGCGCTGCCGATCGAGTGGGACGAGGGGCCGCACGGCGCGCGCTCGAGCGCCCAGATTGACGAACATATCAAGTCGGGCTTGTCGGCCGATAACCCCTACGCGATGCGCAATGAAGGCGATGCCACCGCCGCTATCGCCGGAGCGCTCACGAAGATCGAGGCCGTTTACGGCACGCCGTTTCTGGCGCATGCGACCATGGAGCCACATACCGCGATTGCGCGGATCAGCCCCGGCAAGGGCGAGCTCTGGCTACCGACACAAAATGGCGAAGCGTCGCTGGCGGCGCTGTCAGAAGAAGCCGGCATACCGTTGGCGCAATGTGAAGTCCACAAGCATGATTTGGGCGGTGGCTTCGGTCGGCGTGGCGGCACTCAGGATTACGCGCGCCAAGCCGTGGCGATTGCCAAGCAATTGCCGGGGGTGCCGGTCAAGCTCATCTGGAGTCGCGAAGAAGACCTGGCGCATGACTTTTATCGGCCGGTTTCACAATGCAAGCTGTCGGCCGGTATCGACGACAAGGGCGCGCTGGTGGGCCTGCAGGTGCGCGTTTCCGGGCAATCGCTGAACGCGTTCTCGAATCCGGCATCGATCATCGGTAACCAGGACCGACGTCAACTGCAAGGCTATTACGCCGAGCCAGGTGATGCCCAGCTCGGCTATACGATTCCGAACTTGCGGGTTGAGTATGTCATGCGCAACACGCACGTGCCGGTCGGACCCTGGCGCGGCGTCAACACCAATCAAAATGGGGTTTATTTCGAATGCTTCCTTGATGAAGCCGCGCGTGCGGCCGGTCGCGATCCACTCGAATTTCGGCGGGCGTTGATGAGCCAACATCCGAAGCATCTGGCGGTGCTCAATGCCGCCGCGCGTAATGCCGGGTGGACCAAAAAACCGGCCGCCGGTGTCTTTCGAGGCATTGCGCAGTTCATGGGCTACGGCAGTTATTCGGCGGCGGTTGCCGAGGTATCAATGACACCGAAGGGAACGGTCAAGGTACATCGCATGGTGCTGGCGCTGAACTGCGGTCATGCTGTTAATCCGCAGCAAATAGAGGCGCAGGTACAGGGCTCGGTCGCATTCGGTTTGTCAGCGACGTTTTACGGCGAAAATACCGTCAAGGATGGGCGTATGGTGGAAAGCAATTTTCATCAATACAACTTGATGAAGATCGCCGAGATGCCGAAGGTTGAAACCGTCATCTTGCCGAGTTTTGATTTCTGGGGCGGGGTTGGTGAGCCCACCATTTGTGTCGTGGCACCGGCGGTGATGAATGCAATCCATGCAGCGACCGGCAAGCCGGTGCGCACGCTGCCGCTGAAAAGTCTCGGTCTCGCCTAAGTGCTCAAGGTGCGTTCGATACGGCGATCGGGGATGAACCAGATCAAGGCGACGACGGCATACAGGCTGATGCCGATCCAGTTGTTCAAGAACGAGAGCGGTATGCCGATCACATAGAGCAGCAGCGACAGCTTGCCCTTCAAGTCCGAGCCTACTGCGCTCGCCAGCGAACTCTCGCGGCCGTGCGTCTTGATGATCGTAATCTGAAGAATCGTGTAGGAAATCGCCGCCATCAACATCACGCAACCATACAACGCAGTGGGCAGTGAGTCGAAGTGGTTCTCGCCCATCCAGCCTGTGACGAACGGTATCAGAGACAGCCAGAACAACAGATGCAAGTTCGCCCAAAGAATACCGCCACTGACTCGCGTCACGGTATGCAACAGGTGGTGATGGTTGTTCCAGTAAATGCCGACGTATATGAAGCTCAAGACGTAACTGAGAAACACCGGCAACAACGGCCCCAGTGCCTTCAGATCGGTGCCATGCGGCACTTTGAGCTCCAACACCATGATCGTGATGATGATCGCGAGAACGCCATCACTGAACGCCTCAAGTCGTGTTTTTCCCATCGTCGGTTTCCTGGCCAAGGCTTGAAGGA
>JANLTP010000201.1:0-2573 GCA_031363055.1 Burkholderiales bacterium | reverse complement strand
ATCCGCCGCGGCCAAACCTTGGGCATTGTGGGTGAATCCGGTTCGGGCAAGAGCACGGTGGCGCGCTGCATTGTGCGACTCATCGATCCTACCGGTGGGTCGGTCATCCTTGGTGGTGGCCAGCCTGGTGATGCGGTGTATGCCGCGAAGACGGCGGGCGGACAGGCACCGAGCGGCGTCGATATTGCGATGATGTCGGCGGCTGCGATGCGGCCGTTGCGCAAGCGCGTGCAGATTGTTTTTCAGGACCCTTATCGTTCGTTGAATCCCCGGCGTACGGTCGCCGAGGCGCTGATCGAAGGTCCGATCAACTACGGCATGAGTCGCGCCGAAGCGCTGCAGCGCGCCCGCCAGTTACTCGATATGGTGCGTATGGATGCGAGCGCTCTGGAGCGCTACCCGCACCAGTTTTCGGGGGGGCAGCGGCAGCGAATTTGTATTGCCCGCGCGCTCATGATGGAGCCCGAGCTGTTGATCGCCGATGAAGCCGTCTCGGCGTTGGACGTTTCCGTGCAAGCTCAGGTGCTGCAATTGTTCGAAGAGATTCGCGCGCGCTTGAATCTGGCGATGCTTTTCATCACGCACGATCTGCGGGTTGCCTCGCAAGTCTGTGACCACCTCGCCGTCATGTCGAAAGGCGAGGTCGTTGAGTACGGTCCGGCACATCGGATATTCGGCGCGCCGCAACATGAATACACCAAGGCCTTGTTCGCTGCGGCGCCAGGAAGGGATTTTGCGTTTGGATGAAATTTAGCCTGGATGATTTTTAGCCTTGGGTGATTTTTAGCTTCGAATGACTTTTAACCTTGTATTTTTGCACTGTGGGTGCAAAAATACAATAATGTTCAAGCGAAATATCTTCAGTATCGTCCAGCATCGGTTGGCGCATTTTGACTGCGTTGCGGTTTTGGGCCCTCGTCAGGTAGGCAAAACAACGCTGGCGCGCGAGATCGCGGCCGAACGAGGTGACGGCGCGCGCTACCTGGATCTGGAGAGCGCTGCGGATCGACGCCAGTTGGACGATCCAGATGCTTATTTCGCTGCCTATGCGGACAAGCTCATAGTGCTGGACGAGATACAACGCGCACCCGAAATCTTTACTGTCCTGCGCGTTCATATTGACGCAAGACGTCGACTGGGAACAGGCGGCGGCAAGTTTCTGATTCTCGGCTCGGCGTCGATGCAACTACTGCGACAATCCTCTGAAAGTTTGGCGGGCAGGATCACCTTTGTTGAGATGCCGCCACTGCAACCTTCGGAGGTGCAGATCAACGCAGGTACCGTGGCTGGACTGGATACCTTGTGGTTGCGAGGTGGTTTTCCGCAGAGTTATTCTCGGTCAGATCCGAAAATGAGCATGCAATGGCGATCAGACTTCATTCAAACTTATCTCGAGCGCGACATACCGCAATTTGGAGTCCAAGTCGCGAGCGAACAACTTTCGCAATTCTGGCGCATGCTCGCAAACGATCAGGGCGAACTCTTTAACGCGCAGCGTTACGCCAAGTCGATGGGTATCAGCGGCCATACGATTGCTCGTTACCTCGATTTGTTTGAGAAACTCTTGCTGGTCAGGCGGCTCAGTCCGTGGGCGGTCAATACGGGTAAGCGATTGATCAAGTCGCCGCGTCCCTACGTGCGTGACTCTGGCATTTTGCATGCGCTGTTAAGCCTGAGAACGCTCGAAGAGTTACGTGGGCATTCGATTATCGGCAAGAGCTGGGAGGGTTTTGTCATTGAGGCTCTGATCAATGCCGCCGGTCCCGAGGTACGTTCTTACTTTTACCGAACAAGTGCCGGCGCCGAGGTTGATCTTGTACTCGAGTTCTGGCCGAATCGACGCTGGGCGATTGAGATAAAACTGAGTAGAGCGCCCACGGTCGATCGTGGATTTCACCTGGCCGCAGACGACTTGGACGCGTCGCGTCGAATTTTGGTGCATCGCGGTGACGGCGTGTTCCCGATGCGCGGCGACATTGAAGCCATGCCGTTGCTAAACGCGCTGGCCGCCGTGGCGGCTTCGGCTCATTAAGTCTCTGAAACCGTCAAGCCTTGGCGACTTCGAGCACCAGTTTGCCGAAATTCTCGCCGTTAAACAGTTTTAGCAAGGTCTGCGGAAACGTTTGCAGCCCGACCACAATATCTTCCTTGCTCTTCATGCGGCCGTCCTTCAAGTAACCGGCCATCTCGGCGACTGCCAGCGAGTAGCGGTCCAGGTAGTCGAATACGACGATGCCTTCCATGCGTGCCCGATTGACCAGCAGGCTCAGATAGTTCTTTGGTCCTTGCACGGCCGTGGTGTTGTTGTATTGGCTGATGGCGCCGCAAATGATGATGCGCGCCTTGCGATTGATGCGGGTCAGCACCGTGTCGAGAATTTCGCCGCCAACGTTATCAAAATAAATATCAACACCCTTGGGGCAGTGCTGCTTCAGTCCGTCCTTGACCGCTGCCGGACCCGCCTTGTAGTCGATACAGGCGTCGAAGCCGAGCTCCTTGACTACCCAGTCGCACTTGGCAGCGCCGCCGGCGATACCGACTACGCGACAGCCTTTGATTTTCGCGACCTGGCC
>JANLTP010000197.1:0-7298 GCA_031363055.1 Burkholderiales bacterium | reverse complement strand
GCGTTCGGGATCGTAACCCAACGCCGGATTCAGAATCCGGTTCACGACCAGCGGACCCGACGTCGACATGACAATCGTGTAGCCGTCCGGCGCTGCCCGCGCCACCGCTTGCGTGCCGACATTGCCGCCGGCAGCCGGACGATTGTCGACCACGAAGGGCCGACCCAGCGCGGTGCCCATGCGTTCGAGCACCATACGTGCGACCACATCGCTGGCGCTACCGGCGGAGAATGGCACGATCGCCGTGATCGGCCGCGTCGGGTAGTCCTGATGCTGCGCTTGGGTCGGCGGCTGCGCTTGAGTTGTCGGCGGCGCTGGCGCCTGTGCCTGCGACTGTGACTGTGCGTGCGTAGCCGTAACCGTGCATGCCATGGCCAGTATCGACGCGTTGATCAATCGATACACGCGTGCGGTGCGCCGGACACTTGATCTGAGTGAGCCATTCAATTTACGCTGGATGATCATCGTGCTCTGCCTGAGACGCTGCCAAAGCGCTCGATCATGACGTCTTCAAACGGAACATTGCTGGCCGCGACTGCGCCACCGGCGCGCAGGCGATACTCGGCAATGCGGCCTGCAGCGACCGGCTCCGAGCCTGCTCGCAACGCTTTTGCACCGTCGAGCATCAATCTTCGAAAACGCACGATCGCGACGTCGGTCGGCGAAAGCTTTTCGCGCGTGCGATCGACGATCAGGCCCTGGCTGTCCTGCGCCATGGCGTCCTGCTCGGCAATGCCACGCACGCCGGTGAATGTTCGCAACTTCTGGTCGGCGCGATCAATCAGATAGTCGTTACCTCGGTTGCGAATTGGCACATAGCCAGGTCCGAGTTCGGCGAACTGACCGAAACCACCGTTTTGATATCGCCTCAGTTCGTCCTCGCCCAAACAACGCTCGGGATGCCAGGCGTAAACAAAAATCCAGCACGATTCGTCATCAATCGGAACCCAGGTATAGCCGTAATAAGTCTCTCCGGGCATTGCTGACGGTGTGACTGAATGTGCGGGCAACATGAACTGCGTGATTCGCCAGTAGAGTTCATCGCCATCGGTCAGACGCGAACCGCCAACGACAAAACCGACGTCGTGCTCTAGGATCTTGAACTGCGGTAACGGGTCATTGCGCAACCAGCGAATGCGACGTTCATCGGCCGCTGCGGTCATCGTATCGTTGTTCACGACGGCCGGAGCTGGCATGTGCAGAAACGAGAAATGGGCCGTGTCCAGCGCACCCTCCATCGATTGCGCCCAATTGCATTGCTGCAAGCGTTTGGTCACAAATCGGTGCGTCGGCGCAACTTGTCCGAACTCGAGTCCGGGCGGCTGCTCGGGCATTAGCGACGGCGGGCCCAAATAGGCCCAAATGACATCGCCAAACTCACGGGTGGGATAGGCTTTGATGGACGTATTGCCGTGATATGCCGAGCCCGCCGGCACGTTCGGCATCTCGGTACAGACCCCGTCCAGAGTGTATTTCCAACCGTGGTAGATACAGCGGATTCCGCCGTCTTCATTGCGACCGAAAAAGAGTTCCGCGCGGCGGTGCGCGCAGCGCGAATCCAGCAACCCAACCCGGCCGTGATGATCACGAATCGCGATCAGTTCTTCGCCGAGCACTTTGAGCCGGATGGGTGCGCCATCGTTCTCGGGCAATTCTCGCGATAGCGCTACCGGATGCCAAAAGCGTCGGAAGTACTCGCCCATGGCGGTGCCGACGCCAGTGCGCGTGAGCAACTCATTGTCAGCGGCGGAAAGCATAAGCTATTTGATCCAGCCCTTTTCCTTGTAATAGCGCACGGCGCCCTCATGCAGCGGCGCTGACAGTCCGTCCTTGACCATGCTCTCCGGTCTGAGCACGCCCAAGGCCGGATGGAGTTTTTTGAACTCATCAAAATTTTCGAACACAGCCCGCACAACCTGATAAACCGTATCGGCGGGCGCCTTCGATGAAGCCACTACCGTTGCCAACACACCATAAGTCTGCGTCGCATCCGGATTGCCGGGGTACATGCCACCGGGAATAGTGGCCTGCGCATAATAGGGCTTCTCGGCAATCAACTTCTCGACCTGCGCTCCGCCGATCGAAATCAGCTTGGCGCCGCACGAGGTCGTTGGATCCTGAATGTTGGCTGAAGGATGCCCAACGCCGTAGAAGAAGCCGTCAATCTTGCCGTCGCACAAGGCCGGTCCATGCTCGTCGGCCTTCAACTCGGCCGCCAGCGCAAAGTCGGTCAGCTTCCAACCCAATGCACCGATCAGTTCTTCGAGCGATGAACGCGTACCGGAACCGGGATTGCCGACGTTGAATCGCTTGCCCTTGAAGTCGGCAAAGGTCTTGATGTTCGCCTCCTTGCGCGCGAGCACGGTAAACGGCTCCGGATGCACCGAAAACACCGCGCGCAAATCGCCAAACGCACCCGAGTCCTTGAACGGCCCGAGTCCCTTGACAGCGTTGTACTGAACATCGGATTGGGCAAAGCCGATATCAAGTTCGCCGACCTTGATGGTATTGACGTTGAAGACCGATCCGCCGGTTGATTCAACCGAACAACGAATACCGTGTTTGGCGCGATCCTTGTTGACCAGTCGGCAAATGGCGCCGCCGGCCGCGTAATAAACGCCGGTGACGCCACCGGTGCCGACCGTCACGAATTTCTGTTGCGCTTGCACGGATGGCGCGAACAGACCAACGATGACGACAGCCGTTATTGCGCCGGTGAATAGCAATTGGGGCAGATTCGGTTTGATTCGTTTATTCGACATTGAGGGCTCGCTGATTGTTTGCATGGATAAATGTTTGAATGATCGGACCAATGATCGGATGAATTAAAAATCTCCGGTTTGAAATCGGCGAATCAGGCAGAAGAAGCAATCGACGCGTCGAGGGCCGCCGACAGACGCTCGACGATCGCATCGATCTCATGCGGCTTGACGATAAAGGGCGGCGCGATCAGTACGTGATCGCCGTGCTTGCCATCGATCGTGCCGCCCATCGGGTAAACCATCAGGCCCCGCTCCATGGCATTTTGCTTGATGCGCGCATGGACATTTCTGGCTGGATCAAAGGCAGTCTTCAGGCTGCGGTTCGCGACCAGTTCAATCGCTCTGAACAGGCCGCGCCCCCGGATATCGCCGACGTGCGGATGCTCCCCGAAGGCACGCTGCAATTGCGCCTGCAGATACTCGCCTTGCTTAAGCACATTCTCCAGCAGGCGATCGCGCTGAATGACTTTTTGGACGGCCAGCGCGGCAGCGCAGGCAACCGGGTGGCCCAGATAAGTGTGACCATGCTGGAAAAAGCCTGTGCCGCGGCTGAAGGCGTCAACAATCTTGTTGGCAGCCAACACGGCGCCAATCGGCTGGTAACCGCCGCCCAGTCCCTTGGCAATGACCAGCAGGTCCGGACAGACGCCGTCCTCTTGGCAGGCGTGCAAAAAGCCGGTGCGACCCATGCCACACATGACTTCATCAAGCATCAACAACACGCCATGCCGATCGCAGACTTCGCGTACCCGCTGCAAGTAACCCGGTACCGGCGCGAGCACTCCGGCGGTCGCGCCGCCCACCGTTTCGGCGACAAAGGCAATCACGGTCTGCGGTCCCAGCTTGTGCAAGGTCTCTTCAAGCTCAAGTGCCAGTCGCACTCCGTACTGTTGTGCGGTTTCATGCTCGAGGCGGTCGCGGTACTCATAACACGGTGCAACGTGGGTCACGTCGATCAGCAGCGGCGCAAACTGCTGGCGTCGCCAGACATTGCCGCCAACGGCCAGCGCGCCGAGCGTATTGCCGTGATAGCTCTGCCGGCGTGCGACAAATTGACGGCGCTGCGGTTGACCGATTTCGACGAAGTACTGCCGCGCCATTTTCAGCGCCGCCTCGACCGCTTCGGATCCGCCGGAAACAAAATAAACATGGCCAAGGCCGTCCGGCGCATGACTCACCAGATGATCGGCCAGTTCCTCGGCAACGTCGGTCGTGAAAAAACTGGTGTGGGCATAGGCCAGTTCATCGATCTGGTGATGCATGGCAGCCAGCACATCAGGATGTGCATGACCCAGGCAAGACACCGCTGCACCGCCAGACGCGTCGATATATTGCCGGCCGTCAACATCGGTAATGGTGATACCCGACGAACGGGCAGCACTCGGATAGGACTTGTGAAGATGCCGGTGAATGACGCGACTCATGATTGCACGATACTACCGCGTCCAGAAAGGTGTCGGGCTTGAGTAGGGGTGCTCAGCCGAAGTTCCGGGCCCGGCTCAAGGCGCCCAGGCGCTCGGTGATCGCAAAGAACTCGGCGACCGTATCATCGATGATCTGCTGCGCAGATTTCACCTCGTGAATCAAGCCGGCGCTTTGACCGGCCAGAGCGGGCGCGGCTTCCATATCACCGTCGAAATAAACCTGCCGAATACCCTTGAGCGCATCGACAGGCATGAGACCCGCGTCGTAGATCGCCTGTGTCCGGTTTGACTTCAAGGCGCGAATACAGGGTGAGGATTTCTTGTTCAGCACGAAGGTGCTGGTCGCCTCCGCACTGACGATTGCCTGCTTGTAGTTTTGGTGAACCGGACTTTCAAGCGAGCTCACGAACCGGGTACCCATTTGAATGCCCTCCGCGCCCAGTGCGAACGCCGCTGCCATACCTCGGCCGTCACAAATGCCGCCGGCGGCGATCAGTGGGACGTCAACCCGCTCGCGAATGGCTTGCAGCAACACCATGCTGGAGACTTCCTCCGGATTCTTGAAGCCGCCGCCTTCAGCGCCTTCCACGACCAGTCCATCGATACCGGCGTCGACGCATTTGAGGGCGGTATCGAGCGTCGGCACAGCGTGGTAAACCACAATGCCGGCCGCCTTCAGTGGGGCAATAAACTTGGCCGGGCTGCCCGCTGAGGTCGTCACAAATTTGATGCCGCTATCGCAAACAAAGCGCAACATGGCGTCGTCCTTCAGAAAACGAATTGGCAAGTTCACGCCAAACGGCAGATCCAGGGCAAGCATCCGGGTGATTTCCGCCTTGCAGTTTTCGGTCTCACCGGACGAGGTTTCAATGATTCCCAGACCGCCGGCGCGCGAAACCGCCGAGGCCAACTGAGTACGGGCAATCCAGCCCATGGGCGCTTGCACGATCGGGTAACGGGCACCGGTGTGCGCAATGACTCGGTTCATTGGGGATCTCGTTTCATTTGGGATCTCGATTCTTCAATATCACGATTCATTCGATTGCACATTTCAAACTTCAGATTTCAAACTTCATACTTCAAACTTCAGCGATCCAGAATCTGACTCAGAAATTGCTTGCTGCGCTCGTTTTTCGGGTTGTTAAAGAACTCTTCGGGCGTGTTCTGTTCGACGATTTCACCTTTGTCCATGAAGATCACCTGGTCGGCGACGGCGCGCGCAAATCCCATTTCATGGGTAACACAAATCATCGTCATCCCTTCCCGAGCCAGCATGATCATGGTGTCGAGCACCTCCTTGACCATCTCCGGGTCAAGCGCTGACGTCGGCTCGTCGAACAGCATGATCGACGGGTTCATGCATAACGCACGCGCGATGGCGACCCGCTGCTGCTGCCCACCCGAGAGCTGGCCCGGAAATTTATCGGCCTGCTCGGCGATATGCACCCGCTCGAGCATGTTTCGCGCAGCCGCTTCGGCCACTGCCTTGGGTTGGCGCTTGACCCAGATCGGCGCGATCGTACAGTTATCGAGCACACTCAGGTGCGGAAACAGGTTGAAGTGCTGAAAGACCATGCCAACATTCGAGCGAATTTCGTCAATGTTTTTCAATTTTTCGGTCATCTCGACGCCATTGACGGTGATACGCCCCTCCTGATGAACTTCAAGCCGGTTGATGACGCGGATCAGGGTTGATTTACCGGAACCCGAAGGACCGCAAATGACGATGCGCTCGCCCTTGCGAACCGTCAAATTGATATTCTTGAGCACATGGAATTGACCGAACCATTTGTTCATCTGCTCGATGTGGATGGCCGCAACGTCGGCAGTGTCACTCATGCAAGACCTCGGCGGTGGGTCATATTAGTTGGGTGGCGGCGATTCATCGGTGTTCATGCGCAAGATCACGCTCGAGCCGCTGACTGTACTTCGACATGGCGAAACAGAAAATCCAATAAATCAGGATCGAGAACAGGAACGCCTCAATAAAATACTTCTTCCAGGCAAAGTCGGTTTCGACGGACTTCTTGACGGCATAGGCAAAATCGTAGATCGCAATGATGACCACCAGTGAAGTGTCCTTGAACAACGAGATAAAGCTGTTGACAATCGGGGGAATGGAAATCCGCAGTGCTTGCGGCAAAATGATCAGGCCAGTCATTTTCCAGTACGGTAGCCCCAGCGCCTCAGCCGCCTCATACTGGCCTTTGGGAACGGCCTGCAAGCCGCCGCGAACCGCTTCGGCCAAATAGGCCGCCACAAACAGGATAATCGCGACTTGGGCGCGCAGTAACTGGTCAATACGTACACCCTCGGGCAGAAACAGTGCAAACATGACGCTCGCCATGAACAGCACGGTAATCAACGGCACGCCGCGCACGACTTCAATGTAAATGACCGACAGCGAGCGCACGATCGGCAGTTGGCTGCGCCGCCCGAGCGCCAACAGCACGCCGATCGGAAACGCAAAGCCGATGCCGAAGATGGACAGCATCAAGGTGACCGGTAAGCCACCCCATTGTTCGGTGCGAACCGCTGCCAGTCCGAGCCCACCGCCCATCAGCCAGAAGGTGAGCGCGATACCGACCATCCAGAGGGCAATCAGTGACCCGTTCCAGAGTATCCGCCAGGTTGAAACCACCAGCAGCAGACATAACAGGACGATCACCAGGCCCGGCCGCCATTGCTGCTCGAACGGATAAACCCCGAACATCATGAAGCGAAATTTTTCCCACACCACTGCCCAGCAGGCACCGGTGCCACGTGCCGCATCACAGGCCTGCAGGCCGGCATTGCCCCAGACCGCATTAATGAACAGCCAGCCCGCTGCCTTCGGCACTATCCAGACGAGCATCGCCAGCATGACCAGCGTGATCAGGGCATTGAGCGGCGAGGAGAACAGGTTTTTTCTGAGCCAGGCCATCAGCGTTCAACCAGCCGTACCCGGCTGTTGTACCAGTTCATAAACGCTGAAATACTCAGGCTGATGCTCAAATAAACTGCCATCAATATCGCAATCGCTTCGATCGCCTGGCCGGTCTGATTCATGGTGGTGTTGGCGACCGCCACCAGATCCGGATAACTCGTCGCTTGCGGTGGCGATTGGTTATCC
>JANLTP010000163.1:0-1888 GCA_031363055.1 Burkholderiales bacterium | reverse complement strand
ACGCAAATCTGCGTCAATACCTCGAAGGCCAGGGCAACCCGATCGGACCCAATGACATGCTCATAGCAGCTCCTGCCTTGGCCCTGGATTGCACCCTTGTTACCGATAATGAGGAAGAATTTCGCCGAGTGCCGGGCCTGCGAGTAGAGAACTGGGCGCGGGCGTACGGCGCTAAACGAGAGCTTTCAAGAGGCGCGTTTCGGCATCGGGTTGTCCTGCTTGCAATCGGCCAGCGCGGTGGTCTCATCCAGACAGGCTAATAATCATCGGTATGACGCAGCCCAAGATATCTCAGGTTCGTCGCTGCAGACTGCAGAATGTCTCGCTTGAACGCTTTATCCACTCAATTGTCTGAAGAACCGAAAAACACTATCGCGTTATCCAACAGCTTGCCGACTATGGCTTCTTCAAAGCGGGCGGATTGCTGATTGGTACTCACGCGTTTATCGCTATGGCCAATATGCTCGGTATTCGGTGGACCGGTGGCGACAAGACACTCGATATCGATTTGGCCCACGCTGGACGGAACGTGTCGGTAGGGCTGCCGGCAAACATCAAGCTCTCGGTTCATGACGCGTTGACATCGCTCGAAATGGGATTGCTGCCGATCCGAGAGTTCTCGGGCAAGACGGGCGCTCAATATCGTAATCCAAGAGAGCCCGAGCTGCGCATCGATTTTGTGACAACGCTTGCGCGTGCCGGGGGTAATGTGGAAATGGCCCAATTGGGATTGACGCAGTTGGGTTTGACCGTACTGCCGCTGAAATTTATGGAATTTTCGCTGGTCAAAACCACTCAAGCGGTTGTAATGGGGCGCTCAGGTGCTTGCATCGTCAACATTCCCGCACCGGAGCGGTATGCCATTCACAAACTCATTGTCTACGGCGAACGACCTGTCGCCGAGCGAACCAAATCGACCAAAGACCTGGAGCAGACGGCAGCGATATTCCAGTGGTTGCTGGACACGAACCGGCGCGACCTGATCACCCAAACTTGGGATGACGCTTGGGGCCGCGGTAGGGGCTGGCAGCAACGAATGAAGCAAGGTTGGGCGCGCTGTATGAACGCCATCCCGAACTAGACTTCGCTTAGGGCACAATCGCTATCTCACGACATTAGGAGAAGACCATGTATTTCACCGTGACCGAAGCTTATTTCAGTTCGGAAGATCAAGCCTACGCCGAGATAGCACGCCGAGGTTGGTTTGCGAAAGCGAGCACCACCACTGAAGACGCTGAACTGCATTGGCACGACTTTGACGCGGTCGCGTTTATCGTCGAGGGTACGGCGCGCGCAGAATATCAGGACGGCACGTTCTTGACAGCGGGCGTCGGCGCGCGCGTTGAAGCGCCCGCCGGCGTTGCCCATCGCAATTTAGGCCCGAGCTGGAAACAGATTGTTGGCGTCAGTGTTGATCCGGCGAAAATGACACAGCCAGTCAACAAGGCCGTAGTGGCAAAAACTGTTTAGCTAGCGTCTTGCCCCGTCCTACGCCAACGACGTCGGCTTGTCGCAGGCTACGGTTCCAATCTCACCCGGCGTGATGACCTCAAGTATCTGAAAGTCGTCCGATGTCGCGATCTCGTTGTGTTTTAGGCCGCCGGGAATCAGCATCGACTCGCCCGCATTCAATCGTATTTTGCGACCGTCTTCAAACTCCAGATCGACCCAGCCCTTCAGGCCGTAGATAAACTGCGACTCGCAGACGTGATAATGCCAGCCGGTCGGTTGCGTCATGCCTTTGCGTGCTGACATGACTTGCGCGCGCATTTGGCCGCCAGTGGCCTCGCCTACCAGCAGGTCCTGGTACTTGAAGAACTCGCGCCGGCCCGCTACTTCCGGCGCAGTGGCCGGAGTGGCGTGCGCCAGTTTGCCGGTGACGGTTGGG
>JANLTP010000157.1:0-27786 GCA_031363055.1 Burkholderiales bacterium | reverse complement strand
ATGCGCCTTCAGTGTCTCCAGGCTGGACCACTTCTCGACCACCACGAAGCTGTCCGAACCGTATTTGGTTTGAATCGGCAAGGCCGGGTCGGCATCGACCGTCGCGCCGTATTCAATGCAGCCTTCCTCGGCCTTGACGGCTGGCACGTTGGCACGGAAGTGAGTCAGGATAGTGTCGCGCATGCCCGGTTTGGCAGTGACGACGGCGATGACGTGGATCATGGATTTCCTCTCGGTGTTGTGATTTTCACCGTAGATCATAGCCGCAGCAAGGCGTAACGGTGATGCGGCTTGTCAGGCCGCTAGCCGTTCCGATGAACCGTGCACGAAAGGGTAGCGGCGACAGCGTCTGCGACACTACATATCGATCGCCAGGGCGATTTCGACCGAGCCGCCGGCCTTTAGCAGAGGACAACCTCGCGCTTTCTGATGTGCATCCGCAAGGCTCGCTGCTTCGATCAGGCTGTAGCCACTGGCCGGGTTGGAGCCGCCGCCGCTCGCCAGCGAACCATCGGACTTGACCGTGCTCGATTCGCCGACCGGATTGCCGCCGTCAATGATCGCAGCGCCCAACGAACCAAACCATGCGCCCCATGCATCCATAACTGCCTTGCCTTCTGCCGCACTGTTGGGGGTGCTGCCGCCATGGTAAACAAACAAGTACTTGGCCATTCTGATTTCTCCCGTAAGTCCGGAGATGACCGCCATCCCCGACTAACATGGAAGTTATCACCGTATTTGTACGCTGAGAACGGTAAAAGACGCCTGGATACGACCAAATGATTGTAAACAATTCACAGTTCTCCAGTTCGATCGAATTTGATCATGACCCACTCAGGCAGGTGCTGGCCCGGCTCACGAAATCGGCCGTGGTACCGCAGGCCCGGAGCGAGTTGAACAAGTCGCGGCAAGATCTTGGCATCGCGCTTCGCGATTCCGTACTGTCCGAAGTGCCGGCCTATTTGCAGTCCCACAATCCGGCGATTCTGCCTGGCCTGCAGCAACACGCGTCCGATCACATCGAAGAAATATGCCGTTTGTTCGGCGGCGGAACCGTCGGCGATTTCGAGTTCATCAGCGTCCACGCACGACTTCGCGCCGAGCAGCGATTTCCGCTGGAGGCAACCTTACACGCCTATCGATGCGGTCAAAAAGTTTTTTCGCGATGGCTGCGTGATGCCGCGACGGCCGTTGTGTCGACAAACCGCGACCAGGTCGTGTCTGCCGTCGCCGACTTTGCGATTGAATACACCAACTCCATCAGCTCGATTGCGACTTCGGAATATGTCGCCTATACCCGCAGCATGGCACAAGCCGAGGGCGACCTTCGTACAGAACTTCTCGGTATTTTGCTAAGCGGTTATGACGAATCCGACGGCCGAGCTGCGCGCTTATTGCGGCAAGCCGGTTATCTTGAGCAGCGACAATCGTATTGTGTGATCGTTGCGCAGTCCGCGAACGCGGTGGAGATGGAAAGTCACGAACGCGCGCGACGAATGGTCAGCGCGATCACCGAGCAAATGGCTTCGGCCCAAATCAGAATGCTGGCTGGCGTGCGCAACAATCTCGTCAACGCCGTGATATCGACCGGGCGACGCCAGTCAGGTTGGACCCCGGAACAGAAGAGAAGTTTAGCCGACCGAATTCAACCGCTGCTGCTGGCTCTCGGTCCGGCGGTATTAATCGGCGTCAGCGCTGATCATCCGTCGACATCGTTCGTACCCAGGGCGCTGCATGAGGCGACGATGGCTCTGGATTTCGCCAGCGTATCGAACCGGGTCGTCCAGTTCAGCAGCTTGCCGATTCGCAGCTTGCTGGTACACCGAGGGGCTGACTATGTTCGGTCGGCGACACCGCGTTGGGTGGACGAATTGGTCAGCGCAGACAGCAAGGCTGATGGTCTGCTGATTGCAACTTTGCGGGCGGTCGCAGACGCGGATATGAACGTACAAAAGGCTGCGCGCGCGCTCGAGAAACACCCCAACACGGTCTACTCGCGGCTCGAACGAATCAAGGAATTGACCGGCCTGGATGGACAGTGTTATCGCGATCTGACCGAGATGCTGCTGGCGGCTGATTGCTGGCGACGCTGAAAGTGGGGGGCGTTGAAAGTGGGCGACCTCGAAGTCTGGAATCTGAGCAATGACTAACCGGGCGTGGTTAGGGCCGCCTTGCGTTCGGACACAATCCTCTGACGAACGCGGCCAGCGCATTCTCCCAAAGCGCGGCGATTGCACGAGTCGCGCTACGATAGACTCTCGCAGGCACGCCTACTTTTGCATGCTAGGTTCACATTTGCAGGCCACGCCCGCCGCAATTCAAAAAGGAACGGCTCCGTCATGTCAGCACCCAGAAAACTCAGAGTTGCGATCATCGGTGCTGGCGCCTCAGGCCTGCTGGCGCTGATCAAAATGCGCGAGGCCGGTATCGACGATGTCACCGTATTCGAGAAGGCCAGCGAACTCGGCGGCACCTGGCGCGACAACCGCTACCCGGGGCTGACCTGCGACGTACCGTCGCATCTGTACCGCTACTCGTTCGAGCCGAACCCCAACTGGAGCCATGTCTGCTCACCCGGTCCCGAGATCCTGGCGTACTTCAAAGGCGTCGCCGAAAAATACCAATTGAATGAGTTCATCCAGTATTCGAGTGAAGTAACTCAGGCTGACTTCATCGACAGCCAATGGCATCTCGAAACAGTACAGGGCAAGCAAGGCGCCTTCGATGCGGTGCTGGTCGCGGTCGGTGTATTGCACCATCCGGTTTATCCCGACATCACAGGTCTCGCGAGTTTTGCAGGCCCCGCGTTTCACACCGCTCGCTGGCCACAATCGCTGTCCTTGAAAGGCAAGCGTGTCGGCATTATCGGCACCGGTTCGACCGCCACGCAGATAACCTCGGCGATCATCGACGAAGTCTCGGACCTGAGCCTGTTTCAACGAACGGCGCAATGGATCATGCCCTTGCCGAATCCGCCGATTACCGAAGAGAAGAAAGCGCAGTATCGTGCCGATCCGGTGGCGCTGCACGCCAAGTATTCGCGGCTCGCGGTCGAGTTCAACAGCAACTTTGCGGCGGCGCTGGTCGGTGCCAACGCCGAGGCTTACGCGCAGATGGCGCAGGGCTGTCATGACAATCTGGAGAACAACGTCCGCGACCCGCAGTTGCGCGAGAAGCTGCGGCCGAACTACAAGGTCGGCTGTAAACGGCTCATCATGTCAGATCGTTTCTACGAAGCCATCGCGAAACCGAATGCGCATCTGGTCACCGATCGGATCGAACGCATCGAGTCCACTGGCGTGCGCACCGCCGACGGGGTGTTGCACGAACTCGATGTGCTCGTGCTGGCCACCGGCTTCGATACGCACCGCTTCGTGCGACCGATGCGCGTCATTGGGCGCGACGGCCGCAGTCTGGATGAACTCTGGTCGCAGGCCAATCAGGGTTACCTCGGGGTCACCGTGGCGAACCTGCCCAACTGGTTCATGATCGGCGGGCCGAACAGCCCGATCGGTAATTTCTCCTGGCTCATGACCTCGGAGAACCAGTTCAACTACGCGATGAAACTCATCGATGAGTTGCGCGCCGGAAACTGTACCGAAATCGCGCCCAAGCCGGAGGCGGTCAAGGCGTTCAACGACGCGATCAAGGCCAAGATGCCGGATACCATCTGGGCGACCGGCTGCAGCAGTTGGTACGTCGACAAGAACGGCAACGTCGCTTCCTGGCCCTGGACCTATGAAAAGTTCGAGGCGGACATGCGCAACCCGGTGCTCGAGCATTTCGATCGGGTTTGAGCGATGCATAAACCCGAGTTGCAAAACGTCTTGCGGCTGATTCGCGCCGCGCCCTTTGATGCAGCGCTGTCAGTGGCTGCCGTGCGCAAAGGGCTCGACCGCTTCGCCGAGGCCTTTCCGCTTCCGCCGGGTGTCACGCAGACGTCATCGACATTGGCAGGCGTTGTAGCAGAAACGTTGGTCGTTGAGCGCGATGGACCCATCGTGTTGTACCTGCACGGCGGCGGCTACGTCATCGGCTCGCCACGCTCGCACCGCCACCTCGCTGCGAAGCTGGCGCTTGAGATTCAAGGCACGGTCATCAGCCTCGATTATCGCCTTGCGCCCGAATCACCGTTTCCGGCAGCACTCGACGATGCGCTGGCCGCCTGGCGTGAGCTCGCCTCGCTGCACGCGCCGGGTCGCTGTGCAGTGGCCGGCGACTCGGCCGGCGGCGGCCTCGGATTTGCGATGTTGGCCCAGGCGCAGGCGGCTGGCCTGCCGATGCCCGGCTGCCTGGTGGGCTTCAGTCCCTGGGTAAATCTCGGCACCGGGAACACCAGTTATGACCGCCTGGCTGCGGTCGATCCGATGCTCTCGCGCGAGGTCGTCGAGTACTTCGTATCGCGATATGCTCCGACCATCAATCGACGCGACGCCGGTGTTTCGCCACTGTTCGCCTCGCTGGAGGGTTTGCCGCCGACCTTGATCCAGATCGGCGATCACGAGTGTTTCTACGGCGATGCGACCTTGATGCACGAGGCACTCATCGCCGCTGGCGTCGACAGCGAATTGACTGTCTGGAAACAGATGTTCCACGTCTGGCAGTTGTATTGGCCGATGCTCGAAGAGGGGCGCACAGCACTTGAGCAAGCAGCGCGGTTTATCTCGAGGCATTGTTCGCATTGATTCAAGAAAGCTACGCTGCACGATTTCCGGTAAGGTCAGTGCTTTGAAGCCACCCGTTCGTATACTTGGAGATTTGACATGTCAATCCAGATTTCGCTCGCAGGCCGCGTCGCTTTAGTCACCGGAGGCAGCCGTGGCATTGGTAAGGCCATTGCGCTTCAACTCGCGCAGGCCGGTGCCGACGTGGCAATCAACTACAAACGTGATGACGCATCCGCACAAGCGGTCGTCGTAGCTATCGAAGCGCTTGGCCGCAAGGCGCGTGCCTATGCTGCCTCAGTCGAGCGCCGCGACGAGGCCAGGCAATTGGCTGAAGACGTACTTCGGGATTTTGGCGGGGTGCATATTCTGGTGAATAACGCGGGTATCAGCAGCCGCGGCCAGAAAGTCGTTGATACCGACCCGACCGAACCCGAGCGACTGTTCGGCGTGCATGTCATGGGGCCCTTCCATCTGTGCCAATTCCTGATCCCGCAAATGCGCACCTTGGGCCGCGGCGATATTGTCATGGTGTCGAGCGTTGCGACGCGCAAATATGCGGCGAACGGCGCTCCGTATTCGATTGCCAAAGCGGCCATGGAGGCCTTGGCATTGACCCTGGCCAAAGAGGAACGCGCCTACGGGATTCGTACCCATATCGTCAGCCCGTCGCTGACAGACACTGAAATGGGTCGGCGTCTGGCCAAGGCACGAGGCAGCGCCGACATCCGCACACTCGATGCGACATCGCCGTTCGGCAGAGTCAGCCGGCCAGAAGATGTCGCGGCGGTGGTGCTCTTTCAAGTTTCGGAACTGAATTCCTATGTGAACGGTCAGAACATTGCAGTCGATGGCGGCGTCTGACGCATAGGTCTGCGACCGCTCAATAACGCGCGATCGCTTCAAACGCGACTGCTGTAATCACAAACTGCTGGCCGTTGGCGATGCTGACCGTGTAGTCGCCGTTCGAAAGATTTTTTGACACCTTGATGGTTTGACCAGCTTGAACAATGTCGAAGGTCGCGGCGCCCGCGTTAGTCTGGACCAAGGTTGCTTCGGCATTTCCGCCGTTCAGATTGCCCTTGAGTGTGGCCAGGCTTGCCGAACAGGTCGATTCAATCGCTTTCTTCGAATTAGTCGAATCGGCCGAATAGTTGCACGTGTAGCTGGTCTCGATTACGTAGTCGAAGGCAATGCCGTCGTGGATACCCTTGGCACTGAAGCGACCGCTCTGCAGTGCATCCTGCTGACTACCGTTGGACCGGTGGCTAATCTTTTGGGTACCGGTCAGCGAAGTCGTGCTCTGACCTTTCGAGCGAATGTTGCCGGTGACTGCTGTGTCCCAGGCCGTTGTACCTGACCCTGACAGCGATTCACTGACTTCCCAAGCGCCGGACTCGGGCAATGCCGGATTCGAGATCGCGAGCAGACTCGATACGGTTTCCCGGCTGAGGGTAGCGCTTCCGGCAACGTTTGAGGTGGCACAGTTGTTCACCAGAAACGAAAATTTATCACCGATGCCCGGTACCCCATCAGCATTGTTATAGACGACGCTTACACAACCCGACACGTCGGTGCGCGACGGCACTTTGTAATTTGCGCCGGTCCATTTGACTGGTGTCAGCGTGCCGACCACCCAGGTCGTCTGGCTCATGGCCGCAGCGAGCCGGATGGCGTTGGCTGGATCGTTGAGATTGGTCGAAGCTGATGTTGGCATCGGAGCTGCGGTAGGCGTCGGTGCCGGCGTTGCAACCGGCGCTGCAACCGGCGTTGGCGCTGCCGCTGGCGAGGATGCCGCCACACCCGAACTGACTGCGGTCGGACTGTCGCCACCGCCACCACCACATCCGGCAAGCACAGTAATCGAAAGCGCAAGATTGTGGAAGTAGGTCCATTGTGAACGAGATTTCATGGTGGTCTCCAGAGTGTGTTCTGGTAGCCAGTTTGCATGCCCCTGAGCGATCCCTCAATCCCCTCATATTGAGGGATCGGTTAACAGGGATCAGCTAGCAGGGATCAGCTAGCGCGCATCCGCGACAGTCTTCGCCTGAAACTCCTTCAGACAAGCCTCGATCGCCTGGCGCAGGTCCTCAGGTGCGATGGGCTTTTGCATCACGGGATATCCCAAGTCGACGGCTGCCCGCAGTGCCTCCGAAGCGGTCTCGCCGGTGATGATGAGTACCGGGAAGTCACCATATTTACTTCGGAGCTGCTGGGCAAGCGCCGCGCCGTGCTCGCCTTTGCCCAACCGCAAATCTGCAACCAGCAGGTCTGGCTTGCCGCTTGCCAGGAAATGTTGAATCAACGTAGGCGCCGACTCGGCGGTATGAACGGTCATTCCCCATAGCGCGAGTAACTTGCTCATGCTTTTTACGATGTCCACCTCATCGTCAATCAGGAACACCTTGGTGCCATCGAATGTCCCTTCCTGAACGATCGGCGCAACCGGGACCCGATGAGCCTCGGTTTCAAGAACGTCCGGAAAGGAGATGCTGAAGCTCGAGCCCTGGGCCGGCGCAGACTCAAGCTCAATCTTCGCGCTCAGCAGTTCACACAATCGCTGAACGATCGCCAGCCCCAAACCGACGCCAAGGCTTCTATCTCGCCCAGGATTGTCGACTTGATAGAACTCTTCAAAAATACGAATTTGCTCCGAATGAGGAATACCCTTGCCGGTGTCACTGACCGTCAGGATCGCCATGCCATGAGCGGCTGTTGTATTAACGGTCACCGCGCCGACATCGGTGTACTTGATCGCGTTCTCGATCAAGTTGCGCGCGATCCTGCCGAGCGCGACCGGGTCCGTCCGCAACGCGACCGGGGTCAGGTGCCGAGACAAGCTCAAGCCCTTGTCGCTGGCGAGTGTCTGCAGTTCATTGCACACGCCGTTGACGATCCGGTCCAGCGAGCACACCTGTTTGTCGGGTACGTAGTAGTCTGACGATAGTCTGGACAGGTCCAGCAAACCACCGAGAAGACTGCCGAGCGATCGAACGATCTGATCAACGTCATGGCCGACTTCCTTGAGCGTCTGCGCAGTGGGACTAGCCGCCAGAATGGCGCTATAGACCGAGAGGGCCTGCAAAGGTTGACGAAGGTCATGACTTGCCGCAGCGAGCACACGGGCGCGGGCCTGTGCGGCCCGTTCGGCCTTGGACATCGCCTGCCGTACTTCGGCGTTGCTTCTTTCGAGCTCGAGGACTACCCGGTCACGCTCGTGGCGAATGGCAATTGAGCGGAACACCATCTTTTCGTTATCCGCTGCGACCGCCATCAGGACAATGCTGTAGACAATCGCGAGTCCGAACATACCGTAGGCTTGATCGGGGTAGACCTGGCCCCAGGCAAGGCTTGCAGGAATCAGTATTCCCAACGCGTAGCCGCCAATGATGTATCTCGATGCCTGCGAGACGGCGACACCAGCAGCCGGAATACCCGTCAGCAGGAAGCCCACCGCAGCACGCTGTTCCACCGTAAGCACGGGCAGGAACAGGATGGCCGAAACACCAATGGCGCCGCCGGCGAGCGTCGCAAGAATGGTGAATCGTCGGTGTTCGGTTGATGCGCGCGAGGATACGGTAATTTTTAGCGCTTGCGTGCCGTAATAGGCCCGCAAGCACTCCACCGAAAAGCTCACTGCGGCCCAAACCAGAAACTGCGTTCCTGAAATGGACGAAGAAATGAGCAACCAGAAACTCAATATGAGGAAGGCCTGGATGACTGGCATGCGTTTAAGCATGTTGGCATGCAGCTTCACCAACTCCAGCGACGCTTCTTGTTGGATGGCCTGGTCATCGCCCTCCTTGCCGCCTGTCGAGATGGAGGGGCCCGTCGAGGTGGAGTAACTTGTCGGGGCGGGGTGGTTCTTCACGTTCGCAGGCCCAGTCGGGCTGCCGTGATCACCGCCTCGGTGCGATTGTGGACATCAAGGTGTTTGTATATCGCGGCGATATATTCGCGCACCGTGTGCTCGGAAAGCGCAAGTTCGCGAGCGATCAATTTTGTCGGCAGTCCTCGGCTCAATCCACGCATGACTTCACTTTGACGAGGAGAGAGACTTGGCTTCGGCCGATTTGAATCGATGGCAGCGCCAGCCATTTGCTCGGGCAAATAAATATCACCACCGAGTACCCGGCGCAGCGCATTGGTTAAGACCTCGGGTGGCGAACTTTTCGAAATGAAGCTCATGGCACCGGCCTCGATGCACGCATAAATACTGCTGTTCTCTTCGCTGGCCGAGACGACCACCACAGCCACATTGGGCACCACAGTCTTCAGACGAACGATCGCGTCAATACCGTTTTCGTTCTTCAGCGCAAGATCGAGCAGGCAAAGATTCAAATCAGGATGCTGCCCGGAGACCTCCAGCGCCTGACCGATGGTGGCCACTTCGAAAATTTGAAGCTGGCGATCGATCGTACCCAACAGCAGTCGAAGTCCGGCACGAAATAGAGCATGATCATCAACCAGAAGAGTTTTCATGACACGATAAAGTTCATTCCTTAAAGACCAGCCGAGCATATCGCCTTGCAGCATTCACTGCATCCCCTCGTTTGAGGGGTGTCAATGGTCTAGCGATGTTGGACCTTGGTTAGTTCGAATGCTTCTGGAGCGCTTCTCGAGCGCTTCCGGATTGAGTTGGGATTACCTACGCCGCCCGCTGCGCCTCCGAAATCCTGATCACTTTATCGGCCTGCGCAAACTCCAAAAGCGCCTGTTTGCGCAGGTCAACCGCCGCCAGCATCGCCTGCTCTTTCACATGGCCAAAGCCGCGAATCTTCTGCGGCAACTCGGCGACCTTGACCGCAGCGGCCAGATTGCGCATGTTCAGCTTGGGCAGCAGCTCGCGAATCGTCTGCTCGTATTCGTTCACGAGCTGGCGCTCCATCCGCCGCTCCTGCGTGCGGCCGAATAGATCGAACGCGCCGCCGCGCAGAAAGCGCAACTTGGCCAGCACGCCGAACGCCTTGAACATCCAGGCGCCGTATTCGCGCTTGAGTAAGTGCTTGGTCTGCGGATCGCGCTTGGCGAACAGCGGCGGCGCGAGATTGAAAGCAAGCTTCAGCTCACCGTCGAATTCACTCTTGAGCCGGGTCATGAACGCTGGGTCGCTGTACAGGCGGGCGACTTCGTACTCGTCCTTGTAGGCCATCAGTTTCGCCGCATAGCGCGCGACGCTGGTCGACAGCTCACGGCTGCCGGGCCGCAGGCGTTCCTCGGCCTGAACCACTTGTTCGACTAACGATGTGTAGCGTTGTGCGTAGGCGGCGTCCTGATACTCAGTGAGCAACTGGCGGCGTTCAGCCAGCACTTCGTCGAAGCTTTGCGCCGCCGGTGTCTGCGGCGTTGGCGCCGAGGCGCCGAGCAGGTCGCGAATCTTGCCCGCGTCATGCACCCAAAGTCGGCCGAATGCGAATGCGCGCTGGTTCAGTTCGATCTGAATGCCGTTCAGTTCGATTGCCTGCTCGATGGCGGCGATGCTGACTGGCAGCCACCCGCGTTGCGCGGCGACACCGACCATGAACAGGTTGGTGGCGATGCTGTCACCGCACAGCGCCGTCGCAATACCGGTCGCGTCGACATAGGCGATCCGGTCGTCGGCGAGCTTCTCGCGAATCTTGCGCTGTAGAAGACCGGTGTCGACCTTATCGTCGGGGTTAAAGTTCAAGGTTGCCATCGGCTGTACGCGCTCGTTGGCCAGGAACCGCGAACGCTCGGACGCGAGGGTGCGGTACGACTCGTCGGACAGCGCCGACACCATGTCGAAGCCCAGCACCAGCCCGGCTTCGCCGAGACCCAAGCGCTGGCTGTAGATGTCGGCTTGTGTTTCGGCGATGCGCAGGTGGCTGTATACCGAACCGTTCTTTTGCGACAGACCGGTCATGTCGTAGGCCGAGGCCGCGTGGCCCTCGAGGTGTGCGGCCATCGCCAGCACCGCGCCCACGGTAATGACGCCGGTGCCGCCGATACCGGCGATCATGACACCGTAGCCGCCGTCTTGCATAGCCGACACGGCGGGTACGGGTAGCGCACCGAACAGACGATCTGACAGGTCAGCCGCAACCGCCTTCGGCTTCTTCGGCTGGCCGCCATAGACGGTGACGAACGACGGACAAAATCCCTTCACACAACTGTAGTCCTTGTTGCAGCTCGATTGATTGATTCTGCGTTTACGACCGAGCGTCGTCTCCTTCGGTTCAATGCTCACACAGCCCGATTGCGTCGAGCAGTCACCACAACCTTCGCAGACGGATTCGTTGATGAACATGCGCTTTTCGGGATCGGCGAACTTGCCGCGCTTGCGGCGGCGCCGCTTCTCTGCCGCGCAAGTCTGCTCATAAATCATCACCGTGCAGCCGGCGATTTCGCGCAACTCGCGCTGTACCCGATCGAGTTCGTCGCGGTGCACGACGCCCAAGCCTTGCGGCAGGCCCGAGGAGGCGTCGTAACGGCTGGGATCATCGCTCACCACGATCACCTTCTTCACGCCCTCGTGCAACACCTGATGCGCGATCGCACCGACCGAGATCGGCCCGTCAATCGCCTGGCCGCCGGTCATCGCGACCGCGTCGTTGAACAGAATCTTGTAGGTGATGTTGGCGCCGCTGGCTACCGCGCCGCGTATGGCCAACAGACCCGAGTGATAGTAGGTACCGTCGCCCAAATTCTGGAACATGTGTTTGGTTTTGGTGAAGCGATGCAGGCCCACCCAGTTCATGCCTTCCCCGCCCATCTGCGTGCCGACAAGAGTAGTGCCGGGCTTGGCCCAAATCGCCATGCCGTGGCAGCCGATGCCGGAGATCGCCAGCGAACCTTCGGGCACATTGGTCGAGGTGTTGTGCGGGCAACCCGAGCAGAAAAACGGTAGCCGGCGCGCGCTGCTGACACTGACCGCAAGCAAGGCGCGACGATAGGATTGCGTGGCCTGCAAACGCGCTTCGAGGTCGGCATCCCAGATACCATTGAACTGGAGCCGGCCCGCGAGCGCGATCGCAATATCGACCGGTTCGAGCAGCATTTCGAGCGATACCAGGGACGCACCCTTATCGTCGGTCTTGCCGACAATTCGGGGCCGCTGCGGCAAGTTGTAGAGCACTGCTGCGGCCTGCGGCTCGAGGAAGGCAGCCTTTTCCTCGATGAAGAAGAGTTCGTCTTTGCCTTGCGCGAATTCCTGCATACCGATCGGCTCAAGCGGCCAGATCATGCCGACCTTGTAGACCGCGACGCCAAGCGCTCGCGCGCGCGCATCGTCGATGCCGAGGTAACGCAGGGACTGCATCGTGTCCTGGAAGGCTTTGCCGGCGGTGACCAGACCGAAGCGACTGGTGCCGGCGCTGCTCGCCGAACCGTTCGCCGAGCCATTCGACGCAGCATTCGCCGAACCATTACCCAACGCGACCCGATCGATGCCGTTGGCACGCGCGAATCGCTGCGCCAGCGGCAGCTTGCTGCGAACCAAAATGCTTTCGTCCTGCAAGGGCGCGAAGCCACCGCGATAATTGACGCCTTCGGGCGGCATCAAGTCGGTGCGATCGGGGCATTCAACTTTGAAGCTCGCGACATCGAAATCGATCGTCGAAGTCTGCTCGATGGTCTCATTGACCACCTTCATGCCGACCCAGCAGCCGCTGTAGCGCGACAGATCGTAGCCCAGCAGCCCAAAGGCGATGAACTCGCCAACACCAGACGGGTAAAGCACCGGGATCGAATGCCCGGCCATCATCTGTTCACTGTGGTGGGCGATCGTCGAGGACTTGCCCGGATGATCATCGCCGAATACCGCGAGAACGCCGCCGTTGGCATGCGTGCCCGAGTAGTTACCGTGCTTGATCGGATCGCCCGCGCGGTCCACACCGGGCCCTTTGCCGTACCACATGGCAAACACCCCATCGACGGTAACATCCTGAAACTGCTTGAGCTGTTGCGTACCCCAGACAGCGGTCGCTGCGAGGTCCTCGTTGACCCCGGGCTGAAACACGACTTGCGCACCATCGAGCCGCTGCTTGGCCGCCCAAAGCGCCAGATCGAAGCCACCCAGCGGCGAGCCGCGATAGCCCGAAACAAAGCCCGCCGTGTTCAGGCCTGCCTTGCGATCGAGCTCGCGGCGCAACAGCAGCAGACGCACCAGCGCCTGGTTGCCGCTGATCAGTACGCGGCCTTTTTCGAGCGTGTATTTATCGTCGAGCGTTACATCGCGCAGCGCGGTGCCGAGATTCGTAGCCATTTTTTTGCCTCTGTCGGTCGTTTTGGGCAAGCATACGCCGCCATCCCTTCCCAGTCGATGACTACGGCGCGCGCGAGATGCGGATCACGGTCAGGCGGTCGATGCCATCCTTTGCGATTCATCGTCCTGGTAATGCTTGCGCTATTGTGTTGGCGAGACTAAAAAGGCATTCTTAGTACGGCCATCCCCCTTGACCGGCTGGAGCAACCCGGCAACGATCCGGCTATCCGTCGCAACCGCTATTACCCATGGAGATCATGATGAATATCCGACACGCTCTATTCGGCTTGATATGGATTGGTGTTATTGGAGGAATCACTTCGTGTGGCAGCGATTCGCCGCCGCCATCGACTATCGTTCGCTCGGCGACGCTTTCGGGCGCGCAGGAAGTCCCCCCGGTGACCGCAACGAGCGCATCCGGTCGGGGCGCGGTAGTGGTCAACCCGGCGACCAAGGAAATCACCGGCGGAATGAGCTTCAGTGGACTCACTCCCACGCCGGGTGGACATCACATTCACCAGGCGCCCGCCGGCAGTCCCGGCGCGAACGGGCCGGTCATCATTCCTCTGACCCTGGCGCCGGACGGCAATGCCGCCACCGTGCCGGTCGGGACCATTCTGACCGATGCACAATACGCCTCGTTGCAGGCAGGCGAACTCTATTTCAACGTCCATACTTCTACCAATCCGAGTGGAGAAATCCGCGGCCGAATCAACATCGACGGTGGAGTCACTGCAGGTCTCGCCAAGATGAACGGCGCGCAGGAAGTCCCTCCGAACGCATCGACCGCCAACGGGCTCGGAACCCTCGTGTTCGATTCGACGACGCTTGATGTCATCATTGCGTACGCGACGCACAACGTCAGCGCGGCAACGATAGCGCACATCCACACTGGCCCACCCGGTGTCAGTGGCCCTGCAGACGTCGCAACGCTGTCGGCGGGTACCAATGTTTATGTGGCGCCGATTCCAACCAGGTTGACTGCCAAGAACGTGACCGATCTCACCGCCGGGAATCTGTACTTCAACGTTCATAGTCCCGCGCCATATGCGGCCGGCGAGATTCGAGCGCAAATAGTGGTTCAGTAGCGTTCACTTGAGGAGGCAACGGATCGAGCGGGATCCAGAGACAGACGATCGGCCGGCTCACTCCGACGGCTTGATCCCCGCCTCCTTGATCAACAGCGCCATGCGCGCGGCGTAGCTCGTAACGAATTGACTGAACTCGTCGGGCTTCATGCCGCTCGGATCGGCGCCGAGCGCCACCACGCGCTCACTCACAGACGGATCCGCCAGAATCTTTGCGATTTCGCTTTGCAGCCGATCGCGCAACGTCGTCGGCAACCCGGCGGGCGCGAACATGCCATACCAGGAGGTCACGTCGTAACCGGTGACCCCGCCTTCGGCAATCGTCGGCGTGTCCGGTAACGAACCGGTGCGCTTGGGTGAACCCACGCCCAGCACGCGCAGCTTGCCCGCCTTCACGAACGACAGCGCGGTCACAACGCTGGTGAAGCCGGTGGCCAGATGGCCACCAACGATATCGGTCATCATCGGACCACCACCCTTGTACGGCACGTTGGCGATGTCGACCCCGGCGCGTTGATTGAACAAAAAGCCAGCCAATTGGGTGTTCGCTTCCGAACTGCCGTAACTGAGCTTGCCCGGGTTCGCTTTGGCAAACGCAATCAATTCCCTGACGTTCGCAAATGGTTGCTGCGGGCTCGACACCAACACGGTCGGTGAGGTCGCCAACAAGGTGATCGCGGTGAAATCCTTGATCGCATCGAACGGCACGGTCTTGTACAGGTATGGATTCATGACATGGGTGCCGACCACGACCATCAAGGTATAACCATCGGGCGCGGCCTTGGCAACCACATCGGAGCCAATGATGCCGTTGGCGCCGGCGCGGTTCTCGACCAGCACCGACTGGCCTAGGGCGACTTGCAACCGTTCGCCGACCACCCGGCTCAAGATATCAGTGCCGCCGCCGGCCGCGTAGGGAACGATGATTCGAATCGGCTTGCTGGGATAGGATTGTGCCAGCGCGGCCGAGCCAGTGAAGAGGGAAAGTGCGAGTACGATGCCAATGATTAACCAGCCGCTTAACCAGCGGCCGCTCGAGCGATAGCGTGGCATTGGAGGCGTCGTAAAAGGCGCTGGGCTGATGTGCATGATCACTTTCAGATTGCTTAGGCTGCGACGATCGTGCAGGCGCAGAGGTTGATTTGAACGTGACGGCAAGTTAACCATGAAACGCGATTCAGAAGGCGATGGGGATTCGCGCCGCTAAAGATGATTGGTGCAGCTAAAAAGTTCGGGGCTGTGCTCCTAAGCCGAGTTCGACCGCCGCAAGGGCTGGGCCGATGGCGCCACCCAGTCGTTCGCCCACTGGCTGAAAGGGAAGTGCGGACTGGATCGCGGTGCGGCGCGCGTAGGAGGCGGCCGAGTTGAGCCGCGAAGCGCAACTGTTCGCCGGCCGTCGGGTCACCTATTTCCATGACGACGACGGCTCGGTGATGCCCAATACGCGACTGTCCGCCGAGAGTGGAGCGGTGCTGTTGAAGGCGCTCGAGGTCGCGACCGATGAGTGCCGGCGTGCAGACGTTTCCGCGGCAACGCCTGTTGACGACTTTGATGCCACGGGCGATACGAAACGAACCCTGACCCAGCGCCCGCACACGGCCATACGCGTGCGCTGGTCTGACAGCATTAACGCAGCGGCCTAACGATCGACCCGGACACGGCTGTGACCCGATGGTGCGGCGAGCCGATGCACTACGGCATGACGATCCACAGCCTGATTGCGCTGCAGGCACGAGCGCGACGCGTTGCCGCAGAAACGCGTCGCTAATCGTTGGTGGTTTCAATCAAAAACTGATTAAAGCCTATGCTCTTGCTCACGTAGGTGTACCCCTTTCCCGTAAGCGCAGCCGCAGCACCGGTGCCCAGCGAGTAGGTTCCCCGTCCCGAGCTACTGAATCCGGTCACTTTGCCGTCAACCATGATCAGTGTGTTTTTCATTTCAGAATTTGAATAGATCAACGAAGACCCAGCCTTTCTAAAAATGCCGATGGCTCCGCGTCCAACCGCGTTAGGGCCATCCCATTCGAAGAATCCGTACCCGGTCATCACAGCTCCGTCCATAGGACCACCTTCAGTGCGGCAGGTGTACGACCCCGCCGAAATGGCGTGCCCGGCGCGGTCACCGATAGGCTCCAAGGGACCGGTCCCGATGTTTTGGCAATAGGACTTGAAAGTCGGTTGCCCCTGAGCGATTGAGCTCAATGACAGCCCGGCAAACAACGCTAGGGCGGCGACTGCCCCCTCCGATATTCGATTCTTCCTGAAAGTCTCCTCCGATTGAATTTCGTTGAAATTCGCCGTGATGTCCATCGACATAGAGGTTAGACGGCGCGGTCAGTCAAGCATCGCTCCGCCCATCATCCACCGGATACTTTTGGGCACAATGACACCTGAACCGCAGATTAGCAGTTTGAACGATTTTGAGCGTCCTCAATTTTGGTGAGAATGTCTATCTTCATTGCCTGAAGAATTCGCGAGTGCAACGGCGACCGAAATGATCTAATCAGTCCGCGTATGAGGAGGAGACACGATGCCTGACCGAAGCGCTGTACTGGGGGCCGCCCTATTTGCTGCGCTGGCCCCGCAACTGGCGCGCGGACAAAATTCGCCGCTGCGCATCGTCGTTCCTTTTTCGGCCGGCAGTGGAACGGACACCACTGCGCGTGTTCTCGCCGAGGCCCTCCATCAGAGCAGCGGACGTGCCGCGATCGTCGATTCGGCATTTCTCTCGCCGGGCGTTGCTGGGCCAGCGATTCGTTCCGGCCAACTGCGGGGCCTGGGAATTGCCGGCAACAAGCGCTCGATCCTGTTACCTGACGTACCGACGCTCGCCGAACAAGGCCTTCTGGTTCAGGACATTCCGGCTTGGTCCGGAATCTTTGCAGGATCGTCCGACATGCCGTTGGTTCTACGGACGGCGAAATCGAGGTGCTCGGCGTCAGCGCCTGGAAGGCATCTGCCCTGGTCGCCGAACGCTATCGTTCGGGTTCGGTGTTCCTGGCCGGTGACGCCGCGCATGAAATGCCTCCCACCGGAGGCTTCGGCTTGAACGCCGGCGTGCAGGATGTTCTAAACCTCGCCTGGAAGTTGGCGGCCGTTCTACGTGGCGAGACTGGCGATGCGCTGCTCGACACCTACGATGCCGAACGACGTCCGGTTGGGGTTGCCGTTGGCGAGGCGCTGCGACTTGCCTGCAGTCGCCACCCATCGTCAGCATCGTCATTGGCGACAACACTCAGGACGAAAACATTCAGGAGGAGGGCGCGAGCAACCCAAAGGCTGAATTGCAGGCGGCCCTCGGCGCTATCCTGTCCTTGACCAACGTCAATCGGCTTGCTGGCCCGTGACGTTCTCGCCAATGACGTTTTCGCGGTGCAGGAGATTGATCTTCGAATCGTCGTAGCCCAGCGTTCTCAGCAGTTCCCGGGTATGCTCACCGAGCGCCGGTGGCGGCATGCGCACTGACAAGCGCTCACCATTCAGTGCAAGCGGCAGCAAGGCGGTTCGCGTCGTGATCGGCCGGCCAGCCGCGCTGCCATCGGCGGGAATCGTGACCTCGGTCAAGCCCCCGGTCGCCAGCAGATGTGGATCCTCGAACAATTGCTCGGGTCGTGTGATCGGTGCATAGGGCAGGCCAACCCGCTCAAAGAGGGCACTGATGGCGTCGGCTTCCATCGGGGCTAGCCGATCGCGCAAGATCGGTATCAGCCAGTCGCGCGCTGCGACTCGTTGATTATTGCTGCCGAGCCGCACATCGCGCTGCAAATCTGCACAGCCGAATGCTTCGCAGAATAGCGCCCATTGCGTATCCGAAACAACTGCAAGAAAAATCTGCTCGTCATTCTTGACGGTGAACACGTCGTAGACTGCCCAGGCGGAGATGCGGTTTGGCATCGGCGCTGCCGCCTTGCCAGTGACAGCGAACTGCATCATGTGTTGCGCAACCAGGAACACGTTGTTCTCGAACAAGGCGCTTTGCACTTCCTGGCCGTGCCCGGTCCGCTCGCGTTGTGCGAGCGCCGCCATTGCGCCAATGGCACCGAACATTCCACCCATGATGTCGTTGACGCTGCTGCCGGCCCGTAACGGCTGCCCCACCGGGCCGGTCATATACGCGAGGCCACCCATCATCTGCACGACTTCGTCAAGCGCCGTTCGGTGCTCGTAGGGGCCGGGTAGAAAGCCCTTGTGCGAAACATAAACAAGTCTCGGATTGATTTTTGAGAGCGCCTGGTAGCTCAGACCGAGCTTGGCCATCGTGCCGCCCTTGAAGTTCTCGCTGAAGACATCGGCGCTCGCGACCAACTCGAGGATTATCTTCAGGCCGCGCGGGTCCTTGGTATCGATCGCAATGCTTTTCTTGTTGCGATTGAACATCGGGAAAAATCCGGCACCCGATCCGATCAAGCGTCGCGTGCTGTCGCCGTGCAGCGGCTCGACCTTGATGACTTCGGCGCCCAGATCGGCGAGCAACATGCCGCAGGTCGGTCCCATCACCATGTGAGTGAACTCGACGACGCGCAGGCCGCTGTAGGGAAGATTCGAATCGTTGGCGCTCATGGGGCGGCCGTGGGCATGATGGCCTTGATGCTTTGCAAACTCGACGATACTAGTCGAAAACCCTGATCGGTACACAGGGACCGGCGGGGCTGATCAGGGCGACATCGCTACAATCGGCGCGCTTGGAAATCTACGCATGGAAATCTGCGCTTCGAAATCGTCAAGCTCAGTCCAGCAATAATCAATTTCACTTTCAGCCGATGTCCTCAGATCTCCTCAACAACCTCTACACCACCGTTCCGACACTGCTGCTGACCGTTCCTGGCCTGTTTGCTGTCGGCATTTCAACTGCGAACGCCACCTTGTTCATGGGCGCCTGCATTGCGCTGACCGCCTTTCCGATGCTTGCGCGAATCATCAATGAACGCGGCCTAAGCAACATCTCGATGGGCACCCTGTCGTTGACGGCTGGCGATCACCTTGGCGCTGTTTTGTCTTTCGGCGTTCCTGATGGACGCAATTGGCATTCATGCGATCTTCGGTGGATTCATTCTCGGTACCGTCATGCCGCGCGGCTTGTTCGTGCAGGAGGTCAAAAAGAAAATCGAGCCGCTGGCGGTCGTGTTGTTGCTACCCATGTTCTTCACCTATTCCGGGCTGAACACGCGTATGGACATGGTTAATTCCTGGTCACTGCTGGTGTTGATGGCGATCGTGACCACCATGATGGCTGGTCCGTTGTTTGAATGGGTCTATGGGCGCCAGGCGCGCGCGAATGGTGAGTTGGCGCAGCTTGCCACTTAAGACGATCAAATCGGAATCGGACCCGCGCAGAGAGCCCAAGTCACGAAATATCAAGTTCGCGTCTTGCAATCGACACTGACTCAGTTGCGCTGTGCCGATTCCGCAGGCTCATTAACCCGCAGTTGCTCCAGGCCGTAATCGATCAACCGGTGCAGGGCAGCAACCTGCGGCGCACCCAAGCGTGCGTTGAGCGTCAGTTGAGCGCTTTTCCAGTGCCGCCTGGCTTGCGAGACCTTTTGTCGGCCCGCAGAGGTGATTTCGATCAGGCGGCTGCGCGCATCGGCACCCGGCCCTTGCACGGCCCAGCCTTGCTCGGCGAGCACTCGCAGATTGCGGGTCAAGGTTGAGGCGTCCATATCCATACGCAGCGCGAGCTCGCCGGGCTGCACCGGACTGGTCACAGCCAAGTGCGAGAGCAGCGAGAACTGCGTGGTTTTGAGGCCCGCTTTCGCCAGTTCGACGTCATACAGACGGCTGACGACGCGCAGCAGTTGCCGCAACTTGAAGTTGGTGCAACCGCGCGGCGCCGAACGTTGCGCAGACGGGTCAGTCGATTCGGATCGGGTTTCTAAGCGCATTCGGAAGATTGTAGCTACAATCCTTGTATCTGCAAGTAAAAGTTGAATCAAGTTGAGCGAAGTGAGTTGAAATGAGCGCCGCACCGACCCCACCGAATCCGCTTGTGACTGGCGCGATTTTGCCGACCCTGTTCAAGCTGTCGATTCCCAATGTGCTCGCCATGCTGGTCGCGGTATTGGTCGGTATCGCCGAGACCTGGTACATCGGCAAATTGGGTACCGTGCCTCTGGCCGCGATGGCCCTGGTATTTCCGTTTGCAATGCTCACGCAAATGATGTCAGCCGGTGCGATGGGCGGCGGCGTGTCGTCAGCAATCAGCCGCGCGCTCGGCGCCGCCGATGCTGATCGGGCGCGCAGCTTGGCCCTGCACGCTTTGGTGATCGGACTCATGGTCGGTGCGATCTACGGCGTGTTGTTCATTGCGTTTGGCCCGTTCATGTATCAATTGCTGGGCGGCCGCGGTGCGGTACTGGCCGAGGCAACCGCGTTTTCGAACGTGCTCTTTCTGGGCGCAATGTTCATCTGGGTCATGAACGCCCTGGCGTCGGTCGTGCGTGGCACCGGTAACATGCGCGTGCCATCGATGACGATTCTGATTGCCTCGGCAACCCAGATCATCGTGGGCGGTGCGCTCGGATTGGGCTTCGGGCCGATTCCGCAATTCGGCATGCCAGGTGTGGCCATCGGCACCATCGTCAGTTTTGGCGGCGGCGCGGCCTTTTTGCTCTGGTATCTGATGACTGGTGTCGGCCGGCTCAAGATGAAACTGCGCGGTGTGCCGCTGCAATGGCCGTTGTTCGCCGACATCCTGAAAGTCGGCGCGCTCGCCTGTCTGTCGCCGCTGCAATCGGTGCTCGCCGTGCTCGTGGTTACCGGGCTGGTGGCGCGCCTCGGTATCGCGCCCCTGGCGGGTTACAGCATTGGCCAGCGGCTGGAATTTTTGCTGATTCCGATTGCGTTTGGTATCGGCGTCGCATCGGTGCCCATGGTCGGCATGGCGATGGGCGCCGGTAATGTGGCGCGCGCGCGCAAAGTCGCCTGGACAGCAGGTATTTTGTCAGCGATCAATCTGGCGGTCGTGGGCGCCGTTGTCACTGCATTCCCGCACTGGTGGGCTGGCATGTTCAGCAGCGACCCGGCGGTGCTCGACGCTGCGTATCAGTACCTGCGACTGGCAGGCCCCGCCTTTGGATTCTTCGGTCTGGGCCTGACCCTGTACTTTGCCTCGCAAGGTTCAGGCAAGGTACTGGGACCCGTACTGGCCTCGACCTTGCGGCTGGTAGTGGTCGCTGCCGTCGGCGCCTGGCTCACCACCTGGGTCAAGGAGGCGTGGCCGTTCTTTGCCCTGGTCGGCGCAGCCATGGTGGTCTATGGTTTGTCGACGGCCCTGGCGATCCGTATGACGTCGTGGAGTAAATCGAAATAGTTCCACCTCGCGCACCCCAAGCGCGAATCCAATTCAGGGTAAAGTCGAGTCAATAACCAGGAGTACCCTCTGATGACCCGGCTTCGTTTTGGCGCGTTTTTGGCCCCGCATCACCCGATCGGCGAGCATCCAACGCTGCAGTTTCGCAGCGACATCGCACTGGCGACCCTGCTGGATGAACTCGGCTACGACGAGTTTTGGTGCGGTGAACATCACTCGACCGGTTGGGAGATGATCGCCTCGCCCGAGATGTTTCTGGCGGCGGTCGGTGAACATACCAAGCGCATCAAGCTGGGCACCGGAGTCATTTCGCTGCCCTATCACCACCCGTTCAATGTCGCACAGCGAATCGTGCAACTCGATCATATGACCGGCGGGCGGGCGATTTTCGGCACCGGGCCGGGCGCTTTGCCGTCTGATGCGCATACCTTGAACATCAATCCATTGAAGCAGCGCGACCAGCAGGACGAGGCGCTCGGTGTCATTCGTCGCTTGCTGAAGGGTGAGCCGCGCTTCAGTTACGACTGTGAATGGTTCACGCTCAACGATGCGAAGCTGCAGTTATTGCCGTTGCAGGAAGACCTGCCCATGGTGGTGGCATCGACCATCAGCCCCTCGGGCATGACCCTCGCCGGCAAGTACGGTATTGGCGTCATCTCGATCGCATCGAGCTCCACCGAAGGCCTGGCGGCGCTGGCTACACAGTGGAGTTTTGCCGAACAGGCCGCAGCCAAGCATGGCAACACCGTCAGCCGCAAAAACTGGCGAGTGCTGTCGTCCTGGCATATCGCCGAGACGCGCGAGCAGGCCAGACGCGAGGCCGGCGAGGGCTTGATGCGCTGGAACAATGAATACGTCGTCGGTACCTTGAACCGGCCTGGTGCGAAGCTGTTCAAGAGCCCCGATGAAGCGGTCGACGAGACAGCGTTCGTGCCCGGCGCGGCGAGTGTGATCGGCACACCCGACGATCTGATCGCCTCGGTGCGCAAGCTCTTGGAAGTTACCGGTGGCTTCGGCACCTTGGTCGGCTTCGTGCACGATTGGGCCAATCGCGAGAATACCCGGCGCAGTTGGGACCTGGTAGCGCGCTATGTGATTCCGGAGCTCAACGGCATGCTTGATCACTACCGCGAGTCGCATGCCCATGTGGTCGCCAATCGCGAGAGCTTCGAGTTGGCAGGTCGCGCCGTGTTGAACAAGATCATGGAACACGAGGGCGCCGCCAAGGCCCTGGAGGTGACGAAGAACAGCCGGCTCGCGATGCCTGGGCATCATGCGCAGAATCTGGATCGTAAAAGTTGAGCGGCAAACACAGGGTGAGCGGCAGACAAAGGGTGAGCGGCCAGCACGATGCACGCTGACCAACAAGCTTTTGAGGGCCTGAAGGTCATTGACTGCGCAAGCTTCATTGCAGCGCCCGCCGCCGCGACCATCCTCTCCGACTTCGGCGCCGATGTCATCAAGATCGAGCCGCCCGAGGGCGATGCCTACCGCGAGCTCTATCGCTTTCCAGGCCTGCCGGCCAGTGAGCGCAATTATCCTTGGGAGCTCGACTCGCGCAACAAACGCAGCGTCGCCTTGGATCTGAAGCAACCCGACGGTTTGGCGATTTTGTATCGGCTGATTGCCAGCGCCGATGTCTTCATCACCAATTATCCCCTGCCGGTACGACGCCGCTTGAAACTCGACTACGACTCCATCGCACCCCTGAATAAGCGCCTGATCTACGGCTCGTTCACCGCCTACGGTGAACACGGCCCCGAGGCCGACAAAACCGGTTTCGATGCCACCGCCTGGTGGGCCCGCACAGGGCTCATGGATCTGGTACGCGCCGACGCAAATTCAGCACCGGCGCGCTCGGTCGCCGGAATGGGTGACCACCCAAGTGCGTGCGCGCTGTTCGGTGCCATTGCAACCGCGCTGTACCGGCGCGAGCGCACCGGCCGCGGCGGCATGGTCAGTTCTTCGCTCATGTCGAACGGCCTTTGGGCCAACGGCTTCTTTGTGCAAGGGCACCTGAGTGGTGCGACGATTGTTCCACGGCGGCCGCGCACCGAGGCACCGAATCCGCTGACCAATATTTATCGTTGTCGTGATAATCGTTGGCTGAGTCTGGTAGTGCTGAATGAGGCCCGACAATTCGAGCCGTTTCTCAACGCATTGGGCTGCGCCGATCTGAGCCACGACGAACGATTCGCAACCGCACAGGAGCGCGGCGTTCATAACCAGGAACTGATTGCGCACTTTGATGCGCGTTTCGCTGAACGTGATCTCGCCGATTGGCGCGTGCAGCTCGATGCGGCCGGGATCACCTTTGGCGTGATCGGTACCTTGTCCGACATCGATGACGATGAGCAAATGAGAGCCGGTGGCGCGCTGGTGCCGTTCGCCGATGGTTCGGGGCTGACTGTCGCCAGTCCGCTGGAGGTCGACGGCGCGGGCAAGCGCGCGCCCGGAGCCGCCCCGCGGCTGGGCGAGCATAGCGAAGTGGTACTGCGCGAAGCGGGCTATAGCGAGGCGCAAATCCGTGATTTGCTTGAACGAGGCGTGCTGATCGGTTCGCGGTGAGTGAATTTAGCTTTAGCCAACCTTGCCGACTTTAGATGGATAAAATTTCGCATCAAGCACTGTATTCACGTCGGGCCGATCCCATGCGCCTCGGCGACGCCCTGGATATTGACTACGATTTGAATCCGCAATTCACGCGTTGGGAAAAGTTCAAGAGTCCGGAGGCCAAGGGGCTGGTTCGCGCGCACGACAAGGAGAGCAGAATCCTCGTCTGGAATCCGATCGGGTATCGGCGAATGTTGCTGTTCTTCATCAAGAATTTTGCCGAAGTAAAGCGCATCAGGCTGCAAGCCGCAAAGATGACCAGGAAGTGGGAATACTTTAAAGAAGATTCGTACCTTGAAGTTGCTTAAGGGAACATTCGCGCGCAATATGGGATTAAGTTTTGAGCTCTACGCCTTTAATACATCATGCGAGCAAGTCAGTCCTACACCATTGCCGAGCTGAAATTGCAGAGGAAATCGATCATGCCCTTGGAACGCAAAGGTGCAACGCACCAGCCGATGGAAGTGCGGCATCTTGACGACATTGAATGGGAAACGATTCGATGGCCGGGCGAGACCGGCAAGATGCTGTTCCACCCGCGACCGGAGCGGCCCACGGAGCCCAATGCGGGAATCCTGCGGCTGGAACCCGGCGCTCATCACCCGCTGCACCATCATGAGTTCGCGCAAATCTGGTATGTACTCAAGGGTACGTTTCAGATCGGCGACAAAACTTGTGGCCCCGGATCAATGATTTTTCATCCGGATCCTCACTTCGAAGACGAATTTCACACCGAGTCTGGTGGTGAAATTCTCATCGTGCAATATCCGGGGCCTGATACCGGCGGCCGACCGATCTACGATGATCGCTTCAATTTAGAAAATCGCCGGACCATTGCTGAGGAACGCACCGACCGCTAAACAAAGCGCGACGTTGATGGCCGAAATCAGCCCAGTCTCGATATCTAGTCGTCCAATCCCTTGCCACCCAGGATCCGCTCGATGCACTTCTGAATCCTGGCTTCGCGCGTCTTGCTCTGTTTGGCTGACGAGAAATGCAGAAGATATCCGCGTTGACGTCCAGGGGTCAAAGCATGGAACGACTTTTTCAAGGCAGGCAGTTGATTCAACTTACTCTTGAATTCTTCTGGCGTTTCAAACTCTGCGGTCTGCTTCCTCTCCACCTGCAGACCCGATTTCTCTACCGCAATGGCTTCAAGCAGGTAGGCCTTCACGGTGCGTTCCAGCTTCACCACTTCGCTTAAATTAGTGAACCGGATCTGGCGCGCCGACTGCACGTTCTTCGTCTGTTGGACCAAAATGTGCTGACGATCTTGCAATAAAGCGCCCTTGAAGAACAAGAGGGCACAGTATTCCTTGAACACGTGAATCAGCGCAATGTTGCTGCCGTTCAGTGTGTAGCCCGGACAACCCCATTTCAATTCCTCGGTCAGCGCGGAGTCGAGGGCGATGGCTCTGAGTTTTCTGAGTTCATTTTCCCAGCGATCGTGCTTGCCGAAGTACCAATCGACCTTTGGATTCATTGCACCGCCCAAGTGATTCGAAGAGAGCGCTGAGGATTTGGCGTATTGAAAATATCTTACCCGATCTAACTCACGGGCAACAGTGACCATAGCGGTACCGCTTGAACACCCTCCGTCAGGTTAAACCGGGCGTCACCGGGATAGACAACATAGAGTGCGTCCAGTTTCAAATCGTCCCGCGCGATGCGCATGGACGCAGTCAACCTGGGTACATCGGCGCGCTTGAATTCAACGCCGATCCTTTGACTGCCCTTGAGCATCAACAGATCCAGCTCCGCCCCCTGGTGGGTGGCCCAGAAATACGCTTCGTCCGGCTTTGCCAGACGAAGTACCTGTTCCAATGCAAAGCCTTCCCAGCTCGCACCGCAATGTGGATGAGCCAGAAGCGCTGGCAAGTCTGGCACGCCCATCAGCGCGTGCAGAAGACCCGTGTCACGAAAATAGATTTTCGGAGATTTCACCTGCCGTTTGCCAAGATTCTGGTGCCAGGGCTGCAGTTGCCGTACCATCAGCGTCTGGGTCAGTGTGTCGAGGTAGCGTCGTACGGTGGGTTCTGAAACTCCGAGCGAACGCGCAGGGTCGGCAGCGTTCCAGATTTGTCCGTGGTAGTGGGCGAGCATACGCCAGAACCGCAGCATTGCCGGGGCGGCTACGTTGACGCCGAACTGGGGCAAGTCGACTTCAACATGGCTGGCAATCGCGCCGGCGCGCCAGGCAAGGCTATCGCCATCTGATTCAGCCAAAAAGGAACGCGGAAAACCACCCCGCAGCCAAAGTCGAGTCGCGGCCGCAGTTTCGTAGGAATAGACAGTCTCGGCAATCTCGGCGAGATCAAAACCGGCGATTTCAATGGTCTCCACCCGCCCAAGCAGCGACTCGCTGGACTGGCGCAACAGTGCCGGGGAGGCGCTACCCAGTAGCAGATATTGCCCCACCGAGTTTGAGCGATCGATCAATACCCGCAGAACTGGAAACAGGTTCGGACGGCGCTGCACTTCGTCGATCACCACCAAGCCACTTAATTTCGACAAGGTATCGAACGGTTCGGATAGTCGCGCTTCGTGAAGTGGATTCTCCAAATCAAAATAATTCGGTGAGTCGCGGTTGAGCAACGCTTGAGCGATCGTACTTTTGCCTGACTGCCTCGGCCCGTTCAGCACCACGGCGCGGGAACGACTCAAGCCCGTGCGAACGGAAAGTTGCAACTCGATACGGGGTAGAAAGAAAGAGGATTGCATAGAATCATCTTAGCTCAAAAACCATGAAATTCCCATATACCATATTCGAATTTCATCCTGAAATACGGCGCTATTACCAACACAGTACTGTCGCTACAGTAGTCACGATAATATCTGCTATCCCTCCTGGAGAACACGAAGTGAACTTTGTCATTAACCAACCTGCGGTCATTGCCGTCCCGGTCGCTGGCAGCGATCAGCAGTTCCCGGTGCGTCGCATCTATTGCGTCGGCCGAAACTATGTCGAGCACGCCAAGGAAATGGGCTTTACCGGCCGCGAGCCGCCGTTCTTTTTCATGAAGCCGACCGACGCTATTCTGGTCGTTCCGGCCGGCACGACCGGTGCGATGCCCTACCCGCAAGCCACCAGCAACATGCACTATGAAATGGAAATGGTAGTGGCCATCGGCAAGCAGGGCAAGAACATCAAGAAGGAAGAGGCCGAACAATACATCTACGGTTACGCCTGCGGGCTCGACATGACTCGGCGCGACTGCCAGTTCGCCATGCGCGACAAGGGTCGGCCCTGGGAGATCGGCAAAGCGTTTGATCGCAGTGCACCGATCGGCCCGATCTACCCGGCCAGTCAGGTCGGCTACATCAATTCAGGCGTGATTCATCTCGACGTCAATGGCGAGAAAAAACAATCGAGTGACATTACCAAGCTGATCTGGAATGTCAGCGAAACCATCGAACACTTGTCGGGATTCTTCGAGTTGTTCCCCGGCGATCTCATTTATTCAGGTACGCCCGAGGGCGTCGGGCCAGTCAAAGCGGGCGACCTGCTGGCGGGCCGCATCGACAAGCTGGGTAGTTTGCAAATCAAGATCGTGTGACCAGGTGAAAATCAATCGTCGTCGCCTCATTCAAGGCGGCTTGGCTTGCACCGCGATGTCGGCCACGGCCCGCGCGTTTGCTCAGGAAAGTTATCCGAACGCACCGATCCGCTTCGTGATTCCGACGCCCGCTGGCGGCGGTCACGACGCCATGATGCGAACCATTGGTGCCAGGCTCACCGAGGCTTGGGGGCAAACCCTGGTAGTTGAGTCGAAGCCCGGCGCCAGCGGTGCGATCGCTGCATCGTTCGTCGCCAAGGCGCCCGCCGACGGTTACACCTTATTGCTCGGCTACAGCTCGCTGCTGTCGAATTTGATCCTGACCCCCAAC
>JANLTP010000132.1:0-3094 GCA_031363055.1 Burkholderiales bacterium | reverse complement strand
GCCGGCGTGAACAGCATCGCGCAGGTCCATCGTGCTACGCTTGAGAACAACGGACAAATCACAGTGATGATTCACGCTGCCGCTCGGCGATCAGTGTACAGATAGCCAGGATTGCCGAAGAAGTCGCCGACATTCCGGGTGGCTTTTACAGATCATTTAGTCATCAATGCGAGGCTCAGGCCCTGGTAAATTGCCTCCTCGAGCACATTCCAGCGATTGGTCGTTCTAAGGGGCGTTGCAAAGTCTAGCCAACGTCTGGCGACGTCTGAATGCCCGGCTGAATGAAGTGCCATCGCCATAAGTCCCCAAGGGTAGTGGTCGCTGGTACCCGCTAGCCAGGCATTAGCGTATTGATCGATCCACCGCAACAGGTCGACTCCGGGTGTTCCCTTTTGGCGATGCAAGCCGACTAGCAAGGGAAATAATTGGCCGGTTGCATCGGGATAAAAGGTATCACCGTTACTGTTCTGGCTCGTTATCAGGTAACTCGCAGTCCCGGGTTGCCAAAATTGCCTGACGATCGACGTTCCGAGTGTATTGGCTTGCACTCTGGCGTCGCGTGCTCGCGCGAAAAGGGCGTTGCTTTTATAACTCTCGCTGAGCCGAACCAATGACCTGTAGACCTCGCAGTTGTCCATCAGCAGTTGCACCGGCAAGTCCATCGACACGTTGTAGGTACCCCGCTCAATCTTCAAGCGCGCCAGCAGATTCTGACAACGATCGATCGCGCTTTGCCATTCCGTTCGAATGCCTCGACCCGTCGACACGATAGCAATCAACTCGATGACAATAGCGCACATCGAATCATCTGCGTCCGCAGGCATGCATGGTGTCCAGCGACCGGCGCGCAGGCAATATCGTGAGAACCCACCATCGCCTCGTTGCTGTGGCAATAACCACGCCAGCATTGATCGGGCCAGCGGCTCGATCGAGAGACCGAGTTCATGTGCGCACAGCAGCGACATACCGCTGAAATACGGATCGTGAACATCGCCGTCAGCGATCACGGTCGTAATGCCCGATCCTCGCACAAACTGATCGAGAACGAGCAACGGGCGATCGTGCGATTGTTCGCTGAGGCCGGCATCCCCTCGCATTGGCATCAGGGTCAGCGCTTGGCTCAGGATCGCGATCTGACCGATGATCTGCCGACGGCGCGTCCGAATTCTCTTGCCCATATCGATCCGAATACTATAACCCCACTGTGAATATCAATACGCTCCGAGGTGACGGTGACCAATGACTGTGCGCTGCCAATCATGCTGTCGTTGCCCAGCACAATACGGCGTTCCCCGATGGCAGGACCGAGCACCTGTGAACGCCGCCCGACGAGTAATGAGTGTTGGGCGACTGCACTGCCTGTGATTTCGCAGTCGTGCCCGATGAACATGTTGCCACGCGACTTCACTGAACCGACGATCCGTACGTTATCGCCAATTCGCAAGTTTCCCCTCACCACGAGATTTGTATCGATCAGAGTGTTCGCCGGGATAACTACGTCGCCCTCGAGCACGGTGCGCCTGAGTTCCGGTTGGTTGAACAACAACCTGCCACAAGTGCTGGCATCCAGGCTGACCCGTTCGGGTAGGTGCCGCCCGAAGCGTGTGGGCCCATGGCGATCTCCGAATCGGATAACCGGCGCGTACAGACGCTCGAAGACTGCGCGATTGCGAACGTGAATCATGGACTCGGCCGTAATTCGCCCATAAAGTTCATTCCTGTCTTGCGCATGGACAACTTGGCCGTGTGCCCAACGCATGACGGCGACACTTGCACCGAGCACCAAAGCGCGCTCGGAGAACACCGCGCGTACGTGACTTGCGGTTCGACAACGAACCTGACCGCGCGAATAGATTTCGCTGTGTATCCAAGTGCCTCGCGGTATCAGTACCGAGCTACGGCTGACCAAAATGTCGCGAGCATGAACATCCTGACTGGCAGCGTCGTCCGGATCGTAAATTTTAAATGTTCGCTCAACATTGCCTGCCTTGATTGGCTGACCATCGTCCAGATAGGCCGATGCTGCGTCGTACACCATCGCCTTGAAGTTGTAAGCAAATCGGCGCGGATCGATGTCGTAGCCTACCGGTACTGGCAGCGGAGCAACATCCGTCTTGGTCAGAAACTCATGTATCGCAGGAATCAGGGGAACTGTGAACACCGCGAGGGTGAACACGATGAACAGCAGCGCACTCACGTGGGTCGAATACGATATCTGATGGTCTTATCCCACTTCAGTCCGGCGGCTCGAGAGAAACGATCGAAAAGGACCTGGTTGAACGTTGCCTGACTGATTGCAACCAGACTGACGAGGAATCCGCCCGTGCTCAACGGCAAGAGTCGCAACCTTCGGCCGCTGCCGTCAAGGTAGCATGCTGCACCAATTTCGAAGTAAGCCGCAAAGTTGCCGAGCGCGCTGTAGCTGAGCATCGAGAACAATGCGATCACACCTGAGAGCATAAGGTCGGGCTTGAGCAGGTAGAGCACCAGTGCGATCAGCCAGCCCACCATGAGCAATGGTGACATCGCATAGACCAATAGCAGCATGACACCATCGATCCGCTCCCAGGGTGTCAATGCCCTGCTTCCAAGCACGTTGCTAAGATGCCGGAACAGCGCCTGATTGTGACCCTTGCACCAACGCATGATCTGTTTGATACGCACCGGCCACTCCTCGGGCACTTCCTCGTAGCATTCGGATCGATTGGTGTAGGCCGTCGTCCAACCGCCGAGTAACAGTCGAAAGGTCAGATCTGTATCTTCCGCCAGGACGTCGTCGTGCCAGCCACCGACACTCAAGAGCGCCGATTTCCGGATACCTCCAACCGTTCCGCCGTACTGGGGCACCAGACCGAGGTTCATCCGTGCCTGCTGATCTACCTGGTAGCCACCGGCACGCTCCAACTCGAGCAAGCGCGTGAGCATGTTTTTGCCCCCGTTCAACGGCACTACCCGGCCCATGACTGCGCCGACCTCGGGATCAAAAAACGGCGCCACCAACTGCTTGATCAGGCCTCTGCCTGGAATATAGTCGGCATCAAAAATGATCAGAATATCCGAATCGCACAGTTCGGTCGCATCCTTCAACGCAGCT
>JANLTP010000126.1:0-6075 GCA_031363055.1 Burkholderiales bacterium | reverse complement strand
AGCGAGTCGACCGCGGTCGCGGTCGAGCCCGAGACGATCCTCCCGGGCGGCGAGGCGCAAGCGAAGGTGCGGGTGGCGAGGCCTACGGAGACGACCTCGGGGTTGGCGCTCCAGGCCGACGTGAGCGAGCGCTTGAGCCTGCTCGGCAACGGCGGCGAGGTCGATCTGCCGGGCTACATCGCCGACTTGACTCGCGCACCGCTTGCACAAAAGCCACCAACTGTCTGAGCAGCTTCGCGGAAACGTCAGGTACCCGCGCTCGCACAATGTCGCGCTCGCGCTCGGCGTCGGGAAAGCCGATGTGCAGATGCAGACAGCGCCTTTTCAGCGCATCGCCCAGCTCGCGGGTATTGTTCGAGGTCAGAATGACCAACGGCGGCGTTTGCGCCTGGATCGTACCAATTTCGGGAATCGTGATCTGGTAATCGGACAGAATCTCGAGCAATAGCGCCTCAAATTCTTCGTCGGATTTATCGATTTCATCGATCAACAGCACCGATCCGCCTGCTTGCTCCATTGACTTCAACAAAGGCCGCGGTTCAATGAATTCGCGCGAGAAAAACAGATCCTGAAAGCCTGCGAGTTTCTTGAATGACGTATCGAGCGAGTCTTCAGTGCCGATCAATTGGTGAATTTTCTCCTTCAGAATCTGGGTGTACAACAACTGTTTGCCGTACTTCCATTCGTAAATTGCTTTGCTCTCGTCCAGACCCTCGTAGCACTGCATGCGCAGGAGCGGGAAATCCAGACATTTACTGAGCGATACCGCCAGTTCAGTTTTACCAACCCCAGCCGGTCCTTCGATCAGCACCGGCTTGCGCAGATGATGCGCCAGGTAAACGGCCGTCGAGATCGACCGGTCCGATATGTAGCCGACGGAACCCAGCGCTTCAGTAATGGCCGCAATCGAATCGAGACCGGCAGCGGTGGCGATCCTGGACGTTGGCGCTGGTGATGAAGTTGTCCCAGGTGCTGGCGTTGTCGCTGCTTCTGTCGATGGCGGCGCGGCGTTGCGCACAACCTTGGGAATTAATTTGGGCACTGCTCTGGGCACTGGATTGGATAGCGCTTTTGCCAATGATTTGGATACTGATTTGGACACCGCTTTGGACACTTTATTCATCGTTAATGTTGAACAGAATTATTGTGCATCGAGTCTGATTTCGCCGTGACAACGACGGCAAGCGCTACCAGGTGAAGTAAGAGCTTTCGTCGCAAAGACCGAGCATATAGGCAGATAGTACTTTTGAGTGTGATGTCCGGCACCCATCGTTTCAATTCCTATCGCGGATTGCACTGCGCCGATCGGGCTATCCCGACCGATTTATGCCGATTGATTTGCGCCAATTCATTTGTGCCGATTAGGCGATGCCGGTCAGCTATTTCGGGTCGGTCGAACCGGTATTTGCGGGGCAGGACACTAGGTATCCAGCAAATGACAGGCGACCGCCCGGCCGCTGCCCAGATTGCGCAGCACCGGGTCGTCGACCTTGCAGCGATCCATGGCCTGCGGGCAGCGTGTATGAAAGCGGCAGCCCGACGGCGGATTCAGGGCGCTGGGCACTTCGCCCGAAACAATTTTGCGCTCCCGCGTCGCCTCGATGGCCGGGTCGGCGACCGGTACCGCCGCCAGTAGCGCGTTCGTGTACGGATGCAGGGGCGAACGATAAAGATCCTCGCGGGTCGCAATCTCCACGATCCGACCCAGGTACATGACCGCGATACGATCACTGACATGGCGCACGACGGCCAGGTCATGCGCGATAAAGAGGTAGGCCAGGCCAAGGCGTTCCTGCAACTCGACAAACACATTGACCACCTGTGCCTGTATGGAAACATCGAGCGCAGATACCGGCTCGTCGCAAATGATCAGACTGGGTTCGAGCGCCAAGGCGCGCGCAATCCCGATGCGCTGGCGTTGCCCGCCCGAAAACTCATGCGGATAACGATCGGCCATATCCGGCAACAGGCCAACCGTACTGAGCAATTTGGCCACCCGATCCTCGTACTCGCCGCGATTGGTGTCGAGTCCGTGCACTTCGAGCGGCTCGCCGACGATATCGCGCACCTTCATGCGCGGATTCAGGGAACCGTACGGATCCTGATAGACCATTTGCATGCGCCGTCGCAGCGGCCGCATCTGCTGCTTGTCATGGTGAGTAATGTCCTGGCCTTCAAATTCAATGCTGCCGCTGGTCGAGGCCAGCATGCGCAGCACCGCCAAGCCGGTGGTCGATTTGCCGCAGCCGCTCTCGCCGACCAGGCCGAGCGTTTCACCCCGATCGAGCGAAAACGAGACGCCATCAACCGCCCGCACGGTGGCCACCTGTTTCTGAATAACAATGCCTCGGGTGACCGGGAAATGAACCTTGAGGTCCGTGACGCGCAAAATCGGCTCGGCCATAACCCCCTACGCTTCCAAAATACAGGCGACGTTATGACGCGTACCCACCTCGCGCAACGCCGGTCGCTCGATACGACAGGCATCACTGGCCTGGCGGCAACGTGGTGCGAACGCGCAGCCCTTGGGCAGCGCCGCCAGATTGGGCGGCTGCCCTTCAATGGGAATCAGGCGCTGATTGGTATCGCTGTCGAGTCGCGGTACCGACGCCATCAAGCCGCGCGTGTACGGATGGCGTGGCCGTGCATACAACTCATGGGCCGGCGCCGACTCGACCACCCGACCGGCGTACATGACCACCACACGGTCGGCATAACGCGCGACCACGCCCAGATTATGCGTGATCAGAATCAGCGCCGAGCGGGCGTTGGCCGCCAGGTCCTTGAGCAGATCGAGAATTTGCGCCTGCACGGTGACATCGAGCGCGGTGGTCGGCTCATCAGCAATGATGAGTTGCGGCTTGCAGGCCAGCGCCATGGCAATCATCGCGCGCTGTCGCATACCGCCTGAGAACTGGTGCGGATAGGCATTGACACGCGACGCGGTATCGGACATGCGAACCGTGGCCAATAACTCTCGGGCCAGCAGCAGTGCCTTCGACCACACCGTTTGCTGATGCAGGTTGATTGGCTCGGCGACCTGCCGACCAATCGTGATCGCCGGGTTCAGCGAGCTCATCGGCTCCTGAAAAATCATTGCTATCCGGTTGCCGCGCATCGCCCGGACTTTCGAGTCGCTGAGCTTGAGCAGATCTTCGCCGTCAAACAGGATTTCACCGCTCTCGATTTTGCCGGGCGGATTCGGGATCAAGCGCAGAATCGACAGCGCCGTCACGCTCTTGCCTGATCCTGACTCGCCGACAATCGCAAGGGTTTCGCCGGCGGCGACATCGAATGAGACCCGATCGACGGCAGTGACTTCACCGCGCTCGGTTCGAAAGCGGGTGACGAGATTGCGTACGCTGAGCAACGGCCGTTCGGCCAATTGAGTCGAATCGGCAGATTGCTTCAGTCCGGCCGATTCCGCCATTTCAGCCGATGGCGCCCGTTCGGCTGATCGCGTCAAGATGCGGCCTTGTTCAATGACCGAGCTTCTTTTTCAGATCCTGATCAATCCACATGCGCGCGTGGATCGGGCCCGGGCGCTCGGAACCAGCCCGAAGCTCTCCGCCATAGTTCTTGACCCAGGGCCACCAGGCGGTATAGACGTACGGAACCGGCAGCCATATGTACGGTGCCTTCTCGACGATGTCACGGGTCATTATCTTCAGCTGTATCTGCCGTTTGCTCTCGTCGCGCTCGGCATAGGCAATGTCCATGCGCTTGTCCATTTCAGCATCCGAGTATCCCGATGGATTCCAGCGTTGATTGGACACAAAACTCTTCCGAATGGTGGTGGTTGGGTTGGTATGACCGTTCTGCATGAAGTAGCCGGCGGTATGTGTGCGGGTCGTCATCGCCGACAGGAAGGCACCATACTCCATCGGCTGGATCTCGATCTTGACACCGACCTTCTCGAGGTAGGCGGCAATCAGTGGCAACAGATCCATATGGTCCGGAGAGCACGAACACACCTGCACCTTGAAGCTGAATCCTTTCGGGTAGCCCGCCTCGGCCAACAGCGCCTTGGCCTTCTCCGGGCTGTACACGAATAGTTCGCGCGCTGACTCGGTCATTTTCTCCAGCGGCTCGTAGTACCCGACGTAGTCGGGATGCATTGGATAGGCAAACAATTCGGCGTTGCCGTTGTAGAACGATTTGACGATCTCCTGCTTGTTAACCGCCATGTTCAAGGCGCGCCGTACCCGCACATCGTCGAATGGTTTCTGATCCACTCGCATTGCCATGAAGTTGCCGCCGGTATTGAGCCAACGATTCCACTTGAGCGCCGGCGCGTTTTTCTTCAGCTCATCGACCGAACTCCAGCGAACCCCCTCGAGGACATCAAGCTTGGCGGTACGTAGTGCGGTAATAAAAGCCGACTCGTCCTTGATGATCCGGTACGAAATCTTGTCCGCAAACGGCAATTTGAACGACTGCCCGCCGATCGTTTCCTTGTCCCAATAGATAGGATTCTTGCTGAAGGTGACCGTGTTGCCCTGAACATAGTCGGTCAACTGAAACGGCCCCGTGCCAACGTGATTTTTCCAATCCTTGGCGCCGGCGTCGGCAACTTCCTTGGGCACGATACTGGCGTTATATCCCCAACCGGAGCGATAGTCCCACTCAGCAAAATAGTTTTTCAAGGTAAACAGCACCGTGTACTTGTCGGTGGCCTCGACCTTCTCGATGTGATCGAACACCGTCGGCACCTTCTTTGGACTCTTGTCCATTCGAATGTGGTTATCGACCACGTCCTGCGCCACCAATTCGCGCGACTTCATGATGCCCGGCTTGTCCGGAAACATGATGCCCTTGCGAAGTTTGAACTCGACCCGCGCCGGGTTTTCAAGCAGTTTCCAGCTCTCGGCCAATTCACCTCGAACGGCGTCGCTGGGCAGCCAGGAATCGGCCGTGAACGAATACGGCCCGCCGCGGCGCTTCGACTTTGACAGATCCGCTGCCATCAGCGACTCGTGCATGAGTCCGGTGTCTTGCGCATACTTCCAGGGCCAATCGGTTTGATCCCAGGACAGCGGCGATAGCGTAACGTACACCATGCCGATGCTCAAGTTACCGCCGTACTGCGGCTTCTCTGCCTGCGCCTGCGCGCTCGCCGAGAACACTACCAGCGCGACGGCGGTCGAAGCCGCCAGCGCCAGTTTCCTGAAACCTGCATTCCATCCGAATCTGCTGTTCACTCTGGTCTCCCCGAAAAGTCTTGTCTGTTCGCCTTGCCCGCTCGTCTTCAACTTCAATCTCGTACTCTGATCTTTTGTGCTCACCGCGATCCGCGCATGCGCGGATCAAGCAGGTCGCGCAAGGCATCGCCAAATACGTTGGTCGCATAAACCACGATGGTCAGGCACAGGCCCGGCGCCAGGGCCAGCCAGGGCCCTTGGAACATGTAGGTTCGACCACTGCCCGATAACAATCCGCCCCAGGTCGGCGCCGGTGGCGGCACACCCAGACCCAGGAACGACAAGCCGGATTCGGCCAGGATGACGGCACCGACCCGGGTTGTGAACAGGACAATAATCGGCGGCATGATGTTAGGCAGCACATGCCGCCAAAGAATTCGCGGCGTGGTGGCACCGATCGATTGCGCCGCGTGGACGTACATGTTCTCGCGCGTCGAGACCACCGCGCTTCGAATGATCCGCGAACCGGCAATCCCTAACAGCAATCCCAGAATGCCGATGATTTGCGGCATGCCGGGCCCGACCACGGAGACCACGACAATCAGAATGACGAGATCCGGAAAACTCATCCAGGCGTCGACAAAGCGTTGCGTCACCATATCAAAGCGGCCGCCCAGGTAACCGGTCAGAATACCAATCCCGACTGAAATGACAGTCGCCAGGGTCGCGGCCGACAGGCCGATGATGACCGAGAGTTGGGCACCGTAAAGACAGCGCGAGAGCATGTCACGCCCGAGGTTGTCGGTGCCAAACGGATATTCAAATGACGGCGGCTTCAGGCGGTTGACGGGGCTGATCTCATTAAATCCGTACGGTGCCAGCCAAGGCGCAAATATTCCGCACAACAGGAACAGCAAAAACACCACGCCGGCTG
>JANLTP010000106.1:0-5728 GCA_031363055.1 Burkholderiales bacterium | reverse complement strand
GGACAGGGCGGCGGTGCTGACGGTTCGGGCGTCGCCGAACGGACCACCGACTCAAGTGGCGGCTACAGCTTCGCGGGTCTGGAGTCCGGCGTCTACACGGTTTCGGCTGTACCCAATGGCTTTAAGGACTGTTCTCGCACCACAATTTCGCTGGATAGCAATCAGACCACCACGCAGAACCTGTTCTGCTCGCCGGTCGGCGGTAACGACTCCGGGATTCGGATCGTTTTGACTTGGGGCCAAACGCCGGAGGACCTCGACGCCCATCTGACCGGTCCCAACGCCAGCGACGCCAACCGCTTTCACGTCTTTTGGCGGACTGCGTATCGCGGCAGCGAGGCCGCGAACCCGTTCGCGCGACTCGATACCGACAAAACCGATAGGTTAGGACCCGAGACCATCACCATCAAGCAAATGAATTCGGGCGTCTACCGGTATTCGGTGCATGACTACACCAATCGCAACTCCGCGACCAGCACCGCGCTCGGAAGCTCGCAGGCCAAGGTCGAACTCTATTTGCCGTCGGCGCTTGGCCCGATGACCTTTTACGTGCCGAACCAACGAGGCACGCTGTGGACGGTATTCGAATTGACCGGCTCGCTCGGCAATCCGACCGTGACGCCCCGCAACGACATGGGCCTGGCGACCGATGAATTCAGTGTTCCCTGAGGCCGCCCCCAAGTTGTTGGGCGCGGCCAGACGCCGATTCCGGTCATCGGCCAGGGGGGTTCCATGGTGTGGCTCAGGCGGAACTGCCGTTGCGCCGCAGACTTTCTGACAGTTCGTAGCATATGGAAAAACACTCGTCCTCACGAGATCTCGACCCTGCAACCGAATGACGCCGGCTTCACGCCCATGTTCCCCGGGCGGTTCCTCGGCGGGTCTACGCCGGGCTCGACAAGCAACCTGCAACCGCTGGTCAGCTACGGCGTCGTCAACGTCGATTTGAAGGACGCGCAAGGCAACAAGCTCAAGCTCGCACCCGACGCGCGTGCGACCCTTAGTTTCCCGATTCCGTCCAACGATCCCGGGTCTTCGTCGATCCCGCTGTGGTCACTCGATACCGATAGCGGCGTCTGGGTGCAGGAAGGCGCCGCGACGCGCAGTGGGGCGAGCTACGTCGCAAGCGTCACGCATTTCAGCCCTTGGAATTGCGATATCCCACTGGCCTCCAGCACCATCACGGAGACGTCCGCGCCGATTGGCCAGAGGAAGGTCAATTTCATCGACTTGATTGAGCCGCAGTCGTGATAAAACGCCGCCTAGCAACGGTTTTCGGCTCAAAGCGTCAGTCCCCTTGCGAGCTGGACGTGCCGATGCACACTGGGACGCAGCCGGTCTCTGAGCCGCTGAAACTTCTCAGGGCATCGAATCCGCTTGACCTCGGGCCGAGCAAAGCGGCATTTGCCCGCGCGCCGCCGCAGGCACCGGCGCGCGGCGGTGCGCGCGCCTCCAGGCCCAGGTGCCTGAGGATCTTCTCAATGACTGGTGTCTGCAGAATCGCCGCGATGTTCTTCAGCTCGCCGCCGCAGTTCGGGCAGTGCGCAAGGTCGAGATCAAAACGCAAGTTTCAGCGAAGACTAACTGCCAGCACTCCATGAAACCGGATCAAATGCAGTCGCGCTTCAGGCACCAACGCGGCCAGGCGCTGCATGAACTCCAGTGACGACATCACCCAATGCGTCGTGCCTTCGCGCCACGGTGTCTTTAGCGTCAGCACCCCTTGGCCGGCGGCGTTGCACCGCACCCGTTCGTTGGCCAGCGCCGGGCGGGTGATGTAACGGCATAGTCGTTCCAGCGGCTTGCGCTCGTGTGATGCGCAGCGCACGGCCGCGTGCAGGCTAAAGCCTTCCAGATTGGCGCACAGAGGTTGCTTGAAGTCCACCGCCTTGGGATTTAAGCCCCGCAAGGTCAGTACTTTCTGGCCAGCGCGCGGACCGAAGCTCAGGCCTTTTTCTGATCAAGCTGTTGGCGCCGACGCCGCATAGCCGGATCCTCGGTCCGCTGGCCGCCTGGGCGATCGACCTGCTGGTACACGGTCTGGCCGTCTGGATCGGACCGCTGTGGCTCGGCCATGAATGGGAAGAGCGCAAGATCGCCGAAATTCTGGCGCGCGAGAAAATCCGTGTCTTGTCGACTGAGGAGCAGCTCGCACAGGCCCAACTGCGCCTGCTGCAGGCGCAGATCGAACCGCATTTCCTGTTCAACACCTTGGCCAATGCAGTCAGTCTGATCGAGACCGCACCCACCAAGGCGAGCACGATGCTCGAGCACTTCATCGCGTATTTGCGTTCGTCGTTGGCAGCCAGTCGCTCGACTGAGGGCACGGTCGGACAGGAGGCCGAGTTATTACGCAATTATCTCGAGCTGTTGAAAATTCGAATGGGCGATCGACTGCTGGCGCCCATCACCGATGACGGCATGGGGTTTCGCCCGGGCGCTAATGCCGGCGCCGGATTGCAGAATCTGCGTGAACGGCTCGCCGTGTTGTACGATGGTTCGGCGCGACTGGTGATACGCGAACTTGAAAAGGGCACCGATGTGCTGGTCGAACTGCCGCTGAGTACGTGACTTTCTCAATACGCCGATGATGATGATGATGACGCCGACTGCCGTTGTTGCCGATGATGAAGCCGAGTTGCTCGACCATCTGTGTCGAAGGTTGGCCGAACTGTGGCATGAGCTGCGGATCGTCGCTCGTGCGCACAATGGCATTCAGGCGGCAGCGGCGATTGCCGAACACGAGCCGACTGTCGCTTTCCTCGACATCAAGATGCCCGGCTTGAGCGGACTCGAGGTCGCCCAGGGCATCGAGATCGATACGCGGGTCGTGTTCGTCACGGCCTACGACCAATATGCGCTCGACACGTTCGAGAACGAGGCGATCGACTATCTGGTCAAGCCGGTCGATGTGCAGCGCTTGACGCGCACAATCGAACGCCTGAAGCGCGCGGTTGGCGAGGCGCAGCCACCGCCTGAGCTCGCGCGTCTGCTCGATGCGCTGGCCCGCTCACGCACGCCGTCGGATGGTTCCGGAGACTCGACGCTGCTGCGCTGGATTCGCGCCAGTCGCGGCAACACGACCTACCATGTACCCGTCCATGACGTGCTCTACTTTCGCAGCGACGATCGCTACACCGTCGTGCATACCGGCGCGACGACGCCGGACGATTGCAGGTTCAGGTAACGCCTGGGTATATCGAATTGGTCGTTTCACGCGCCAACGCGCCGCGATTTCGGCAGATGTAGTGCATGCATTCACGCGATCATTTGATTCAGCGGTCTGGCACAGGCACAGGCAGGTTATGATGAGATTAACCTGCGGACGACTTCGCCGCGCCGACGTTCTTCGCGAGATCCGGTCGATGCACCCACAATTCGTCCGCGTCGACGTCTCTACCCAGCCCGATCGCAGGCAGTCGCATGGCTGGCGGATGCGTCTGCCTATGCTGCTGAGCCTGCTCTCGTTTCAATTCTTTTTCGTCAGCCTTGTCATCGCCCAAAATGCGGCCCAGACCCTAGCCCAGACATCGAGCCAAACGGTGCTCCCTGCGCCGGCCGGCCGCGCGCCGGAACCGACGCCGACGGTTGACTTTGCGCCGGAGGACTGCGGCTTTTTCAAGCTACCCGAAGGCGTCGACACGGTCCAGTGCGGCTACGTTTCGGTCCCCTTGCGCCACGGCATGGCTGACTCGCCGCGGATCAAGCTGGCAACGGTCGTCATTCGTGCGATGGATGCGGTCAACCGCAAACCAGATCCGCTGTTTCTGGCCCAAGGCGGACCGGGCGGCTCAACCATCGGCGGCTTCGCGAGGTTGCTGATCGAGGACTCGGGCAAGCGCCCGACCCTGAATCGCGACTTGGTGTTGTGGGACCAGCGCGGCACCTATTTCTCGCAGCCCCGCCTGAAGTGCCGCGAACTGACAAAACTGAACGCCGACGCCTCACCAGAGGCGCAGCGCGACGCCTATAAACGCTGCGGCGAGCGGCTGGCCGCCGAAGCCGGCGATTTGTCTGCGTTCAACTCGCTCGAGAACGCGCGCGACGCTGACGCGGTGCGCGCGGCGCTCGGCTATCAACAGTTCAACTTTTACGGCGTATCGTACGGCACCGAACTGGGACAATTCCTGATGCGCGAGCGACCGCAATATCTGCGCAGCGTGGTGCTCGACGCGGTGGTGCCGCTGGGGTTCAGCTTGGTTACCGACGTGCCGGCGATCAAGCAGCAGGTGATCGAACAGTACGCCAAGGCCTGCGCGGAAGCACCGTCGTGCAACGCGGCCTATCCCGACTTGGCGGCGCACTACTTCGCGCTGATCGAACGGCTGAACAAGGATCCGGTGGCGCTGACCACGCCTCGCCGCGGCAAGGGTGGTGAACTGGAGCCACCGCAGCGGCTGAGCGGCAACGATCTGGACGGCGCGCTGTATCAACTGATCTATATGCGCGAGGCCGTGTCGCTGGTGCCGTACATCATCCATCGGGCCGAACTGGGCGACTACAGCTTCGTGCTGAATTTCGTGCAGCTGGCGCAGGCCGCGCAAAGTGACATGGCCGATGGCATGTACATGTCTGTATTGTGCGCGGAGTACGGCGACACGCCGGTAGGTGCGCTGCAATTTAACGGCGTTCTGCGGCAACTGGCCGACAGCGCCGTCGAGGATGGCCGTCAGATATTGCAGGTATGCCGCGACTGGAAGATCCGCCAGATTGACAAGGCGTTGCTGGTGCCGGTGAAATCGGACATCCCGACGCTACTGCTGTCGGGCCGGTTCGATCCGATCACACCACCCGTGCAGGCCGAGCGGGTGGCGGCTGGCCTGAGCCGCGCGCTGGCGGTAACCTTTCCGCGCGGCACGCACGGCCAGGCTTTTTTGTTGCCATGCGCGAACGCGACCATCGCCGCGTTTCTGGACGCGCCCGAGCGGCGGCCCGACACCACCTGCGCCGCAGAAGCCGCGCCATTGTTCTACACCCCGGAGCAACTGCTCAGCGTGCCGGCGCGTTCACGCGGCGGCAGCGCAACGATGCAGGACCATGTGCAGGCTCTGGCCGGTCCGGCGCTGATGGTCGCGATCGCGCTGGCGCTACTGTTCAGTGCCGTGCCGGTGTACAGCGTCACCGAGATCGCGCGCGTATTCCGCGCGCCCAGATGGTCGCCACCGGGCGGCTGGAATGGCCGGCTGATCACGGCCGCACCGTGGATTCCGGCGTTTTCGGCGCTGATGCTGTTTGGCTTCCTGTTCATCGCGGCAACCCAGATCGGCGCGCAGATTCAGCGCGATCAAGTGTTGCTCTTGGTTGGCGCCGTACCATCGGCGGTCAAGACGCTCACCTGGTTCCTGCTGCCGTATACGCTGGCACTGCTGCTGATGACCGTGGCGATGACGCGGCTCTGGCGCTTTGGCGCGCGCAGTCGAATGGGTCGGGTGTACTACACGCTGCTGGTGCTGGCCGGTTGGGCGGTATGCGTGGCGTTGCTGCGCACCGGGCTGTTCGGCTGGTGAACGACCGCCTGGCGACACTGCCGGCTGGGCGCAGCACGCCGCTGAACTCGTGACGGTAACGCCAGGCACTTGAAATTTAGGGTTCATCCGGGTATTCCGTGGGTCGGCCTGGCCGGAAATAAGTTGAGACCACCGCAATGGAAGTAGATGGCGATCTTGAAGTTGTCGCGATTCCTGAAGCCGCAGGCACGCTTCTGGACGGTGGCTATTTTCGAGTTCAG
>JANLTP010000068.1:0-53088 GCA_031363055.1 Burkholderiales bacterium | reverse complement strand
GTGATCAGGAAGATCGCCATCGACAGAGCAGTCAGCAGTGCACCGACGGCGGCCATACCGTTGGCGGCTTCGCTGCCATGCAGCCGGCCTTGCGGCGTACCGTCGTCGTAGCCATTCTTCAGCGGTATCGCGAGCAGGCTGCCGTCGGTCTTGTAGGACCAGGCGTGGTACGGGCATCGAAAAAATTTGCCCGTGTTGCCGCTGCCTTCCGGCGCCACCTGAACACCCTTGTGGGCGCAGCGATTGTGCAACACGCGAATGCTGTCATCGGTATGCCGAACCATCACCACCGGCTGGTCGCCAACCGTCGTCGTGTAGTAGTCACCAACCTTGGGTACCTGACTCGCATGACCGACGTACACCCAGGTGTTGGAGAACAATTGCTCCATCTCGAGCGCAAACACTTCGGCGTCGGTATAAACGTCGCGATGCAGTTCGGTCTCGCGCACCAGTGCTGCGAGCGCTTGAGGATTGTCGTGATATCGGCCCATTATTTCCCCAACAAGAGTGCCGGCAGCCCGGTTGCCAGACCTGGAATCAGCAGCACCAGAACGATCATCAAAATGCCCATCAACACATAGGGCACAATCGACGCGAAGATCTCGGAGGTGGGAATTTCCGGCGGCGCCACACTGCGCATCGTAAAGAGTAGCATGCCGAACGGCGGCGTCAGTAGTCCGAGTTGCATGCAGATCAGATAGATGACGCCGTACCAGAGCGGGTCCCAGCCGAAGTGCATGACCATCGGCATGAAAAACGGCAACGTGATCAGCATCATGCTGACTTGATCGACGAAGCAGCCAAGCACCAGCAGAATCAAAATCATTGCCGCCATGACCATGGGCGCCGACATACCGGTGTCCTTGACGAGGCCGACCAGACCATTGGTCGCGCCCGAGAACGCGAGAATCTGCGAGAACGTCGTTGCGCCAATAATGATAAATAAAATGACGCCGGAGATCGCCGCAGTTCCCGACAGCGCTTGACCGAGCGACTTCCAGCTCAGGCTGCGATAGGCCAGACACACGACGACCGTCGCCAGCGCACCAATGGCCGCTGACTCGGTCGGCGTCGCCCAACCGGCCGACATGGCGATGATGACCAGAACGAAAATCAACACCAGGGGTGTGACGTTGATCGCCAGCGGCGCCCAGCGCGCCCAACCCTGCAATTCCTCGCGTTCATAAACCGGCGCCAGCGCCGGATTTCGCCAGGCCGAAAAAATAATGTAAGCAAGGAACATCAACGCCATGATGAATCCGGGCACGACACCGGCAATCAGCAGACCCGAGATCGAAATGCCCGCCAGGCTACCTAGCAGCACGGTCAGCGCAGACGGCGGCACGAGCATGTCAACGCCGCCAATCGCCATGATCGGACCCATCGCCATGCGTGGGTGATAACCGCGCTTGAGCATCTGCGGCAACAGCAGACCACCGAGCAGCGCCGTGGTCGCAATCGTCGAACCGGAGATCGCAGAGAACACCGTGCCCGCCACGATCGCCACGACCGCCAGCCGGCCCGGAATCTTCTGGATGGCGCGATCAAAACTGTCGATCGCTTTCATGGCGAGACCGGTGTGAAACAGCACTTCGCCCATCAGGATAAAAAACGGAATCGGCGTCAACGAGAAATTGGTAACTGAGGCGACGCTGTTGCGAACCACCTGCATGAGCCCCGCCTCACCGCCCAGATAGACCACTGCACCGACCAGGTTGATCGCGAGAAACGCGAAACCGGCCGGCAGTCCAACCAACAACAGAACCGTCAGCAGGCCAAACAACAACAACAGGCTTTGCCACCAGATCACGAGGTCTCAATCGGCGGCTTGATGGCGGCGCCGCCGATGCTCGCCGATTCGGCAAGACCGGAGGGCCAGACCAGTCTGCGCGCGCACTCCAGAGCCAGCAATGCAAACCCGATCGGCACCGGAATGAATAACCACCATTCCGGGAAAATCAGCGCCTTCATAACAATGCTGCCGGCGCGCCGGCTATCAAGCAAGGTGGCGATGCCGTACCAGACGAACACCGCGCTGACGATGACCCCGACCGCCGCCGAAATCCGGTCGGCGCGGCGTTGCCCTGCCTGGCTCAACACCATGCCCAACAGATCGAGTCGAACATGGGCGTTGCGCCACATCAGCCAGGGCGCCGCCGACAAGGTCGCCACCGGCAGCGCATACTCGGTGACTTCGAGGATCCAGGGTACGTTACCCAGGCCGAGATTGCGACCAAGTACGTCGACACAGACCATGATGGTGATCAGTCCGACGGTAGCTGCTGCAACAAAGCCGCAGCCGCGCATCAGCGCGGCGTGCCAACGCATCATTGAGTACGCATCATCGAGTACGCATCAACGGGTACGCGTCATCAGCTCGCGCAGCTTGGCCGCATGCTGCGGGCTACCCGCGGCGACTTGCGCCCAACCAGATTCATGCGCCAGCTCGAGCATTCGCTTGGACTCCGAATCGGATAACTTGATGACCTGAATGCCAGCATCGGCCTGACGCTTGATGTCGACTGCGGCATCCTTGCCCGCCATGTCGACGTTCAAGCCCTCGAGCCAAGCCACTTGTTTATTCAAAAAGTCGCGCTGTGCAGCGCCCAAGGCGTTCCAGGTCTTGGCGCTGAAGACCACACCGAGTTCAATATTGTAGAAGCCTGGCTCGACCCGAAACTTGGTCTTCTCATGCCAGCCGAGATCGAAAATGCCGAGTAGCGGCCAGCCATAGCCATCGACCACGCCGCGGTCCAGCGCGGTGAACACTTCGCCCGGCGGAATCTGCACCACCGTTGCGCCCAGCTTGGTGAAGAACTCACGATAGATCGGTGCAATCCGGATTTTCAGCCCAGAGAGGTCGGCCTTTTCGATCTTCTTGTTCAGATAGATGTGATACGGCACACCGTCGCCCGTACGCGCGTAGTAGTAAAGACCCTTCTCCGCCATCGCCTTGTTCAGATACTCGACGGCACCGTTCTTGCGTAACTCGTCCCACGGAATCGTCGCATAGTTCAGAGCCAAACTCTCGGGCGCAACGCCGCCCAGAAACGAGGTGGTCGTATTCGAGAGATCGACCACGGCGTTGCGCAACGCCGCGCCCTGCTCCATGGTTGGAATCGCCTTCGGCCCACCCAGGTAGTTGATCTGAACAATACCTTTACCTTCTTCGTTGACCTTCTTGACGAAGCGCTCGAAGTTGCGCGCGTAGTAGGTGCCCTCCTGGAACGCATTGACCGCCTTCAGCGTCACTTCCTGTGCCGCTGCAGGAGTATTGATCAACAAGCCCGAGACCAGACTCAGGGACGCGGCGAATACCTGCCGGCGCGACACTCGAGCCGTGTCTTGTTTCATGGCATGTGTCATCTTTTGCACCGTCGAACTATCCATATTTTCGTTCATGGGTTCTCTCCTTGTTAACTCACTATATCGGTAGAAATGCGGTCAACGGTTGAGCGGCTGCACGCCTGAACGTCAATCAACCCGCGCACCGGCGCGCTGAATGACCGAGGCCCACTTGGGCGCTTCGCGACGCGCCAGCGCTCCAAACTGTTCTGGGGTACCTGGCGACACTTCGAAGGCAAGGCTTTCGTAACCGGCCTTGACACTCGGGCTGGCGAGAGCGCGGTTGATCTCGGCATTCAGTCGCTGGATGATGTCGCGCGGTGTGCCGGCCGGCACTGAAATACCACCCCAGGCGAGCGTCTCGTAGCCCTTCACCCCGGCTTCGTCAATGGTCGGCGCATCGGGCAGGAACGGCGAGCGCCTGGCACCCGACACCCCGAGCAGGCGAACCTTGCCAGCACGAATCTGTGGCAGCGCTGTGATGAGGTTATCGAACATCACATCGACCTGGCCGCCGAGCATATCGTTGTAGGCAGCGGGGCTGCCTCGATACGGCACGTGGACCATGTAGGTACCCGTCATCGATTTAAACAGTTCGCCGCCCAAGTGGCCGGTGGTGCCGTTGCCCGATGATCCCATGGTCAGTTTGCCCGGAAATTTTTTGGCGTAGTCAATGAGTTCGCGCACCGACTTCACCGGCAGATCGTTGCGCACAATCAGCGCATTCTGTACCGACCCCAACAGGCCCACCGGCAACAAGTCCTTTTCCGGATCGTAGGATAGTTTGGTAAACAACGACTGATTGATCGCGAGCGTTCCCACGTTGGCGTAAACCATCGTGTAGCCATCCGGAGCTGCGCGCGCGCCCGCTTCCGTGCCAATGATCGCCGACGCACCGGCTTTGTTATCGATAACCACCGCCCTGCCCATCTGGCGCGACAATTCATTGCCGATCAATCGGCAGATCACATCCGGCGAACTGCCGGCCGCGTAGGGAACCACGAAGCGGATCGGCTTCTCCGGATACTGCGCGACGCCCGGTTGCGCCCAGGCCTGAACGGACAGCAGCGTCAGGAAGCCACCGATGAGCAGACGGGCGTAGTGCAATCGCGAACGCTGTTCAAACATCAGTAATTCCTTGCGATCAGTTGGCCTGGGCGAGCCCTGTGTTCGCCGTTCTGCCAGGCAATCACCCCATTGACGATAACGCAATCGATGCCTTCGGCGGGCAGGGTTGGCGACTCGAAGGTCGCCCGATCGATCACCGTGTCCGCGTTGAAAATCGTCACGTCGGCAGCGTTACCGGGCGCCAGCATGCCGCGACCCGCAAGGTTGAATTCACGGGCCACCAGCCCCGTCATTTTGTAGACCGCAGTCTCCAGCGAAAACAGCTTTCGATCGCGGGCGTAGTGCCCCAGCACGCGCGGAAACGTTCCCCACAGTCGCGGGTGCGGCTTTTCTTGCAGCGGAATGCCGTCCGAGCCGATCATCGTGTCCGGGTATTGCAAAATTCGTTCGACATCGGCTTCGTGCATCATGAAGTAAACCGCACCGGCCGGTTGCAGCAGATCGCAAACCGCTTCGACTGATTGACCGAGTTCACGAGCCAACTCACCGACTTCGCGGCCGGCGTGTTGCGGATAGGGCTTCGAATGCGTGATCAGCGTTTTCTCGGCAATCAAAACCCGATCGGCGCGCAGTACCGTCGATGATGCCGAATAGGGATAACAATCCAGGCCCATGGGTTGCTGTTGACGCAGCGCATCGATCACCGCCAGCGTTTCCGCCGAACGGCCATGGTTACGCGTGCCCGCCACTTTATGGTGCGAAATAATGGTTCGCACACCCAGCGCGCGGCCAATCGCAGCGGTCTCGTTGATTGAATCGATCACCTGGTCAGCCTCGTCGCGCATATGGGTGGCAAACACACCACCCAAGCGTCGCAACGGCTCACAAACCGCCAGAATTTCATCAAGATCGGCATGCGCAGCCGAAGCATAAAACGTACCCGTAGAGATGCCGTGAAAGCCCTGGCGCAGCGCCTGTTCGGCCAGCATTCGCATCGCCTCGATCTCTGTGCTACTGGCCGCCCGGTAGACGTTATCCATGACCGAAGCACGCAGCGCCGAATGGCCAAGCAGCGGTACCGTGTTGACCGCACAGGGTTGTGCTCGCACGGCATCGAGGTAGTCGGCGGAATTGTGGAACCGGGATAACCTGGTCAGTGACACGAGGTTCAGCGGTTCCGGCAAACGGCCGTCGGGCATGGGTGCTGCACTGACGCCACAATTGCCGCACACGCAGGTGGTAACGCCTTGCGTGATCTTCGGAGTCATGTCGGGTTCGACCAGCACCGCCAGATCGTCATGCGTGTGGGCGTCGATGAAGCCTGGTGCAACGATCCGGTCACGAGCGTCGATCTCTTCACGGGCCGACGCGCTGATACGGCCAATTTCGACCACCCGACCCGACTGGATGGCGACATCAGCTACCCGGCGCGGTGTGTTGCTGCCGTCGATCAAGGTGCCGTTGCGGATGATCAGATCATACATAATAAATAGTTTAAACCTAAAGTATCGCATGCGGTCTGCCGCTTCCTCGGGGGCAAAGTACGCAGGCTGGTAAAGTGCAAGTCGTGTTCAAGTATCACTAACCAAATCCTACCGACGGAACATCATGGCTGGCCCACTTTCACACATCACCGTCCTTGATCTGAGCCGCGTACTCGCTGGCCCCTGGGCGGGACAAAATCTGGCAGACCTGGGTGCTGAAGTCATCAAGGTCGAACGACCGGTCAAAGGCGACGATTCGCGTGCCTATGGACCACCGTATTTGAAGGACCGTGAGGGTCGGGAGACCTCGGAAGCGGCCTATTTCCTGGCGGCTAATCGCGGCAAGAAATCCATTGCAATTGATTTGGCTGATCCCAAGGGACAGGAGATCGTTCGCGCATTGGCTGCCAACTGCGACGTGCTGATCGAGAACTACAAGGTCGGCGACCTGGCGCGATACGGCCTGGGCTACGAACACATCAAGGCGGTGAATCCGGGCATCGTTTATTGCTCGGTGACCGGCTTCGGGCAAACCGGCCCGGCAAAGGAGCGGCCCGGTTATGACTTTATGGTGCAGGGCATGAGCGGGCTGATGAGCATCACCGGGCTGCCCGATAGCGAGCCGGGTGGTGGTCCGCTGCGATTCGGCGTGCCGATTATCGACATCATGACCGGCATGTACGCGAGTATTGCAATCTGCGCGGCACTGACCCATCGCGCAAAAACCGGCGTCGGTCAGTATATTGATGTGGCATTGCTTGATACCGCCATGGCCCTGACCTCGATTTCCGGCATGAGTTATCTGACCAGTGGCGAGGTACCCGAGCGTATCGGCAACACCCACGCCGCCATCGTTCCGTACCAAGTGTTCAGAACGGCCGACGGCCACATCATCCTGGCCTGCGGCAACGACAATCTGTTCCAGAAGTTTTGCGCTGCGGCGGGGTGCGTCGGGTATGCCGGGGATGTGCGCTTCTTGAAGAACTCTGATCGCGTTAAAAATCGCTCGTTGCTCGAGCCTTTGCTGGCCGCCGTATTTGTAACCCGAACAACCAGGGAATGGACTGCTGTTCTCGAGGCCGCTGGAGTGGCCAACGGCCCCATCAATACGATCGGCGAAGCGTTCGCCGAAGAGCAGACCAAGGCACGTCACACGCAGCAATCATTGCCGCATCCATTGGCCGGCAGCGCACCGATGATCGCATCGCCCATGAAGTTCTCGGCGACGCCGATTGAGTATTTCCGCTCCGCGCCGATGCTCGGCGAACATCAAGATGAAATTCTCGCGCGCATCAAGAAGGTGCGCTGACTCTAGCCATCCGTGAACGCTTCGGCAGGCATGCGTTCTCACTTAATGGGCACAAGTTTTTGTCAATGCTTGATGGCAATTCGCATGGATCGGCGTGTCATCACCACCGCCCGTGGCGGCGAACTCCTGCACCGCGCGGTACGCCGCATCAGCCCCGGCAGCACCGCTCTGGCTGCCCAGACGTGGGCCATGAGGTGAACATTCCAGTTCAATTGCCCTTCCGCGTCCGGCGTCTCCGGCCGCAGCCATCAAGGTAGGCAGCCAGTCCTCAGAGCTCATCAATTCGGCGCTCCATTCATTCGCCGGAATTTTTCCGGGCCAGCGCACGAACATCGGCACTCGTAAGCCACCGTCCCAGGTCGTGCCTTTATCGCAGGAGTTCGCATCTATGCGCGCGGTTTCGCGTCAGCGAGTCAACCGAGAGCTGAAATCACTGAAGGACCTCGGATGATTTGAACCGTGGCTGCTGAAGCATCTCCGTTTTGACGCGCGAGCTTGCCGGCCAAGGCATCGATCAGCGTGCTGCCCTCTGCGATTGATTCGGCGGTACGCAATTGCTGTATTGGCGGAGTGCTCACAGCAGGACTCAGATTCGAACATGGAGCGTAATCAGACAGGGTGTGGTGTCCGTGAACGCCACAGTGTTTTGATTCAAAGCGAAGCCGTGTTGATGATTGTCAAGATGCACAGTTTATGCACATGCCAAGATTGATCCAGAATCGAATAGTCGCTGATGGCGAAGATCGGCGGGATTTTCAGGAGTCGTCTTATGACCACGGATTTCGTAAAACGGGCAAGCGAAGTAGTACAAGGTATGGCGGCACTGCACGAGGCGGCGCCAGACGCGATTAAAGGATTTAATGCCCTCGGCGCTGCGGCCACCAAAACGCAGTCACTCGACACCCGCACCAAGGAGCTTATGGCGTTGGCAATCGGAATTGCCATGCGTTGCGACGGTTGTATCGCTTTTCACACCAAGATGGCGCGACGAGCCGAAGCGACCCGTGAGCAGGTGGTTGAGACCATTGCACTGGCGATATACATGGGCGGTGGCCCGGCTGCAGTATTTGGAGGCGAGGCCTTGCGTGCATTTGATCAGTTCGAACAGGCCGCCTCCGGCGGGTAATTGCCTATCCATCGCACTGTAAAAGATCCTCGAAGGAACGAACCCATGAAGTTGTTCAAGCGCCCAAGTACCCCGAAATTCATTTCATTGGTTCTGGTCGGCATGCTGTCTGCCGTGCCGCTGACCTCAAAGGCGGACGAAACCGATGGAAAACTGCTCTACGAAACCTATTGCATCAGTTGTCACACCACTCAGGTCCATTGGCGGCAGAATCGTCTGGCTACCGACTGGATCACCCTCAAGGGTCAGATCGATCGTTGGCAAACAACCATCGGCCAGAGCTGGAATCGCCAACAGATTGATGATGTCGCAAAGTACCTGAACGGTCAGTTTTACAAATTCAATCCGGCCATCGAGTCGCGAACTGAAATCAAACCAGGGTTGCCGTTGTTGGCCGACAGAGTCGTTCGCCGTCCATGATCTGTTGACCTGACGTCGGCTACCACGGGTCACGCTTGATCCCGAGGCGATAGGAGACCTGGTTGATCAGAACATCACCGACAAAGCTCAGCAACATGATCAGCACTGCTTCGAGCCAGCCCAACGGCATCCAGCAGGACAGCACCAACAACGCAGCGACGATAAAATCCAGTTGATCGAATGGAATCCACGGTGCCCCGGAAGCAATGCCGATCCGGCGCTTGAAGAAACTCTTCAGACTGTCACCAACGAGCGCAGCCAAGCCCATCGAGATCCCAAACCAGAACCAGTAGGGCGCGATCGGGTACAAGCTGGAGTTCGAATCGGAACCGCCCGGCAAGCCAAAGATCAGCCGGGCGGCGAGCAGACCGGCCAGGGCACCGATCAGAAATCCACCATAGGTCTTGTGGTCGCCCAGCCATTTTCGGCTGATCGGCGGATTCGGACCATGCCAGTAACGCAGGAATGGCGGCGCCATATTGGCCAGATAGGCAGGTACCATCAGCAGAATCAATTCAGAAAACCTCTGACCCGACGGTAGGCCGCTCACCTTACAGGTCAATCGTTGCCAAGCTTGCCTCACCGACGCGAACCTCGAGCTGATCGGCCTTCTCGGCAAGGGCCACACGAGGGAACAAGGCGCGCAACTCCTCCTCACCCAAGGTTTCCTTTTCCAGCAAAAGTTTCGCGCCGCGATCCAGCTCGTCCCGGTGCAGCGTGAGCAATGCCACGGTGCGCTCGAATGCGCTCACAACCAGTGCATGGACTGCAGCATCGATCTTTCGCGCGGTTTCTTCCGAGTATTCGTGCTGGGAAAAGGCAGACTGCTCGATTCCGAGCATGGTCTGCCGCTGCGATTCAAAGACGATTGGACCCAGATCGGGATCCATCCCGTAACGAACCACGAGACTGCGCGCGATGTCGGTGACTTTCACCAAGTCATCGGCTGCTCCGGTCGACACCTCACCAAAGGCGATTTGTTCCGCGGCTCGGCCGCCCAGCAATACCGAGATCTTGTTCTCCAGTTCGGTGCGGGTCATCAAAAACCGATCCTCGGTGGGTCGTTGCAAGGTGTAGCCCAGTGCGCCAATCCCGCGCGGAATGATCGAAACCTTGTGGATGGCATCTTGGCCAGGAAGAGCCATCGCAACCAGCGCGTGCCCCATCTCATGATGGGCGACATAGGCGCGCTCTTTCGGATTAAGCAGGCGGTTGCGTTTCTCCAGTCCTGCGACAATTCGCTCGATGGCCATCGTGAAATCGGAAAGGTCCACCGCCTCACGTGCACGCCGTGTGGCCTGCAAAGCCGCCTCGTTCACCAGATTGGCAAGATCGGCACCGGAGAATCCCGGCGTCATCGACGCAATTGCGTCGATATCCAGATCTGCTGCGAAATGAATTTTTTTCAAATGAACCTGCAGGATCTGAACCCGCCCGATCCGATCGGGCCGATCAACCAGTACCTGTCGATCAAACCGGCCTGCCCGCAACAGAGCCGGGTCGAGAATCTCGGGCCGATTGGTGGCGGCCAATAACACCAGCCCGGCGCGAGAATCGAAGCCGTCGAGTTCCGCCAGCAACTGGTTGAGCGTCTGCTCCTTTTCATCATGGCCGCCCAGCGCAAAACCGCCGCGCGCCCGCCCAAGCGCATCGATCTCATCAATGAAAATGATGGCTGGCGCCTGTTTTGCCGCTTCGGCAAACAAGTCACGGACTCGTGCCGCACCCACTCCAACAAACATCTCGACAAACTCGGAGCCATTGATCGAAAAGAACGGTACGCCGGCCTCGCCGGCAACCGCACGGGCCAGCAAGGTTTTGCCGGTGCCCGGAGGTCCGACCAGCAGCACGCCCTTCGGCAAGCGCCCGCCCAGACGCCCGTACTGCTCGGGATTCTTCAGAAAGCCGACAATCTCGCTGAGCTCCTGCTTGGCTTCATCGACCCCGGCAACGTCGGCGAACGTGACTTTGATGTCCGTTTCGACATAGACCTTGGCGCGGCTCTTGCCGATGGATAACAAACCACCGCCAAAGCCGCCGGTTTGCTTCTGGATTCGTTTGGCGAAGATCATCCAGATGCCGAAAAACAATAGCGTCGGCAATACCCAGCCGAGTACTTCCTTCAGAAGGTTTGAGTCCGATACGCCGGTCACCTTGACATCGAAGGGTGCCAGCGACTTCAGCAGCGTATCGTCGACGCGCAGAGTCAGAAACTGTTTGCGGCCATCCGGCAGCGGCTGTTTCAGCTGCCCATGAATTGCTTCCTTGTTGACGGCAACTTCAGCGACGTTGCCGGCCTGCACCTGCTTGAGGAAATCACTGAAGGCGAGCGTTTCGGTAGATTCGATCTGAATCCACGCCGAGCGCAAGAACAGCACACCCAACACCGCGATGGCGATGTAAACCGACGACAGTTTTCTCTTTTCATCCAACATCAGGCCATTCTCGGTCATTGACCCTCAGGAGTCTTGACATAAGTCAACACAGATCCTCAACATCGGTCGCAGACTGGGACTGTCCAGTTCTGACCATCGGATTGCACCGATCAAATTCGAAGGTCGTCGCACGAGCCAGCAAATTTGCTGGGGAGCAGAGGATCGAAGCGACAATGGGCTCAGTTGAGGCGATCGGCAGCCGTACCTCGGATTCGATCATTGAAGAGGCCAAGAGTTATGGCGCCGATCTGATTGTGCTCGGAACTCATGGCCGCCGCGGGGTGCGCCGGATGTTGCTCGGCAGCGACGCAGAAGCGGTTGCGCGCGAAGCAGCCTGCGCGGTTCTGCTGGTGCGCGCACCGGAGAGTATCAGCAAGAAGACCGGCAGATCGCCTTTCAAGGGGACAAATCAGGAGCCTGAAGGGAAGTTCCCGACTGGCGGCATTGGGTGTAGCGCTGAGCCCGTATAAACTACGCTCAGTTGTCCTCATCGGTCACCCCTTAAAATGCCCATTGGCGCTTCTCTGCGTAGTCTTGCTTTCGCATTAGGCGCCCTGGTTCTTTCGGCACTGGTCTTCTCAGCACCCGTCTTCTCGGCAACACCAGCCGCGCGCTGCGCGCGTTCGGAAAACTCCATTCCACAAAGGTCACCACAGGCTCAGAGTGCCAGCGATTTTATCCGTACCGCTTCACGGCTCAATGAGCGCGAACGCGAGCGCGTTATTCGCAGCGAACTGATCGCCGGCAACATCCCTTCCTTCCTGCACAAACTTCAGCCGATTGCACTGACCGGACAACTACCCGACGGTGGCACCATACGACTGGTGTTGTGCGTCATGGCCGACTACTTGAGCCTCGGCGCTGACGATGACTTCCTTTTGGTTCCGATGGGACTCGACACTGCATTGGCTGTCGGCGCAAGGTTCGGTTTCACCTTGCCAACCCGCCGAATTGTCGATCTGATCTATCGTCAATCAAAGGTGCAGATGAAACCGCAGCCTTTGCCGCCAGGTGATCAGATGCGTTCCTCCGAGTACTACCAGCTGCACGACTCGCTGGTGAAGGAGCAGCGCGCAACTCATGACTCCGGATCAAGGGTCTTGATTGCAGGACACAAGAAGGATCTGATACTGAGTCCGCGGCTATGGAGTCAACCTGGCAAAGTGGCAATCTATGGTTGGCATCGTAACGCCGATTCGCCGATCCAGCCGCTCAGCACGGTTCACGGCGCCACTTACGCCGACTATAGCCACGGTGTTCGTCTGGTCAGCAAGGTGGCCTTTGTCAACGGCGAGCCACGCTCGATTTTTGACCTGCTCGCCGATCCGGTTCTTGCCCACTTGATCAGTGACGAAGGCTTGCTGCCACGCGCCGCCGAATCACTGGGAGCAGCTGAGAACTAGGGAGAATCCCGAATGCCTTTCGGGGTTCAAGGCTGGCGCGGCGCAAGGCTCTTGCAACAACGGAACCCGAGATGATAGTTCGCATGGGAATGCGTATCCATCACCCGGCTGCCATGCCAGAACGGCGCTCGCCATCGGCACCAGTCTTCGTGGGCGCGAAACCGGTCGAAGACAAACCAGCTGCCCTTCATTTCGGTGTAGCCCAGCGAAGTACTGGACAAACTGGCCATCTGTGATTCGTTGATCGGCAAGTTCATGTGTTCGGCCGCATTGCCATGCAGATCGTAGACACCGAGCGGGCTGCGACACTCGAGAAATGCGCCGCAGCGCCTCATCAGGCGCAACACCACGCGCAAGGTCGAAGCGATAGTCCGGCGCAAGCAACCGGCCCTCACACGCACCTTCCCACTCGTGTGCATCACAGAGCCGTTTGCCCATGACCTCACACACTTGCGCCGCTTCCCGGGCACGCACCCAGACTACCGGGTAATTGCAGGCAATATTCGGAAACTCATACTGATCAATACAGGTCTTTGCATCGCTGATATTCTGCGTTTCGGGATCAAATAGCGGTGCCAAGTTTGGGCCGCCGCAAATTTGCTCGAATGCACGACTATCGTCAGCAATCATCACGGCTGTTCGGTTCGCCACGCACTGTTCGGGCGTTTGCGGGTGATTGGCGATGGCTGGATTGCCCTGACCGATCACGCCCGATTGCTTGAAAATCGCGCGAATGCGTTGCATCTGCTCCTGACTCAGGCCATGTTGCTTTTGCAATTCGAGAAACAGAACCTCATTTTGCTGGACAAGCGAGGCTGCCGAGCTCGACTGCAGAAATGCCCACGAAAAAAAGGCGAAGACAAAGTACCTGATTACGTGGCTCATTGCGACTCCTTTCGGGTCATCAGATAGAAGAAGTCTCGATCATCAGCAAAGCCTAAGAATCTGGGCACCACCTTGGCGGCGACCGTCTTGTCGAGTACTTCCATACCTCGAACCAGGTGTTCGACGACCACGTTTGAGCCGCTTCGCGGATACATGGCCAGATAGGTGTGTTCCAGTGCATTCATGTCAAGGTGCATCGCATAGCCACAGCCGTAAGCCCTTAATACGCGCGCCATCGTTCGCGGCGTTGCTGCTGAAAAATAGCCGTAAACCAGAAATCTTCGGCCGGCATGATCAATGACGCAGGCACCTGCCCTGAGCGAGCGCAACTTCTCATCGACCGAACCGGACCAGTTCCCTGGCCCCCATTGATCCAGTAGCGCACCGAACAGGGCCGAGTCACCGGTCGGATTGCGCTCAAGCAAGGCCACACCGTTTTGCCGTGCATGTCGAATTTGACCCAGCATCGAATCGTCTTCGCGCGCCCAGGTGTTCATGCCGACTGAACCATCAGCAAGCACATAAACGGTCGACAGGCCCGGCACCAGCCGGCTGAACACCACACCCTGTTCGACAAAACCATAGTGACTGCCCTGATTCACCGCCGCCAGTGCACCGTGTCGAAAGGCGCCATGTTCACGCTTGAATCCCCCGGTAAAAGTGGCGATGACCCGCGACTGCAGTTCGGGATTCACCATGCCGGCGCGCTCCAGAGGCAAAGCGTTGCCAATGCCGTCAGGCCCCGCCAGGCGCGTATCACGCTCACCGGGCCGCACCCGATCCGACCAGCCCAGGCGTGGATGTTCGGTCCCAAGGGCAAAACCCAGTTCAAATTCGGCGAGATCGAATCCGACCAGATAGGCCAGCGCGTCCGCTTCCACCGGATCCAATGCAGCTTGCGCTGACACTCCAGCCGTCACCGCGGCGTCCGTTGATCCAGGCCGCACGACACTGACAAAAACCTTCTTCAATCCGGCAGCCGGATACCACTGGCCCAGTACAAGCCCGGCCTGCCTTCCGAGATCAACGCCCAATCCGTCGACATGCACCGCCTGTTGCGCATCTGCAGCGCGAATCAGAGCCGCTGGGGGCGCACCCGACGGCGAGGCCTGTTCCTTGCCGACCTGCGCTGCCGAAGCAGGCCTGGCGCGCTCGATGAAACTGTCAACATAAAACTCGCGGCGCACAAAACCTATGATCTGTTCGCCCGCCCAAACATGATCCCGAAGAAACTCGGTGGTCGCCTCCAGCGAACTGCGATTGCCCTCGACGGTATTTCGCAAGTACAGTTTGCCCTCGCAAAGCGGCGCATAGGACAACTTCGATCGCCGCGCCTGCTCCAGGAGATCGTTGGGCCAAATGGAACACTGCATCGTGGCCCCGCCGGTCTAGATCGTCAGAGCTCCCGGATTGGCCACATCAAGGACCACCCGCCGACGTTGCGGGTCAGGGTTTTCCAGGTGATATTCGAGCGGCGCTGTTCGGCCGGGTAGTTGCAAGGTCAACAACAGAGACGCATTGATTTCAGGGTTCAGGTTCGTCAGTGTTGCAGTCATTGTCGCGCTTGCCTCGCCGCCCAACAAAACCCGTTCGGCGCGGCGCGCCGATTGCAGATCAACAATGGTCCAGGCCGACTGCGGGAGGGCCTGGGTTGGCGATTTCGACGGCACACCCTGAGCCTGAAGAAGCGACGGAATCAGCGCTACCAACAGCCATTGAACCGGTGCGATGACTGCTCCGCATAAAAATCCCATCAACATCCTCCCTTACCTGATGCAAGCCCGTCACAAGCGCTCAAAAGAACCACTTCGCAACACCGAGCACTCCCCGACGCCAGGGGACACGATGGGAAACACCAATCTGACCCTTGAATTCCGGTCGATGTGCAACATACCAGTCGTAATTGCGAACCAGGGCCTCGCCATTGGAGTAACGCGGCGTGTAACCCAGTTTGTGAATCAGGCGCTCGATTGAAACGACGCTCTGATGGTCGGCCGTCGCATAAATCCATTGATACAGCGGCGAAAGCCTCATCCATTCAAGCAGGCGCAGCAACAAGACGGCTGGTTTGGCAGGCAAGGCGACCACTTTCTGCCCATGGCCCGCCCGGTCCAGTACCGTCTGGAAGTTCTCGCGCATCGTCCCGTAGCTCTTCGCGCCGACGTTAAAGGTGTCGGCAACAAGCTCAGGATCTGCCGTCATGCACAACAAGATCACCTGACACAGATCCTCGACAGCGAGCAGTTGGTAATGGTTCTCCCCCCCCGCCAAGCACGGGAAAGCCATGACCGTCAAAGGCCCAGTCGTAGAGCAACTCGAACGCACCCAGTCGCTCCGGCCCGACAAAACTCTTGGGCCGCAGGATGGTTACCAACATGCCGCGAGCCCGATAGTCGGCACACAGATTTTCGGCCTCACTCTTTGACTGGCCATAAGGGCCGACACCCTTCAGGGCGTCGTCCTCGAAGATCGGAACGTGATCGGGAACGCCGTAAACCGCCGTCGATGAAATAAAAATGAAGCGTTTCACTCCGCTTCGCCAAGCGGCCTCCAACAATAGCCGCGTACCCTCGATTCCGGTCGACAGTATCTCCGCCCGATCGGCGAGCGGTAGCGCTGCCGCGCAATGCACGACCACTGACATTGGGTTCATGGCTTTCGAAACCGCGTTCACGTCTCGAATGTCGCCGAGGATGGCGTCGACCCGGGTTTTCTCCGGGTAGTTGAACTCGGCAATATCGAGCGAACGAACTGTCCAACCCGCGCCCAACAGGACTCGAACCAGATTGATGCCCAGAAACCCGGCACCACCGGTAATCAGGCAGGGAGCGCTGACCATGCAGTCTCATCCTCGTCGAGTAAAGCGGCGAATGCCAGCAACCAGAATAGAGAATCAGCATACCGGGTCGCAATGCCCGGGTATTGATTTAGCGCAAGGCCGATTGACGGGCGGGTCACGACTTGGGGCAAGCGCCCGGATAACATCAGTCATCATGTGGAACGTCATAAAAGCTGCTGCCTTGCTTTTGGTTCTGGCGATTGTCTTTGTCTCTTGCGACAAGCTCAAGCCGATGAAGCCACGTGTCGGCGCTCAGGCTGAAATTGGGAACAGCAAGAAATGCTCGATCTAGAGGAGAAACTGGCGTTTCTGAAGGCCGCGTCGACGTATGCGGACTACGGGCAGAAACTCGAATGTATCGAAACCCATATGTCCTGGGTCTTTCTCGTTGGGCAACGTGTCTTCAAACTCAAGAAACCGGTCGTGTTCCCTTTTCTCGACTTCAGAACACTGCGTGCACGCGAGCACTTTTGCCGCGAGGAAGTTCGTTTGAACAAACGTATGGCACCGAATATTTATCTCGGCCTGGCCGCGTTGCAGCTGAATCAAGGAAAATTCAAGCTTGTGCCCGAGAATCATTTGCCGGCGCCGGGAGAAACCGTCGACTGGCTGGTGATGATGCGTCGGCTGCCGGTGAACCGGATGCTCGGCGAACTGCTGCTCACAGGGCAGGTTGCAAGCGGCGACATCCATTCACTGATCGGACTGCTTGCGGACTTCTATCGCACCGCAGCGCTCGCACAGTTAACCGCGAGCGATCATATCGGCCATTTCCGTCGCGAGTTCGGTCGCAATCGGGAGGTGTTGCTGAATCAGCGGTTCGATCTCGAAAGTGCCTCGCCCATCCTGGATCACCTGGACGATGCCCTGGATCGGGTTGCGCCATTGTTGGCGGCCAGAGTTTCACAAGCTCGGATCATCGACGGCCATGGAGATCTTCGCCCCGATCATGTATGCCTGCTTGAGCCGCCCGTGGTGATCGACTGCCTGGAATTCAGTCCGCAGTTAAGGCAGGTCGACCCGTTCGACGAAATTGCCTACCTGGGACTGGTGTGCGATGCTGCTGGATCGGCATGGATTGGCCCGATGCTCGAAACGGGCATCAGCAGCGCGCTTTGCGACCAACCGCCGAAGGAGTTGATCCATTTCTACACCGCGCACCGTGCCGTCTTGCGAGCCCGCCTGGCCATGGCACATCTGCTCGACGAACTACCGCGCTCGCCCGCAAAATGGCCGCCGCTTGCAAGCCGATATCTGGGGCGCGCGAAAACCGCGCTGGAGGCGCTCAGTTCTGGCGCGTTCCGTGGCAATCATGTATGAGCGCTGCAAAATGCTCGGCAGTTGACACCACGCTCAACTTTCGGTGAAGCGCACAATCCCCAGGCAATCGAAAGCTTGGCACGCTGTCGGTCACCACAATTCGTTCAATGCTGTCGTCAGCGAGTGTATCCGCCGACGATCCGGTAAAAAGGCCATGGGCCGCGAACACGATCACTCGATGTGCGCCAGCACGGCGAAGTGCCTGCGCGGCGCGCCTGACAGTTTCGCCGCTTGCGATCAGATCATCAATCAACAAGACCGTCATGCCATTGACCTCTCCTGCCACCAGATTTTCGCTGGTAAGGACACCTTCGCTGCGGCGTTTGTCAACCATCGCAAAACCGACCGGTCGCAAAAGAACTTTCTCCAATGACTCGCGCCACAATTGCGCGCGCTTGACTCCGCCGGGATCTGGCGAGGCGACGGCCAGCTTGTCGTCGCCAACCAATCCCGCCACGATACGATCAAACGCGGAGTGCGCCTGCAGGTGAAGGGTTGGGCATCGAAAGGCGTTCTGATACGCAGCTACATTGTGCGCCTCGAGCACAACGATCTGAGCGGTTCCCAAGGCCTCGAACAATTGCGCAACATAACGGATTGTCACCGGATCGAAGGGCTTGGTTTGCCGGTCCTTGCGGGCGTAAGCCAGATAAGGAACTACAGCGGTTACGCGCGCCGCGCCATGCTCGCGAAGGGTGGCAATAAACATCAGCAAGGCACATAACTTGTCGTGTGGGCTGATCTTCGGCTCGCCGTAAAGGCTGTGGATCACATAGGCATCCTGGCCTCGCGGATCAAGCAATGGCCTCAGCTTGCACTCGCCATCCTCAAAATCACGCTTCTCAAAGGGCGATAGCGGCACCTGAAGAATGTCGGCGATCGACTGCGAGAAACTCGAATCCGAGTCCAATGAATAAAGCGACAACATGGCGCAGTCCTGAACACTGTCAATTGCTTGAATTCCGACTCACGTGCGGGAAACAATCGGCGCCTCGGGGCATCGTTTAAACCGACCATCCAGATCACGGCAAGGACCCTTATTGTGCACCCGACCCTGACGATCGGTTTGAAATTCGTTCCAGACATTGATCCGCCCTTGAACCATATCAAGCTGCAAGGGTCGACATGCGGTTGATATTAGCTTGACAACGAACCCGGAAACGAGGTCACCGTAACCTTCTTTAGCGACAACATCACCGACCGAATGCTCGGGAGTGAATCGCTGATGGCCGACCTGTGCGCCTGGCTCGGCGTGATACCGAGCCAGCCTTGCGGCGATCAAGGGGTGAGCGTGGAACCCACATGGTGCACCGGCCTTTGTGACCAGGGTCCCGCACTATTGATCAATCATCATCAGGTGATCACAAAGCTGGACTCGACGAAAATCGCGCAAATCGCCGATTTGGTCCGCACCCGGGTACCCAGGCTTTGATTTCGATATCGGTATTCACGTTGGCGCCGGCGCTTACGTCTGCGGCGAAGACTCTGCGCTGATCGAATCGCTCGAGGGCAAGCGCGGCACCCCGCGAGTCCGACCGCCCTTCCCCGTTGAAAAGGGCTATCGCGGCCAGCCGACCGTTGTGACCAATGTTGAGACCGTCTGCGCGGTCATCCACATAACCGCATACGGCGGAGCGTGCTGGGCCAGCATTGGCACGCCCAAATCGACCGGTACAAAAATCCACTCGGTCAGCGGCGACTGTGATCGGCCCGGCCTGTACGAATACCCGTTCGGCACACGCATTGAACAAATCCTGCAAGACTGCGGAGCCCGCGAGACGCAGGCGGTATAAGTCGGTGGTCCATCGGGCGTTTGCCTGGCCTCCTTCGAATTCGGGCGGCGCATCGGCTTCGAAGATGTAGCGACCGCGGGCGCCTTCATGGTGTTTGATCAGTCCCGTGACATGTTCGAAGTGGCCCGCAATTTTGCCCGCTTCTTCGCTCACGAAAGTTGCGGATTCTGCACGCCGTGCCGGGTAGGCACCGAGTATGTGGTGCGACGCCTGGACAAGTTGGCCAATGTCGCCGACGGGGGACGCGGTTCCAGGCAGGATATCGACGAATTGTTCGAGTGACCGGTTGCTGCGCACGGCCACTCACTGTGGCTTGGGAGCGTCCACATGCAATCCGCTGCGCGACACCATTCTGAAATTTCGCCCATCCTACGAGCGGCGCATGTAGTCGCGGCAATTCGAACCCGGATTCGATCTCGACGCCGAGTTATCGATTGCCCGGAGTTTGACGGGTCGAGACGACACCGGCTGCCGCTGCCCTTGAACCAGGTACACCCGATTCACGAGGTGGTGCATGTCGACTACTTTCTGCCGGGCTGCCCGCCCTCGGCCAATGCGTTCTGGCACTTCATTTCCGATTGGCTGGCCGGACGTACACCCCATCTGGGTCGCGGCCTGATGCACTACGACTGAAACCCTTCCCACCACCAATTGGTTGGATCCGATTGCCAATGAACATCGACCTTGAAACTGCGGCCCAAGCCAATGGCCTGCGTCGCGTGGCGTTCGGCCCGGTATCTCGAGTTGAGGGCCATGGCAAGGTCACCATTCTGATTGACGAGCACCGGCGAGTTCAGCAGGTGCGCCTTCATATTGTCGAGTTTCGCGGATTTGAAAAATTTATCGAAGGCCGGCCGTATTGGGAGGTGCCGGTGATGGTGCAGCGTCTGTGCGGCATCTGTCCGGTATCGCATCATCTGGCAGCCTCAAAAGCCCTCGACGGGGTGGTCGGTGCAGCGCAGATCACACCTTCGGCGGAGAAGCTTCGACGTCTGATGCACTACGGGCAAGTGATGCAGAGTAACGCGCTGCACTTCTTTCACTTGTCCTCGCCCGACTTGCTGTTCGGCTTCGACTCCGAGATGAACCGGCGCAATATCGTTGAAGTCGCGAACAAATACCCTGACATTGCGAGGAACGGCGTGCTGCTGCGCAAATTCGGCCAGGAAGTGATCCGCGCCACGGCCGGGAAATGCATACACGGCACCGGCTCCGTACCGGGCGGAATGAACAAACACGTGAGTGCTGCCGACCGCGACCTGTTGCAACGAGAGGTGGCGCAGATGATCGCCTGGGGGCAGGAAGCGGTCGACATAGCACGGCAATTGCACGCTCAGAACCCGGCGCTCTATGACAGCCTTGGGCGGGCGCCTGCCAACCTGTTATCGCTGGTACGAAAGGACGGTGCGCTTGATCTGTACGACGGCGTCCGGCGAGCGCGTGACGCGGACGGACATATTTTTCTGGACGGCGCCAGCGATCAGAGTTATCTCGATCTGATTGAAGAAGAAGTCAAGCCCTGGACCTATATGAAATTTCCGTACTTGCGCAGCCTCGGACCACAACTCGGCTGGTACCGGGTCGGACGGCTGGCAAGACTGCAAAATTGCGACTTCATTCCGAGCCCGCTTGCGGAAGCAGCACGGCAGGAATTTCTGGCGTGGGGGCGCGGCCAACCGATTCATGCTCCGCTCGCCTATCACTGGGCACGGATGATCGAAGTGTTGCATTGTGTGGAAGTCATCGAGGCACTCCTGGACGATCGCGATATCCTGGTCGGCGAGTTGTTGGCCTCGGGTCCACACCAGCGACAGGGGATTGGTGTCATTGAGGCGCCACGTGGCACCCTGATCCATCATTATGAAGTCGGTGAGAACGATCTGATCACCCTGTGCAATCTGATCGATTCGACCACTCACAATAATCAGGCGATGAATGAGGCCGTGCGTTCGGTGTCGCGACAGTACCTGGATGGCCGCGAGATTACCGAAGGCTTGCTGAATGGTCTCAAGCGAGGGCTCCTGTGCCGCACACTATACCTATGGGCGATTTAGAGACATTCTGGTCGTCAGCCTGTGAACCCGCCATGAACCCGCCATGAACCAGGTCAAGAAGGGCTACCTGCGCCCGCTCGATTTCCGACGCGGACTCATCGAGATGAACCATGGTGCAGGCGGCCGTGTGAGTGCCCAATTGGTCGACGAACTGTTCGCCCGCGAATTTGCCAACCCGGCACTGCAGCAGGGCAATGACGGCGCACTCCTGCCCGAGCCGCCGTCTGGCCATCGACTGGTGATGGCCACCGACTGGTGATGGCCACCGACGCCCAGGTGGTCTCACCGCTGTTCTTTCCGGGAGGTGACATCGGTTCGCTGGCGGTGTTTGGCACCGTCAACGACGTCGCGATGCTGAGCGCAACACCCCTCTATTTGAGTGCCAGCTTTATTCTCGAAGAGGGATTTGCGCTGGCGGACCTCAAACGTATTGTCGAATCGATGGCAGCGGCATCGCGCGACTGCGGCGTGCCGATTGTCACCGGTGACACCAAGGTGGTCGAACGAGGCAAGGGTGACGGGGTTTTCATCAGTACCACCAGGTTGGGGATCGTGCCGCTCACGCGCGAAATTGGTGGCGCCAATGCTCGTCCGGGTGACGTCGTGCTGTTATCGGGTAGCACTGGCGAATACGGTATTGCCGCACTTATCCAACGCGAGGCGCTCGATTTCGAGACCCAGGTTAAATCCGACAGTGCGGCCTTGTATGCCTTGGTACAGGCAATGCTGGCTTCGGTGCAGGCAGGTGCGGTACATGTGTTGCGCGATCCAACGCGCGGCGGTTTGGCCACTACCTTGAATGAGATCGCGGATCAGTCTGCCGTGGGCATGTTGATCGAGGAGTCGGCGATACCGATCCTGCCTCAGGTTGAGGCGATCTGCGAGCTGCTGGGCGCCCATCCGCTGGGCGCTCGGCGGCGCGGATCGGCACGGTCACTGCCGATCCATATCGTTTTGTCCAGATGAATACCGGCTTTGGTGGCTGCCGCGTCGTCGACTGGTTGAGCGGCGAGCCATTGCCACGAATTTGCTGAATCCGTCCCGTACCACTTCGTTGCATGCAGCTCGCCGCCGCTTCAGGTCATTGAACGGTCAAGCGCTTCGATACCGTCGACTCCTGCATCGGCAATTCCAGAAGCAGCACACCATTTTCATTCCAGCAGATAGTCCGTCGCACGCTCCCATTTGAATGCGCCATAGGTCGACGGGACTCGCGTTTTCGGTCCATCCGGGTTTGCTGGACCCCTCACCTGTTGGGCCCGTCGGAAATGATCCGGAGAGCAGACGGAGATGGTCTGCTTCAGTTCGCTCATGCCCTGGCCACGCTCAACACAGCGCTGCTCGTGTAGTAGCCCTGCATTTCATGAAGCTCCTTGAGCACAGCGGCGCTGCACGGGCGGGCTTCCTGGGCGCAGCACTGGCGATCCTGGGTGCTCTCGCGCTGGCAGCCGACAAGGGCGCGCTATGCCTCACGATGAGTGCGCTTCACAAACTTTCCGATGCCGAGTTCTCGAACATGATGCCTGGCCTGCTGGCCATGTTTTCCAAACGCGGCTGGCCGGTCTTGCTCTGGGGTATAACTCTGTTGCCAATCGGATTCGGTATTCAGACCCTGGCCCTGCTCAAGACCCGATCGATTGCGCGCTGGCAGAGCCTTTTGTTATGGGTCACCGGACGTACTGGAGATCCTGCAGGTGCCGAAACCAGAACCCAAAGCAGGCGAGGTCCTGGTCAGCATCCATGCGATGACGGTTAGCCGCACTGATTGCGGCATGCTCAGACCCCACCCGTTGTTCGTTCGGTTTGTCGCGGGGCTGCTCCGGCCGAAGCTGACGATCCTCGGCATGGACTTCGCCGGGATAGTTGAAGCAGTTGGCGCTGGCGTCAACGCGTTCAAGCCCGGCAATCGGGTCTTCGGATTGTCGCCAAACATCTACGTCGCACATGCTGAGTATCTCCGCGTGGTCGACTACACGGCCGAGGACTCTACGCAAATCGAGGAGACCTTCGATTTTGTATTCGACGCAGTGGGCAAGACGAGCACGGCTGCGCTAACCAGTATGGTCGCGTTGACGGGGGTGCGTGTCCGCGGATGAATGCTCGCTAAAGCCGCCGGCAGCAATTGTCGATCGGCCATGCCATCGATTACCCGGGAGGCCATGACGATAAGCGCGATGATGCCGTTGATCGCGGCGACGATGGCAATGCCGCTGATGGCGGCTGGCGAGGCTCCGGTTACCCGTTGGAAGACCAGACTCAACGCGGTACTGGCCGAGGCAAGTTCGTCTTACGGGACCGAAATCAACGCGATCCAAACCACAATGATGTAGAAAAACGTCGACACCACCAACGTTAGCAAGATAGCCCTTGGCAGGTTGCGTTTCGGGTCTTTGACTTCTTCGGCGATGTTGGCCAGACCCTCGAAGCCGATGAAGACGACCGCAACCAGGCCAGCAACCTCGATTACGGTCATTGCACTGGCAATCAAAACCGACTGGAGAATTCCCCAAGCCGCCACTGCTCCAACGTAAGCGGCTTCACCAGCGCTCACTGGCATCCGTGACGAGAACTCGGCAAATGAGGCAGCCGTAGGCGCCATGACCAACGCCGCCAGCAGAAAAGCAATCGGCGTATGCATTCCGGCTCGCCTGGCCGTCGCGCCGATCAGCACATAAATGCCCGCACCTATAGTCACGCCAAGTCCGAACAAGACGGCCAGAGGCAGACTCAGCGATCGCACCAAACCTGCTTGATCGGGGCGCGATGCAATCGCTTCCAATGAACCGGGCTTCATGGTATTGGGTGTCAGCCTTAAGGTTCGTTATCGAGCGAGCCGGATCAGGTTACGTCAAGTTGCGTCATGTTACGAACGCAAATCTGCGCTCGGTTCTGCATTGGCGCTTGTCCACCAATGCAACCAGCGCGGTGGTCACTCCCGAGAACGCCGGGGTTTTAACGCCCGCTCGCACTAACCACTTGCCCTGAAGGTCTACAACCTTGGCGTTGCCGGCACCAACAGCACCTTTCATCTCGATCTGGCAATCCGCTATGTGCCAATTTTGAAGCCGAAGTATTGGTTGTCGATCGCGAGTATCGAGCCGGTGCAGCGGCTGGAACGCTGCGCACGATTACCCCAAAGCGACTCAACCCGGAGGGCCGCGCCTGGCTGCCTTTGTTGCAGACCACGCGAGACGAGTGGCATTTCACGGCGATGATTTCCAACACGGCGTTGGCCCATCAGCTCGGCCGAATCCACGATTGGGTGCTGATCTATTTTTACGATCACGATCATGTCGAACATCAATGTACCGTGGTCACCGAGACCTGCGGATCAATCGAGGGACGGCGGGTTGTCCGGGGACACTCGTTTCTTCTGAGCCTTACGTGAACTCGCGATATCATTCAACTGGCGCTTCATGTTGTCGAACGCTTCATGCAGGGCGACATGCGCGTCTTCGTCATGGACACGATTGACCACCAGTTCGTGCCCCGGCAAGGTCAGATCAATGCGCACGCTGACAGGTCGTCCCTGCTGCATTCGTCTTTGCTCAATATCGATGGTGATTCGACAGCCGATGATATCGGCAGAGAACGACTCCAGCTTTTGGGCATGTTCACGCGCGCTTCGCTCAAGCGCGTCGGAGCGCTCCATGCCATGAAACAAGATCTGAACCGGGATTTTCATATGCGAACCTTTGAGTTGCTTCGCACTCTATAGCCCCTGATCGCCTGCGGCTTGATATTTAACAACACCCGAGGCTTTCGGCATTTCTTCTATAAGTTGAAGTTTGAATGATCCAGATCAAGGTAGGCAAGGGTCAAGGGTAGATGATGCCCTTGTGACGCCAATCAGTCATGGCGTCGACGCAAGGAGTTCATGATGGTCTGCCGCGCGCTTGACTTTGATCAACCGGTGAATAATGAGATGCAGGGTCAGGCCGTGACGATTGACTTCCATCGTCACCGAAGCGACCAGAAAGTGCCTTGATGGAGGCGCAGCAGCTAAGAATAAGGCGGGTGGCAATCGATACCTGGCGCGAGAGTGTCGTCTACTTGCATCGCGACTGTGCAGTGGTGCGTGCGGCCGGGTTTCAGGCCCTGTCGAAGGTCATGGTTCGCGCCAACGGGATGTCGATCAACGCGGTGCTCAATGTCGTTGATGATGCCACGATCGTGCAGCCCGGCGAACTGGGCCTGTCCGAAGATGCATTTGCCCGACTGAACGTTGCCGCCGGTCTCGAAGCACAGGTGCTGCCCGCGGAACCGCCAGCGTCACTGCCGGCACTGCATCGCAAGATTGCCGGTGAACGGCTCTCGCGCGCCGACCTGCACGGATTCATCCACGATGTAGCCGAAGCCCGGTATTCGAAGATCGAACTGGCGGCATTCGTGGTGGCCACCAATGGCTATGACCTCGACCGAGACGAAGTACTGTATCTGACCGAAGCGATGATCGACACGGGCAACCGCATTGACTGGCACCAGGCAGTGCGTGGCGGACCGGTCGTGGACAAGCACTGCATTGGTGGTATTCCTGGCAACCGCACCTCGATGCTGCTGGTTCCGATCGTGACTGCCCACGGCATGTTATGCCCGAAAACGTCGTCCCGCGCGATCACGTCTCCAGCCGGCACCGCCGACACGATGGAAATGCTGGCCGATGTTGAACTGCCGATTGATCGCCTCAAGCAAATCGTGCGCGACACGAACGGCTGTCTGGCTTGGGGCGGAACCGCCGGTTTGTCACCCGCAGATGACATTTTGATCTCAGTTGAGAGGCCGCTGGGCGTTGACTCGCCCGGCCAAATGGTCGCATCAATCCTGTCAAAAAAGATCGCGGCGGGTTCCACCCATCTCGTTCTCGACATTCCAGTCGGGCCCACCGCCAAGGTGCGATCGATGGCCGCCGCTCAGAGACTTCGGAAACTGTTCGAGTATGTCGCTTCGCTGTTGAACCTGCATTTGGAAGTGATGATTACCGATGGCAGCCAACCGATCGGCAATGGGATAGGCCCGGTGCTGGAAGCTCGAGATGTGATGCGTGTACTTCGCAACGAACCGGCAGCGCCTGCAGACCTGCGCGAGAAGTCGCTGCGCTTGGCGGGCCGACTGATCGAGTTCGATCCCGATGTTCGTGGTGGCGACGGCTGGCGCATTGCCCGCGATATTCTCGAGTCCGGCCGCGCGTTGGCACAAATGGAGGCCATCATCGACGCCCAGGGCCGCCGCAGCAATATGCCGGCACTGGGAAAACTGACCCATGAGGTAACTGCCTCAACAGACGGGTCGGTTGCCAGCATTGACAATTTACGTCTGGCACGAATCGCTCGTCTGGCTGGCGCGCCGCAAGTCAGCGGCGCCGGGGTGGATCTTCTGCACAAGGTCGGCGCACATGTCGAACGTGGAACGCCCCTGTACCGGATTCACGCTCAATTCCCGGCCGACCTGAGCTTTGCACGCGATTTGTCTGAACGCGACAACGGCTATCAGATTACGCCCGTGAACGGAGCCACACCATGAATCAGTTTTCGACCAGCGCTTGTGTTCTCGCCTTTGACGACGAACGCGAATTCGCTTGCGAACTGGCGCGAAGCTTGAACATATCGATCGAGTTCGTCGAACGTCACCGCTTTCCCGATGGTGAACTGAAGCTGCGTCTGCCGCCAACGCTGCCAGAGCGCGTCTTCATGTTACGAAGCCTGCCGCAACCGAATGAAAAACTGGTTGAACTTTTGATCGCAGCGCCGACGGCGCGCGAACTCGGTGCACATCAACTGGTGTTGGTGTGCCCCTACCTGGCATACATGAGACAGGATATCGAATTTGCACCGGGCGAAGCGGTCAGCCAACGCCACATCGCCGGTTTGCTGGCGAGCCGATTCGATCAGATCATTACAATCGATCCGCATCTGCATCGGATTTCTTCGCTGCAATCGGTCATGCCGGGCTGCCGCGCAATCTCCTTGTCGGCCGCCGCGTCGATCGGCATCTGGGTTTCGCAGCAACTCGACCGCGCGCTGCTACTGGGTCCTGACGAAGAGTCTGCGCAATGGGTGCGAGAAGCTGCCCGCGCCTGCGACCCGATGGTTGACTACGGTTGGTGCCTGAAACAACGCCACGGTGATCATGACGTCACGGTGACTTTGCCACCAGCACTGAAGCTGCAGGGACGACATGTCGTGTTGATCGATGATCTGGTGAGCACCGGCCGAACAATTGCGGCCGCCGCCAGACTCGCGCTGGCTGCCGGCGCACTGTCGGTTGATGTCGCCGTCACGCACGCGTTATTTGTAGGTGACGCTCAAGCGCAATTGAAAAGCGTCGGAATCGGCCATATCTGGAGTACTGATTGTGTTCCTCACGAAAGTAATGTCATCAGCGTCGTGCCGCTGCTTGCGAAGGCTTTGAGACAATGACCAACCCACCACAACGCGCACAGATCAACGTCGACGAAGCAAAACGCCTGCTCGATGCACTGGCACGTGATCTGCGCAAATCCCCTGGCGAATCGGCCGGTATCTGTCTGAACTCGGGCGTATTCTCGGACTGGGATAGCCGCAGGCCCGCATCAGCCGACCGATCATTACCTGACTACCAACTGCTTTGCGTCGGGATCAACAGCAACAACAGGAACCCGATCGCAATGGCCCAATACCCGCGCCGCCAGGTACTCGGTTTATGAAAGCGCGCGGTCATGGCACGCCGATCCCGGCGCGTCGGATATGCGTGTGCAAGCGCTCGATTTCATCCATCAGATCAATCATGACGGCAACGGTTTCAAGATTGGCTTCAAAGTCGCGCTGCAGCCCCCTCCAGCACCACGTAGAAGTCGCCTGGCGAATTTTCCTGCATACCCGGAATTCCGCGACCACGAAGACGTAACTTGCGCCCGGGTTGTGAACCTGCGGGTATCTTCATTTCTACAGTACCGTCAGGAGTCGGAACCGGGACCGCCGCCCCAAGCGCTGCTTCCCAAGGGGCAACCGGCAGGGTCAGATACAAATCACGACCGTCCGGACGACAAAGCCGATGGGGAGCAAACTCTATTTCCAGGTACAAGTCGCCTGCTCCACCACGGCCCAAGCCAGGCGATCCCTGACCACTGAGCCTGATTTGTTGTCCGCTGCGGATTCCTTTTGGCACACTCAAGCTTATGCTGGTGCGCGCAGAGAAATCTCACGAGCGAGTTACTCGCGCCGGCAGGTAGTCAGCCGTCAATGAACTCTGCCCCGGCCAAGGATGCTACCGGCCCCGACAACCATAATTCCTTCTGAAGTGGGGATTCCCGGTCTTTACTGGACGAATTGGGAAACTCCCCGGCACAAGGGTTGTCGGCCATCGAGGCGAGCGGCCGCTTCAAGCGGCTGGGATCGAACACGATTGATGAGGCGCCAGCGACGAATCTGGCGCGGCTTGCACTTCGACAGTTTGAAAGCCCCCTGGTGTTGATTCTGATTTTTGGCGGTGCGGTGACCGCCCTGCTCAAGGAATGGACTGAAGCGGGAATTTTTCTTGCAGTGGTGCTCGGCAGCGCCTCGCTGGGGTTCTTTCAGGAGTATCGGGCCACACCAGCCATTACCAAACTCCGGCAGCGATTGGCACTGATGGTCAAGGTCATCCGCGACGGCGTGAGCTCGAATATCGAGGCCGCTCTTCTGGTGCCTGGCGATATCGTGAGGCTCTCGGCAGGCAGCGCAAAATCGACGAAATTCCCTACGATTTCATCCGCAAGCGCCTGACCATTGTCATTGCACCGGACGCCGGTCATCAATACCTGATGATCACCAAGGGCGCCTCCGCCAACCTGGTGTCGATCTGCATTCATGCGGCATCCACCGATGGCCCGATTCCGTTTGACGAGAACGGCCGAAGCGCGCTCGAAGCCGCATTTCAGGAACAGAGCGCAAGCGGCTTTCGCCTGCTCGGATTAGCGACCCGAGCCGTCGAGGCGCGCGAAAGTTTTGCCCATGCAGACGAGCAAGGCATGTGTTTGGTCGGCTTCCTGCGATTTCTCGATCCGCCAAAACCTGAAGTCAGGGCAACCCTCAAAACGCTTGCGGAACGAGGCATCCAGATCAAGGTAATCACTGGCGATAATCGTTATGTATCGGCCCACGTTGCCGAAAGTGTAGGCCTTGACACCCAATACATGCTGACCGGCGAGCAGATCAGTGCAATCAAGGATGACGCGCTGATTCATCACGTTCACAAGGCCCGGCTGTTCGTCGAAGTCGATCCACAACAAAGGGAGCGGATTGTCCTTGCGCTGAAGCGCGCCGGCTATTCGGTAGGCTATCTCGGAGACGGCATCAACGACGCGCCCGCCATGCACGCGGCTGACGTTGCAATTTCGGTCGACCAGGCCGTTGATGTCGCACGTGAGAGCGCCGATGTCGTCCTGCTCAAGCCCGACCTTGCGGTGTACTGTTGATTGTTATCACTTATCTGATCGCTACCGAGTGGGTAAAGCATCGCTTTTATGCAAGGCGGCGGCCTGCGCGGGCCAGGCCACGAAGCAAGCGGTGATTCCAAAAGGCCTGCAGCTCTTGAGCATCTGATTCCTGGCAGGAAACCGGCGAGGTAGTGTTAACCGATCCTAAGCCAACCACGGTTGCATGGCCAGATCCACTGTTGGCCGCCGCAGCAAGGCCTTGCGCTGATCAAGATCGGCGAGGCTCAACGACAGACATGACCGGCTGGATGGCTCCAGATCGGACAGCGTCATTTCGACCAGGGATTGCGCCTTCAACCAGTCATCCAACGCATGGCCTTCGACGCGACCGCGGGCTTCGAAAAGCGCCTGCGCGATACGTCGGGTCAGGTGGTCGAGACCGACCTGCCGTTGCGGCGACGGTGTTTCAATGATTGGCTCGATATGCTGCTGCACTTCGCTTCTCCCTTGTCTCTAAAAAACCGGCAAGCATCTACTCCAAGCGGTAACCGGAACGGTTGCCATCAGGCCGGCAGGCTTGCAATCGACGCAGAGGGAACGACGCCGAGATCGCCCAGCATTTCGGTGGTAATCAGGGTAATGCCTCGTTCCGTCACATGGAATCGCGTCCTGTCTTCATCCGGGCAGACGCCCGCCCTGAAGCCATCCGGCAACACACAGTGTTTGTCGATCACCACTCGCCGCAGGGTCACGCTGCGGCCAATAAGCACATTGGGCAGGATCACCGAATCTTCGATGAGACTGTAATCACCCACCCGCACCTTGGCGAACAGGATCGAGCGCCGAACGGTGGCACCACTGACAATACAGCCGCTCGACACCAGCGAGTCGACCGCCATGCCTCGACGGGTTTCATCATCAAAAACAAACTTCGCCGGCGGCAATTGCGGTTGCTGACTCAACAATGGCCACTGGTCATCGTAGAGATTCAGATCGGGCACAACCTTCGTAAGTTCGATATTGGCGTCCCAGTAGGCATCAATCGTTCCGACATCCCGCCAATACGGCCGTTGACCCACCATATTGACGCAACTATCGGTGAAACTGTGGGCAAAAACCCGGTGCGAGCGAAGCAGCTTCGGAATGATGTCCCTGCCAAAGTCATGCGACGATTCAGGATCGGCCGCATCACGTTCCAGTTGTTCACACAGAAACGCTGCTTTGAACACGTAAATTCCCATGCTCGCCAGAGCCAAATTAGGCGCGCCTGGCAAAGGGTTCGGAGCACTCGGCTTTTCCTGAAATTCAACGACACGCGCCTGGTCATCAACCGCGAGCACTCCAAAATTTCGGGCGTCACTGATCGGCACTTCCAGGCAGGCGACGGTGACATCGGCATTATTGGTCACGTGATCGGCGAGCATCACCGCATAGTCCATCTTGTAGACATGATCGGCGGCCAAAATCAGCACATGCTCGAAGCTGGCTTCATGCAGGATGTCCAGGTTCTGGAAGACCGCGTCGGCCGTGCCGCTGTACCAGTTCGAGCCGATTCGCTGCTGAGCGGGCACCACGTCAACATATTCGCCCAGATTGGCCGCCAGAAACTTCCAGCCCCGATCGATATGGCGAATCAGGCTCTGCGACTTGTATTGCGTCAGCACCGCGATGCGCCGAACGCCCGAGTTCACACAGTTGCTCAGCGGAAAATCAATGATTTTCAGATTACCGGCGAACGGGACCGCTGGTTTGGCGCGCCGGGCCGTCAAGTGCTTTAATCGTTCACCCCGGCCGCCCGCCAATATGAACGCAAAGGTATTGCGGGTAAATCGATCGTTCGATGTAGGACGCCGGAACTCTGAACGGGCGCGGTAGTCCAGACAATACGATTGCGGCGAGTCACTCATCCAATACCTCCGTGGAGCATTACGGACAAACCCGGTAAGGGAGCGGCAAAACCGGCATCTTGCGCTCTTGACTTTGTATATGCAATTGATATTGCATTGTTCAAGAGTCGTGTTGTTGACGCGGCTCAATCATTGAGCGCTACGCTGAATTCGAACTTTGGAACCCAGGCCTTGATTGCGGTACAAAACCCGTCAAGCTGCTGGTCGATTTGACCGGCATCAACATCGGCATCGGTCAACGCCAAAGTGGCAATCGGCTTGCGCCCTGTCATCTGCTGAAGTTCCTCGAAAACTCGATCGCCGCCGGAGCCGCCCATAGTGCAGTAAAACGCAAGCTCGCAGCGTGACCAATCCTGACTGTGAACGAACGCGCGGATCGGCGAGGAGGTCCGGCCGGCCCAAACCGGCGTGCCAATCAGAACCAGCCGATGCCGTTCCGGCTGAAAGTTCTCGTGGATGACCTCAGGCTTGGAGTGCCGCAATGCTTCGATCGCGCTGCGCAGATACCCGAATATGCCGCGCCGATTAACGGTCTCCACGACGGCGATTATCCTGGCATCGAGCCGTTTGGCGAGCAATTCCGCAACTCGTTTGGTATGACCGGTTCGAGAAAAGTAGGCAATGGCGGTTTCATACATGATGAGTTCAGTTCTGACCGGGTGCAACCGGGACAATCAGGACTGGACGCCGTCCAGCAAGCAGCTTGCGCAGTTCGTTGATCGCAAGTCCCGCAGGGTTCGGGGTCATGATGTGCTGACCCTCCGACCCAAGGTTTGCAAGGGCGCTACATACGGCATTCCGAGGCTGTTCGCGACCTGCGCGTGCGTGAGATGACCGCCGAACACGTTCAGTCCGGCTTGTAAACGCGGATCATCCTGAGCAGCCGCCAGCCCTCGTTCGGCAAGCGCCAGTCCGAAGGGCAGTGTCGCGTGATTCAAGGCATGGCTCGAGGTCAGTGGAACCGCCCCCGGCATATTGGCGACACAATAATGGATGATCCCGTCGACTTCATAGGTCGGGTCGGCACCGGCCCCGAGTGCCGTTTGGATCGCATGAGTGCCGGCCACCCCGGCGCCGAGCACCAGCACCCTGGCCGGCGCGACACCCGGTACGCCGCCCAGTAGAAGCCCGCAGCCGCGCGAGCTGCGCATCAACGCGTTTCCGGCGACCGTCATCGAAAGACGGCCGGCCACTTCGCTCATCGGCGCCAGAAGCGGTAGCGATCCATTATTTTCCCGGACGGGTTCATAGGCAATTGCAGTACACCCGGAGCCGCACAGCCCAAAGGCCTGCGCCGGGTCTGGCGCCAGATGCGGAAAGGTGAAGAGGATATGGTGGGCACGCAGCAATGCCAACTCCGATGGCTGAGGCTCCTTGACCTTGATGATCAGATCGGCTTCTTCAAAAAGTGATTCAACATCCAGAACGATGACGGCACCAGCGCGACGGTAGCTGTCGTCATCTGAACCCATACCGTCGCCAGCCATTGTTTGCACCAACACCTGATGGCCGCGAATGGTGAACTCGCGCACCGCAGCCGGCGTCAGTCCAACACGGTATTCGTGAGTCTTGATTTCTTTTGGGACTCCGACCTTCATCAATCACCTTGGGGAAACGGGCTTGACCGGGGAAGCACTAAATGACTCGCAGTCTGCCGCTTCGCGAACACGTCTCCCTTGATGTGGATCAAGGTCTGCGCAACTGACTCAACGAAACATATGGATACAAAGATCCGACTTCAAATACGTTTCAAACACTTGAACCACAGCCTCATGCACGCGATATCAAACTCAGCCCAGCGCTCGGCAGCCCGTCAAGCGCTTTATGATGTCCTGACGGCGGAGCAGCGCAAAGACGCTGATCGCTACCTGGGCCGCGGACAAACGCTTGCGGGCGTGGGTCGGCAAGGCTCGGGGCATCGCCATTAAGCTTGAGGCTTTCATCGGGGTCGGAGATTCGGGCCGAGTCCAGGCTTGGATCACCGACCTCAATCACCGGTCTGGATCAGTGACCCGGATTCCCATGAAGCGCAGTTTGATCCTTGACCCACCTCTGCAGCTCGGCGGCAGACATGGCTCCCGATTGGCGGGCCACCTCTTGCCCTTTCTTGAACAGGATCAGCGTGGGAATACTGCGAATCCGGTAGCGCGCACTCGCCTGTGGCGATGCATCGCTGTCAAGCTTGGCAAATCTGACCGACGGAATCTGCGCGGCGGCGGCGGCGAAATGCGGAGCCATCATTTTGCAGGGCCCACACCATTGCGCCCAAAAATCAACGAGCACCGGAGGATCGGTACCAAGGATAAATTTCGACAACGAGGCATCGTCCAGATTGAACGGTTCGGCCGCCAGAATACGCGCCCCGCAGCGGCCACAAACCGGGTCATCACCGACCCGGTCTGGCGGTACACGGTTGGTAGTACTGCAACTGGGACAGACAATATTCATTCAGGGCTCCTGATTCAAAGCTGGCGTGTCTACTTGAACTCCCTCTGTGACACCAGAACCTATCGCGTCATGACCGCTAGGCCGCGGCTTTTTCAGTTGCCGGGGATGCAAGCCGCTGGCAAACGCGCTGCAGCCGTTCACGTACTTCTTTTGCCACAGCAGCAACTTCCGGCTGCTGGGTCAGCTGCATCACCGCTACCGGGTCCATGAAGGCAACCGTAATGGCATCGTCGAGGTCCTTGCGCACCAACACGTTACAAGGCAACAACAATCCGATATCAGGCTCTGCATTGATCGCACGCAGGGCCAATGGCGGGTTACAGGCGCCGAGAATCCGGTACGGGCGAACATCAACGCCCAGCTTCGATTTCATCGTTGCCTGAACATCAATATCGGTCAGCACGCCGAAACCTTCGGTCTTCAGTGCTTCGATGGTTCGAACGACAGCTTCGGCGAATTCCACCTGCCGCAAGCGTGTCGAGAAGCTGTAGCCAGCGCCGTTCGGCGGCGTGCTGGAGACCAATTCCCAAGTCATATTCCTACCCTCGAATCTCCTAGTTCAGATAACTAAAGTCTAGTGCGGACAAACCGCCTCTGTATTGATGCACATCAAACGGGGCGCATCACCGTCGCTTGCGCATGTTTTCCTTGATCAAACTCAATATCCGCTGCGAACCGCAAGCCTAATCTCGGATGTGTGAACCCATACGATTGTTCCCGGGAGATGGGTCGTTGGCAGAGGACGATCATGGACATCATCAAAAAAAGCAATGCCGGTACGATGAGGCCCAACTTGCTCGACTTTGCCGATGAGTCCCGACGGTTCAGTTGGGCGAAGGCGCGCCAGCAACTTGACGGTTTGCCGGATCAGCGCGGACTGAACGCAGCCCATGAGGCGGTGGATCGGCGCTGCAGGGGTGAACACAGTAATCACACCGCCATTCGATGGCTGGGTGCCGGGGCTGTACTTCGCGGTCCTGGGTGCCCTGAAGCACGGCTGTGTGGTGTGCCCGCTGTTCTCGGCGTTCGGTCCCGAACCGGTTGACGGCACTCTTGCGCTCGACACGCTCCTGGCGAAGGCGTCAGACCAATACATAATCACGCCGACCAATCCGGGCGATCCGGCGCTGTTGCACTTCACCAGCGGCACCACCGGCATGTCCTACGGCATTCTTGCCCCGTTGGCGCATGGCATCACGATGGTCGTTGACGAGGGCGATTTTGACGCCGAGCGCTGGTACGGCGTGCTGGCCAACGAAGATGTGACGGTCTGGTACACGGCACCCACGGCGGTTCGAATGATGTTGAAGGGCGGCGCTCTCGCCGCGCGTCGTTACGCGTTTCCGAAGCTGTGCTTTATTGCCAGCGTCGGCGAGCCGCTCAATCCGCAGGCGGTCCATTGGGGAATTTAGGCCTTCGGCTTGCCGATACACGATAACGGGTGGTAGACCGAAACCGGCGGCATCATGATCGCCAACTCTCCAGCGCTTGATATCCGACCCGGATCGATGGGCAAACCGCTGCCTGGCATCGAGGCCGCTGTCGTCAAACGCAACGATGACGGCAGTGTCACGCTCATTGTCGAGCCCGGAATCGAGGGCGAGTTGGCCCTTCGGATTGGCTGGCCGTTGCGGAAGCGGGGGTGATCGGCAAACCCGATCCGATTGTCGGCGAAGTGGTCAAGGCCTTCGTCGCACTCAAACCCGGATTCGCAGCGTCGCCTGAATTGCAGCGCGAACTCCTGGGTTTCGCCCGAAAACGCCTCGGCGCCGCCGTGGCGCCGAAGGAAATCGATTTCTCGGCGTCTTTGCCCAAACCCCGCAGCGGCAAGATCATGCGCCGATTGCTCAAGGCCCGCGAGCTTGGTCTGCCCGAAGGCGACACCTCAACTCCGGAGAGCGCTACATGAGTACAAACAATCATGGATAAGCTGGATCGTGATGAAGGATGCGCCTTGTTGCAGCAGATGATGCGTATCCGGCGCTTTGAGGAAAAGTGCGCCGAACTTTATGGGGCTGGCAAGATACGCGGATTTTTGCATCTGTACATCGGCGAAGAGGCGATCGCCAGCGCCATCTGCCGCAGCTTCGCGCCGACGACAACGTGCTGGCGACCTACCGTGAACATGGACATGCACTGGCACGCGGTTTGTCAGCGAAGGTGCAATGGCCGAAGGCGAGTTTCACGAGTCGGCCAATCTCGCTTCGCTCTGGAAACTTCCGGTACTGTTCCTGTGCGAAAACAATCGCTATGCCATGGGCACCGCACTCGATCGATCGGAGGCCGACACTGACTTGTGCGAAACGGCTCGAAGCTACCGGATGCCGGCTGAATCTGTTGACGCGATGGACATCCTGGCAGTGCGTGATGCCGCCCGTGGCGCCGTACAGCGGGTGCGCGGTGGCGAAGGGCCAATGTTCCTGGAACTACAGACCTATCGGTTTCGCGCCCATTCGATGTTCGATCCGGAGCTGTACCGCAGCAAGGCCGAGGTCGCTCAGCGACCCCCGCGTTTTCCTGCTGGGAGAGGACGTTGGCCGCTACGGCGGAACTTATGCGGTCAGCAAGGGCTTGCTGGAGGAATTCGGCGAAGAACGGATTCGGGACACGCCCCTTTCGGAGTCGGCCTTCGTGGGCGCTGGCATTGGCGCGGCCATGAATGGCATGCGACCGATCGTCGAAATCATGACCGTCAACGTCAGTTTGCTGGCGCTCGATCAGATCATCAATAACGCCGCAACCCTGCGACATATGTCCGGCGGACAGATCAGTGTCCCGGTCGTGATCCGAATGACAACCGGCGCCGGCAGGCAGCTCGCAGCCCAGCATTCGCGCAGGACGGTACACCCACATACCCGGCCTTCGAATACTGACACCGGCAAGCGTCGACGATGCCCGCGGAATGCTGTTGACTGCGCTGAAGGACCCCGACCCGGTACTGATCTTTGAACATGCGATGTTGTTTGCGATGCAAGGACCATTAACCAACACCGAAGGCGGCGTCGACATTGATCATGCGATGCTGCGACGCGCGGGAACGGACGTGAGTCTCATGGACGACGCGACCCTGGTCCAGTGGTACGTCGCGGTCGGCCAATCGGTCAAACGTGGCGACCTGATTGGTCTCATCGAGAGCGAAAAGGGCGCGATTGACGTCGAGACCTGGGTCGATGGCACAGTTGCCCGACTGATCGGTGAAACCGGCCAGAAGGTGAATGTCGGGCAAACCATTGCAGCGTTCGCGCTTCCCGGCGAAGACTGGCAATCAGTATTGGCTGCCGCCGCAGCACTGGCAGCCGGCTCAGCATCAAAGCATGAGGCTTCAGCTTCAGCCTCATCATCCTCAGCCGCAGCCAAGGTTTCCGGGCCGCAGGCGGCACGTGATCAGGTGGCCACGGCATCGCCTGGTGATCAGACCAAGGCAGCAACCCCAACACCCAAAACCGACCGGCTGAGCGGCATGCGTTCGGTCATCGCAGCCGCAATGACCCGATCGAAGCGGGAAATTCCGCACTATTACGTTGGCACCGAGATCAGTGTTGGGCAGGCACTCGCGTGGCTGCAGGTCTTTAACGCCTCCCGGCCAGTTACCGAGCGAATCCTGTTCATCGCACTGCAACTCAAGGCGATTGCACTGGCACTTCGGGAGGTTCCGCAACTTAACGGTTCAATGATCGACGGCAACTTCCGGCAAGCCGATTCGATCAATATCGGTGTCGTGACTTCGTTGCGCGGCGGCGGCGTACTTGTACCGGCACTTCATCAGCTCGGGGCAGATGCGCAGCTCTGACCTCGCCGACGGCACGATCAGCGTCACCAATATGGGCGAACCGGGCGTCGATTCAGTGTTCGGAGTGATCTATCCGCCGCAGGTCGCGATAATCGGTCTCGGGCGCATCGCCCAGAAGCCGACTACTCGAAACTTTGAACACTGGATTCGATGGTCGGATATCTGGCAGCGAAGCGCTGAATCCGCAAGCCTGAGTTGATTTTTCGCAAGCGCCGGTTTGAGCAGCACTTTAGACTGGATTTCTTGACTGCAATAGCGGTAGTGTTCCTGGAGCGCCAGTACGGTGCCAGCGCAGCAAGTTTCATCAACTCCGGAATCAATGAGGCCAAACATGATTCAAGCAACAACCGGCCCTCGCCGACAGACCAAATCAAAACCCGCCAGGCGGCCAGTACCCGTCGAGCATCCGCATTCGGTGCCGATCCTGCATCACGACAACCCGGAAGCCAGCGAATTCGATGCCAGCTTCGACGAGACCCCACACAATGAATATGAACCTGACCTTCGCGAACGCATGATCAGCGAAGCAGCCTATGGTCTGTTCACCGAGCGCGGTTATCAGGACGGTTACGATATTGACGACTGGCTGCGCGCCGAAGAAGTAGTCGACAGACAGCTCTCGCCCGAACGGCGCCATGGCGAACACTGAGAAAGGGATCTACCAATGACTACCGGCAAGATCACTCATCTTCTCAAGGACGGACGGGGATTCATCGAATCTCACGAAGGTATCGAGATCGGCTTTCATCGAGACGATCTCGAAGATCAGGATTTCGAGCAACTCGAGATTGGTCACGCCGTGGAGTTTGTGCACGACACCGAGGGCCACCCGCTTGAGAATCGTGCCGTTCAGGTCAGGGCGCTGCGCCGGGCGGTTTGAACCCAAGAGCCGCTTCGATCGCCTGATCGACATTGCCGAGCAGTACAGAACTGATGCCTGCTCGCGCCGCAGCCGGAACCTCATCAAGATCCTTCTCATTACGTTGCGGTAACAGAATCGTTCGAATGCCGGACCGGATTGCTGCGGGTACTTTCTCCTTCATCCCGCCGACCGGGAGCACCAGCCCCCGCAGGCTGATTTCGCCGGTCATGGCAAGATGATCTTTTACCGCGCGGTCGGTAAACAAAGATGCCAACGCTACAAACATCGCCACTCCGGCGCTGGGTCCGGGATCTCGATGATCTCCATCCGATCTCGCAAGGGCCCAGCAATGGTGTCGAGCTGATTTGCCGTGGCAATAAAAAGCACCCGGCTCAAGTCGAACGGCAATGCCAGGTAGTTGTCGCGAAAACTGTTGTTCTGCTTCGGATCCAGCACCCTACAAAAGCGCTGCTGAAGGATCACCCTGATGGCTGGCGGCAACCTTGTCGATTTCATCGAGCTTCAGCACACGATCACGGGCGCCGTAAATACCGTTACTGCTTGTGTCACTGCAGGCAAAGTAGTGCAGCCAGGACTTGAGCAAACGCAAACAACTCCGCTTGCGCGTTGTGCCCAACCGAATGCGCGGCGCATTGAACACAAACGCCATTCCTTGATCCATCTCAATGTCAAGCACCAGCGACCGGCAGAGACTGTTGTTCGGACATTGAACAAATCGGGGCGATCATGAAAACTGATATCGAACTCAAGAGCGACGTAGTTGCCGAACTGGCTTGGGATCCTGCGGTCAAGTCCGAGGCGGTCGGGGTGGCAGTCCAAAACGGCGTGGTAACCGTCAGCGGTCATTTGGGAACTTATGCCGAGAAGTACGCCGTCGAGCGCGCACTTCGCCGAGTCGCCGGCGTCAAGGCGATGGCCATTGAACTTGACGTCAAGATCGCCGCGCAGCATAAGCGCAACGACACGGAAATCGCCGCTGCTGCCGAACAGGCCCTGCAATTACAGAGCATCGGACTGGCCGACAAGGTTCGAATCAAGGTCGAGCACGGTCATGTTCAACTGACTGGTGAGGTCGAATGGCAGTATCAGCGCGCCAACGCCGAAAGGGCAATCCGGCCTCTGTCAGGCATTGTCACAATCAATAACGAAATCACGTTAAAAGCCAAGGCGATACCCTCTGATCTGACGGCAAGCATTGAAGCTGCGCTCAAGCGCCAGGCGATTCGGGAGGCCAAACGGGTTGCAATATCAGTCGATGGTTCGACGGTGAGACTCAGTGGCAATGTTCACTCCTGGCAGGAACGCGATGCTGTCCAGGGTGCCGTGTGGTCAGCGCCTGGAGTTCGCACCGTGATCAATGACGTCCATGTCGGCTCTTAGGCTCCCTGGGCAGATGCCCCCCTGATTCTACCCCTCGCTCAAGGCGATAGTGGCCGTTGTAATCCTCGGAAATCGCCTCCAGACAGTCTCGAATCCCTGTCCAGCCTCCCCTTTGAGTTTTCGGGCTTGCTGGGCTTCACCGGTCCCTTGCGCGCCAGTGTTCCCGCCGCAGTAGCCGAATGCCATTCGGCCGGTATCAAGGTGGTGATGATTACTGGCGACTATCCGGTAACGGCTTGCGCCATTGGCAGGCAGGCGGGCTTGAACGCCGGCCAAAGCACCGACGACCGCGCCGAGCGGGCACTGACTGGTGACGAACTCGAGCGCTTGTCGGATGACGAACTCGGCAAGCGGGTGAAGACAACTGTCATTTACGCCCGCATTCGCCCGACACAAGAACTGCGAATTGTGCAAAGCCTGAAAGCAAACGGCGAAATTGTTGCGATGACCGGCGACTACGAGGCCCGTAAAATAAAGGACGTCTTTGCGCAGGCACAACAAGGTCTACAACCGGACCCGCTTGCCATCGCCCAGCTCGAACAGAAATTGACCCTTGCAATGCAAAGTTATATTGATGACCTGCATCGTGGTCACATCGACCCGCGACAATTTCATTTCAATTTCACCCCGCCCCGCCCCGCCGGGTTGAGTTTGATGCAACGTCCTACCTGCGCGAAGCAGTCTTCAAAAAACGCTTGCCAGAGGCGCTCGTCGAGCTCGAGCCTCGTGTTCCGCTTTATTCACAGTTGCGCAATGCGCTGCAAACCTATCGCAGGCTGATTGATCATCCCGCCTGGCGCGAGCCCCTGCCGCCAATCCCAGCCATCAATGGTCGGCCGTCCGGGTCCGTTGAAGCAGGCCAGCCTTACGCCGGCCTGAACATGTTGGCCGAACGGCTGGCTGCGCTGGGCGATCTTTCGTCGAACCAAGCCATCTCGACCCGATATGAAGGTGTATTGGTCGAAGCCGTAAAGTCATTTCAGCGCAGGCACGGACTCCCCGAGCAGGGTGTACTTGGCAAGGCAACCCTGGCGCAGTTGCAAGTCAAACCTCGGGCACGGGTTCGCCAGATTGAACTGACACTCGAACGGTTGCGCAGGACACCGCTGTTGCAGGAGCCGCGTATGGTCGTCATCAACGTTCCCGAGTTTGTGCTGCGCGCCTACGAACAGGGAAACGGCAAGATCACGCTGAAACAGGAAATGAAGGTGATCGTTGGCAAGTCGCAAGGTGTCCAGCAGTATGCTCGACGCTGTGCTGAGCGGAACTCAGCGAATTCGTCAGCGTCCGGATCCGCACAACGCGCTTGGTGATATCAAATTTATCTTGCCGAACAATGAACATATTTTCTTGCACCATAATCCGGCAAAACAGCTTTTTGATCGCAGCCGACGCGATTTCAGCCACGGCTGTATCCGGATCGAAGATCCGGTCAGCCTGGCAGAGTTTGTCCTCGAGCCCATGCGTCTATGGACCGAGGCACGAATCCGGGCAGCCATGAGCAAGGGTGAATCGGCCACCCTGCGGCTCGATCAAACCGTAGGCGTACTGATTGCCTATGGGACGGCCTTGGTGCGAGACGGCCAGGTCTATTTCTTTGACGATATCTAGGGCTACGATCGCCAACTCGACGAAGCGCTGCGCCAGCGCTCACGCATACGGGCATCTGTTGCTCAGTTAAAACAGGACTCCAAATGAAATCAGATCATCGAACTTCTTCATTACGGCGACACTTTCTGCGCCAGGCAGGACGGTTCAGCGTTGCAGCTATGCTGCCGGCTTCGATATTGCATGCCTGGGGCGCACAGCAGGAAACCCGCGCCTTGATCCTCTCGCACACTCATACCGGCGAGCGCATCAATCTGGCATACGCCGATGGCGGGCGGTATGTGCCCGAGGCCTTGCGTGCGATGAACCATTTCCTGCGTGACCACTACACCAGCGCGGTAGGCACCATTGACCCACAAGTATTCGACCTCATGTATCGTATTCAGCAACTGGTGGGCGGCGCAGGTGCCTTCGAGATCATCTCCGGGTATCGCGGCGCAGACACCAACGCGCGGCTGCGGGACACCCGAGGCGGCGGTGTTGCGAGGAACAGCCTGCATCTGGAGGGCCGCGCCGTTGATGGACGTTTGCCCGGCGTGGCCTTGAATAACCTGTGTGACGCAGCCTTGTCCCTGCGTGTGGGCGGGGTTGGCTATTACCCTCGCGAGAAATTTGTTCACCTCGACACCGGCCTCGCTGAGGCAACCTCAACCATAGCGAGGTGTGGTCAATACGCGGCACGCTGAACAATCGCGCAAATGTCTTCCAGCAATTGTTTGACACATGTCAATTCAGTGCTGCTGCAGGCGACTAGAGTGATGGCATCGTCGGCAGGCAGACTCGGCATGCAATCATTCCTGAGGAGTACAACATGACACTTGAACTTGACGACTTGAAGGACGGCCAGCGCCGTCTTGCCGAGGAATTGCGCAACATCGTCCGCGACGCCGAACAGATGCTGCAACACCAGGCGAACGATGCCAGTGAGGGTTACAAGATCGCCCGAACTAAACTGGAGAAAACGGTTACCCGGGCAGCACGTGAGCTCGAGGGCGCCGAGCGCGCCTTGCTCGAACGTACCAGGAAGGCAGCGCATGCGACGGATCACTATGTCCATCAACACCCTTGGGAGTCGATTGGCGTCGGCGCCGGAGTTGGCGTGTTGTTGGGTCTGCTGATTGGCCGAAAATAGCCGGTAATGCCCTTGGCCGATTCAATGACGCGCGTGGCCGATTCAGCGCTCGGCGTGCTGCGCACGAGGCTTGAACTTGCCTCAATGGACGTCGAGGACGAGCTCCGATCGGCCACAGGAATATTGTTAGCTGGCGCTGCGGCGACTGCGCTTGCTACTTTTGCCTTGTTGTTCGGAGCATTTGCCGTCGTGGCATTGTTTTGGGAAGAGCACCGAATCGCGGCGCTATTATGTGCCAGCGCTGGATTCGCAATCGCAGCGGTTCTCGTCGCGTTTCTGATTCACCGGCTTCTGGATCAAAAACGCCCCTTACTTGCGGCAACGCTAGAAAAACTCGATAGAGATCGTGCACGAGTAGGGTTCGGACGATGAGACAGGCGGGTCGCGCCCGGACACAATGTCGTATCGAGTTGCCTGCCCAGATCGCCAGTGAACGCGAGGCAGCAGTTCGCGGCTGGCGCACTTGTCAGGAACGCCTGCACACGCTCGATGAAAGAGTGCTGATGCTCAGGGGCTTGAGCCCAGACGAAGTCAACAAACCAAGCGCAGGTAAGAATGGCCGCAGGCGCCCGCGACGATCAGATCCGAATCGAGACCAGCCGCATGCGAACGGATTGTATTGCCTGCATCGATATCAAAAGTTTCGGTATGCACGGCCACTTTTACCGAATCGCGTTGCTGGGATTCGCCCTCACATTGAGGAATTAAATCGCAAGCACCGAGGATAGAAAATTTAAAACTATTTTCGCAGTTGAGTTGCAGGACGAGGTTGGTAATTTCAGTGACTGCCAGTGATCTCTCGGCTGAGTTGGGCCACAAAACAAGTGGCACTTGATCAGGTTTTGATCCATCGCGCGTTGTTGGCCAGTGTACGCAGCGATTTGAAGTCCTGCACTCCCTGCTTGAACGCAATGTCGGTCAGCTGCGCGGCCAACAAGGCGGTCATCCAGGCGTCGGCCGCAGCGCTATGTCTGGATTGAACCCGGATGCCAAGTCTGTTCAGGTAGTCGTCAAGATTATTGCTACGATCCTTGAGCAGCGCCTGGGCGAAAGGGGCGAGGTCGAGGCTGTTCCGGGTCGGACCTTCAATCTTGTTTCGCGCATAAGCGGGTCGAAGAAAGCCAAGGTCAAAGCCAATATGCCAGCCAATGAGGGGTGCACCGTTGCGCCAGACTTCGAAGGCACGCAGCACTTCGGATTCCGCTTGCCCGCCACGCTGCTGGCTGCCCGAGATGCCGTGAACCACGATGTTTTCGTGGCTGCTGGCTTGCGCTTGTCGGATCGTTGCTTCAAAACTGTCTGCAATGATGATCGCTCGACCAAACATCGCAACTGCGCCGATCGATAACAAGCGGTCAGCCTTGCTGTCAAGGCCACTGGTTTCCAGATCCACGACAACCCATCGTTCCGAAGTGATCTTGTCGGCAGCGAGTCGTCGCGAAAGCCAACGCTGAATTCTGCCGATGATCGAGTTCGGGTTGGAGTTACCCCGCATAGTCAAGTTCAATCCACTGCTGCAGTTTCCGCGCCTGCCTGAAAGCCTCCTTGAGGATCCTCAAATCCAGTTCGGACAGCGAATCGAGCCGAAGCAGGTTCGGATTTTCCGCCACTGCAAGCGAGCGCTCAGCCGCAAGCACACGAGCGTGCTGGTGACGCAAGCGCAGCATCTGGACGAATTCAAACGATTCAATCCAGGTATTTATCTCATTAGCAGGAATGTTCAGAATTTCGCCGGCTGCTCGCAAACGGTCAGCGCTGCGGGCCACGGTCACACCACTGGCCAGCGCCAGCAGACGGGCGCCGTCGGTAAATGGCATTGCACCGTATCGCTTCAGATCGAGCGAACCCTCGTCTGCGTCGGCCTGGGTTGCGATTCGGCCGAGCCAGTTCAACGGCGGCCGGTTGGACAAAGCGTTGTCGGCCATTTGTTTGCGAAAGCGCGGATTCATTCGGGCACGTGGAAACACGGCTTCGGATAGTGTTGCTGCCAAACCCGAATCTCCTGCCAATGGCCTGAAGTCAAAATAGATATTCGCGTCCAGCAGGCTCTTCGGATCACCCGCATCGATCCAATGTTCGAAGCGCTGCACCCATTGCGATTGTGTGGCGGTCAACTCCGGATTGCTCGCCATGACATTGCCCTTGCAGAGCGGAAAACCACATTGCGCGAGTGCGTGATTGACGCGCTTCGCGAAGCCCAGCAGCCTTGCCTTCGCAGCCTCGCACTGCTGGTTACTGTCAGTATCAGTGTCAGCGTCTGCAACCGCAAAGATAATACCGTTGTCCTGATCGGTGCTGATGGTCTGCTCGTGGCGCCCCTCACTGCCGAAGGCAAGCCAGCACCAGCGCAAGCCGGTGATATTTTTCAATTGATGTTGCTGCGCCTCGATTGCAATCAGTCGCTGCGTCAACTGATCGTTCAGTCGACTGATAAATTGAACTGGCGGCAGGGACTGTTTCGCCGGCGGCGAAATAGACTACCGTCAGCGCACCGGAGAATTCCTGAAGGTGCGCGGCGCCGAGATCACCAAAGGGTACGTACGTTCGCAGTTCCGCGGTGATCGCGTTGATTATGGTGTTGGAACTCACGGGTAACGAAGCTCAGGCGGCAAGGAAAGCTCAGGGAGTAGGCGAAGATCATGGCGCGGCGAGTTTGTAGTATCGACGATTCAGATACCAGGCGACCTGTTCAACCTGTTCGTCACTCCAGCGTAAACCGAGATTGACCTGCCAGCGCGTGAGTTCTGCTTTCATCGAGGCCCAGTCATTAACCAAACGTTTCTCGCGCCAACCCGCCTTTGCAAGGTGGCAACTCAAACAATTGGATTCATACAGCAACTGACCGATTTTGTCCGCCTTGACCGGCTGAGACAGCGCGGGGAGGCAGTGCAGTGCGAAAAGCAGCGCTGTTATCGAAAGCCAGCGCCTTGGTGGGCTGGTCTCGCCATTCTGCGTTTGCTCCACTGGCCCGTTCTTGACGCGCCGCAAGGATCGATTCATGGCTGCTCTTTCGGCCGGGGTGATGGACACAAGATCCCAGTTTGAACAAAAACGGATGATGTGAATTGCGAAAACTCAAGCCCGTTATTCGTATTCCTCGAGTCTAGCCAGATATCGATCGCCTCACCTTTTCGGGCAACCATCCGTCGGCCGCCACGTCGCACCAGAACTCGCCACAGCACAGGCGCAGAAACCCATCGGCCAGGATGCCGCATTCAAGGAAGGTATCGAACTCATCTTTGACAAACTGCAGCAGCACACTGATGATTGTGTCACTCATGAAGTTCTCGGCGACGTCAATTGAGTATTTGCGCTCCGCGCCGCTGCGCGAACACCGGAATGAAATTCTCGTGCGGATCAAGCAGACGCATTGAGGGTCAACGGCTTGATCTGAATGTTCGAGCTCAAAGTTCGGAAATGGCACAGCACCGAGGGAGTGAGACAAAGTCCACGTAAAAGCGTGACGTATGTTGGGTTATCGGCGTTGGCAAGGCTTATTGGCGCGCTGACTCAAGCCATCCGTGAATAACTCGATAGGTTAAGCGCTAGGCTCGAGCCTGATACTGTCAGCACACATCGCCTGCCCTCAGAAAGCCGCCGACCTTGTATTCCTCAGCCCTTCAGATTCCGTCGTTCATCAGCCTGATTTTGCGCGACCACGTCGCACGCCACGGCAGTGTTGCCGCAGGCTTGAAGGCCTACGTTGGCGCCGCCCTCTTGCCCGACGATGGTGGCTACGTGGCAAAAATATTTGCCGAACAGGATCGATTCGCAAGCGCTGCACTGGGACTAGCGAATTGCGGGACTGCAAACCAACATCTGTGCAAACCAGCCGTCAAGAAATCGACCAAGACCTATTCCGAACAACCGAAGGCACTCGCGCAGACTGATAGTCGAACGAAAAACTTTCTCGATGCGGGTGCCGCTGGACCGATTGAAGAAATCAGCGCGCATGGTTTTTACGAACAGGCGCAATAGCGACTTGTCGACGCGTTGACTTCAAGGCTGTCGGCGCTTTAACTCGGCCACTTTCGCTGGCGGCTGCAGTCACCCGGGCCTGGCTCACTTGTTTCAGATAGGCGGTAGTCATGACGACCAGTTGCTCGCGCACCGCAGCTTCCATGACCGCTCCGATATCGCTTGCCAGCATGCCCTGCACTGGCCCCACAATCGAGGTGGCAAGCATGTAACTCGCGAGGCCAAGATCTGAAAAATGGGCGTCGCTGGCGGTTGCCAACATATCGCATAAGGTCAGTTGTGCGCGTTGCGTCAGGCGTGCTACCACCACTGAACCTCCAACATCAGCGGCAACCGCATAAAGCGCTCGGGACGTTGCCGGCTGAGCCAGTTTGGCGTCAACAAAGGCGTTAACGGCAGCCTGCGCCATCGCTGCAACCGGGCCGCATTTGGCGTCGACACACGCGGCTTCGACCGCCTCAACCACGGTCAGCAGATGGGCTTCCAGAACTGCGGACAGCAGCGACTCCTTGTTAGGGTAGTACTGGTACAGCGTACCGACCGAAACGCCGGCACGCAAAGCCACGCGGGTGGTAGTCAGTCGTTCCAGACCACCATCGAGTAAAACCTGAATGCACCCCTCGAAAATCGCTGCAACAGTGACGGTCGAACGCGCTTGAACTGGCGTTTTACGCGGCTTCAGGCTCTTGCGGTTACTGTTCATGAAATGCGAATTCACAACATGAAGAAAAGCTCATATTATGAATCAAGTTTAATCAATCAGGAAGGCATGACCATGACATCGCACGAAGTCGCCATTACCCGTTCAACCGTCATCGCGGGAGCGCCTGAGATGGTGTTTGATTTCATTGCCGCCGAAGATGTGCTGCCCAAACTATTCACCGGCTACGGACCTTTGCCCGCAGTCAAGAGTACCTCGCAGAACAGCGGGCCCTGGGAACAGCCGGGCTCGGCGCGCATGATGCACCTCGCCGATGGCACTACGGTACGCGAACAAGTCACCGACTACCACCGCGGCCGCTATTTTGCGTACCGCGTATGGGAATTCGGCAACCCGATCGTTCGCGCTCTGGCGACCGGTGCGCGCGGCGAGTGGACTTTCAGCGCCGATCCCGCCGGCACCCGCGTCGACTGGACCTACACATTCACCGCAAAAAATCGCGTGACCGCACTGCCACTGGCCGGCATCACGCGCCTGCTTTGGCGCGGCTACATGGATGTATGTCTGGCCAACGCGTATCGTGAGTTAATGACGTCGTATTAACGAGATGAACGATCGATGGCCGTGTTCGACCAGGAACCGAAAGTGTTATCGTCGCAGTAATGTGAAATATCTCGCCATGAACACAACTGACTTGCTGGCCATCGCTCGAGAAACCATCGCCAAGGTGCCGTGGTGCTTCGTCGTTACTTCATCGGCCAGCGGTACGCCCAATGCCAGGGTTGTGAAGCCAGGCCCGCTGCGTGACGACTGGTCAATCGGATTCATGACCGAGAGGACCTGCAGGAAGGCACAGGAGATTGAGGCGGCAGGACGATTTACCATGGCCTTTCAGTACGATGCAGAACTGGCCTACGTCACGCTTGCAGGTCGATCACAGATCATCGATGACCTCGCAATCAAGCGTGCGGTTTGGAGCGAAGACTCCGACAAGTTTCATCCGGGCGGACCTGAGGACCCAAACGTGATCATCATCAAATTGCTGACTGATAGTGTCGAACTTTACAACGCGAATCGAGGCGTCCAGCCGGCACCGATGGGCCTGTGCTCAATCAGGCTTGTTCGCGATGGCAGCGACTGGACGCAGCAACTCACATCCCCTAGAAGCGCCTGCTGACGGCGCTCATAGTTGGAGCGAATTTGAATGCAGCACCCGGATCTGTGATCATGAATATCAAACTCGACGACTTGTCCCACCCGGCAATACACGCGCTGCTCAACGAACATCTGCAAAGCATGTACGAATTATCACCCCCCGAAAGCGTTCACGCGCTTGATCTTGAGAAGCTTCGGCAACCCGAGATCACGTTCTGGTCGGCTTGGGACGTCGCCGTGTTGCTCGGCTGTGGTGCACTCAAAGAACTGGATCGCGAACACGGCGAGGTCAAGTCGATGCGCACGCCGAATGCGAATCGCCGCCAGGGCGCCGGACGCGCGATCCTTGCTCACATTGTCGTAGTCGCCCAGGCACGATCCTATCGGCGGCTAAGTCTCGAAACAGGTTCAATGGACGCGTTCAAGCCAGCCCAGAAGCTGTACGAGAGCTTCGGTTTCGTCTACTGTGGTCCCTTTGGCGATTACGCCGAAGACCCGTACAGCGTGTTCATGACGCGGAGCTTGTGAGCGATGGCATCCAATCAGAAGTTTGTTGACTATGTCTGCGACCAGGTCAGGTCCGGGCCTGGCATACAAGCCAAAAAAATGTTCGGCGAATACGCTCTTTTTTGCGACTCGAAAATGGTCGCGCTGATTTGCGATAACCAGTTGTTCGTCAAACCCACGGCTGGCGGCAGAGCTCTGCTCAAAAACGTCACTGAAACGCCACCCTACAAGAGCGCGAAGAACTATTTTTTAATTGACGAACAACTTGAAAATGCGGAATTGATGGCGGCACTTTTCGAGTCAACCGCGCGCGAACTACCTGTTCCCAAGCCAAAGAAAAAGGCAACGTCTGTGCGAAAGTCTGTGCGAAAGCCTGCGAAGCGAGCCGCTAAAGCACCACTTCAATGAGGTAGGGCCCTGGCCTGGCCATGGCACGTTTCATCTGCGTCGCCAAGCCTTCGAGGTCCGTCACCCGCGCGGCTTCAACGCCGTGTCCCTTGGCGAGGCTGACCCAGTCAAGCGTTGGCCGATCGAGCGTCAACATGTCGTTGGCGCGTTTGCCGGGCTCGCCTGCACCGACGTTGGCCAGTTCGCCGCGCAGAATCTGGTAGGTGCGATTGGCAAACACCAGCACGGTGACATCGAGCGACTCGCGCGCCATGGTCCACAGCGCCTGTAGGGTGTACATACCGCTGCCATCGCCTTCGAGCGTAATGACCTTTCGGTCGGGTGCTGCAATGGCCGCGCCCACCGATTGCGGCAAACCAAACCCGATTGCGCCGCCCATGACGTTGAGCCAGTCGTGCGGCGCTGCGTTTTCGGTGAACTTGGCAAAGCCGCGGCCGGTCGATACGGATTCATCAACCACAATCGCCTGTTCGGGCAGCAAGGCGCCGAGTACCGCCGCAATCCCTTCCTGCGTCAGGGCGCCTGACGGCAGTTGCGGACGCGCGCCGTTGGCAAGCAGGGTCGGTGCCATGTTGGTTGCGCCCAATTCTTCGGCGAGTGCTTGCAAGCTCGCCTCCAGATCGGCATTGACGGCGGCGAGTTCGGTGACCTGGCAGTCCGGCGCAATTTGCACACTGGGCTTGTTCGGATAGGCGAAGAACGACACCGGTACGCGCGAGCCGACCAGCACCAGTTGTTGAACCTCCTTCAGGTAACTGACGGCGGCTTCGACTACATAGGGCACGCGCGACAAGGTGACCCGTCCTGCGCCACGCTGCAGCCGAGCGTTGCCATTTTCGGCCGATAGCGTGCAACCGGTCTTCGCGGCAATCCGTCCGGCCAACTCGAGTGCGCCGCCGCGCAAGGCCCGTCCGCCCAACAGCAGCATGGCCTTGCTGCCTTGTGACAGCGCCCGTGCGGCCGCTTGAACGGCAGCCGCATTTGGCTGCGCGAGCGCTTCATCGGGCGCGACACTGGCCACAGAAGACGCTGTGTTCCAGGCCGTGTCTGCCGGCAAGATCAAGGTGGCAATCTGCCCCGGTGATCGGCGAGCCGCATGAATCGCCGCAGCGCCATCGGCCGCGACCGACTCGGACGAAACGGCAGTACGAACCCAATGTGACATCGGCCGCGCGATGCCTTCAATGTCGCTGGTCAGCGGAGCGTTGTACTTGACGTGCTCGCGCGCATGTTCACCCACGATGTTGACAATACCCGATTGAGCCTTCTTGGCGTTGTGCAGGTTCGCCAGACCGTTACCGAGACCTGGTCCCAGGTGCAGCAAGGTCGCCGCTGGTTTGTCGGTCATCCGGTAGTAACCATCGGCCGCACCGGTTACCACGCCCTCGAACAAGCCGAGCACACAGCGCATGCCGGCGATCGAATCGAGCGCGGCCACAAAATGCATTTCGGAAGTTCCCGGATTGGTGAAGCAGACATCCACACCACCCGCTACCAGGGTACGCACCAGACTTTCCGCGCCATTCATGAAGTACTCCTTCTTATTTCAGGTAATCACGTCTATTTTGTTGTATCGCCGGTGCACCGGTCAGCGTATCCATTTCGGCGGCCGACAGCGCCTGTGTGCTCAAGTCGCCAGGCTTCGCACCGGCAAACAACTGCTGATACGCCAGAGACAACGCCTTGGCTGCAATCGCCAATGGCAGATGGCCTTGCAAAAGAATCCGAGCGCCCGCCGTCGCCAGGTCGGCGGACGTCAAGCTGGCGGGCGCAGTGCCGAGAATGATCGGCAGATGAGTCGCATCATGAATCGCGCGCACCTCGTCGACGGTTTTGACGCCGATCAGGAAAATCGCGTCGACGCCGGTCTTGGCCATCGCCGTGGTTCGGCGCAGTGCGTCCTGCAGCCCTTCTACCTTAAGCGACGAACTACGCCCGGCAATGACTAGATCCGGATCACGCCTTGCGCTGACGGCCGCCTGCAACTTGCCGAGCATTTCGTCCAACGAAATCAACTCGTCACTGCCTTCGGGCTGTCCAAATCGGGTCGGTAGCGCCGTGTCCTCGATTGAAAATCCGCAGGCGCCGGCGTGTTCAAGTTCTTCGGTGGTTCGCGCGACACTCAGGGCATTCCCAAAGCCGTGGTCGGCATCGATGAACAGGCTGATATCGCTTGCCCGAGTCATTCGCCGGACCATTTCGGCGAGCTCAGTCAAGGTCAGGATATTCACGTCCGGTGCAGCCAGGCTGACCTGCGATGCCACCGACCCGCCCAACATGCCGAGCGTGTACCCGGCTTGCGAAGCAAGGCGTGCAGAGATTGGATCGAAGATGCTGGCCGGGGTAAGGCACAGGTTGGAACTCAGCAATGCTCTGAGTCGGCGGCGGCGTTCGGAAATGCTTATCATCGTGATTTGCGGAGCCTGTTTAATCTGCGCGGCTTGACGAATTGAATCGGCTGCATGCAGAGTTTACCCGGTGCCGTAACTCAGACCGCTGGCCACTTCGAGCATCAGATGAAACATCTGCCAGCCGACCTCTTCAATCGTGGCGGTGCGGTCGGCGATCGTGCCGGCGTTGATGTCCATCAGGTCGTGCCAACGCGGCGCCAGATCGGTTCGGGTGGCCACTTTGATGACGGGCACCTCGGCCAGTCCATAGAGTGTGCCGCGCCCGGTGGTGAGGACGTGCAGGTTCATGCCTGCGGCCGATTGCGGCGTGCCACAATTGACGTCTACTCCGCCCGGAAGGACGGAGGTTCCTGGATTTTGCGATGCACGACCGCATCGGAAAGCACTGTATGCCTTCTTACCCAACAAGTTCTCGCAGATTTCGCTACCGAACCTATGCACGTACCGGCAACAGATACGCCGCCTTTAATTTTGTTCACTACGCGCTTTCCCGGCTGCGTAATCGCGTGGTCCGAGACGACCAAAACACTAGAGCAGAGCACGCGATTGCTATGCAATCGGCCCTCTACCTCCCCGGCTCGAACGCCGGGGTTTCCCGGGAGCATTTATGAAAATCGGATTTATCGGACTCGGCATCATGGGTACGCCTATGGCCGCACACTTGCTGGCCGCTGGCCACTCCATGTTTGTACGTACCCGCAGCCGGGTTCCAGCGGCGCTGGCAGCAGCCACCGTGTGCGCGACCAACGCCGAGGTCGCGCGTGCTGCCGACGTGATCTTCTTGATGCTGCCAGACACGCCGGATGTAGCTCAGGTTCTATTCGGTGAGGACGGCGTCTCCAGCGGATTGAGTGCCGGCAAAACGGTGGTCGACATGAGTTCGATTTCGCCGATCGAAACCAAGGTTTTCGCCGAACGCATCAGCAAAGCCGGTGCCGATTATGTCG
>JANLTP010000006.1:0-26869 GCA_031363055.1 Burkholderiales bacterium | reverse complement strand
GCCATCCTGTTTTTCGTGTTCGGCGTTTTGGCCGGCGCACTCAAGTCCAATCTCGAAATCCCTCCGGCGATCTCCAAATTCCTGTCGCTCTATCTGCTGATGGCGCTGGGTCTGAAAGGCGGATTCGCACTGGCCCAGTCTGGATTGAATGCCTCGGTCATGCTCAGCCTCGCAGCGGCCATGCTGATGGCCTTCCTCGTGCCGGCGCTGGGCTATCAACTGCTCAAGAGCCGCGTGTCACACTTCGATGCGGCCGCGATCGCGGCCTCTTACGGCTCGGTTAGTGCGGTGACGTTCGTGACCGCCATGCAGTATCTGGAGGCCCAGCAGATGACCTTTGGTGGCCACATGGCTGTTGCGATGGTGGTCATGGAGTCGCCGGCCATCATCATGGCGGTATTGCTGGCGAACTCGCTGCGCCGCAGGCCGGTGAGCATGGTCGCGGTCTCGTCATCGGGCGGTGCCGCCACCGCCACCTTAGGCGGCACTGGCACTGGCACGCAACTAGGCAAAATTCTGCACGAATCGTTTACCGACGGTGCGCACCTGTTACTGCTGGGTGCAATGGCGATCGGCTATTTGAGCGGCGATACCGGCAAGGCCATGATGGCGCCGTTCTCGAGCGATCTGTTCAAGGGCATGCTGGCGTTCTTTCTGCTCGACATGGGACTGATGGTCGCCCGAAACTTCACCTCGGTCCGGGATCGATCGCCGATCCTGATTGCCTACGCCAGCATCGGCCCGTTGGCGCATGCCTCGATAGCCTTGGCCCTGGCCATGCTGTTGCGCCTGCCGGCGCCCGACGCCGCCCTGTTGATGGTGCTGTCGGCCAGTGCTTCGTATATCGTTGTTCCGGCGGTGCTGCGCTACGCGATTCCCGAGGCTAATCCCTCGCTCTACTTCGGACTGTCATTGGGCGTTACGTTTCCGCTCAACATCCTGTTCGGCATTCCGTTGTATACGTTCGTTGCGCAGTACTGCCTGGGCTGATGCTTGCGGCTAATGCATAGGCTAACGCTTGGGTTAAAGCCTGGGCCAATACCCGGCGCCGAGCGTGCTACTGCGTCAGAAAGCGACGGCTCAGGTAGCTAAGTCCGTCGACCAACGCTACCAGCAGCAGCATCGCAATCAACACCGTGCTGGTCTCGGACATCTGGAACAGACCCATATGAAACGCCAGCATTTGACCGAGACCGCCAGCGCCCACCACACCGAGCACAGCGGCGGCGCGGATGTTGTTCTCCCATCGGTACAGCGTGTAACTCATCAACTGCGGCAACACTTGCGGCACCAGCGCGTACCAGAATACTTGTGACTCGCTGATACCGCGCAGGCGCAGTGCCTGACCCGCTTCAACTGGCGCATTCTCGAGCGCCTCGGCAAACAGTCGCCCGAGCACGCCGGTCGTGTGCATGGCTAGCGCCAAGGTCCCAGCGAACGGGCCCAGCCCGGCGCTGATCAACAGTAACGCCGCCCAAACCAGTTCCGGGATGCTGCGCAATGCATTGAGTACCAGGCGCGTCAGAGCGCGCCAGCGGGCGCTATCGGCGCTATGCGTGCGACTGGCTGGCAAGGCCAGCGCGAGGCCCGCTGCTGCGGCCATCAAGGTACCCAGTGCCGACATCGCGAGGGTTTCGAGCGTCGCCGGCAGCAACTTGGCAAGGAACTTCCATTCAAACGACGGCGACAGCAACTCGGCTATGAATTTAGCCATCTTTGCGAACGCCTGCATCGACAAGAACTTGCCCCATTGCAGATCGAGGGACAGAAAACTGGCGGCGGCCAGGAGCATCAATCCAAGCACGAACCAGCAGGCCTGGCAGCGAACCGAAAAAAGTTTCGGCGGCAGACGATAGGTCTGATTGGCGGCAACCGCACGATGCTCTGTCATCCGAGTGTCTTTCGCAGCCAACTGCTGGCCCAATCGGCTAGCCATACCAGTGCCATGAACACCAACAACATGGTCGCGACCTCGGAGCCATTGAACATTTTCATGGACGCGTCCATTTGCTGGCCGAGTCCTCCGGCACCAACAAACCCCAAGACGGCTGATGATCGAATCGCGCATTCCCAGCGGTAGACCGTATAACTGGTGAGCTCGGGCGCGTTTTGCGGCAACAGGCCATAGAACAGTGCCTGCACGCGACCGGCGCCATTGCGCAATAAAGCGGTGGTGACCTGGCCATCACCACTCTCGAGTATTTCGCCATACACCTTGCCCAGCATGCCGCCATAAGTCAGCGCAATCGCCAGTACACCTGCGGTGGGTCCCAGTCCGACCACGCGCACAAACACCAGCGCCCAGATCAACTCGGGAACACTGCGCAACAAGATCATCACCACCCGGACCGCTTGACGTACGACGGCCGGCATAGCCGCCATCCGGCCGGTCAAGCCGGAGATCGACAAGGCACGCACCGACACGATCGCCATCGGAATGGCCAATACCAGAGCCAATGAGATGCCTGCAGTTGCGATCGCCACCGTACGCCAGGTTTCAACCGCCACCAACCATAGGAACTCGCCATCGAGTTTAGGCGGCACGAAGTCTGCAAGAAACTTCAGCGTCGGCTTCAGATTGCGACTCTCGACCAGTATCCAGGGCTTGAATTCGGCCACGATCATCATCGGCCAAATGACGACCAACGCGGCGCCGAACCAGAACAGCCGCTGGATCCAGGCCGGGTCGCGAATCAGCGTTGGCTGCAGCACGGCCGATTTCATCGCGGGCGCCGCAGCGCTCATCGACAATGCATGATCGCTGCCGACGGTGTCGAGGTGATCGCCGAGAATTCGACTGGTGCCGAGTCGGTCAGTTCATCAAGCCGATTGGCATACAACGCGTTCAAACGCTCGGGCGTGACTTGCGCACTGGGGGAATCGAAGATCAGTTCGCCATCGCGCAGACCAATGATGCGCGGAAAATATTCGAGCGCCGTGGCGACCTGATGCAAGGTGCAGATCAGGGTGGCCCCGGACGCGCGCGCTCCTTGCGTCAGCGCTTCCATGGCCTGGGTCGCCCGGGTCGGATCAAGCGCCGACAATGGTTCATCGATCAGCAGCAGTTCGGCCTTGGCCACCAGCGCGCGCGCCAAACCGACGCGCTGGCGCTCGCCGCCCGAGAGGCGATCGACACGCTCAAACAATTTTTCGCTCAGATCGAACTGCGCGAGCGCGGCATCAGCCGTTTCCATCTGCATGGGATAAACCAGACTGCGTAAACTCTGCCACAAGCTCATGTCCGGCAGCAGACCGGCCAGCACCGACGTGACCACGCGCTGACGCGGTGGCAACGGCGGCACCTGCGGCGCCAGTAACAGTCGTCCTCGTAGTCGCTGTAATTCACCACGAGACAATGTCCACGGATCTACCGCATCGAGGCGCAAGTGACCCGAGACCGGTTTCAATGCACAGGCCAATGCCTGCAGCAGCGTCGTTTTGCCGGCGCCGGAGGGCCCGATGACGGCCAACTGCTCGCCCGCTTCTACCGAGAATCCAAGACCGCGAATGGCAGTCGCGGCGCCGGGCGCAGCCGTCGGGTGACGCGCCGAGATCTTGTCGATTTCGAGCCTCATCAGGCGACCACCCGGACGTCGATTTGCAACTGAATCAGCGCCACGTTATTTGAGCAGGCCGGCACTGCGTGCAGCCACTTCGATACCCTTGTAGTTATCGACATTGGTTGCGATGTAACGGGTCGCGCGATTCAAGGTCAGGATTTCCTTGCCGACGGCGGTCGCTGGATCAATGTCGAGCAAGGCCTTGGTGATTTTTTCACGCAAAGCTACCGGCATGTCCGCATGAACCGCCCAGTTGTAGTTGAAGTAGCCCGGCGTGGTGTAAAACACCATCACCTCCTTGGTATCGACCTTGCCATCGGCCACGAACTTGTTCCAGACCGTGATGTCGAGCGCCGCCGCATCGACCTTGCCACTGACCACCGAAGCAATCGTCGCATCATGCGCACCCGAGTAGGCGACACGCTTGAAATCCTTGTCAGGATCGATATTCGCTTGCAGCAAAAAGCTGCGCGGCATCAAGTGCCCGGAGGTACTCGATTGCGAACCGAAACTGACCTGCTTGCCTTTGAGATCCGCCAGCGATTTGATGCCCGAGTCTGCCTTGGTGATAAACACCGATTGGAACTTCGTGTCCTCGACGCGCTGCGCAATCGGTACGACCTTGCCACCCGAACGGTTTTGCGCCTGGATGAACGTGAAACCGCCGAACCAGACCATATCAACATTTTTGTTGACCATCGCCTCAACGGCGGCCGGGTAGTCGGATACCGGCGTGAACTCGACCTTCATGCCCAGGGCGGTCTCCAGATACTTCACGATCGGACCGAACTTGCGCGTCTGCTCGGTCGCCGCCTCCTCGGGTATGGTCGTGACCTTGAAGACCGTTTGTGCCTGCGCACGGGTGCCAAAAATGGCCGGCAACAGGGCGGCGGCTGCGAACAGCGCCACCGAAAGTAGAGTCGTGCGTCGATTGCTGAGGCGCTTGACGGAATGGGAAGTAGTCGAAATTATTTCGTGCATGGCTCGGTTGGTGTTGGATAAGGAATGTTGCGGATAGGGCTTGATGCTGGCTATTACTTTAACCCAGGTGACTGATTCTTGCAGGCGAGGAGCTTCGGCCTGTGGTTCGACTAACGTTTGAATGACTTTTTGGTCGACCAGCAGGCCGCAGCCTTACCGGATTCGTCGGATCCACCGGATTTACCCGATTCAATGGATCTACCCGATCCAGCCGATTTACCCGACTTGCCGTAACGGGCATACTGCGGTCGAGAGATCACCAGCGATTACGAACTGAAGGAGTGAATATGGCCGCCACTGCGCTATTGAGTCATCCGGCCGAAGGAGTCGGCCTGATTGTCATTGATAACCCGCCTCGAAATTTCGGAACGCTGGAGTTGGCCACGAAAATCATCGAAAGCCTGCAGGCAGCCGCCGAGGCCCGCTGCCGCGTCGTCATATTGGCATCGGATCGGCCCGGTTATTTCATTGCTCATTGGTCGCTGCAATACATCATCGATACCCAGCGAGCTGCCGGACCGCCAAAAACCAGTTACCGCGTCCCGCAGCGCGCGGTTTTCGATCTGATCGAGACGTCGCCAATGATCGTTATCGCTGCCAACAACGGCCAGGCCTGGGGAGGCGGCGCCGAGTTGTCCTGGGGCTGCGATTTACGCATTGCCGCCGAGTCTGCGAGCTACGGTCAACCGGAAGTCGCACTGGGGATTATTCCGGGCGCAGGCGGTACCACGCGACTGGCTCGGCTGATCGGTGCGACCAAATGCATGGAGATGATTCTTGATGCCCGCCCGATCTCCGCTCGTGAAGCACTTGCGCTGGGCGCCATCAACAAGGTCGTGCCGGACGACCGGCTGCGCACCGAGGCAATCGACTGGGCATGCCACATTGCGCAGTGGCCCGCCTGGTCTTTGGCCGCCTGCAAACGCAGCCTGATTGAAGGTCGCGACGTCGCGCTCGAGGTCGCTCGTCGAAATGAAAGCCAGTTGTTTCAAAGCGTGGCCAGACGCGAAGATTCAATCCGCATCATGGCTGCTGCCCAGGCCAGGTACGACGCTGGCGCAGACTCGTTTGAAGCGCTGGGCATTCCTCGCCCGCAAGCTAAGTAACCGGGCGAGCGCTCCGCCCGGATCCACCCGTACCAATCCACCCGCGAGAGTGAACCCAGGCAGGTGAGCCCGGGCGAAGAGACCCCTTAGTGCGCCGGCGGCAGAATCACGTGATCAATTACATGGACAACGCCGTTGCTGGCAAACACATCGGTCGCTACGATCGTGGCGCTGCGGTGACGTGCATCGGTAATCGTCGCTTTACCGGCCGCTGCAGTGATCGTAAACGTTGCGTTGCCGTCGAGCACCGGATCAATCGGCGTTGCGAGCGGAACTTCCGCCAGCAACAGCCGCGCAGCGAGCACGTGATATTGCAATACGCTGCGAATCAGCGCCCGATTCTCGGCCACCAGCAAATGCGCAGCAGTCGCATTCGGGCTGTGCAGCAGCTCACGCGCCAACGCATCGAATGCCGCATTGGTGGGCGCAAACACCGTGAAGTTTCCGGCACCTGACAACAGTTTGACAAGATCGCCGTTATCGCTGGCGAACTGCAAGGCGGCAACCAGACTGGAGAAGCCTGCATCGCCGGCAGCGATATCAACAATTGATTTATTGGCCGGCAATAACACGCGACCGAGTACATGAATCACGCCGTTGTTGGCCAGGATATCGGTCGCGATGATGTTGCTCGAGCGCGCACGCCCGTCAACGATCACGGCGTTCGATGAGCCCAGTTCAATCTTGAAGAACGAGCCGCCGCCGAGCGCCGGCGAGACCGCCCGGCCGGTGACAATGTTGCCGGCCAGTACCCGCGTGGTCAAGACGTGATATTGCAATACACTGCGAACCAATGCCCGGTTCGCCGGTACCAGTAAATCGGCTGCGGTCGCGCTGTTATTGCTCGTGAGTTCACGAGCAAGAGCGTCAAAGGCGTCATTGTTAGGAGCAAAGACGGTGAAGGCACCGGCACCTGACAATAGCTTCACCAGATCACCGCCGTCGCTGGCAAACTGCAACGCTGCGACCAGACTCGAGAAATCAGCATTGCCGGCCGCTATCTGAACAATCGAGCGGGTCGACGTTGCCTCGGCAGGCAATATCACTTTATCAATGGCGTGGATCAAACCGTTGTCGGCCGCGACATCGGTCAGCGTAATGTTGGCGGTGCGCAAACGGCCATCGGTAATTTGCAGGCGGTCGCCGCGCGTCTCGATCTTGAAGGTATCGGTGCCTGCCAGGACAGGGTCAATGGCTTGTCCCAACGGAATTTGAGCCCGAGCCACTCGGCCGGCCAGCACGTGATACTCAAGTACGCTGCGCACCAGGCTCTTGTTGGCCGGCACCAACAGGTTCGCCGCAGTCGCCGCAGGGTCCCCCGTCAATTCCTTGGCCAGCGCATCAAAGGCTGCGTTGGTCGGCGCGAACACGGTGAAATTGCCGGCGCCGGCCAGTAAATTGACCAGATCGTTATTGGTGCTGGCAAACTGCACGGCCGCGACCAGACTTGAGAAGACCGGGTTAGAGGCGGCCACGCTGACAATCGACTTGGATGTGTTGCTGGCGGGCTGGCTGGCCGCCGCGCTGGCGTCGGAGACTGCCATGGCGGTACTGGAGCCGCTGGCCGGGGCGCTTGAGTCGCTGCCACAGGCGCTGAGCAACAGGGCTAAGCCAAGGCCGGCCAGACTCTTTAGCCCCACGGATCGAACTGAGAATAACTTCATCTTGACTCCTCTTGTCCACAGCGAACGCGTGGACGTTTTGGTTGATAAACGCAGTAAATGAGCGCATCCGGGTGACTGATAACGCATCTGATTTGGCTGCAAGCAACTAAGCTGATCGAATAATGCCTGCTAAGTCGTTATGTGACTAAACAGTCATAGAAGTCTATCGCAAGTGATTTGATCGGGTCAAACGATCAAGATCTAATTCAGTCGATATTTCTTACAACAAGAACTATCGCGGTCAATTTATTCTTATTTTCGCGAAATCGCCAGGCATACCACCTGGTTAAGACCTTGTTTGACACTATCGGGATCAGGGTCTCAAGTGAACTGATCGTCCCCGGATCCTGTCTGAGCGAGCGACTGCATCAATGCAGGCTGAAGCGTTCCAGGCCGAATCGACTCAACTTGCCGCCCAAGCGGCCGAGCAGTGACGGCGATAATGTCTGGAACGGCACATCGCGGCTGGCCATGCGCGCGTGTTCGATCGATACACGGGTTGCGCCACCGACGTAGGCGGCCATCAACGAACGTTCGCACAGAATGTTGACTCGCCGCATGAGACCCGCAGACCGCCGCGCAATGTGAAGCGCCGCGCGCTCGTCAATCAAGTCGGGTCGACAGTGAACGTTGCGCAGCCGATGCGCGATGTAGCTCCTGACTTCGTCTGCGCTGAGTGGCTCGAGCACAAATCGCTCGGTGATCCGTTCACGCAATGGCCGCATGGCATTGGTCGACAGCGTGACATCGAGTTCCTGCTGCCCGAACAGCACCACTTGCAGTAACTTGTGCTGACTGGTGTCGAGGTTGGTAATCAACCTGATTTCTTCGAGCGCGTCAGTGGACATGACATGCGCTTCGTCAACGATCAACGCGACTCGCTTGCCCTGCGCGTGCAACTCCATTAACCGTGCGAATAGTTCAGTCAACACCTGACTACGCCGCTTGAAGCGCGTGTCGAGTCCCAACTCACTGGCCAGCACACCCGGTAACTCGTCAATGCGCAAGCGCGGATGAGCCAGGAAAATAATCTCGAGTCCTGGATGCGCATGTTCAATGAGCATGCGCGAGAGCATGGTCTTGCCGCAGCCGACTTCGCCGGTGACCGTAACGATGCCTTCGCCGTTCATGATCGCGTAGCACAAGGCATCCAGCGTAGCGCGCCGCTCGCCGCCTTCAAAAAATGCACCGACCTGCGGGGTCAGGGGAAACGGCGCGGCTCTGAAGCCGAAATGTTTGATGAGCAGATTGGTTACCGGTTTCATTGCAGGAACCCCATAGCGTTTGATTCAATTTCCGCCAGAAACGCATGCTCGAGATCGTCGCTCGAGTGCCGCGCCAACAGCGATGCGGGTGTACCAAAAAAAACCAGGCGGCCCTTGTGTATGACGATCATGCGGTCGCACAACTGCTCCAGACCCGGCAGCCCATGAGTGGTGAACAACAGACCCTGCCCGGCCACACGCGCTTCGGTAATCAGTTTGAACAGCAGACGGCGGCCCTGCGGGTCCAGCCCGCTCATCGGTTCATCGAGAACCAGCCAGGGCTTGCGACTCAGCACAATCGATGCCAACCCGAGTTTTTGAAGCATGCCTTTAGAGTAATCACGGACCGGTTTGCGCAGCGCGTCGAGCGGAAAATCAAAACGTGACAGCGTATGACTCATGAGCGCGGCATCAAATCGCAGGCCTTGCAGATCGGCCAGGTACTTGAGACTTTCATTGCCGCTGAAGTGCGCTGGCGCCACGAATCGCTCGGGCAGATAGGCAATGGCAGCCCGCGCTCGCGGCTCGCGATGACAAACACCCGCAATCGAAATCTCGCCTTGATCGGGACGCGTGAAATCGAGCAGACAACGCAGCAACGTACTTTTGCCGGCACCATTGACACCGACAATGGCGATCGATTCAGTGCCAGCGCTTGCAAAGCTGACGCCATTCAGCGCCTGGTTGTCGCGGTAACGTTTACTGACGTGCCGGAACTGGATCGACATCGGATCACAGGATTCAGCGGCCGTTGGGACAGCGGTCATTGGGACAGCGGTCATTGAGTCAGCAGCAATTGGGTCAGGGGCTTGCAGGTTCATCGGCGGGAAGTTGGGCTGGTTGGCACACTGGGATTGATCAACAGGTTAATGCCTGGGCCCTGCGGCTGTGGCAGGAAAAGCGCGGCATATCTGCTCTTTATCGATGTTTGCTGCGAACCCTAACTGTCGAACAATGACTGATGTATGGCGCTCCAGCCGGAGTTCGTCATGTGCGATGTCGCCGCAACTGCAGCGAACCAGGGGAAACGGACTGATCGTGAGAAAAACAGGCGGATTCATCAGACTGCCGTCGGCATTGACGGGCATTGCGGTGCTACTCAGCGCCTGCCAATCTTCGCCGCTGCGCCCGGGAGATCACCACCTGACCCAGGCAGCGCGACCGACTGACGCGAAGTCACCGAGCCACAGCAGCGCTGCCCATTCTGACATTCCGGCAACCATCAACACGCCGATGTTGCCGCCGCGCCCACGGTCCGCGCCGAAGCTCGAAACATACTCGGTGGTGGTCAGCCAGGTCGAGATCTCCGAGTTGTTGTTTGCGATGGCACGGGACGCCAAACTGAACGTCGACGTTCATCCGTCGATCAAGGGCAAGGTAACCTTGAACGCGATCGAGCAGACGTTGCCGCAAATTCTGCTTCGTCTGTCACGACAGATCGAGTTGCGCTACGAACTCGACGGCACGAATCTGGTGGTCATGCCCGATACGCCATTCATCAGGCATTACACCATCGACTACGTCAACATGACGCGCGAGTCGCAAGCCAATACCAGCATCGCGACCAACATATCGTCGACCGGTGGAGCCAGTTCTGGTTCGGGCGGCGGTGCGCAAACCAGCAATAACTCGACCACGCGCGTCATCAACACATCGAATAACCGCTTCTGGCAATCGCTGGTCGCCAATCTGAACTCCATTGTGCGGGAACCTGCACGCTCAAGCTCGAGTTCATCGAACCAGGCGGCGGCCGGAGGGCCGACCGGCGCAGGCACAAGCGCCGGTTCGAGTGCCGGCGGCGCATCAAGTGCGGGCGGCGCATCGCCGGGCGCCAACTCGAGCTCCGGCAGCGCGGCATCCGGCGCTTCAGACAGCGGTAACAATCAAGGCGGCAATCAAGGCGGCAGTCAGGGTAGCAACACCGAAAACTCCAATGTCATGATCAATCCCGAAACGGGCCTGGTGTCAGTTCGGGCACGCGCGCAACAGCACGAGAAAGTTCGTGAGTACATTGACCGTGTGATGAATTCGGCGCGACGACAGGTGTTGATCGAAGCCACCATTGCCGAGGTTCAACTGTCGGATCAATTTCAGCAAGGCGTGAACTGGTCGCGGGTTCGCGTCGATGGCACCGGTTGGTCGCTGGGTCAACAGCCTCAGGGCAGCGGCACTTTGGGCGGCGGTTCATCACCGGGGACCGGTCCAGGCGGCATCATCTTTCCGTTGACGGGCGGCAATCTGCCGGGCGGCGCCTCCTCGGCTGGCGGACAAACCTCGAGTCTTGCGGTGTTCCGGTATCTGAACAACACATCCAGTCTGGGCGGTATCGGTTTCGCCTTGTCGCTGTTGCAGTCCTTTGGCAAAGTCAAGGTACTGTCGAGTCCCAAAATCAGCGTCTTGAATAATCAGACGGCCGTTTTAAAAGTCGTCGATAACCGCGTCTACTTTACGATCGGCGTTCAGGTCACCCCGGGCACCGCGACCACGGCACCGTTAGTCACTTACACCTCGACACCGAACACGGTACCGGTCGGCTTCGTCATGAGTGTGACGCCGCAAATCGAGGAGAACGGCGGCGTCACGATGAATGTACGACCAACCATCTCCCGGATTGTCGGCTACGTCAACGATCCGAGCCCGGCACTGGCGCAGAACAATGTCGTCAGCAGAATTCCCGAGATTCAAACACGTGAGATTGAATCGATTCTCAAGGTCCATTCGGGTGATGTAGCCGTGATGGGTGGGTTGATGCAGGAATCAATCGATGATCGCCAGGACGCCATACCGGGTGCTTCGGCGCTGCCGTTTCTGGGCAATGCCTTCAAATACAAAAACGACAGTTCGAACAAAACCGAGTTGGCGATTTTTCTGCGTCCTGTCGTGATCCACGACGCCAGCATGGAGGGCGATTACCGCGATCTCAAAGCCCTGCAACCGGGCGCCGACTTTTTCAGTCGCGACAGTGCGCCTTCGATACCCCGTGCCTGGATGAGCTCACCGGAATCGAAACCGGCTCGCACCGAGAAAGACTGACCATGAGTCTGCTCATCAAAGCGCTGAAGCGCGCCGAACGCAAGCATGACGAGGCCAAGCTGGCCGCCCAGAATGCCGAGCATAGCCACCCCGAAGCGGCTACCAATTCGCACGACCCACTGTCACGACAAATCGGTTTGCAGGCGTTCGATACTGACGATACTGAACTCGCGTTTGAGCTGGCTCGTTTGCAGATTGATCAGAACGAGCGCTCGGAAGGCGATCTTCCTGACCTGCCGGAAGCATTGGAGTTGACCGATCCGCCGGCCGAGGCCGATCTGCTCACTGCCGAGCCCGAGCTATCCCGGCTAACGGGTCTGCCAGATCTACCCGCGCTGCAATTGGACGACGATACGTTTGACACGCAGGCTGGCGAATCAGCATCAGTGTCACCGGCAAAACCTAGACCCGCCTTGACTTTGGAGGGACTGAGCGAACCGGCAACCCAGCCGCGCTCCAAGAGCACTGCCGACTCGACTGCCGACTCGACTGCCAACACGGCTGCCGCCTCGGCCAGTAAACCACTGGCAGTCAGCACTGACAAGCCAACCGCAGGCAATGACGCAGCAGCGCGCACCCGGTATATCGATTCGCCTCGAGCAGGCGGGTTCGCGCGTGTCATGGTTTATTCGGGATTGTCACTCGCAGCACTGCTCTGTGTGGGCTGGTTGACGATGGACTTCATGGGGCTGTCGGTTTCCAAAACCCCGATTCGCTCGGGGTCGGCATCGCTGGCCCCCACAGCAGCCATCGCGCTGCCTGTGGCGGCAACATCGAACACGTCGAGTTCCGAGGGAGGCCAGCCCAGCCAGAAGCCGAACGAACACGCAGGGATCGAGCGCGCGAAAGACGAACGCTCGAAGGACGATCGCTTACCGATCGAAGCCCTGAACACCACTGCCGCGACGGCCAAAGCCCGATCGTCGGCACCCACATCAATGCAAGCGACCAAGGCGCATCCATCATCACAATCCATGTTGCGTCCCGCCGGCGACTCCGCAACTACCAGCAGCGCCAAAGCCGTTGTCGCGCCGGCAGCGACAGCCTCTTCGCTGTTACCGGCTTCCGAGCAACGCCTGGCCGGCCTGCTAACAACCCCTCGCGATGCCAGTACCTCGCCCGCTTCCGCTCCCGCGACGGTAAGCGGCATCCCGCAGGCCACGGGTGGCACGCCGAACGGCGTACGACTCGCGCGCTCGGAAACCTTCACCGAACAAACCTTGAAAATGAACGAACAGGCCTGGCAATTGCTCAGTCGAAATGAAAAGGCGGCTGCCCGCTCGCTGTACGAACAAGTGCTTCGACTGGATCGCAACAACGGTGATGCCTGGCTGGGACTGGCTAGCCTGGCCAGCAAGGCCGGCGACGCTGCCAGTGCAGACATGCATTATCGCAAGGCACTCGAGATTGACCCGAACGATGCCGCTGCCCGGGCTGGCGTGTTGTCACTTCGATCCAACCACGAACCAAACGCGCAAGAGAGTCGCTTGCGACATCTGCTCGAGCAAGGCGGTGGGCAGCCGGCGTTGTTGTTCGCACTCGGCAACACACTGGCCGCACAAGCCCGCTGGGCCGACGCCCAGCAAGCCTATTTCAGCGCCTACACGGCCGATTCCGGCAATGCCGATTACGCCTTCAATTTAGCGGTAACGCTCGAGCGACTTCGTCAACCTCAGGCCGCTGCCAACTTCTACCGCACCGCCATGGAGTTGGCCGAGCGTCGACCCGCGCAATTCGATCGCCAGATTGCCGAGCGTCGTATGGCCGCATTGCAAGCACCGCGACCCACCAAGCCGGCAGACTCTGCGGCGGTCTCTGAATCTGCAGCGGTCACCGAATGAATAGCGAACTGGTGAGGGTAGCCTCGCCACGACTCGAAGCAGAGCTCGCGCCGAAAGTGGCGGCGCTGACCCTGGCCAAAAATTTGTTATCGGCGGCCGTGAAGAAGCCGACCAAGGCACTGGGTCAGATGCTGATCGAACGAGGCGTTCTCTCGGAAGATCAGTTGCGCATCGCCTTGATGGAACAGAAGTCATTGGCGATGCCGCTGGGCAAGGTTCTGGTGACCCTGGGCTTTTTGACCGAAGCAACCCTGCGCGATGTGCTGGCCGAAAAGCTCGGACAGGAACAGGTCGATCTGAGCAAGGTTCTGCCCAGTGCCAGTGCCTTGGCGCTGGTACCCAGAGAGTTTGCCAAGCGTAACTCGCTGTTCCCCGTCAGTTGGGATGAAGAAGACGGCGAGTTCATCATCGCCATGTCAAAACCGAATGACGTGGTGGTGGTCGATCAGCTTCGCGCCGCCCTGCCGCGGAACGCAAAAATCCAGATACGTCTGGCCGCCGACAGCGATATCGACAATGCAATCGCGTTGCACTACGGCCACGTGCTCTCCATCGATGGGATTTTGAATGAGATCGAGACCGGCGAAGTCGATCCGACCAGCCTCGATATCAGCGCCCAGAATTACATCGGACCATTCGTGCGTCTGGTCGACATGCTGTTAGCCGATTCGGTGCAGCGACGTGCCAGCGATATTCACTTTGAACCCGAGCAGGGTTTTCTGCGTATTCGTTATCGCATTGACGGCGTGATGCGTCAGATCCGATCACTACACATCAAGTATTGGCCGCCGATGTCGGTCCGATTGAAGATTCTCTCAGGCATGAACATCGCCGAGTCGCGCGCGCCCCAGGATGGCCGCATCTCGGTGATTCTGAATGGTCGCCAGATCGATTTCAGGGCGGCCGCGCTACCGACCATCTACGGCGAAAATTTTGTGCTTCGCGTGCTCGACCGCGTGCGTGGTTTGGTGCCGCTGGAGAACATGGGTATCGATCCGGCGCAGCTCGAGTTGCTGGAGACCATGCTGGCGCGACCCGACGGCGTGTTGCTGGTGACCGGGCCGACCGGCAGCGGCAAGACCACCACACTCTATTCGATTCTCTCGAAGCTGAACAACGAGGAAGTCAACATCATGACCCTGGAGGATCCGGTCGAGTACCCGATTCCGATGATCCGCCAAACCAACATCGCCAGTGGCATCAAGATGGAGTTTGCGTCCGGCATTCGCGCCTTGATGCGTCAGGATCCGGACATTATTCTAGTCGGTGAGATTCGCGATCAGGAAACAGCGACCCAGGCTATGCGCGCGGCCATGACCGGTCATCAAGTTTTCTCGACCTTGCACACCAACTCGGCCGTTGGCGCGATTCCGCGCCTGGTCGACCTGGGCCTGACACCCGATATGCTGGTCGGCAACCTGATCGGTATCATCGGCCAACGACTGATCCGAAAATTGTGCAGCCAGTGCCGCACGAGCTTCGACATCGAGCCGGAACTGGGCACCATGCTGGGTATTGCAGCGGACGCACCCATGCATCTGTATCGGGCCGCCGGCTGCACGCACTGCGACTTTCGCGGCTTCAAGGGACGCATTGCCTTGCTCGAAATACTTCGCTTCGACGAAGACCTCGATGATCTGATCGCCAAGCGGGCACCAACTCACGACCTGTTGCGTCTGGCACGCAAAAAAGGCTTTCGCACACTCGCGCACGCAGCGGTGCAACGGGTGCTGAACGGCGAGACCTCGCTGGAGGAGGCGGCCCGAGTGGTCGATCTGACCAACTACGGCGCCGAATACCCTGATCGCCTGACCGGACCCGCCGATGCAACTGTTTGATTATCGTGCGGTCGACGCACTCGGTCGAATCACAGCGGGCCAACTGCCGGCGCTGTCGTTGCGCGAACTTGAGTCGCGACTGCATAGTTCCGGGCAGGAGCTCATCAAGGCCAAGGCGGTCAGTGGCGCTCACTGGTGGCCCGGCGCGGCCATACCGATCAAGGAGTTGATCAACTTTTGTTTTCATATGGACCAAACCCTGAAGGCCGGTATCCTGGTGACCGATGCCTTGTCCGATGTGATCGACGGTACCAGCAATCATCGCTTTCGCGACACCCTGCTGATGGTGCTCGAGTCGGTGCGCGGCGGACAACCGCTATCGGATGCGCTCGGTGAGTTCCCGCATATTTTCGATGAAGTCTTCATTGGTTTGGTCAACGCCGGCGAGCAATCCGGCCGGCTGGCGGAGATGTTTGCCAAGCTCGGTGACAGCCTGCGCTGGCAGGATGAGTTGTCGTCGCAGGTCAAGAAATTATTGATGTATCCAGCGTTCATGTGCACCGTGCTGTTCGCAGTGACCTTGTTCGTGTTGCTCTACCTGGTGCCGCAATTATCCGGGTTTATCAAATCGATGGGCGGCGGACTGCCGTTTCAGACACGGCTGCTGTTGGGCATTTCGGAATTCCTGGTCGCGCACTGGGGCAAAAGTATTCTGTTCACACTGACCTTGCCGATAGTGCTTTGGATAACGCTGAAGGCCAGTGGCAGTCGTCTGGACTATCAGATTGACCGCCTGAAGTTGAAGATTCCGCTGTTTGGCAAAGTCATTGAAAAAAGCATCGTCGCTCGATTCGCGTCCTTGTTCGGCATGTTGTATGAGTCGGGTATACCGGTACTGAAATCGATCGATGTCTGCCGTAAGTCGATGGGCAACAAGGCGCTCGAGCGCGCTGTCGAAATAATCCAGCGCGAAATCAACGCCGGAAACAGCGTTGCCCAATCGTTTGAGACGGCTAAATTATTTCCGTCGCTGATGGTACGCATGATCAAGATCGGCGAGTCGACCGGTGAAATCGACAAGGCGCTGATCAATGTCAGCTACTTTTTCAACCGTGAAGTGAAGGAAACCATCGCCAAGGTTCAGGCCATGATCGAGCCGATGATCACGTTGATACTGGGGCTGATTCTGGGCTGGCTGATGATGGCCGTGCTGGGCCCTGTCTATGACCTCATTGCAAAGATCAAGGTCTAGTCCATGAAAGATCACTACCTCTACATCAGTTCAACCGGGTTGATAGCCCTGCGTATGACCGGCGCGATTCTGGAGCAGACTGGTCGATTTGACTCAGTCGATCATTCGAATGTCGAGAACGCGAAGATTCAGGCCGAAGCATTTTCAGTATGGTTGACGCAATATCGCAGCGATCGGTTCCGGATACTGGTCGACAGCTCCGAGGAGGAAATTATTCTCGAAGAGTTGCCGCCCCTGTCGCGTCGCGATCGTGGCACGATCATCGAGAAGCGACTCGGATTGCGCTACCGCGACTCCCGATTCAAGACCTGGATGCCGTTTGCGCTACTTGGGCCAAAACCGTCCGGGCTGAACGCGCTGACCGGCCGACAAGCCAGCGCGTCGGTGGTCGCCGTCATTCGCGGCGAGGTTGTGCTCTCGCCCTGGATTCAATTGATCGAGGCGGCACAGGTGTGCCTGGACAGCCTGCATTCAACGGCGCTGCTGGGCACCGCACTGGTGGGCAATCGACCGAACGATACGACCGGTCTTTTGCTGTCCATGCAACCCGGGGGGCTGCGACAGACGCTGATCATCAAGGGCGCGATCCGCTTCTCAAGACTGGCGCCGATCTATCGTATTGCTGACTATGCGGCGTTGGCCAGCGAGATTGAAAATACCATTCAGTATCTGCTGATGTCGCAAATCGTTCAACGCGAGCATCTATCCGAAAATTTTTCAATCTGGGCCTTGTCTGCCGGTCTTCCCGAGCTCGCCAATCAACAGGTGCAACTGATCGAGTCCGGTGCCACTCAGTCGATCACCGTCATTGATGATACGTTCAAGCCGCTGATGCCCGCCGCCACTGCCAGTGAGCTTGGACTGGGGTCTCTGCCCAACTGGGTCACGCTGCTGCAGCGGCGCAAGACAGGCCCCGGGTACGCTACCCGAGCGCAGCGAATTTACGCAACCGCCCATACCTGCAAATCATGGATCCGCGGCGGCGCCATCGCTGCCGCTTGCGCTTGTCTACTGGCATCGATCGGCCTGGAAACCTACCGGTATTTCCGTTACGACCCGCTGAGTCTGCTCAAACAATATCAGTTACAGATCAGCGACAAGCAGCAGGAACTGGATTCGACTCATTCCGAATATGGGGTCACCGGTACGGAGTTGAGCCTGATCGCGCAATCCGCTACCGCGCTTCGAAGCCGACATGTTCAGGCGGACTCGCTTGCCAGTCTGATCGCGCGGGCGGTCGGCAGCGAGCGCGATCTGCGGCTGGAGCGCATCAGTTGGCGGCGGGCCGCGTTTGATGCGTCCGCAGCCATGGCGCAGTCAGTGGCGCCAGCGCCGGCAATGGCGCCGGTCACGGCCAACCTTCGTTCCCAGAATACCCCCGCAGCCGCGTCCGCCTTGACGCCTATCGCATCCAGCGCCCCTGCGGCCCGTGATGACTATGCGGTCATCGACAAGGATGCGCTGATGACCCAACTGGTTCCGGAATTGACCATCGAGTTACACGGCCGAGTGCCAGTGCGAATCGGCAAAAGCGAAAGTAATCGACGCGTCGAGGACCTGCGCGACCGGCTCAAGGAGCAGTGCCGGTGCGAGGTGAAAATTCTCAAATGGCCGTTCGACAATAGCCCCGCCGCCAGTCTCCAAGGTGACTTCAGTGGTCCGGCATCGAGGCAGTCGCAGCCGTTCGAGTTGCGCGCCTTCATGACCAGGAATTCGGCGAAAGCCGAGTCCACGACCAGCGCTGCACCGCGAGGCTGACCATGAAGACTCGTGAGACTTCGCTCTCTGTGCTGATTCGCAAGTCCGCATTCGGCGGCCTCGCCGTAGTGGCCGCTGCCGTCGCCGTTCTCTTCTGGTGCCACGGGCGATACACCGCCGATAATCGTAACCAGACCGAGAATGTCCGCAAGGAGCAATTGGCCAAACGTCATCTTGCTTCGTTGAGCGATGAACTTGCTGCCATTAATTTGGCGAGCGCGAGCTACACCAAGCTGCTGGAAGACGGTGTACTGGGCGATCTGAACAAGACACGCCTGCTCGATCAGATCGAGGCTGCCTTGATGCCGTTTGGCGACGCCCTGCAGGACTACAAACTGGACGGCTACAAGGAGTTCAGCCGACCGGCATTATCGGGACTGAATCGCCACAAATTTGGCCTGCATCGCTTGCAGGTGAACTTCAAACCGCTACACGAAGGCGAATTCATGCAGGTCTGGCGCGCGCTGGCCGGCAGCAGTTCCGGCGTCATTCCGATCGAGTCCTGCGACCTGATTCGCACGGACAAGGGCGTTGACGGTAACGCGACACTTGATCGCGGATCGACCCAATCTCCGGCTGGTTCGCTGGATATGTCCGCAACCAATGCGCGACTGGAAGCCCGATGTGTGCTCAATGCCTACTCGATCCGCTTCGAGGCAGCCAGTAATGGCAGCGCTGCGAGTCCTGCGCTGGCAGCGAGCACAGCGCCAGGCAACCTCAAACCAATCGGATCGAAATGACATGAAGCACTCGATCATCAAAACTGCCGGTCGGGCAGCGGCAATCGTTCTGACGTTGGGCTTCCTGTCACTGGCCGACCTATCCGTTCAAGCGGCCGCACCAGCGATCAAACAGTCGGTCGAACAGTCGGTCGAAAAAAATTTCGAGCAATCGTTCGAGCATCGAAATCCCGATGCGGGCGTGTTGGGAACACTGCTCTACACCGCCGACGAGCGCATCCAGCTTGAAGAACAACAACGCCTGCACGCTGCTGCCCAGCGCGCCGCGCAGTCGAGCCGCAGGGCGCAGACCGGCCGACGCGATTCCTCCGGTCTGCCCGATTCGCCGGAATCATCTGAAGCGACTGCAGCGTCCGGTCTGCGAGTCGATGGTTATTTGCGCCCCGCCCAAGGTCGTCCGGTGATCTGGATAAACGGTCACACCGACAGCGATCGCGCTGAACTTGCTAACAGTGACGACCAGGTTACTGTGCGACTGAACAAGCTGCAGCATCAGCGTCTGGCGCCCGGCCAGAATTCAGAGTCGAGCGAATTCGGCAACGGCAATTCAGTGGTCATCCATCGTGCTCCCTGAACAGAGGCTATCCGTCGTGTCGCCTGAATGCCTGGGCGCCAGTGCGCTACGGTATCGTCAACGCGGCGCAGCGATGTTGCTCTTGCTCTTGTCGTTGATTGCGTTGAGCGCAACCCTGATGGTCAGCGCTCTTGGACTGAACGCGTCGCTCAGCGTTTACGAACGCGAGGCCAGACAAATCCTTGAACAGTCGAAGCGCGCCATACTGGTCTACTTGAGCAGCGCTGACTTGGAATCCACTGGCCGGCGGCTCGGCGAATTCAGACTCTTTCCTGACTTGCCGATTGCAACCGGCGGCGGGGCCGACACCAGCGAGCCGATTTACGACGGCCTGGCCGAAGTGCTCGGGTGTGCCACTCGAACCTGGCTGCCCGGTGCAGCGCTGACACCCGTCAGCACCGCCGGGGCGTCGGCGCGCTGTTTCGGGCGCCTGCCCTGGCGCGACCTCGGGCTGAGCTTGCCAAGCGCCGACATCGATGAAACCAGTGGCCTGGTTCCCTGGCTGATCGTTTCACCAAATCTGGCCAGCAGCATCGCATGCCTGCGTGATCTGAATCCGCTGATGGCCGCCAGCAACTACAGCGGCTATGCCTGCCCATCGGCCGTGCCCTACCCGTGGATCAGCGTGGTTGACGAACGAGGTAACCTGCTTTCGGATCGGGTAGCGTTCGCCTTGATTTTGCCAGGGCCAGCGCTTTCTGGGCAGGTACGGTCGAACACTGCACCACCGTCGGCTTATCTGGATCGGGTCTCGATTGATGCCAGTTGTCCCTTGCCCTGTGTGCCCGGCCTTTATGACAACGCCGCCTATACGCACGCCGACGGTACGCCGACCGTGCTGATTCGATCGACGCCCTCGGGGCGTGCCACCGAACGCATCGGCTACTACGGCAATGCCTACGAATTCAACGATCGGCTGATCTATGTCACGGTCGATGAATATCTGGCGGTCATGGAATCGCGTGCGCGCCGCGAAGTACTGACCCGGTTGCGCAACTATCGCAGCAGTCACGGCTATTTCCCGTACGCCTCGGCCTTCAACACGGTGCAAGGCGACTGCGTCATCGGACTTCGATTCGGACATTTGCCGACACTGGCGGGTACCTGCCTGCCAGGCCAAGAACTGGTCATGCCAGGCTGGTTCACCGATGCTGGCTGGCAACGCTATTTCGTCTACTCCAGCAGCGCCCGCTGCGTCTTGCTGAATAACGCTTGCAACGCGCCGGGCTTGAGCGTCGGCGCACAGAACAATATCAACGCGTTAATCCTGGGTCCGGCAGCGGCGATTACTTCAGCGCCGTTTGCTGCTGCAAAAAGCGCGGCACAAACCCCGCTTATCGGAGTCTCGACCTCGGCCAGTCCCGCCGATTATCTCGATAGCGTCGAAAACGCCGCTGGCCTGGCGGATGTCTTTGAAACAACCGTTTCACAACCGCCACCGGCTAACGATCGACTGGATATCGTGGAATGAATGTAAGGCAAGAAGGAGGATTCTCGCTGATTGAACTGGCCATCGGTTTGGTGATCATGGGATTGATCGCGGTCGGCGTCATCAGTTCCCTATCGGCACAAACCGAACAGCGACGCATGCTCCAGACCCGCGAGATGCTCATCGAAGTTCGCAACTCGCTGATGGCCTTCGTCACTACTCAAGGTCGACTGCCGTGTCCGGCGTCCCTGCTCTCGAACGGACAGGAATCGATCGCCTCGAACACCGGTGGCATCATTACCTGCTCGAGCGAAAGCGGCTTTGTGCCGGGCGTTTCGCTGGGCCTGGCTGAACTGGACGCGCGCGGCTTGAAGAACGACGCCTGGGATGATGGTCCAGCGGGCAACTCGCCGAGAACCCTGCGTTATGCGGTCACGAATCTGCAGGCACCGGTGGCTAATGCGCTGACCTCGCCCGGACTGGGCGCGCCCGCCAGCAGTACGCGCCGTCTCGATGTTCAGACCAGCATCGCCGCCAATCAGGCACTGTTCATCTGCAAGAGTGCCAACGCCATCGCAGCCACTGGCAATCGCTGTCTGAGCACCGCCAACACCTTGTCAACGAACGCCGCCTTCGCCGTCTGGTCGTCCGGAGCGAATGCGCGTGACGTCAGCAACTTTTCGACCGACGAACAACAGAACATGAGTGGCGCCGTCCCGCGGGTGTTGATCAGTCGCGAGTTCGCACCACTCAATGCCAGCGGCGGTGGCTTTGACGATCTCCTGATCTGGCAACCGTTTAGTCTGATCGCCGAGCGATTATTTGCAGGCGGCTTTGTGCAATGAATACCAATGCCGATCAGCAGCACAGAGCCTGGCAAGTGGTCCGGGCACTGGCCGCGTGCACCTGGCTGGAAGCAGTGCGCAGCCGCTGGAGCGCGATCCTCGCGATCGGGATTCTGTTTGTATTCGCGGTTGCCGCCTTTATCGGCGCCTGGGCTCTGGTCGAACGCGAACAGGTGGTGCTGGCGATCACAGCGCCGTTGACCCGATTATTCGCGATATCGGTGGTCGCCCTGGTCACCATCTCGGCCGTGGTCCGTGAATTCAACGATCGGTCGATCATGTTGACCTTGGCAGCACCGATCTCGCGGGCCACCTGGATTCTCGGCAAGACGCTGGGATTCTCATTGATCGCCGTCGTGACCGCGTTCGCGCTAAGCCTGCCGCTCATCATTTTGGCACCCACCCTGGCGACCGTTTTATGGGCAGTTTCACTGGCGCTGGAACTCATCGTTCTGGTCAGCGCTGCGATCCTGATCGCTTGCGTGCTTCGTCAGATCCCGGCAGCCGTACTGACGCTCATGAGCTTTTACCTACTGGCTCGATTGATCGGCGTGTTGCTGCTGATCGCTGAACGCGCACCCTACGAGACCAGTGCTCAAGTCAACTCGCTGAATTTAGGCTTCCTGAAACTCTTGAGTGCCCTTTTGCCTCGACTGGACTTGTTTACGCAATCGATCTGGCTGTTCGAAGCGGTACCGATTGCGGTGTTGTGGCCGGTGTTGATTCAGTCGCTGTTGTACTGCGGCTTGCTCTGGTTGATCGCGTTACTCGACTTTTCAGGTGCCGAGGTATGAATCGGCTGCGTAACATGAGCTTCCATCAAATTGCCGGTTGGCTGTTGTTGCTGAGTCTAATGGCCGCGCAGGCCGGCTTTTCCAGCGCACAGGAGCGTCGCTGGTCGATTGAATCGTCGATTGGCAACGCACCGAACGCAGACCTCTTGACGATCTTGAGCCTGGGCGAGCGCCGCGCCAGCGCTTACGGCATGATGCTCTATGTGCAAAGCTTCGATGCACAAGCCGGCCAGGCCCTGCGAATTCGCGCGCTCGATCTGAAGGCCAGTTACGCCTGGCTCGAATCAGCCATGCAACTGGCGCCGCAACAAGCCTACCCTTTGTTTCTGGCTGCCAGGATATACGCTGAATCGGCGCCCGCCGACGTACGCTCTCGGATGCTCGAGCTGGTCTACCAACAATTCTTTTCGGCGCCTGATGAGCGCTGGCCATGGCTGGCGCATGCGGCCTACATCGCTCGCCACGAAATGAACGACTCGGCACTCGCTATTCGCTACGCACGCGCCATTCGAGAACATGCGCTGGCCGATTCAGTGCCGCGCTGGGCGCGCGAGCTGGAGATTTACATGATAGCGGCCGACCAAACGTCGAAATCCGGCGACGCAGGGCGATAAAGGGCATCAAGTCACAGCAATGCCGGGCCGATATCAAATTCGTTAACGTGTCTATTCCTTGTATGCGGAGAAATGTAGTGAAAAAACGCAATCAGCTTGGCTTTACCCTGGTCGAGATCGCCATCGTTCTGGTGATCGTTGGCCTGTTACTTGGCGCTGTACTGAAGGGGCAAGAACTGATCTTCAACAGCAAGGTCAAATCGACCTACAACATGAGCAAGGAAATGGCCGCCGCCATTTACTCGTACCAGGATCGATATCGCCGTCTGCCGGGCGATGACACCCAGGCCGCTACACGATTCCCGGCGGCGACACCTGTGCCCACCAATGGCGACGGCAACGGCTACGTCAACTGGGCTACCTGGCCCTGCACTACCGCCTCCGGTGGCGAGAATTGCCAGATCAACTATCACCTGCGCCTGGCCGGATTTATTACCGGCAGCGGTGCCGAGTCGCCGACTACCGCCTTCGGCGGAAACGTCGCGATGGCACAAGGCAATGTGTTCATCACCAACGGACCGGCCAGCACGGTATTTGCGCTTGAAGGCACTGGCGTGACGCACAAGGCCATGTCGGTCATGGACACCAGCTTCGACGACGGCAATCCGCAAACCGGTGCGATCCGCTGCAACGGGCTGACTACCTACAACATGAGTACGCCAGACGCCTATCTGGGCGCATGGTGTGCGATTCCGTTCTAGTCGCTGACCACCTGAACTGAGCTGAATCGAAACCGTTCAAGTCATGAGTAGCTCTCCAGAAACCGAGGAAGCCAGCGCCGAGTTGCTGCGTTTGGCCTTACCGATGATGAACAAGCATGCGGCAGACTTCACGCCACAGAGCTATGCTATCTGGTATGACTACGTACGCGGCTCGAATGAAAAACTCAAGACCGATATCGATTCCGCGCTGAAATCGGCCAAGAAGCTGACGGCCAACTACACCTTCGATCTGTATCAACGGCATATCGTCGATCGCGCCGAGCAGTCGCTCGGTAAAGTGCGGGCCGACATTGCGCAATTGGTCTCGCAGCTCGATCTGAAGTTGGCCAACGCCGGCGACGATACTGAAAGTTTTACCCGACAATTGACTCACTTCGGTGAGAAAATATCGCAGCCTCTGGCGGCCGAAGATCTTCAGCAACATGTTTCCGAGATGGCGGTGAACGCCGCCCACCTGGGCGAAACCATGGGTGCGGTGCGCAACGAGCTCAATGCCAGCCAGGACGAGGTCAAACGCCTGAGCGAAGAGCTGCAACGGGCACGCGATGAAGCACTGGTGGACGCGCTGACCCAGGTCAAGAACCGCAAGGCCTATGAAATGGCGCTCGTGCAATTCATGGCAGAAAGCGATACGACCGGCAATCCATTCTCGGTGGTCATGTTCGATATCGATCACTTCAAGCGAATCAACGACGAGTATGGTCATTTGTTCGGCGATCAGGTCATCCGTGCGGTTGCCCAAGCCATCAAAGGCAACGTCAAGGGCCGCGACCTGGTCGCGCGCTACGGCGGTGAAGAATTTATTGTGTTGTTACCCGATACCCGGGTCAGCGGCGCCGTCATCGTCGCGGACCATATTCGCTCGGCGATCGAGCGTGGTCGCATCAAGAAGCGTAACTCGGAAGAATCGGTCGGATCGATCACGATCTCCGGCGGCGTTGCCGAGTACTCGGGCAAGGAGACCAGCCAGGAGTTTATCGAGCGCGCCGACAAAGGTCTGTATCAGGCCAAACAGTCGGGACGTAACCGGGTCTGTGTCGTTGGCGAGCCGTAAACGCGTTTTCGGATACGATAGCTGCTTGCAATGACGCTGATCGCTTTGGGCGTGAGCGCAGTTGTATCCACATCGCCCGGAGGCTCATTTGTACACTGATCGTTATGGACTCGAGCTATCGACCTGCTCGAGCGTCGCGGTTGCTCATTACGTTCGCGGCGTTGACCTGTTGTTATCGCAGGCACCCGGCGCCGATATCGAGTTTGAAGCCGCACTCAGTGCTGACCCAGCATTTGCCATGGCGCACGCCGCATTGGCCCGCGTCCATCAGTCATGGGGACGCGCAGCGCAGGCCCGTACCGCAATCGCCGCAGCGACATCGACATCGACAACGGTGTCGGTGGCGCGTCGCGAACAGCAACACATTGCCATACTGAGCACCCTCATCGACGGCAATGCGACGCAAGCCCTGCGCTTGTTGCTGGAGCACCTCGACGAGTTTGCCCGCGACGCACTGGCGCTTGGCATGGCGCTAGGCGCATTTGGCCTGCTCGCCTTCAGCGGTAGACCGGATCACGATGCCGTACGCTTGGGTTTGAGCGAACGCATGGCCCCTGCGTACGGTGACGACTGGTGGTTTCTGGGTTACCTGGCCTGGGCCCATATCGAGGCGGGATCGCTGATCGCGGGCGAACGCTACGTTGAGCGCTCGCTGGCGCTGAAGGCAGACAACGCCAACGCCATTCACGTGTTCGCCCATTTGACGTACGAGCAGAACCGGGCCGCTGAGTCGATCGCACGTCTCGACTCGCTGACGGCTAACTACGACACTCGGGCGCTGCTGCATAATCACTTGCGCTGGCACGCCGCGCTGGGCGAATTAGCGACCGGGCACGCAGGCGCAGCGCTGGCCATTTATGATCACTATCTGAGTCCGGCTGTGGCCACCGCGCCGCTGATCACCGCCGTCTCCGATGCGGTATCGCTGCTCTGGCGCATTCAGATTGCCACCGGCCAACCGGTCGGCGCCGAACGCTGGCGCGCACTGGCGGAATTCGTCAAGGCGCGTCACTACCAGTCGACGGTCGCATTTCTCGATCTCCACGTTGCTGCGCTGTACAGTGTGACGGGTGACGTTATAGCCTTCGAGTCACTGACTGGCCAGCTCAAAATCGCGCACGATAGCGATCGCCTACCTGCCGGCAAGTCGGTTATCGATCTGTGCGAGGCCCTCAATGCCTTTGTCGCCAGCGACCCTGAAAAAGCCATTCAGTTGCTTGAAGAAAACCTCGGCAATGTTGTGCGCATTGGCGGCAGCGGCGCGCAGCGCGATCTGTTTGAGGAGACCCTGACCGCCGCCTACGCTAGCTCGGACGACCAAAACGCCATCAGTCGCGCACAGTCCTGGCAGAAGGTACGCGCCAGCACACTGATTGCGTCAGCCCGTGCTGATGCCGTCAACGCTTCTTGATGGCATTGCGATCAGGCCTGTCTCGGCGTTGCCGAGGCCACGCACGGCAAAGTGCTGGCGCAACTCGTCATTGCCCAAAACGCACCGGAAAAAAGCACGGGATGGCACCGCCATGATGCAGACTTTCACATCGTCAACATGTTGCGCGGCTGGGCAAGGTTTATGTACGAAGACAAGGCAACACTGGTCAGCGCCGGCGACTGCGTGAATCAGCGACCTGGCGGATTTCAGAATTCCATCTCGAGTTCATCAATCGCATCCGGCTCCAATTTAGCCGCCTCAATCCAGGCCACCAACTCCGGCAATGCCAGAATGGTGTTGCTGTACCTGGCACACAGCACGTCTTCAACGAGCACATCATAAGTACGCAGCCGCGTCGCGACCGGTGCGTACATCGCATCGGCCATACCTCGCTGCGCACCGAACAGGTAAGGCCCACCGTAGTTCG
>JANLTP010000032.1:0-57094 GCA_031363055.1 Burkholderiales bacterium | reverse complement strand
CCGTTGCCGCGCGCGGCTTGCCAATGACATCGACCATGAGCCGGCGGCGCGCCAGCGGCACGGCCAGCACGCTAGATAACTCTGCCTCAAGTCGAACCGGGTAGGTCGCGATCTTGTCGAAGCCGGAGCGGTCAATGCCAGGCCGCTCGACGCCAGGCCGGATACCGCCCGTTTGCGGACTCAGTACCACCAGGGAAGGGCTTGCGGCGCGATCGCGCAAGGCTTTTGCGAAAGCGGGCAAAGCATCTTTTGGGGGTAGTAATTCATCCGGTATCGAGCAGCGCTGTTCGCGTTCAGCCAAATTGCGCTCCGGATTCGGGCTCGCCGCTGTCGCGGGCGTTTGCGCCATCACAGGCTGTGGCGCGAGCGCGGCCTGTGCTACCCACAGAGTCAGCGATGTCAAAACGACCGACATAACACTTGGGTTGGTCGCGCGCAGTTGACGCTCCTGAGACTTTACGCTGTACCAATGAAGCAGATAGGCGAGCCCCGACATGACTACCAGGCCGCCCGCGATGACGGCCAACTGCATCAGAATGCCTCGTCCGAACTCAACCAGCAGGATGTGCGCGACGAACGACAATAGGATTCCAAGACAAAAGACATATAACGAATGCTGGCCGCAGCGGATGACCGGGCCGAGCACCGTTAACCGCAGCATCGGCGAATCTGCCCGAATATAGTGCCCTGCCAGATAGGCGATCGCAAGGAAATGCAGCACACGCGCTTCGCCCAGGTTGTTTTTGTCGATCGGATACAACCACGATTCGATATACGGCTCGATCAGGTCATTGAGTACCGGATACTTCCAGGCAACACAGACCAGCAGCGAAAATACCAGCCACGACGCCGCCAGCGCCCCGAGCCAGGGTCGCCAACGCAGCCAGGGCGTTTGATCGTTACGGCTGACCGCGCACAGCACGCCGATCACGAACAGCAGTTGCCAGCCCAGCGGGTTGAAGTACCAGACCGAGCCGTCCTCGTACACCGGAAACGCCCATTTGAACACTTGCACCAGCAGCCACAAGGTCATCGAGCCCAGTAGCAGCAGCCGGCGTGACAGGCGTTCCATAAATAACAACGGTGGCAGGGCGAGCATCAGCGCCATGTACAGCGGTAAAACATCGAGATTCACCGGCCGATAGCGTAGCAGCAGCGCCTGCACCAGCGATTGGGTCGGGTTCTCGAGAAACTCGGACACGTTCAATTCCTCAAGTATCGAGGCATTGGTCAACCGGTTCGCGACCCAGGCGACCTGCGCCACGAAAAACACGAACACCAGAATGTGCGCCGCGTATAACTGCCAGCATCGTTTCAGAACCTGCAGGGTCATAAATCCGGAACCGTGCTGATCGCGCGATTTGCCGTAGACGATCGCTGCGGTGTAGCCGGAGATGAACACAAAAATTTCAGTGGCATCGCTGAAACCGAAATTTCGCAAGGTCAGACTGCCGACGACGCTCGAGGGCACATGGTCAATAAAAATGAACCAGAGTGCCAACCCCCGGAAAAAATCGAGCCGCAAGTCTCGATCAGCGCTGGCCATGTGCCTTGCCCTTTGAACGGTAGGTGTACATATAAGGTTCGATAGTCTACGTCGAAGCCTTGGTATGATTAGGTCAAATTCCAACCAAATCTGGAGACAGCATGAAATCAAATCAATTCAGATCTGCCCTCGCGTTCGGCTTGAGTGCCGTAACGCTGACGCTGGCCGGCATCGCGCCTGCGACTGCGCAGACCACGTTGAAACTGGGCTACGCGATTGTCAACACCTCCCACTACGGCATTGGCGCTTCGGTGTTCATGCGCGAAGTAGAGAAGCGCACCAACGGTCGTATCAAGATTGCCGAATACGCGGCAGCAGCCCTCGGTGGCGAACGTGAGACCGTTGAAGGCGCACAACTGGGTACGGTTGACCTGGTCATTACCTCGACCGGTCCGGTCGGCAATTTTGTTCCGGAAACATTGATCACTGACATCCCGTTCCTGTTTCGGGACTATGACCATGCACGCCGCGTATTGGACGGCCCGATCGGCCAGGAAATCCTGAAGAAATGCGATGCCAAAGGCCTGGTTTGCCTGGCCTGGGGCGAGAACGGTTTTCGTCATATGACCAACAACAAGCGCGACGTCAAGTCGCCTGAAGACGTCAAGGGTCTGAAGTTGCGCACGATGGAAAACCAGGTGCATATGACGGCGTTTCGTACGCTTGGTGCATCTCCCACACCGATGGCCTTTCCGGAGTTGTATGGAGCACTGCAACAGGGCACAGTCGATGGTCAAGAGAATCCGATTCCAGTGATTCTTTCGGCCAAGTTTGCCAACGTTCAGAAGTTCATGTCACTGACCGGTCACGTCTATTCGCCGGCGCTGTTCATCATGTCCAAGGCCAGCTACAACAAACTGTCGAAGGAAGATCAGATTGCGGTCACGGAAGCGGCCAAACTGGGTGCCGCTGCCAATCGCCAGAAGGTCTCCGCCGATGAAGCCGTTGGTGTCGATGTCCTGCGCAAAGCCGGCGTGAACGTCAACGAGAAACCGGACAAGGCAGCGTTTCAAACCGCGTTGGCACCAGCGTATGTCGAGTATGCAAAGAAGTTCGGTCAAGCCAATATTGACCGGATCAAGAACTTCAAGTGATCGGCTGAATAGCCGATCATGCAGAAACTCGAGAATGCCTTCGTAGCCACTAATCGTTGGCTATTGATTGTGATTCTGACCGCCATGTCGCTGATCGTGTTTGCCAATGTGGTGTTGCGCTACACCACCGGCGAGTCCTTGTTTTGGGGCGAAGAGGTCTCGCGTTATCTGATGATCTGGCTGGCCTTGCTCGGTATGGGGCCGGTACTGCGCAGCGGCGGCCACATTGCCATCGATAACCTGCAGGATGGCTTGCCGCCGTCGATCGCGCGCTTCGTCAGGGTGTTGGTCGTGTTGATACTGACAGTGTTTTTCCTGGTCATGATCCGCTATGGCATCGACTATGTCGATCGCACCATGGTCCAGAGTGCGCCGTCGATCCAGATTCCGATGGGCTATGTGTATCTGGCGCTGCCGGTAGGCTTCGCGTTGGCGCTGCTGCATCTGGCCTTCATGGTCCGCGATTACGTCCTCGAACGCAGCTTCAAGGCAGAGGCCGGTTTTGATGCGGATTCGGCATCGTCCCTATGATCACCATTCTGTGGGTCGCGGTGGTGTTGTTGCTGGTGATCGGCGTGCCGGTGGCGTTTGCGCTCGGCGCTTCGGCTGCGCTGGCGGTGGCGATCTCGGGCAAGTTCACCTTGATCGTGGTGTTGAAAGAGACTTTCACCGGCATCGACAGTTTCCCGCTAATGGCCGTGCCGTTCTTTATCCTGGCCGCCGAGTTGATGAGTGGCGGCTCGCTGACCGATGTGCTGTTGCGCTTTGCCAGCATGTTGATCGGTCATCGGCGCGGCGGCCTGGGTTACGCCAATGTGTTTTCGCTGACCCTGTTCTCCGGCATCAGCGGATCCGCCTTGGCCGATGCCGCCGGTCCCGGCGGCATGATGATCAAGATGATGGAGAAGGCCGGTTACGATCGTGATTACGCCGGTGCGCTGACGGCAGCCACCGCCATTCTGGGCCCGATCATTCCACCCTCGATCATCATGATCATCTACGCGCTGCAAGACGAGCGCGTCACGGTTGATCAATTGTTCGTGGCCGGTGTGTTACCGGGTCTCATGATTGCGGCCGCGATGTGCGTGGTCAACTTTATCGTCAGTCGTCGACGTGGCTACAAGGGTGTCGGCAGCTTCCCGTCGTGGTCCGAGTTATTCAGCGTTACGTTTCGCGCACTGCCGGCACTGTTCTTGCCGGTTATTATTTTGGGTGGTATTCGGACCGGCGCCTTCACGCCGACTGAAGCGTCGGTGGTGGCGGTGTTTTACGCGCTGCTGTGCGGCAAATATTTATACCGCACCCTCGAATGGAAAGCCTTGCCGTCGATCCTCGCGCGCTCGGCTTTGCTGACTGCGTCGGTACTGATCATCGTCGGCATGAGCGCCGCATTTGCCTGGGTATTGACGATCGAACAGGTACCGCAAAATCTGGCCGCCGAATTGATCAACTGGAAACTGTCGCCGTTGATGTTCCTGATCGTCGTCAATATTTTTCTGTTGCTGTTCGGAATTTTCATTGAGCCGCTGCCCGGCGTCATGGTGCTGGTGCCGATCCTCGCGCCGATTGCCGCGCAAATGGGTATCGATCCAATTCACTTTGGTCTGGTGGTGATTCTGAACTTGACCCTGGGCATGATCACGCCACCGGTTGGCGGATTGTTATTCGTCACCAGCAACGTCGCCAAGATCCCGATGGCCGCGCTGACTCGGGAGCTGGGGCCGTTTCTGATCGCGCACCTGATTTGTCTCATCATCGTGACGTTTGTACCGGCCATTTCGACCTGGCTGCCCAACGTGCTGGGATTCGTCAAGGGGTAAGGGCTGGCTGCTCCTGCAGTTCATGAGCAATGAACCCACCGGACTGCCGAGTCCAGAGTGCCGCATAGTGTCCGCCTTGCCGCAGCAGCTCATCGTGGCTACCTTGCTCGACGACGCGCCCTTCATCCAGGACGATCAGCCGATCCATGCGCGCGATGGTCGACAAGCGATGGGCGATCGCAATCACGGTTTTACCCGCCATCAGCGTATCCAATTGTTCCTGAATCGCCGCTTCAATTTCGCTGTCCAGCGCCGAAGTCGCTTCATCGAGCACGAGGATCGGCGCGTTCTTAAGAATCACTCGCGCCAACGCCACTCGTTGGCGCTGGCCGCCGGATAACTTCACACCGCGCTCACCGCTGTGCGCGCCGTAGCCGGTACGATCCTTCCAGTCGCGCAGGCCCTGAATGAACTCATGCGCATGCGCCTGGCGAGCCGCCGCTTCAACCTCGGCTTGACTGGCTTGCGGGCGGCCGTAGCGAATGTTGGATGCGATCGAGCGGTGCAATAGCGACGTATCCTGGGTGACCATGCCGATCGCCGCCCGCAGGCTCTCCTGGGTGACGTCGCGCAGCTCTTGCCCGTCGATCAGAATCTTGCCGCTCTCGATGTCGTGAAAGCGCAGCAGCAACGCGACCAAGGTTGATTTGCCGGCGCCCGAGCGACCAATCAGCCCGATACGCTCGCCGGGCTTGATGACCAGTGACAGGTTGTTGATGACCGGTTTACCGCCGCGCTCCTGCAGGCCGTAGCTAAAATTGACCGCCTCAAACCTGATCTCGCCGCGCGATACTTCGAGCGCACGGGCGTCGAGTTTATCCAGCAAGTCGTGCGGCACGGCGATGGTCTGCATGCCTTCCTGAACGATGCCGACATTCTCGAAAATGCCGCTGACTTCCCACGACACCCAGCCGGCCATATTGGCGATCTGCCAGGTCAAGGGCAGGGCGGTTGCGACCAGCGCCGCGCTGGCCTCGCCGCGTACCCACAGGAAGACGCCGATCACCGCAGTGCTGACTACCAACAGCGCATTCAGGCACGACAGCGTCGCCATGAACAAGGCGGTCAGGCGCATGTGATCGGCGACCCGGTCGCGGTGCTCATCGATCGACTCGCGCACGTATTCATCTTCATCGCGGGCTCGGGCGAACAGCTTGACCGTCAGAAAATTGGAGTAACTGTCGACGATGCGGCCCATCAACTGTGAGCGCGCTTCGGAGCTGATCTTCGACAGGTCACGCATGCGCGGAACAAAAAAGCGCAGGAACAGCAGATAGGCCGCGATCCAGAGCAAGGTCGGCGCGGCCAGGCGCGGGTCGGCGCTGAGCATCAGCACCAGCGCCGTCATGCCGTAGATCAGGATGTACCAGATGGCGCGAATGCTCGACACCACGCTCTCGCGCAGCGACATGCCGGTGTTCATGACTCGATTGGCAATGCGACCGGCAAAATCGTTCTGGAAAAACGGCCAGCTCTGGCGGATCACGTGCCAGTGCGACTGCCAGCGGATCAGCGCGGTAACGCCGGGTACGACCGCGCAGGTGCGCACCATCGTATCGATCATCAGCATCAACGGTCGCGCGATCAGCACCAGCGCGACCATGACGGCCAGGTACGACCACTGGGCCTGCAGGGCGCCGCTGCGATCGACGGCGGTCATGAGACCGACCAATTGCCCGATGAACACGGGGATGGCCGAGTCGACCAACGCGACGCCCAGGCCGGTGATGAGCATGGTCGCGTACAGGCCGCGCGTCTGGCGAATGAAATGCCAATAGAACGCCATCAGGCCAGCCGGTGGGCCGACTGGCTCTGTGCCGGCGGGTGGTGTCAGTAGTCGCGGGACGCGCGTTTCAAAGAAATTGAACAGACGCCGCGGCCGCAATCCGGTGCGGGCGCGATCGGCTGCGGCGGCGGTTGGAACGGCCGGGTTGGCTAGGCCGTGGCGTGGGACAGCCTTCACAGTACCAGTGCCGTTCGAATCAGTTGATTGAGCTTCAGTCATGACGAATTGTCGCCGATCCCTCCGAAATAGCCACGCTTGCCCTTGGTTGTGGTGCGCGACGCAATGCACAGACTTCAGGCATGGGGACCGCCGCCGGTGCGTTACGCACCATGTTTATCGATTTCCCCCGAATCAGGTTCTGGACGGGCTGGCGCCCGGGAAAACGTGATTTCGAGCTACGTCAGAGTGCAAAACGGCCGTCCCGCAAGATGGGCTCGCAGTGGCATGGCACTTGCTAGTCATAACTTGTCATAACAGGTTGATGAGTGCTCGAAATTGAACACTGCCAAGAATACGTTGCAGCGCCGCGCGAGGTCCCGCTCGGCCGGCGATGAAGACCGCGTCTTGAGTATGTCGGCAATGCCGATGCATACCCAGATCCGTGAAATCATCCGACGTCGAATCCTCGATGGCACCTACCCGTCCCATTCACAGATGCCGTCCGAGAGTCAAATGGGCGAAGCCTTTTCGGCCAGTCGAATTACGGTACGTCAAGCCCTGAGCGATCTTCAAAAAGAGGGCCTGATTTTCAAGGTCGCCGGCAAGGGCAGCTTCGTTGCCAAGCCGAAGGCCTTCCAGAACCTGTCGCGCCTGCAGGGTTTTGGCGAGGCGATGGGATCACATGGCTATGAAACCTACTCGCAAGTGTTGAGCAGTCGCGAAGTGGCGGCCAGCGAGCGAGTCGCCCAGCGCCTGCAGATGAAGGTCGGAGCGATCGTGCTCGAGTTGCAACGCTTGCGCTATCTGAACCGCGAACCAATCTCTGTCGACGTCAGTTTTTTCCCTTTGGATTTGGGCCGTCGGCTGATCAAGGAAGACCTGCCATCGCGCGATGTGTTCGCTATTCTCGAGAATGACTATGGCGTTGCGTTGACCCACGCCGACTTGCAGATCGAAGCGATCTCCGCCGACGACAGTCTGGCGCGCTACTTGCGCGTCGATGAAACCTCACCGGTACTTCGGATCGAGCGGCTGACCTATGCCAAAGAGCAACCGATCGATTTTGAATATCTTTACTACCGCGGCGATGCCTTCCAGTACCGACTTCGGATTGACCGCATTTAGGAGCACAAGCAGTGACCACTCATGAAATGGAATACGACCTGGTCGTCATTGGCGGCGGAACGGGTGGCCCGATGGCGGCCGTCAAGGCCCGGCAAAGGAATCCGAAATTGCGCGTGCTGGTGATCGACAAGGCCAATGTCAAGCGCAGCGGTGCAATCTCGATGGGTATGGATGGGCTCAACAATGCAGTCATCCCCGGACATGCGACTCCGGAGCAATACGTCAAGGAAATAACGGTGGCTAATGATGGCATCGTCAACCAGGCTGCCGTCATGGCCTACGCGGCCAACAGTTTCGACATGATTCAAGAACTTGATCGCTGGGGCGTCAAATTCGAGAAGGATGAAACTGGCGATTATTCGGTGCGCAAGGTGCATCATCTGGGCGCCTATGTGCTGCCGATGCCCGAGGGGCTTCACATGAAAAAACTGTTGTACCGGCAGATGAAGCGTGCGCGGGTTGATATCACCAATCGAGTCGTAGTGACCCGCATCCTCACCGGCCCCAATGGTGAAGTCGCAGCGGTCATGGGGTTTGATTGCCGCACGGCCGAGCTCTATGTGATCAGGACCAAAGCCGCCGTGTTGTGCAGCGGTGCGGCCGGACGACTTGGCCTGCCTTCCTCGGGCTACCTGATAGGCACTTATGAGAACCCGACCAATTGTGGTGACGGCCATGCGATGGCGTATCACGCCGGCGCCAACCTCGCCAATCTGGAGTGCTTCCAGATCAACCCGCTGATCAAGGACTACAACGGTCCGGCCTGCGCCTATGTGACCGGGCCGCTAGGCGGATACACAGCCAACTCCAAGGGCGAACGGTTCATCGAGTGCGACTACTGGAGCGGCCAAATGATGCAGGAGTTCTACAACGAACTGCTGAGTGGCAATGGCCCGGTATTTCTAAAGCTGAACCATCTCGCCGAAGAAACGATTCAGGAAATCGAGACGATCCTGCATAGCAATGAGCGTCCTAGCCGTGGCCGTTTTCATGAAGGTCGCGGTAACAACTATCGCAAACAAATGGTTGAAATGCATATTTCAGAGATCGGCTTTTGCAGCGGTCATAGTGCCTCGGGGATTCACATCAACCAGCATGGTGAGACCTCGGTCCCCGGTTTGTATGCGGCCGGTGATTGCGCCAGCGTGCCGCACAGCTATATGTTGGGCGCCTTTGTGTACGGCAAGATCTGCGGCGAGCGCGCGGCCGACTATGCTGCTGATACCGCGATGGCCCGTTATCGCGAAGACCTGCGCGAACAGGAGGCCGCCAGAATTGCGGCGCCGCTGTCTCGTAGCGATGGATTGACGCCGTTTCAGCTCGAGTACAAGACGCGACGCCTGGTCAACGACTATCTGCAGCCGCCGAAGATCACTCGAAAGTACGAAATCGGACTGCGGCGCTTCGAGGAAATTCGCGAGGACTTGCACAGCATGGTGGCGACCAACGCTCACGAGTTGATGCGCGCCATGGAGACGCATTCGATTCTTGACTGCGCCGAGATGGCCGCTCGCGCCTCGATGTTCCGTACCGAAAGTAGGTGATGACTTTATCACAATTATGTCGACTATCCGCAGCGAGATGATGAGAACTGGTTTTGTCATTCGTTGCTCAGCAAGGATGCGAACGGTGCGATGCAGTTGAAGAAGACGCCGATCGAGCCGTATATCGTGCAGTTGGATGAAGAAGAACGCACGTCTTATCAGCGCTTGCGAGTGGCCCGTAGCGCTGATGCCGCTTGACGCTAATGCCGCCGGACGCTGATGCCGCTAGACACCGAAGCTTGACTTGAATATCAAGGAGTTCTGATGACGATTGCCGCGACCCTGTCTCAAGTGCCCGTTAGGGTCGATGAAAGCAAATGTATCGCCGAGAAGGGTTGCACGGTCTGCGTGGACGTCTGCCCGCTCGATGTCCTGGCCATCAATTTTGTCAAGGGCAAGGCGTTCATGGAGTTTGATGAATGCTGGTACTGCTTGCCCTGCGAACAGGATTGCCCGACCGGTGCCATCACCGTTGATATTCCTTATCTGTTGCGTTAGGAGGCGGCCATGATGAACCTTTCGTCGATACAGGATCGATTGCAAAGCAGCGATGCGTCGGTGCGAAGACTGGCGGTCATGGATCTACCGTACAGCAATCAGGATGACTTCGTTGCTCTGGCATTACCTTGTCTGACGGACCCGGTCGCTGAAGTGCGAATGGAAGCCGCCCGGGCGCTCGAGGGCTTGCCTTGCGCGATGCAGAGCCGGCGGTCAGGCGTGAGGCGGTCGGCGTACTCGGGTACCTAAAAGATGAGGCTGCGCTCGGCGTATTGGCGGAAGTCGCGGCCAACGATCCGGATTCCGATGTCCGTCGAATTGCCGTTGGTGCGCTGGGTTATGCCCGCAACATCAGCGTTCAGCCGGCGTTGATCCGAGCGCTCGCCGATCGACATTGGCTGGTGCGCGAGGAAGCCGCCCAGACGATCGGCAAGCTGCGGCTATCGCTGGCCATTCCGGAATTGGTCCATGCGATGCAGGACGATTATTGGCAGGTACGGGTCAAGGCGACGCGTAGTCTCGGTGTGCTCAAGGCCGAGGCCGGATTTCCGGCGCTGGTCGATTCACTCAAGCATCAGATCAGCAACCTGCGCAAGGAAGCGGCGATTGCTTTGGGTGAAATTGGCGATACCCGTGCCATCAGTTCCCTGGAGGCTGCTTTGGCGGACCCCGACCCCGATGTTCGGAAAGTCGCTCGTCTGGCGCTGACCGCGATCGGCATTGCCCAGAAATCGAGGGCGTGATCTGGCACTGCTCTGGCTGTATTGCTCTCGATGATAGTGACGCTAAACCCTTGGAGAATCGATGTGAACAATTTTCTGACCACAAGCCTGGCGGTCCTGCTCACGATGTGTGCATCGACGGTGCAATCCAAACAAGACGTTGTGATCGGTATTGGCACTCAGAACACGACGACCAATACGGTGACCGGTGGCGTCGTCATCAAGGAGCTCAAGCTGCTTGAGAAGTATTTGCCGAAAACCGGCAAGTACAAGGATGTGACCTTCAAGCTGGATTGGCAGAATTTCACTTCGGGTCCGCCGATCACCAATGGCATGATGGCCAAAAAGCTGCAGATCGGCATGATGGGTGATTACCCTTTACTGGTGAACGGGGCCACGGGGCAGGCCCAGACCGGCAACGAGACCCTGCTGGTGGCGATCATCGCCTACAACGCCTTCGGGTCCGGTAACGGCGTGGTGGTGCACAAGGACTCGCCGTACTACGAGTTGGCCTATCTGAAAGGCAAGTCGATCTCGGTGCCGTTCGGCTCGGCGGCGCACGGTATGGTGCTGCAGGCCATGCAGTCTCGTGGCTGGGGCGAGAACTTCTGGAGCCTGTCGAGTCAAAGCCCCGAGGTCGGCACCACCAATCTGCCGACGCCTTTTGAAGTCTTTGAGAAACTCATCGAGGCCAGCCGATCGAACAAGTTCATCACCAACGTCGGTATGAGTCTGCGGCGCATCGCCATCGGGTTTGCAGTGGCGACGTTATTGGGTGTAGGCTTGGGTCTGTTGATCGGTCGATACAAGCGGATGCGACAAATCCTGTTTCCGGCAATCGAGGCGTTCAGGGCCATTCCAGCGATCGCCTGGGTGCCCATTTCGATCATGCTTTGGCCGGACAACGAAGTCAGTATTGTCTTCATCACGTTTGTCGGCGCCTTCTTTTCGATCTTGCTCAATACCGTCAGTGGTGTCCGTTCGGTCGAATCGGTTCTGCTGCGCGCCGGACAATGTCTGGGCGCTGGTGAGCCGCAAATCATGTGGCATATCGTCCTGCCGGGCGCCGCGCCGCAGATCTTCACCGGGCTGGCCATCGGTATGGGTGTCGCCTGGGTTTCCCTGATCGCTGCGGAAATGATCTCGGGTCAGTTCGGTATCGGCTATTTCACCTGGGAAGCGTACTCGCTGATTGCTTATGCCGAGATCGTATTGGGCATGATCACGATTGGCGTCCTGGGGTTTGCATGCAGTTGGGCGATTCGTTGTCTGAGCAAGCTGATGCTGCCCTGGCTCGAGTTCACCAAAGTGGGCGATCGCACGTGAGCAGCGCCGTTGGCGAATTGCGGCCGGCACCGGTTGCCAAGGGTCATATTGAAGTTTCGCATCTGACTATGCGCTTTGGCACGTCTCGGCAGAATGTGCATGCGGTCGATGATGTCAGTATGAACGTGCGTCCAGGCGAGTTTGTGTCCTTGATTGGACCGTCGGGCTGCGGGAAATCGACCTTGCTCAATGTGGTCGCCGGCTTCGCCGCGCCTAATGCTGGTAAGGCTTTTCTGGATGGCCAAAAGATACACGGCCCGAGCGCCGAACGCGGGGTAGTATTCCAACAGTATTCGCTGTTTCCCTGGATGTCGGTGCGCAAAAATGTCGAATTCGGTCTCAGGATGCAAGGCGTGTCAGCGGCGCAACGTGAGGCATCTGCACGTACCTTGCTTGGGATGGCGGGCTTGCTCGCCTTCGAGAATCACTATCCGGATCAACTTTCGGGCGGTATGAAGCAAAGGGTAGGCATTGTTCGGGCGTTGGCAACCAGCCTGCAAGTCATGTTGATGGACGAACCATTCGGCGCGCTGGACTCGCAGACCCGGATGGTGATGCAGCAAATTCTGACCAACATCTGGCAACGGTTTCGCCTGTCGGTGCTGTTCGTGACGCATGATATGGAAGAAGCGATTTTCCTGTCTGATCGCATTTACGTTATGACCGCCCGGCCCGGTCGAATCAAGGCACAAATCGATATTCCACTGCCGCGCCCACGGACACCGGCCATGATGTCGTCCGATGAATTCATGCAGATACTGCACAAGCTACGCAATCTGATCCGCGAAGAGAGTCTGGCGGCCATGGGCGAGGAGCTCGCAGCGGGCGGCATCGATGGCTTCTCGATGGAAATAGGGCCGGGCGGCGTCCGGGAGATCATATGAGTCAGGGGAATTCGATGAATCAGTTTGCTTTGGTGACGCCGCTTTCCGTACTCAATCAACAGGCTAGCGGGATACTGCAGATCGACTGGAGTGACGGAAGTCGCAGTCGACTTTCCCACCAGAGGCTGCGCGCATCCTGCCGATGCGCTTCGTGTGTGCAGGGACGCAGGGCAAATGCCCCGACCATGCCGCCGCCGATTCAGACCCGACTCACGAGCGTTGACGAAGTTGGTAATTACGGATTGAATCTTGGATTTAATGATGGCCATGCACGGGGAATTTATCCGTGGTCATACCTGCGTACGATTCTCGAGCCCTAGATAGCCCCAGATCGAACACTAACCAACAAGTTGTCTGCGCGCTGGGCTTGCGCTCGAGCCGCGATGCAGCAAGTGAAACGATAGCAGTGACTGTTGCGCGATCGGCTCGCCCGCCAGCGCGGCCAAAATCTGGGCTGCGGTAATCTGGCCTAATTCCTGGGTAGGCAGACTGACCGTGGTCAGGCCAGGGTTGGTTTCAGCCGCGATCTCATGATTATCAATGCCGCAGATCGACAAATCCTCGGGTATGCGCAGTCCCTGGCGTTGTGCCTCGAGCAGGGCACCGGTGGCCAGCAGATCATTGCCGCAGAAGATTGCGGTCGGTCTTTGGCGATGCTTCAGCAATTCGATCAGACCGACGCGCCCGCCGCTGATTTTCAGGGCCTGTTCGCTGATGTAGTTCGGCATCAGCGGACATTTCGCGGCCGCCAGCGTAGCCTTGAATCCTTCGATACGGGCGCGAGCGCGATCGTTGTGGACGGGATGGCCCGAAATCATCGCTATTCGACGATGTCCAAGCTCAAGCAGATGTCGGGTGGCCATCGCCGCGATCGCCCGATTATCGAACCCAACCGAAGGTAGCCTGGGGTCACATGCCCAGGTCAGCAAGGTCGGTTTGCGCCAATCCTTGACCAGCTTCCACAGAGCGCGGTGGTGCTCTGCGCCGACCAATACCAAGGCGTCGACGCCGCGTTCGATCAGAGCACGAGCCACTTCGAGCTCCTTGGCCGGGTTGTACTGGTGACTGGCCACCAGCATCTGGAAGCCAGCCTGCGCCAGCGTCGACTGAAGGGCGTCGGTACTACTGGCGAAAATGGCATGGTCAAGAGTCGGGATGACACAGCCGACCGTTCGGGTACGTCCGGACGCCAAAGCTCGGCCGGCGGCATCGGGCGAATAGCCGAGCTTATTGACAGCACGATGAACCAAGGCGAGCGTTTGCGCGCGCACGCGCTGCGGCTGTGAAAGGGCGCGAGAAACAGTAGCGGTCGACACGCCAGCCAGCTCGGCAACATCTTCAATACGAACTTTGCTGCGCATGACGAGGCTCTAAGCGAGAGATCTTGACCTGGAGATTAACTCTCGGGCAGAATTCATGCAACCGCTTACATACCTGCTGTATCGTTACTGAGGAATATCAGTGACGCCAATAACTTCGATCGAGACAATGACCTTGCGTGCCCGTTCACGTCGCCTGGCCCAAGCTCCCTGGCGCCGTACCGCAGTGGGGCTAGTGACTATTACGCTGGCGTTGTTGCTTTGGTGGTTGCTGACCTCGGTAACTGGCACAATTTCGCCAGCGCGCTTTCCAACACCGCTCGAGTTCTGGCAATCACTGATCCAGATTGTGACCGAGGGTTATGGCAATGGCCTCTTGCATCAGCATGTGCTGCATAGCCTGAAGCTGGTAGCCATGGGATTTTCGGTAGCTGTCGGGCTGGGCATACCCTTGGGTCTGCTCATGGGTTACTCGCGACGTGCAGAGGCGCTCATCAATCCGGCTTTTTTGTTGCTGCGGCCGATCCCGCCGCTGGCATGGATTCCGCTGGCGATTGTCTGGCTAGGGTTGGGTGATGCGGCGAAGATCATGGTGATTGTGGTGGCAGCATTCGTGCCTTCGCTGATCAACAGTTTCACTGGAGTTCGCAATATCGATACGCCAATTCTGGAGGCGACACGGATGCTCAACATTCGCGGCTGGAAACTGGTCAGTGAGGTGTTGGTTCCCGGTGCATTGCCAATGATTTTCACCGGACTGCGCCTGTCATTGCAAGCCAGTTGGACAACGCTGGTGGCGGCCGAATTGATCGGCGCCTTGTATGGGCTGGGTAGTATTCTGAATCAGGGCGCACAGGACATTTATCCGGCGATGATTCTGGTCGCGATGGCCTGTGTCGCGATCAGTGGTGGGCTGACCACTGCGTTGCTGTCCCGGTTGGAGCGTATCGCCATGCCGTGGCGCGTCGGTCGTGTGGCCGCATGAGTAATCAGCAACGTTTAATGCGCCGTGAATACGTCGGTCTGACGGTGCTCGGGGCTACGGCGTTTCTGGGCCTTTGGTACGGTGCAGCAGCCCTGCAATGGACACCGTCACAGTTTTTTCCGATGCCGCACGTGGTGGTCGCCAAGATGATCGCGTTGATACGCGAGCCGTTTGCTGGGTATACCCTGCAGGAACATATGCTTTCAAGCCTGATGCGATTTGCCTCGGGCTTTGGTCTGGCGGCATTGATCGGTGTGCCATTGGGTCTCATGATGGGCTGGTTCCGCTGGCTCGACGATGTTGTGTCACCGCTATTCGATGCCCTGCGATTTATCGCGCCGGTAGCCTGGGTGCCGTTCGCTGCGCTCTGGTTTGGTACCGGCGCAGGCGGGCCGATGCTGATTATTTTTGCGGGCGCGTTTCCGCCCTGTCTCATCAATGCGTATCGCGGCGCCCGTGGCGTTGAGCTGCGTTTTCTGGAAGCGGCCAGCACCTTGGGCGTCGGTCATTTCAGGACGATTACCGAAGTACTGTTTCCGGCGGCCGTGCCGTCGATCATCGCCGGCCTGAGGATCGGTGCCGGGCTGGGCTGGATGTCGCTGGTAGGCGCCGAACTGATCGTGGCCTCCAGCGGCATGGGGTATCTGATCGTCAAGGGGCAAAGTGCGATTGCAACCGACATTGTCATGGCGGGCATGATTGCCATTGGTTTGGTGGGCGTGGTCATCGATCTGGCACTGCGTCGAATCGAATCGTTGCTACTCAAACATCGGGCAGCGTAGGACGTGTCAACACAATGAGGCAAATCATGAGCCAGTATTCAATAGCGATTGTGATTGAGGCAGCTTTCATGGGCCAGGTCGCATGAGCAATATCGAATTCAGCCAGGTCGGCAAGTCGTTCGAGCGTGACGGCAAAGCGCTGTCGATCATCGAAGGATTTGATTTCACAGTGCAAGACCAGGAGTTTGTCGCAATCGTTGGGCCATCGGGCTGCGGCAAGACTACCTGCATGCGAATGGCGGCAGGCCTTGAATTTCCGTCGTCCGGCACGCTCTCCGTGTCAGGCCGTAGCGTGACCCGGCCAGGTCCTGATCGCGCCGTGGTCTTTCAACAGTTCGCGTTGTTCCCATGGAAATCGGTGTACGACAACATCGACTTTGGCTTGCGTGCCAAGGATCTGCCCAAAGCGAAGCGACATGAGATCATTTCGCATTACATCGGTCTCATGAACCTGCAGGGCTATGAATCCGCTTACCCGCATCAGCTCTCCGGCGGTATGCAGCAGCGGGTCGCGATTGCGCGCGCTTATGCGCTCGACCCTGACGTCTTGTTGATGGACGAACCATTCGGCGCGCTGGATGCACAAACGCGCGTGGTCATGCAAGAAGAGTTGGTGAGGTTGGCGCGCAAGAACCCGCGCACGGTGTTGTTCATTACACATGCGGTCGAGGAGGCGGTCTATCTGGCCGATCGCGTCGTCATCATGACCAGTCGGCCGGGCCGAATCAAGGAGGTGTTGGACGTGAAGTCGATACGCGAAAGCGACGGCTGGGATCAACACCCGCGCATTGAAGATGTCATGGATCTCGAGTCGTTCGTACGCTTGCGAACCCGGATCTGGAAGTCACTGCGCGAAGAGCATGCTGGCGTTGAACATTGATCGTTGAACACTGATCGTTGAACTTTGAACTTTGAATTTTGAATTTTTTTAACCGCACTACATGAAAAATTACTATCGGAGATTGGCATGTTAAGGAAATCCTTGTTCTCACTGGTCGTTGCATTGGGCTTTGCTGGCATCGCCTCTGCGCAGAGCCTGACCCCCATCAAGATCAGCTATCAGCCGGCCCTGTATTGGGCGATGCCGTTTCATGTCGCCACCGAAAAAGGCTGGTGGAAGGAAGTCGGTCTCGCGCCCGAATTCAGCACTTTCCCAGCCGGTGTACCGCAGATCGCCTCGGCGGCCGCCAAGTCCTGGGACGTCGGCGGTACCGGCTCGGTACCAGCCGTGCTCGGTCACGTGCGGTTTGGCATCAAGACCATTGGCATAAGCAACGACGAGTCAGCCGGTAACGCATTGGTCGCCAGCGGCAAGAAAGCGCTCGAGTTTGCGAAAGACCCGACAGCAGCATTGCGAGGCCAAACCATTACGTTGACGCAAAACTCGACGGCCGATTATGCCGTGCAGTCATGCCTGAAGAAGTACGGCCTGAAGAAGTCCGATGTCGTCATGAAGAACATGGGGCAGGCGGAGATTATCTCCGCACTGTCCTCGAACAACACCGATCTGACCGGCTTGTGGGCACCGAACATTTACACGGTTGAGGAAAAGGCTGGCGCAAAGGTGTTGTGCAGCGGCAAGGAGGGTGGCGCAACCGTGCCGGGCGCATTGATTGCGCGCGGTGACTATGCCAAAGAAAATCCGCAGAACGTTGCCAAATTTCTGGCGGTGTACTTGCGTGCCTGGAGCTGGATGAATGCCAACAAACCCGAGGCCATCGCGATGATGAAAGACTTTTATGCCAAGGGCGGCGTCAGCATCAGCGATGCATCGATGAAAAAAGAGTTCGATACCCGTCCGACCTTCGATTTGAAGCAACAGATGCAACTGCTGGATCGCAAGGCCGGCAATTCACAGGCCGACGCCTGGTTTGCCCAGATTGCGGTATTCATGCGAGAGACCGGTGCGCTGCCCAGTGTGCCGAGTGTGCAGGATTTTGTCACCAGTGAATATATGGCGCTGGTGCAAGCCGATCCGAAGTTGCGTGCCTTTGCCAACAACGCCAAATAAGTGGTCTCATGAGTATTCGATATCTGAAGAAGGCCGATAAAACACCGGAAACCGAAACCGCCAGCGCGCAAAAAGTAGTGACTGAAATGCTCACTGCGATTGAGCGTGATGGTGAAGCGGCGGTACGACGCTACGCCAAGGCGCTCGATCAGTGGGAAGGCGAATTCATGGTGACGCGTGCGCAGTTGGATGCGAACTCGGCGTTGGTTCCAACTGCGGTGAAGGCTGATATCGACTTTGCCATCCGGCAGGTGTCGGCGTTTGCCCATGCCCAGCGCCGATCGATCAGCGAGTTCCAGACCGATTTGCATCCCGGTGTCACGGCCGGGCAAAAAGTGTTGCCGGTCAATGTGGCCGGCTGTTATGCACCGGCCGGGCGTTATGCACATATTGCCTCGGCGTACATGGGGGTCGCCACGGCCAAGGCTGCCGGTGTCAAGACCATCATTGCCTGTTCGGGGCCGTTTCGCGGTGGGTCCATGCATCCGTACCTGATGTACGCGTTCGATCGGTCGGGCGCCGATGTCATCATGACCCTCGGCGGTGTACAGGCGATTGCCACGATGGCGTTCGGGATATTCACCGGCAAGCCGGCAGATGTCATCGTGGGTCCCGGCAACAAATTTGTCGCCGAGGCCAAGCGCAGCCTGTTTGGCAAGGTGGGCATTGATGTCTTTGCCGGACCCTCCGAGGTTGCCGTGATTGCCGACGATACTGCCGATCCGGCCATTGTCGCCAGCGACCTGGTCGGTCAGGCCGAACATGGCCATGAGTCGCCGGCCTGGTTGTTCACTACCAGCGAATCGCTGGCGCGCGAGGTCATGACCCGTGTCCCGACCTTGATCGCGGCGCTGCCGCCAACCGCGCGTGATGCTGCGGGCTGTGCCTGGCGCGACTATGGCGAGGTGATCGTCTGTGAGCATCGCGAAGAGGTGGTCGACGTCTCCGATCGTTATGCATCCGAACACCTTGAAGTACACGCGGCTGATCTTGATTGGTGGCTGTCGAATCTGACTTGCTATGGATCGCTGTTTCTCGGTGAGGAAACGACGGTGGCGTACGGCGACAAGGCCAGCGGACCGAACCATGTGCTGCCGACCAAGGGTGCGGGTCGCTATTCGGGTGGCTTGTCGGTGCACAAGTTCATGAAGACGCTGACCTGGCAACGGATGACTCGCGAAGCGGCGCGCGATATCGGTCTGGCGACCGCTCGTATCTCTCGCCTGGAAGGTATGGAGGCGCATGCGCGAACCGCCGATGATCGTCTGGCCAAGTATTTTCCGGGTCAGCAGTTTGACCTGGGTGCGCCTGTGACGATATGAGTTTGCAGCAGTCGTTGTTGAGTTCGCAGCAGGCGATGTTCCGACTCGATGGGCGAACCGCGCTGGTCACCGGCGGCAGTTCCGGTATTGGCGAGGCAATGGCCAGCGCACTCGGCGCGGCTGGGGCGAGGCTGGTGTTGATGGCGCGTCGCCCTGAAGCGCTTGAGTTGGCTGCCTCAAAAATGCGTGCGAACGGGATTTTCGTGCAAACGCTTGCATTCGATCTGGCCGAGGTTGCGGACGCTCAGGTGGGCGCACTGGCGGGCGCACAGGCCGCTCTGGCGCTCGGGACGGTCGATATTCTGATCAACGCGGCCGGCGTCAATCTGCGCGAACCCTTCGAGGCGGTCAGCGCCGCCAGTTGGCATACCCAGATCAACCTGCACTTGAGCGCACCGTTTTTTCTGACTCAGGCCCTGGCGCCGGCGATGGCCGCGCGCGGTTGGGGTAGGGTGATCAATATTGCCAGCCTTCAGAGCTACCGCGCCTTTGGCAACAGTGCGCCTTATGGCGTAGGCAAGGGCGGGGTGGTACAACTCACCCGTGCCATCGCCCAAGCCTGGTCGTCGAAAGGCATCAACTGCAACGCCATTGGCCCTGGATTCTTTCCGACCGCGTTGACCGCTCCGGTCTTCGCGGATGCGGCTGCGGCAAAACAAAATGCAGATCAAACCTGTATCGGTCGCAACGGTCAACTTGCCGATCTCCATGGCGCGACGGTATTTTTGGCCAGCGACGCTTCAGGCTACATTACCGGTCAGACCTTGATGGTGGACGGCGGCTTCACGGCGAAATAGGAACTATCGAAGATGAGAGCACTGGTTTACACCAAGGCCAATGAAGTCCAGATTCAGGATCGCCCCAGGCCTGAACTCGATCGCGGCGAAGTGGTATTGAGAATTGATGCCGTCGGTATCTGTGGCTCGGATATGCATGCCTACCACGGCCACGATCCGCGCCGCTTGCCCGGGCTGGTGTTGGGCCATGAGTTTTGCGGAACCATTCTGGAAAGTGCTTCGCCTTTGTATTCGCAGGGCACTCGGGTGACCGGTAATCCGCTCATCACCTGTGGCAATTGCGATTACTGCGTACAGGGTCGAAATAATCTGTGCTCGAATCGGACCATGGTCGGCATGACGCGGCCCGGCGCCTTCGCCGAGCTGATGTCGATTCCGGCCGCATCGCTGATTGACATTCCGCAAGACATGCCCGCGATTCATGCGGCTGCGACCGAGCCAGCGGCGACCGCCTTGCATGCCATCAATTTGTCCATGCGCGTGCTGACGCGGCCGATTCCGGAATGCCAGACCTTGATTCTTGGCGGTGGTGCCATCGGCATGTTCGCGGCGTTGCTGCTCAAGTCTTACGGCTGCAGCGAGTTGACCGTGGCCGAGCCGAACCCGTCACGACGTGCGCAACTGGAGCAATATGCGCGCGTCAAAGCCCATGATCCCAAAGTTGGCGAGCCGCCGGTTGATCATTTTGATTTTGTGATCGACGCGGTCGGTTCGAAATACACGCGCACGACGGCGCTCGCGGCGGTTCGGGCGGGAGGTGTCGTGATGCACGTCGGGTTGCAGGACTGGTCCAGCGAAATTGACATGCGCCGTCTGACCTTGGCCGAGATCACCTTGCTCGGGACCTACACCTATACAACGGCCGACCTGCGGGCGACGGTTCAGGCGATTTATCGCGGTGCATTTGGCGACCTGAGCTGGATCGAAACGCGCCCGCTCAGTGAAGGCGCACGCGCCTTTGACGATTTGCATCACGGCAAGGTGGCGTCGGCCAAGCTGATGCTGTGTCCTTGAATGATGTCGAGTCTGTTAATGATGTCCTGTCCATGAATCCAGCGTTGCGCCTCGGTGGTATCGATCTGTAGTACGCTGCCGCCCGGCGGCCAAAAAAAATCGACAGGATCGAAAAAAATGAATCGGCGAAATTTGTTGGAGCGAGCTGTACTCACGGTGGCCGGTACGTCGACGGCGCTGGCCGCTTGTGACTCATCGAAAAGTGCGCAGACTGCTGCCCCGGTGAGCGATGTGCGCAAGCGTCGGATCGCCGAGGGCAGCGCCGAACTCAGTACGCCGGCCTTGGCGACGCAGGCCGACCTCGATACAGTCGCGGGTCAATGGCCGATCTGGACCGAGCCCACTGCAGGCGGCCCCAATCCGTTGTTGGTAAAGGCCGGGACTGCGCTCGATCTGTCGGCTATGGCCAACGCGCCGGTGAACTCCCGACTCGGCAAGCGCGGCCTGGGCTTCAACTGGCTCGGGTTCAGGTTGCCGTCAGCGGCGGAAATTCCGAATTTCATCAACGCGGTCAAGCGCAACGGTCATGCCTATTTGCGCTTCTTTGCGCTCGATCCCTGGTTCGGACATGGCAGCAAGGTCTATCCGGAGGGCGATCCCTATGGATGTGCCTATGACGAGAAAACGGTCGATTTGTGGTGGCGTTATCTGGCTGCGCTGTCGGATGCCGGCATTCAGTACTCGGTTGAATTCATGTACGTCGCCTCGGCGATGCTGCCGGGTCGCAAGGCCTGGCCCGACAAGCCTGATCCGGCATCCGAATCGATGGTGCTGCGGGCGACTCTGAACGAAACCAAGGCGGTCAATCACTGGAAGCATTGCTTCGAGGTGCTCTGCAATCGCCCGAATCCCTATTTTGCGAAGCCGCGCAAAATCATCAACGACGCGAACTGTCTATTCATCGGCTCAGTCAACGAGAACAACCTCTGGAATCGGGGGCTTGACTATTTTGGTCGCGGCGTCGACGACGCTGCCTCGGTGATTCAGCCGTTTTTCGACAAATGGCAAGCCGCCAATGGCGCGACCACGCATGCGGTACCGTCGATTCGGGGCGGCAGTGCAGCGGCTTCGACCGCCTACGGAAAATTCATGCTGGACGTGCACGCCGCCAGCTACAAGGTAATGCGATCCCACGCGCAAGACGCTGGCTTCGCCGGCAAGATGTCGGCCGTCAACTATGTGCCTGGGGTGTATGACGGCGTGTTGCGCGCCGAGACCCTGGATATGGTGGACTGCCATATGTACTTCGATCTCGACGACCATGGGGGTGGCTCGGCCAATCGATCGATCATCGGCGACAAGTTCTACAACTCGAATTGGCTGGCCAGCGGATTTGTGTACGGCAAACGTGCCTGCATCACCGAGTTCGCGGTCGGCGGGCCGTCGCCCTGGGGCTATGAGTTTGCATTTGCCTATGCGCTGGCGGCGCTGCAGGACATTGACTGGATCGCGCAGTTTGCGCGCATGGATAACGCGCTCGATCCGCGTGATCCTACCGTCTGGACCACCTGGTTCGACAAACATGTGCAGGTTGGCCAGGACGCCACCAAGGATGTGGTCAGTGCGGCGGCCAGCCGCATCGGCGCTTTTCTATTCAACCGCGGCGATGTCACGCGTTCGGCGAGTGTGCTGGGCTTTGTCATCCGGCGCGACAAGACCATGGCCACCAACCCGCCCTGGTATGCGAATTGGCCGCGCACGATGATTGCGCTCGGGCTTTTATGCGGCGTGCGTTCGGTCAATGAAGCCGAGGTTGATGGCTCGTTGAAATGGATTGGCGCTGGCACCGGGCCAACGCGCCTCTACGATCCGTTCAATGATTCCGGCATCGCCAAGAAATCGCTCTCGAAGTGGATTGCGGACTTAAAGGCTGACGGACTGCTCAGTGCCGAGAACACCTCGGATGATGGTGCCGGTATTTATGAATCCGACAACCGCCAACTGCGTTTGAACAGTATGGCGCGCAGTGCACGGGTGGTCACGCCGCGCTCGCACATGATCATCTGGGATGATGACAATAACGTCGACGAAACGCCATTTCTGATGCTCGATGGCGCCACCGACAAGGGCCTCATCAGTGTTCACGATCTCTCGCTCGGTGCGGTTGGACTGGCGGCGACGACACGAGCGCTGCTGATTCATCTGACCGAAGTGCGCGGCAGCAAGAGCGACGGATCGGGGCCGTATGAGTTCGCTGCCGCCGGTTCCACCAAGTGGGGGCCGACCGGTTACGACTCGGTGCCGGTCTATTCGATCTCCGGGCCGAAGGGCGGCGGCTGGCGTCGCGAGTCGTGGATGCCGAGCCGGATTCGCGGTGGCAAGGCAATCATTCGTTTGGCCTTGGCAGCGGGCAAGGTCACGGTCTTCAGGCTCGATATTCGCGGTAACCGGTTATCGACGATCGCCACTCAACGCATGAAGGATTTGACAGTGCGAATGGTGTTGGATAACTCGTCGGTGGAGAATCTTTTGCAGACGGTTTATTACGAGGTTCTGGTCGAGCCAGGGTGAGCAGCTCGATCCGGGTGATCAATGTCGATCAACGTCGTTCAAGGTGTCACCAACCCGTTCATCTGCACCACCTCGAAATCAGAACCCTTTACCGCCGCCAATTCACTGACCAGACGATCATTGTTCCAGCGCGCGTCCGGCGCACCGCTGACGTACCAGTTTGAGCCGTTGTCGGCCAAAATCATGCCATAGGTTTTCAAGGCTTGCAGAATCACGCGTGTCTCGGGCGTGAACGACCCCGGAATGGCGTAGTTGGCCTTTAGTCGAACCCGCATGCCCATCGGCGGACGATTGCTGTCGGTCGATGAGGACGCCCAGTGAATGGCCGGTGGCACATAGGCCTTGCGGGTATTGGCCGCCGTGAAGCGCAGCGCGTGCCTGATTGCGCCGCCACTCACTTCGTCATAACGAACCAGTCCTGGGAAGATTGGCAGGCCGGCAGCGTCGGCGCTGGTCCAACCCGGTTGTGCGCCGGGGCGTACCTGATTTGAGGCCAACTGAAAGACGGCACCCGAGTCAGCGTTCCAACTGCCATCGCCATTTTTGAAGGCGCGATAGAGTTCATAAAGCCGATTGTTGTCACGATCGAGCACAATCACATGGCGGTCGCCGCCGCCGTCGACGACACTTGCCTGCGCGCCTTCCACCGGAGCATCCGCAGGAATTGGATAGGGTCCGGCGTCGCTTTCTGCGCTGTACGCGGCGAAGTTGATCGCCACTTTCGCCTGTCCACCCGATACCACCACATACGGTATGCCGATCGCTGCGCCGTCATACAGGCCGGCGCCGAAATCCGGATGCAGTCCGCGCGCCAGCCCCATCGAAGCGATCAGGTTGGCCGAGTTCGGATCAACGGCCACGCTGCTGATATCGGTGTTCCAGGCATTGTCGGCCGGGAAGGCCAGGGCGCCGTTCAGTGTGGCGCCGATGCCCAGATCAACGCCACGCAGATCCGCGTATTTGGCGTTGGTGTTGGCATTGGAACTTGTATTCGTGTTACCGCTGGCATTGGCCGAGGCTTGCGATGTCGGGGACGTCGGTGACGATTGAGGCGAAGTACTGTCGTTGGCTGTATTGCCGTCGCTCGAACCGCCGCATCCAGCCAGGGTGAACGGCAGTGCGACGGCGACCGTAAAAGCTGCGACGACTTTGGCCACAGGCTTTAAGGGCAGCCGCCAGAATAATTTAGGTGATTCACCAGTGTCTGAGTCGGTGTCATGAGCGGGTGTCTGCATGCAGCAGACCGTATTCGTAGTCCCGTCCTGCAAGTGTGCCGCTCATCGGTCATCCGTCACCGTTGAGCATTGTTCTTATAAATACTGGGTTATATTGTTAATCATCCGTTTAATATTAATTATATACGGGTATAATGAGAAACATGGATGCATAACTTAAAGTTCAAGGACGCGCGCGAGTGACTGACGAAATGAAGACGGATGCCAATGCTGGCGTTAACTCCGAAGTTAACTCCGAAGTTGATACCCGCAAGAATATCCAGAACCCCGTGGTTCATCTGGTTTTCGGCCTGCAAGGCGCCGGCAAGTCGACTCATGCCAAGCATCTGGCCACGCAAATTGGCGGTATCAGCTTCTCGATCGATGCTTGGATGCAGGAACTGTTCGGACCAGACTTATCAGTGCCACTCGATTTGGCCTGGATCATGCAGCGTGTCCGGCGCTGTGAGCAGAGAATCTGGAAAACTACCGTTGCGGTCACGGCGCAGGGCGTGTCGGTGGTGCTGGATCTTGGCTGCATGAAGCGGGCCGATCGAGCGCGTATCCAAAGTCTGGCTACTCAAGCCTCGTTAACGCTGCAGTCGCATTTTGTGAATGCCGACGCATCGACACGCCGGCAGCGCGTGCTGGCGCGCAATATCGAACGTGGCGAGACGTTTGCGTTTGAGGTCACACCGGCCATGTTCAGTCTGATGGAAACACAGTTTGAAGCACCCGATGATCTGGAATTGGCTCGCGCCAACGTTCTGATCACTTGAATCCGAGGAAACTCATTGCCATGAATCACAACTTGCACTCACGCTGTATCGCCTTTAACGGCATGCGAAAAATTGCTATGGGCGGCTTTGCCGAGGTCGCCGTCGCAGTCAAAAAGTTGGTCGACAGCAACCGCCACGGCGCCATCCTGGTCTTCAACGCCGACACCAGCGATCTTCTTGAGATCGATACGCGCGGCAGCGTTGCGGATGTCGCACAACGCTATGCTCCAGCGCAGCCGGAAGAGCGGGTTGCGCTGCCCGCGGTTGTTACCCCGCCAGAAGGTGTTGCGCTGTCGGAGACGGCCGAAGTTACCCGTACACGTGGCCGGCCTCGGCTCGGCGTCGTCGCACGTGAAGTGACCTTGTTGCCGCGTCATTGGGAATGGCTGAACACGCAGCCGGGTGGCGCTTCGGTAGCACTGCGCAAGCTGGTTGAAGAGGCGCGGCGCAGCCATGCCCCCCGCGACATGGCCCGCAAGTCGCGCGATGCGGCGTATAAATTCATGTCGCCGATTGCCAGCGGCCTGGAAAGTTTCGAAGAAGCAGCGAGAGCGCTTTTTGCCGGCGACCGCGCTCGCTTCGTCACCTTACTGGCGCAATGGCCGGTTGATATTCGTGAGCATGCATTGGCGTTGGCCCAGGCGTCTTTTGCGATGCCGACTGCATTGCCGCAGGCGTGAAACACGGCACTAGAAACTGCTCTTGGTTTCAACCACAAACTGCATCTTCTTGATATCGCCGCGCGCATCGAGCGGAAATGCCAGATTCACATGCACGACATTGCCCAAACCGGAGCGGCTCTGGCCGATTCGTAGGCCGATACCGGCGTCGCGCAGCACGCCAATCGAGCGTGAGCCCAAGGGGTTATCACCCCAGGTTCGGCCGATGTCGAAGAACACGGCGCCGCCCACCCGGACCAGCCGGAACGGAAACCAGTCGGAGAAAAACCGCTGTTCGGCGGTCGCGAGCCAACGACCAGAGCCCGCCTGGTAGCGCAGCGGGTAGCCTCGCAAGCCGGTGTCGCCGCCCAAGGTCAGCCGTTGATCGGCGTCGAGTCGCACGCCGGCGTCGGCTTGAACACTTAAATAGGTCAATCGGCTGGGCGCATCGCGCAGAAAATATCTTGCCAGCACACTGAGCTTGGTATTTTGCAGATGCGCACCTTCGGCGCGTCCGGTGAAGGCCGCCTTCGTTTCGAGGATCTGTCCTTCGCCCGGTGACAAGTTACGCGCGATGGTCGTGTCCCAGATCAGCGCGTTCCGGTCGGCACCGATCTCCTTCGAGGCAATACCGAACTGGGCACTAGCCAGCCATCCGAGATTCAGATCTTCGGTGCGACCGATCTGATTCAGATTTTCCAGCCGCTGATAGCGATCTTCGATCAAATCATAGCGAATCCACGGATAGACGAGCCTGCGCGATGCCGGAATGATTCCGGGCCCCAAACGTCCGGGTGCCGACTCGAACTGATTGTCATCAAAGGTCACGCCACCGGTCCAGCGGCTCGCCCAGGCATCTTTGAGTCCCTCCGAAAAACCGTAGTAGGCCGTCGCGCTGCGTTGGTTCAAGCGGTACTGATCAATGTTGTTGCCCAGGTCGTAGACCGGGTCGATGCGGCGTTCGTCGAGCAATCGCAGGCCGGCACTCCAACGTGTGTCGAGCGAATAAAACGGTCGCTCGAGCGCCAAGCCGTTTTTGCGACCATCGCTGTTACTACCCAACTGAGTCGCCAGCGTCCAGCGCGAACCGAACAGTTGCGGGTCGCGATAATCGAGTACCGTCGTCGTGCGATCAACATTTGAGCCGTAGTCGAGCGAAAGTTGCTTGCCGAATCCGAACAGATTCGACTCCTCGATGCGCGCACCCAGCGTGTTGGTGCCGCCGCTGCGGCCAAACGAAATGCCAGGTTTCAAGGTCCAGACGTCGCGGGTGAACACCTTGATATCAACCCGACCGTCACGATAGGCGACCGGCTGGATGCGAATGCTGGTCAGATATCGCTGCGTGCGCAGCAAGCGCTCGGACTCTTCAATTCTCTGGCGCGAGAACAGCTCGCCGCTTTGAAACAGCAGTTGCTGTGCAATTGTCGATTGCTTGGTCTTGTTGTGCAAAAAATTAGCGAACCGAAACAACACCACATCTTCTTCCGGCGTGTCGGTGGCGAAGATGTCATTGATATCGAGAATGATTTCACCGATGACCGCGCCCGCCCGTTCGAGCGCCTCGTCCGACGGGATATCGGGCGGTCGCACAAGCTCCTCTTTCAGACTGCGCGATGAAAAGCTCGGCAGTAAGTCACGAGCCGAAGCTGCCGACACGAATAGACAGACCGACAGGGCGATTGCAGTCACCAGGCGATACACTGTCAAGGCCAAGTTCCGCCGCAATTTCCGACTATCAACGTGTCGGCGAAGTAGTGCTTCGCAGTAAACCAATCTCGCTAAAGTAGCGCAACACGCCAGGATGAATCAAATCCCGTTGCGGCGCAAACGCGAGCGTATTGCTGGCTGTCGTCTCACGGGCCTGGGGCAGGCGCGCAGCAATCGCCGCTTCGCCCTGATGCAAGGCGCGCGCCACCCGATAGGCATCGTCATCGGGCAAGGACGGTCGCGCAATCACAAACGCCCAAGACCCGACCGATGCAATCGCGGCGTCTTGGTCGGGGTAACTGCCGGCGGCGATCGACATCGGTTTAAGCAGAGAATGCTTATCGACAATCTGCTTGATCTGGGCTACATCCGGGGCAATGAAGCGCGCGCCAGCGGCGCTGCGGGCGACCGCGCCGAAGCCAGGCCAGCCGCTGCCACCACCCCAGAGCGCCGCCACCCGGCCGTCTGCGAGCATGGCCGGTCCATCACCGGCGCGCTCCAGATAAACGGCCTGGAAGTCCTTGTTGATGTCGTAGCCCAGACCATCGAGCACATAACGCGCGAGAATGACGAGGCCCGAGCCTTGGGCGCCGAATGCGACCGCTTTGCCGAGCAGATCGGCGATGCTGCGATCGGCTGAATCGCCGCGTGCGACGAACATGCCCGGTGACGAATACATGGCGGTGACGATTCGCAGTTGCGCCTTGCTGCGACCGATGCCATTGATCGCTTCATACAAAGGCTCGCCGGTGACCAGCGCCAGATCCAGCAGACCGGCCTCGATCAAAGGAATATTCTCGGTGCTGCCTTTGGTATTGCGGGTTTGAATGATCAAACTCGCGTCTGATTCGGCGATCGTTTCGGCAAAGGCAGCGCCGTAGAGTGGAAAGCCGCCGCCCGGCGTTGCAGTGCCGAGTGTCAACTGAGTCAGTGCCAGCGACAGAGCGGGAGTTTGCGCGTTGACAGATTTAGTCATGACCGGCAGAACTGTACACAATACGACACTGGCAGGGGCGATCAGCGCTCGTCGGCGCGCACTCGAATGTAGGCTATTCATTGACCGAGGCACCCAATTGACCGAGGCACCCAATTATTTGTCGGTCCAGGGTAATTCTTTCCAGAGTTGACGGAACTGTCGGTCGCCAGCGCGTAGCTCGGCTTCATAGGCAGCTGGGGCAAGGTAACGCAGTGGCGCGAAGGCTTTCTCGGCCGCCAGCTTGAAGGCCGGGTCGGCAGCAGCCCGCTCAATCGCATTGACCAGGCGTTCGCGAATGGCCGGCGGCAAACCCTTAGGTGCCACCAGACCGCGCAGCGACGCCATCTCGAAGTTATAGCCCTGTTCCCCGAACGTCGGCCAATCGGCGGCCGAGGGCAAGCGCGCGGCGGTCATTTGCCCGAGGCAGCGTATCGGCGAGCCGCCTTTCTGATATTGCAGCGCTTCGCCGACGTTGATCGCCGCGACCGTGATGTGCTTGCCGATGATTGCGGTGCGGGTTTCGGCGCTGCCCTTGAACGGCACGTGGGTCATCGAGACACCGGCACTTTTTTCGAACATGAGCATGGCCAGGTGATCGTCGGAACCGACGCCGGTGGTGCCTACCGTGACCACTTTGGGGTTGGCTTTGGCGAATGCCGCCAGTGCGGCCAACGTTTGATGTGGGCTGTCGTTATGCACGCAAAATGTGCCTGGATCATCGACCACATTGCCCAACAGGTCGTAGCTTTGCCAGCTCCATGTCGATTTGCGCTCGATCGGAATGGTGATTACCGGCGGCGTGTTGATAAAGCCGATGGTGTAGCCGTCGGGCTGCGCATTGGCAATCGCACCGAAGCCAATGTCGCCGCCGGCGCCGGGCCGGTTGACCACCGAAATACGTGCACCGTCGCCAAGCTGCTTTTCGATGAACGGGACAATCGCCCGCGCGATGATGTCGGTGCCGCCGCCCGGGGCGTAGGCGAGGATCATGTTGATCGGTTGTTCGGGCCAGGCCGCCTGGGCTCGGAGCGGCATCAGACCGCACAATAGCGCCAGCCAGCCTGTGAAAAATCTGGCTTTGCCAAGGGAATATTGCATGCAGGTCTCCTGAGTGTTGTTATCGCCCGAAATTAACGAGGTTGACATCTGGTACTGGGTTAACGCTCAGTATATCGAGATGGAGCGAAGGTTTCGAGCCGGGCCAAATTGGAGTAATTCCTCGACTCTGGTTTGGCTTTACCGTCTCAAACCGAGGTAGTCTGGGCGCTTGCGCGAGAACGAATGACGGAGACCTCTCGATGTTTGACTATGTAATTGTGGGCGGTGGTTCTGCCGGTTGCGTGCTGGCAGCGCGATTGTCCGAAGACCCGACCATTCGAGTTTGCCTGCTCGAGGCGGGCCCCACGGATAAAAGTATATTGATTCACGTGCCGGCCGGTTTGGCGCTGATGGCCAAATCGAATCAGGTCAACTGGGCACTGTCCACCGTGCCGCAACCGGGCTTGAACGGTCGGCGTGGTTATCAGCCCCGCGGCAAGGTGCTGGGCGGTTCGAGTTCGGTCAATGCGATGGTTTATATTCGCGGTCATCGTAACGACTACGACCAATGGGCTGCCCAGGGTAATCCGGGTTGGAGTTACGACGACGTGCTGCCGTACTTCAAGCGTGCCGAGCACAACGAGCGAGGCGCCGATGAGTTTCATGGTTCCGGCGGTCCGCTCAATGTCATGGATTTACGCTCGCCGAATCGCTTCGGTCCGATATTTGTCGAAGCTGCGAAGCAATGCGGATACGCCGCCAATCCGGATTTCAACGGTGCCGAACAAGACGGCGTCGGTCCGTATCAGGTGACTCATCGTAATGGCGAACGGATGTCGGCTGCCAAGGCATATTTGACGCCGTTGCTGAGTTCCGCCGGCAGTGGCGTGGCGTCGCGCCCGAACTTGACCGTCATCACCGACGCATTGGCGACGCGTGTCTTGCTCGAGGGTCGTCGCGCCATCGGCGTCGAATATCGGCGTGCTGGCGCTACGGCGATTGCGCGCGCCGAGCGCGAAGTGCTGGTCTGCGCGGGCGCTCTGTTGACGCCACAGTTATTGATGCTTTCGGGTATCGGGCCGGCCGAGCACTTGCGCTCGTTGGGTATACCGGTCATCTGCGATTCGGCAGGGGTCGGCACAAAGCTCCATGATCACGTCGACGTGGTCCAGGTCTACGACTCGGCGGCCAATACCGATCTCTTTGGCCTGTCGGTCCGCGGTGCGGTCAACGCTGTTAAGGGCATCGTCGAGTGGCGTAATAAGCGCAGCGGCATGTTGACCACGAATTTTGCCGAAGCGGGTGGCTTTGCGCGCAGCAGTGCCGAATTGTCGGCACCGGATTTGCAATTTCATTTTGTCATTGCCAAGCTCGTCAACCACGGCCGCACGACGCAGTTCGGACATGGTTTTTCATGCCATGTTTGTTTGCTGCATCCGAAGAGTCGTGGCAGTGTCCGATTGAATAGCGCTGATCCGGCGCAGGCACCGGCGATCGATCCGAACTTTTTGGCCGAGCGTGAAGACGTCGACAAACTGGTGATCGGATTTCGCAAGATGCGCGAGATTTTCAACGCACCGGCGATGGCACCGTACCGGGGTGCGGAGTTGTTTTCGGCTAGCGCCCAAAGTGATAGCGAGATCGAGTCCTACATTCGCAGAACCGCCGACACCATTTACCATCCGGTCGGCTCGTGCCGGATGGGCCCGGCCGATTCCGATCCGCTGGATTCGCAATTGCGCGTCAAAGGAATTGAGGCGTTACGGGTGGTTGATGCGTCGATCATGCCCATCGTGGTCGCGGGCAATACCAACGCACCGGTCATCATGATTGCCGAGAAAATCGCTGACCTGATTCGCGGCCGATCGTTAGTTGCGGCGGGTATTGCCGATGGCGCGCAGGAATTCACTACGGTGCTGAGCCGAGGTCTCGAACTCGCCGGTAAATGACTGCGTGATGACGCGTTCGTCGCCGCGCCGGTCTTCGCCAAGCAAGAGGCACAATTGTTCGGCTTCGACCACGCAGGCCGCGCCGCGCGCCTGGCCGTGTTGCATCAGCACTTCGGCAATGTCGCGGGTCATCCACTCCTGATAGGTGAAGCGATGGCCGATGGCGTCGACCATGCGTGCGATGCGCCCGAAGCCATGCAGGCGTCCGCCTGGCAGGTAAGCGACATGAGCCAGGCCACGAAACGGCACCAGGTGGTGCGGACAGACACCGTGGATCGCGATGCCGCGAATGATGACCATATCGGTGCGATGGTCGGCGAAGCCCTCGCCCAATGCTTCGCCGGGGTCGAGGTCATAGCCGCCGAGCAGCCGACGTTGCCATAGTTGGCGTACTCGTTCGCTGGTGCGTCCCATATGATCGGCGTCGGCGGCGATACCGCAGGCACTCAGCAGATCGGTGATGGCGCGCTCGAAGGCGGCGGCGTCGAACGCGCCGGTGCGCGGAATACCGATACCGGTTGCAGGCGATGAAGCAACGTGCTGACTGTGATCGCTGTGGTCATCGTGACCGCTGTGATCCCCGTGTCCGCCGTGATCCCCGTGATCGTGTTTATCGTTCACGTGTCAATCGCAATCAAATAGGTGCCAAAAGCCGCTCGCATGTCGCTGGTCATGACGATCGGCTTCTGGGTTTGCAGGTCCATTCGCACGATGACCGATTTGACCAATAGTCGTTCGCCATCCGGGCCACGAAAACGGTATTGCAAGCCCATGCTGGCGTCGCCGAGTCGCCAAAGCTGAATGTCGATTTCGATATGGTCGGCGTAGCGGCAAGGGCGCTTGAAGTCGCACTCGAGCCGCACGATCGGCCAGCCAATTTTCTGGATATTGATCGAGTGGTGATGCGCAAAACCGACATGCTCCATGAACTCTTCCTTGACGTCGAGGCAGATGTCAAAGAAGCGCGGGTAAAAGACGATGCCGGCAGGGTCGCAGTGGGCGAACTGGATCATGCGGCGTGCGGTGTAGGTTTGATTGGCCATGGCTCAGTATAAATCCGCCGCTCGTTTGTGGTCCGCGCATGAACTTGTTTGGCGCGCGGGAAGCGCGGATTTACGCGACTTTGGTGCACGTCTGCCAAGCTGCTGCTTGGCACGTCGCTTGCCTTGAACGTCTGTCGTTGCGCTCCACCGCAATGCCGCTTCCTTGTTTTTGCGGAGATAGGGTCGATACGTTGTCTTGCTCTGATTCGTTGCCACTGTGGGTTCGCTTTTCTTCTGGGTGCTGCCTCGGCATCCGGCCTGGAGAAACTGACCTTCCTGATCGACTATTTACCCGCTGGCGATAAAGCGGTGCCTTATCTGGGCGTGAAGGGCGGCTTTTTTGCCGCCGACGGGCTCGACGTAACCATTCAGTCGGCTCGTGGCTTAAGCGAGGTTGTGATTCGATTCGCCACTGGCGTAGCCGATCTCGGAACTGGCGGCATTGCCGCCTTGTTCCAGGCTCGCGCCAGTGGCGCTGCCCCCGTCAAAGCTCGGACGCCGATCTACACCCAACAACCAGACGCTATCTTTACGCTGAAGTGCAGTGGAATCACTTCGCTCAAGGATGTTGCCGACAAGAAGGTCGGTATGGCATCGGCTTCGTCATCGAACGTCACCTGGCCGCTGGTGCGGCTGCAGCGTCGACGGGTGCCGTGGAGCCTGCCGACGAGTTGACTATCGACCGTTGAATTGCGGTTGACGTTTTTCGACAAACGCGGCTGCCGCTCCTTTGTGGTCGTCGGTTTCGAAGGTGCGAATCATATGGATGGCCTCGGCGTCGAGCGTGTCGCTGAGGCTGCCGCGCAGGGCGATGTTCAGGTTGCGCTTCATGTAGCCGACTGCCACGGTCGGCAACGAGGCCAGTTCGAGCGCATACTCGCGCGCAGCTTGAGCGAGTTGCTCGTAGGGTACAACTCGATTGACCATGCCGATTTTCTGCGCTTCGTCGGCACGTAGGACCCGGGCGGTGAAGTACAGCTCACGGGCCATGGCCGAGCCGACCAGATGATTCAGAAAATAGCTGCCGCCGAAGTCGCCTGACAAGCCGACTTTCGAAAACGCGGTGGTCAATTTGGCGTCGTCAGCGGCGATGCGCAAATCGCACGCCAGGGCTAGCGACAGGCCGGCGCCGGCGGCCGGTCCGGGAATCACGGCCAGGGTCGGCTTGGGCATTTCATGCAACAGTCGGCTGACGTCCATGCGTGCGCGCAAGTCAGTGACCTTATGATCAAAACTCAGTGGCGCAGCGCCGCCTGCCGCCGCCTTGGCAAAGCCCTTGACATCGCCGCCCGAACAAAATGCGCGCCCGGCGCCTGTCAGCACCACCACTCGGACGCGGCTGTCATTGGCCAGGCGGGCCAACGATTCGGCGAGTCCGGTCATCAGTTCGCGGCTCAGCGAGTTACGCGAGTCGGGGCGATTCATCGTCAGGGTGGCAATGCCCTGGTCAACGGTCTCAAGCAGTTCTTGGGTCATGGATGTCTCCGGGTTGTCTACAGTAAGTTTAGCAATGAATGCGCCACTTCCTTGAGCGTCGGTACGACCCGTGCAATCGCCAGTTCGCGCGGTTCCTTGCCCAGCATCAGGCTGACGCTCAGTCCGGCGACTACCTGGCCGTAGCGGTTGCGCAGCGGCACCGCGATGCCTCGCACACCCGGCTCGAGCTGCTGCTCGAGCAGCGCGAATCCGTGGGCGCGGGCCTGATTGATCGCCATGCGAATCTCGGCCGGCGTCGTCAGCGTGAACGGCGTGTGCGGCTGGAACGTTCGTCCGTGCAGCCATTGGTCGACGTCATCGGGCGAGCGTGACGACAGGATAGCGATGCCGGCTGACGTCAGGCAAGCGCCGGCTCGTGCGCCGAGCACGAAGCCGACATTGTGGACGCGGTTCGCGCCATTGCGTGCAATGTAGACCACATCGTCGCCGTCCAGCACCCCGCACAGGGCGACCTCATTGAGAATGCCGGTGACGCGCTGCAAATACGGCAGGACGGTTCGTGGCAATCGAGCTGTGTCGAAGTAGCCCCAGCCGACGCGAAGTACGCGTGGCGCCAGCCAGAAGGTCTTGCCGTCGCTGGCAACATAGCCGAGCTGCTGAAGGGTTAGCAGGTAACGCCGCGCCGCCGTTCTCGACAGGCCGGTACACTGCGCCGCCTGGGTCGGGGTCATACGCGGCTGAACGTCATTGAAGGCTTCGAGAATTCGTAGACCCTTATCGAGTCCGGCGATCCAGTCGCGGGCAGCCAGGGGTTCGGTTTTGGGCATCATTCGGTGGCTTGGGGTGCGGCGTGCGAAAGTGCGCAACATAGATAGTTGAACGCGCAGAGGCAAGCGCAGATCGCTCGACTATGAATGATATTCGCTCAAATTGCGCGATAAACGACCATATTACGGGTTTACCCGGATGATACTCGCTCTTGGGCGATGGCCGGTGGCTGAGACATACTCGCCATCCTGCACAGCTTGAATAATTCTTTTCCAAGGAGACAAAGCATGAAGACCCGTTTGACGCGTCGCACGGCATTCGCCGCCTCAGTAGCGCTGTTCGCCGCAGCTGGACACGGTACGGTGTTCGCCCAGGACGTCAAGGAGCGCACCATCAAGTTCGCAACCCAGAATCCGAAGGGTCATCCGATCGTTTCGGGCATGGAAAAATTTGCTGAATTGGTGGCCGCCAAGAGCGCTGGCAAGATCAAGGTCAGCCTGTTTCCGGGCGGCGTGCTCGGCGCCGATGCGGCCAACCTGTCGGCCCTGCAAGGTGGCACGCTCGAAATGCTGTCGATGAATTCCGGCATCCTTACTAATGTCGCCAAGGAATTCGCGGTGTTTGATTTTCCGTTCATGTTTGCCAATGCCAAGGAGGCTGACACGATCGTCGACGGCCCGTTCGGCAAGATGATGCACGAAAAACTCGATGCCAAAGGCGTGCATGGTCTGGCGTTCTGGGAACTCGGATTTCGCAACATCACCAACAGCAAACGGCCGATCAACAAGATTGAAGACGTCGCTGGCCTGAAGCTGCGCGTCATTCCGAATACGATCAACATCGACTGGGTCAATGCCCTCGGTGCGAATCCGACGCCGATGGCCTTTCCCGAGGTTTACGCCGCGATGGAGAGCAAGGCAATTGACGGACACGAAAATCCGTTTACCGTCATCAACGCCAACAAGTTCTACGAAGTACAGAAGCATGTCGCCATCACCAATCATCAATACAATCCGCAGTCGGTGCTGATCAGCGGCAAGCTCTGGTCTGGCTTGAGCAACGATGAAAAGAAGTTGATTGCCGATGCCGCCAACGAAGCGGCCAGCGCGCAACGACTGGCCTCGCGCGAGCAGGCGACGGCAGCACTCGAGAGCCTGAAAAAGAGTGGCATGCAGGTGTCGGAGCCGAGCGCGGCCGAAATGGCGCGCTTTCGCGACAAGATGAAGCCGGTGCTTGACAAGCATGCGGCGATTGTCGGCGCCGACGTGGTCAGCGCATTGCAGGGCGAACTCGCCAAGATTCGCAAGTAAGGCCAACACGATAGCGGGATAATCCATGAAAATTCTGATGCTGCATGGCATTAATCACAACCTGTTCGGCCAACGCGACCCGGCGCAATACGGCACCCTCACGCTGGCGCAGATTGACAGCCAACTGCAGGAACTGGGTCGCGAATTGCACGTCGAGGTGGAGAGTTTTCAGACCAATCATGAAGGTGCGATGTGCGAGCGCATCCATCGCGCCTTTATCGATAAGGTCGACGCCGTTCTGATCAATGCCGGCGCCTGGACGCACTACAGTTACGGGATCCGCGATGCGCTGGCGATTCTGACCGTACCCGTCGTTGAGTTGCACATGTCGAATATTCATGCACGAGAGCCGTTTCGACACCACAGCGTGTTTGCCGAAATTGTCAGGGGCCAGATCTGCGGGTTTGGCGTCGACAGTTATTTGCTGGCCTTGCGGGCGGCCGTCTCGGCAGTCAAACAGGCCAAGTCGATCCAACCAACGAACGCAACGAAGTCGATAAAGGCGAGCAAGCCAACCAGGCCGAAAAAGGTTTGATATGAGTCGCGCCATTGACACGATCAGTCACCAGATTGAGACCTTGATCGCGCTCATGCTGGCGCTGATGGTCGTGCTGGTGTTCGGCAACGTGGTGCTGCGCTATGGCTTTAACTCGGGGATTACCGTCAGCGAGGAACTGTCGCGCTGGCTGTTCGTCTGGTTGACCTTCCTCGGTGCGGCCCTGGCCTTGAAGGAGCATGCCCATCTGGGCAGTGACATGCTGGTCTCGCGACTGCCGGCGGTGGGCAAGAAAATCTGTCTGGTGCTCAGTCAGTTGCTGATGATCTACATTACCTGGCTGCTGCTCAGCGGCGCCTGGCAACAGGCGAAGATCAACTTTGAAGTCATCGCACCGTCCACCGGCCTTTCGGTCGCCTGGTTTTATGCCTCAGGTATCGTGTTCGCGCTGCTCGCGCTGGGCTTGTTGCTTCGCGATCTGTACCGGGTATTGACGGGGCAATTGAGTGAGGCCGAATTGGTCATGGTGCAGGAGTCCGAGGAGTCGGCCGAGCTTGAGGCCATCCTGAGCGCGCAGACCGGGCAGAAAGCCGGCCCGCAGGCTGACCCGAAAGCTGGCCACAAAGCACCGGCAAGCCAATGACGATTCTGATCTTTGTCGGCGCGCTGTTGGGCGCGATGGCGCTCGGTATGCCGATTGCCTATTCCTTGCTGGCCAGTGGTGTCGCCTTGATGTGGCATCTGGATATGTTCGATGCGCAGATCCTCGCGCAAAACGTGATCAACGGCGCCGACAGTTTTCCGTTGCTGGCGGTGCCGTTTTTCATGTTGGCCGGCGAAATCATGAACGTCGGTGGCTTGAGCAAGCGCATCGTTGACTTTGCGCTGGCGCTGGTCGGCCATATCAAGGGTGGGCTGGGTTATGTGACCATCATCGCAGCCTGCATGCTGTCGGCACTGTCGGGCTCGGCGGTGGCCGACGCTGCCGCGCTGACCGCGCTGCTGCTACCGATGATGGTGCGCGCCGGGCACGACAAGAATCGCTCGGCCGGACTGATTGCCGCCAGCGGCATCATCGGTCCGGTGATCCCGCCGTCGATCGGTTTCGTGATCTTCGGCGTCGCAGCGAACGTCTCCATCAGCAAATTGTTCATGGCCGGTATTGCGCCGGGTCTGATGATTGGCGCCGCCTTGTGGCTGACCTGGATGATTCTGGTGCGCCGTGAACAGTTGCAGCCGCCACCGCGCAAGTCTGCTGCCGAAGTCGTGGCGGCCGCACGCGGTGCCGGCTGGGCGCTGATGTTGCCGGTCATTATTCTGGTCGGTCTGCGCGCCGGCGTGTTCACGCCGACCGAGGCGGCGGTCGTGGCGGCCGTTTATGCGCTGTTCGTATCAACCATTATTTATCGTGAACTGAAGCTCTCGCAATTGCGTGCGGTGTTCGTCACCGCTGCCAAAACCACTGCGGTCATCATGTTGCTGGTGGCGGCCGCGATGGTGTCGGCCTGGCTAATTACGGTGGCCGAATTGCCGGGCAAGGTGATTGCGCTGCTGCAGCCCTTCATGGGTAACCCGACGCTGTTGCTCATCATGATCATGTTGCTCGTCATGGTGGTTGGCACCGCCATGGACATGACTCCGACCATTCTGGTGCTGACGCCGGTGTTGATGCCGGTCGTCAAGGCCGCCGGCATAGATCCGGTGTACTTCGGGGTGCTGTTCATTATCAATAACTCGATTGGTCTCATCACGCCGCCGGTCGGTACCGTGCTCAGTGTGGTGGCCGGGGTCGGTCGCATGAAAATGGATGAGGTCACCAAAGGCGTCATACCGTTCATGCTGGCGGAGTTCGCCGTGATGTTTCTGATGGTGCTGTTTCCGCAACTGGTGATGGTGCCGGCGCGCTGGTTCTACGGTAACTAACCTATGGACCCGATCTTGACGCCATCGAATCCGCGCAAGGTGCTGCTGGGCCTCATTGGCGCCGGCATTCAGCGCTCGCTGACGCCGGCCCTGCATGAAAAAGAGGGCGCACGGCAGGGCCTGCGTGTTCACTATCAGATTATCGACCTCGAGGGCGCAGGTGCCAGCGTCGACGCGCTGCCGAATCTGATTTCAGCCGCCCGTGCGTTTGGATTCGCCGGTCTGAACATTACCTACCCCTGCAAGCAGGCTGTCATACCGCTGGTCGATGAACTCAGCGACGAGGCGCGCGCGATGGGCGCCGTCAACACCATTGTGTTTCGCGAGGGCCGGGCGATCGGACACAACACCGACGGTTCCGGCTGGACTTGGGGGTTTCGCCGCGCCTTGCCGGCGGCCGACCTGTCGCGCGTGGTCTTGTTGGGGGCCGGCGGTGCCGGTTCGGCGATTGCGCACGCCACGCTGCGCCTGGGTGTCAATCAGCTTATTATCTGTGACGTCGACCCGCGACGGGCGACCCATCTGGCCATTGAGCTCAACGAGTGCTATGGAGGCCAACGAGTGAGCGCATCAAGCGACATTGCCAAGGCGATGGATCATGCGTCCGGGCTGATCCACGCAACGCCGACCGGCATGGCCAAGCGACCCGGTATGCCCCTGCCCGAGTCGCTGTTACGGTCGACGCTGTGGTTATCCGAAATTGTTTACTTCCCGCTCGAGACGGCGCTGTTGAAACGGGCACGGGCGCTCGGCTGCGCGACCATTGACGGCGGTGGTATGGCGGTCGGCCAGGCACTCGGCGCGTTTGAGCTGTTCACCGGAATCACCCCCGATGCGATGCGGCTGCAGAATCACTTTCGCGGAATGATCGCCGCACGGGCGGGTGCATGAGTACGAAAATAAATATGAGTACGAATATCAATCAGAGTACGAGCATCAATCGTGAAGCCTTGGCCGAGTCGTCTAATCCGCTGGGTCTCGATGGCATCGAATTTATCGAGTACACGAGTTCGCGTCCGCAGGCGCTGGGCCAAGTCCTTGAGATGATGGGCTTTCGCCCGGTTGCCCGGCATCGCTCGCGCGAAGTCCTGCGTTATCGCCAGGGCAGTATGAATATCATCATCAATGCGCGTCTGCCGACGCTGTCCAGCGCTACCGTTCAATCCGCGACACCCACCGAGACACCAACGATTGCTGCGATTGCGCTGCGGGTTCGCGATGCTGACCGAGCCTATCGGCGGGCGCTGGATCGCGGCGCCTGGGCAGTGCCGGTGCAAGTGCAGCCGATGGAGCTCAATATTCCGGCGATCCACGGCGTCGGCAGCAGCCGGATTTACTTCGTCGATCGTTATCGCGACTTCTCGATCTACGACGTTGATTTTGTGCCGATCCCGACGGTTGATCCGAATCCCCCGGCACAGGCCGGCATGCATTGGTTTGGTCTGGTGCAATACATTGGCCTGGATCGGATGGAGGACTGGACCGAGTTCTATGCCGAGATTCTCGGCTTTCAGTCCTTGCCGGCCGAACAACGCTTCGGTATTTTGCCAAAGGGGCGAATTCTGGCCAGCCCCTGCGCAAGCTTTTATCTGCAACTGATCGAGCCCGAAGGCGGCCTGATCTACATGGAAGGCGAAGAGCGATTGCAGCGCATTGGCCTGGGCGTGCCCGATGTCGGCGTTGCGGTGCAATTGTTGCGATCACATGGGATCGAGTTCATGGAGGCTAGTGGCGGCGTGCACACCGACGAACGGGGCGCGGTGACGCAAGGCTACCTGGGCGGCGTGATGTTCGAGCTGGTTCGCAGTGTTTCCGGCCTGACACGCGTTGAATCATGAGCCGCTCGCAGGGCGCGTTCGATGACTTCGGCATGGACACCAGCTCGCTGGCCGGTGGCCTGGAGGCCAAGTTGGCGGCGATTGCCGAAGCCGGCTTCTCGCAGGTCATGTTATCAGCGCGCGATGTGGTCGAGCACCCGGGTGGCGTTGCCGCAGCCGCACGTGCAGTACGCGACAGTGGTTTGAGGGTCACTGGCTTTCAGGTGTTGCGCGACTTCGAAGGCCTGTCTGGTCACCTGCATGAATACAAGGTCGACATTGCCAAGTCGATGCTCGAGATGTGCAAGGCGGTGGCCGCACCGGTGCTGTTGGCCTGCTCGTCAACCTTGACCCATGCCACCGATGATTTCGATGCGATTGCCCGCGACCTGCGCAAACTCGCCATGCTAGCCGTGCCGCTCGGCATCAAGGTCGCGTTCGAGGGTCTGTCATGGGGGCGGCATATCAACGAGTTCTCAACCGCCTGGGACGTGGTCAGTCGTGCCAATGCACCGAATCTGGGCGTCGGCATCGATTCGTTTCACACCTTTGCGATGAAGACCTCGCTCGATTATCTGGACGACATTCCGGCCGAGAAGATTTTTCTCGTGCAGTTGGCCGACTTCATGTGGCAAGACATCCGTTCGGTCGAGGAGCGCATCGCCACCGCCCGCCATTTCCGGGTGTTCCCCGGCGAGGGTGTGCATAGCGATCAGGTGGCCGCGCTGGTCAGCCGTCTCGAGCGCCTGGGCTACGATGGCGACTACAGTTTCGAGGTGTTCAACGACGATTATCAGCAGATACCCTTGCCGAAAGTCACTGAGCGTGCGCGACGCTCGGCGCTCTGGTTGGGTGAGGATATTTTGCGTCGCTCTGTTCCCTTGCCCGGAAAAATGCGTCTGCGCGGCTGAGTTTCACGGTTTGTTTTGATGGCTAAATAGAGCAAATGTACTATTTAATGAAGTGTCAGAAATTTGACGCACTAGTGGTCTTGACCCTTCCGCAAGAATTGATATCGCGCAACACTCAAGTTGCCTAAATCAACAGATTCTTCACGGAGGGAAACATGAACACTTTCGCGGGTGCTGGGCGGCTTAAGTCTGCGTTTTTGGCGGTAGTTTTGATTGCGGCGATGGCTGCCTGTGGCGGTGGTGGTGGTGGTGGTGGCGATTCAGGCACTACTGCAGTCAGTTCGGGTGGCACGACTGTACCCATTTCCAACCTTGACGCCTCGACCTACATGATTGGCATCACCACGGTTGGGCCTCGAGGGCAGCGCACTACCATACACGCGACTGGTTTTGCCGTTGGCGATAATCTGATCGCTACCAATGCACACGTCACCCAGGGTGTGCTCGACAACGCTCGAGCCCTCGCTGCGGGCCAGGAAAAAATAACGGCAGTGACCGCCTACCAGTCGGAGACCGGCCGCGCGTTTCCGTTGCTGACGGCTGTCACGCATCCGTCCTACAACGGCGACACCCGTAGCCCGGACGTCGGCCTGTTCGTGTCGCGCGAAGTCTTGCCAGCGAAACTGGCTCTGGATGACCCACAGTCAACCACTCGGCTGCGCAAGGGCGATCCGATGCAATTGAACGGCTTCCCGGGCGTTTTGTTTGACCAGGTCTACCCGAATTTTCAGCCCGGGCTGAGCGTACCGAAAGCGCAACTTTTTAGCTGCAATATCCAAACTATCGAAGCCTTCGATTCGCGAAAGGTCGTCGACCCAACCAATATATCGACGATTGAAATGTATTTTCATGGTTGCGACACCTCGGGCGGTACCAGCGGTTCGCCGATTCTGAACAGCGGTAAAGTGTTTGCCCTGCATAACGCCGGTATCACGCTTCGATTCCAGGTGCCCAATGCGCAAGGACAGCAACAGTTGATCCAGGTGCCATTGGCGGTCGGTAGTTGGGCGGTGCATGTCAAGCATTTGCACAATTTGATCGCTTTGAATCAGACCGGGGTCATTGAAGCGGACAAGCGCTTCGACTTGCCCCCGTCTGACGCACTGGTGGCCTCCCGAGCTACGGGCGGGCAAGCTGCCGGCCCGACTGGCACAGGCAGCAGTTACCGAGGCACGGTGAGTAACGCCAGCAATGCCAACGTGACTCATCAGGTTCAGCTCTCGGTGGCATCAAATCTGGCGGTTACCGGTACGTCCAGTTGGCCCGCCAATGCGGCACGTAATCTGGCTGCACGCACTTTCGTGTTAAAGGGTGTTGCACAAGCGGATGGCAGGATCGAGTTCAGCGACAACACGCCCGAGGTGGTTCCAGGATTCCGTCGCGGTGTATACACTGGCGTATTGAACGGCGCCAATGGTGTCTTCACCGGTGAATACTTTGAGCTCAATGCCGCTACCAATGAGCTTTTCTACTTTGGAGATTGGACTGCGAAACGCTGATCGCATCCGCGATCAACGCTTGTATTGATGGGAGGTCTCGCTCGGTAATGAACGTGAACGCGAATACTGATCCGGTCAATGCCCTGATTCTGAAGCTATATCAGGGCGCGACCAATGTACCGTTCTCGCGGTTTCAGGATTGGGCACTGGAGCAGCTATGCGGCGTCATCCGTTTTGACGCCGCATGGTGGGGCAAGGCGATAACCGAGCCGCAGAAAATTCTGCGGGTTCAGATCAGCAATGCCAGCGAAGACATGCTCAAGGATTACGAGCGGGTCCAGGACCACGACTTCTTTCGCGACGCGATGTTGGCCGCGCTCGGCACGACGATCAATTTGTCGGATCTCATCACGCGCAAGGACTTCGAGCGCAGCCCGCTCTACACCCGGTACGGTCGCAAGCACCGCATTGAGACCACGTTGGGCACGGTACTCATGGAGCCGGTTTCTTCGATGATGGAGTTTCTGAGCATATGGCGATTTGATTCGCGCTGGCCGTTCTCGGATACCGATCGTCTGCGTAAGGAACGGCTGATGCCGCACATGGTCGAAGCCAATCGGATCAGTCGTCTGGTGTCGTTGGGCAAGGCAAGCCACAGCGGCGAAGGCAAGTCCGAAATTCGACCTTGGGCAGTCGTTGGTGCCGATGACGCCTGTTTGATCGAAGTCAACGGCGGCTTTGTCGAGCTGGCCAAACGCGAATGGCCGGAATGGCGCGGTGCAATCATGCCGGCCGCCATCCGCAAGAATATTCAGCAGGCGCAACCGTATGCCGGCGAACATATCTACCTGGACATTACCAATGTCGATGGCTATCGTCTGATCCTGGCGCGCCTCATCATGCCGGTCGACCGGCTGGGCCGCCGTGAACGTGTCGTAGTGCAGCGGTTTTGTGCGGGCCAGTCGTATCGCGAAATTGCCGCCGAATTGGGCACCGCGCCGGCCACGGTACGAAATCAGCTCTCGCAGGTCTATGGGAAACTCAATGTGCATAACCGCATCGAGTTGCTTGGCGCCTTGAGCAATGCTGGCATTGACCCGGAGCTATTGGCTCCGACAAAGGCCAATCAGCCGAGCGTCTGAGCCAATCAGGCCAGTGCTTGAGCGAGTCCGCCAGCTTCGTCAGCCTTGGTAGAAGTCACCTTCGATACCGTATCGCGCTGCACCCGATACCAGGCCGCGTAAATGGCCGGTACCGCGAGAATGGTCAGCAAGGTCGCAACGATCAGCCCGCCCATGATGGCGACGGCCATCGGACCCCAGAGAATATCGCGCGACAGCGGCACCATCGCAAGAATGGCGGCTGCCGCCGTTAACACGATCGGGCGAAATCGTCGCACGGTCGCTTCTCGGATTGCAATCCACGGTGCCTCGCCGGTATCGAGATCGCGCTTGATCTGTTCGACCAGAATGACCGTATTGCGCATGATCATGCCGGCCAGCGCGATGGTGCCGAACATGACGACGAAACCGAACGGTCGCTGAAACGCCAGCAAGCCGAGCGCTACGCCCACAATGCCAAACGGTGCCGTCAGCAGCACCATCGCAACCCTCGAGAAGCTTTGCAACTGCAACATCAGAATGCCGATCACAACGCCCAACATCAGTGGCATACCGGTATTGATCGAACCCTGAGCCCTTGGCATTCTCCTCAAACGCACCACCGACCTCAATCCGGAATCCGGGCGGCAGCGATTTGCGAAGTTCGTTGAGTTTCGGATCGATCTGTGCCGACACATCGGGCGCCTGGACGCCGTCGATGATGTCGGCCCGCACCGTCAAGGTCGGCACGCGAGAGTTTCGCCAAATGATCGGTTCCTCCATTCGTAATTGCACGGTCGCGACTTGTGTGAGTGGCACAGACTTGCCCGACGCGGTCATGATTGGCAGTTCACGAATTTTCGTCAGATTGAGCCGTTCATCTACGGGCGCGCGCACGACGACATCGATGAGCCTGTCGCGTTCGCGAAACTGGCCGATGGTCGCGCCGTTGACGCTACCGCCCAGGGTTCGCGACACCGCTGTGCTCGAAACTCCGAGCGCGCGTGCCTTGTCCTGATCGACGTCGACCGAGAGTGCCGGCGAGCGGTCGCCCCAGTCGAGATTGGTCTCCACCGTATTCGGATTTTGTCGCACCACCTCGGCCACTTGTGCTGCGATGGTCTTCAACTTCGCCAGCTCTGGCCCCTGAATTCGGAACTGAACCGGATAGGCTACCGGTGGCCCCAGCGGCGTGGTGATGGCGCGTGCTCGAACGCCTGGAAACACGGTCGCAAAATCAGCGCGGATGCGATCAACCACCCGATCCCGTGCTTTGATATCGGCGGTGAGTAACAGAAAACTCGCAAAGTTCGGCCGGAATAACTCCTGGTTGAGGGACAGGTAATAACGCGGTGGACTGTTGCCGATGAAGGCCACGAACTGGCCGACGTCCTGATCTTTGGCGAGCATCTTCTCAAGCCGCTCGACTTCGATTCGAGTCGCTTCGAAACTCGAACCCTCGGGCAACCACATTTCGACCAGAACTTCAGTTCGATCCGAGGTCGGGAAGAATTGTTTTTCAGTCAGGCCTATACCGAACACGCCCGCCGCAAACAGCGCGACCGTGCTAACGATCGTGATCCAGCGATGGCCGAGGCACCAGTCGATGACGCTGCGCAGGGTTCGGTAGAACCGTGTGTCAAACACCTCGTGTTGGGTCGCAGACTTTGAGTCCTTCAAAATCCAATAGCCCAATAAGGGGGTTGCGACAATCGCTGCAACCCAAGAAATCAGTAGAGCGATACCGGTAACCTGGAACAGAGCAATGGTGTATTCACCGGTGGCAGAGCGCGCCAAGGCAATCGGCAAGAAGCCGGCGGCGGTAATCAGGGTGCCCGTCAGCATCGGAAAGGCGGTGGTGGTGTAGGCAAAGGTGGCGGCGGCGAATTTATCGAAGCCCTCGTCGATGCGCCGGGCCATCATCTCGACCGCGATCATGGCATCATCCACCAGGAGACCGAGCGCGATGATCAAGGCGCCGGTCGAGATTCGGTGCAGATCAATATTCAGAATTCGCATGAACATGAAGGTGGCCAGCAACACCAGCGGAATGGTCAGCGCGACCACCAAGCCCGAGCGCCAACCGAGCGCCAGGAAGCTGACGACCAGCACAATCGCGACCGCCTCGAGCAAGGACTGCATGAAGGTGTCGACCGCGTGACTAACGACCTTGGGCTGGTCTGAGACTTGCGCGAACTCAACGCCAATCGGCAAATCCTTCTTGAGTCTGGCCATGCTGGCCTGCAGTTCGCGGCCGAGCTGAATGACGTCACCATTGCGCACCATGGCGACCGACAAAGCGATGGCATCTTGCCCGCGATATCGAATGACCTGGGTCGGCGGGTCAGCATAACCGCGAGTCACCGTCGCGATATCAGCAAGCTTGAGCGCGCGACCGCCGACCGCGACATCGAGATTGCGTACTTCATCAACTGAAGTCAGATTGCCGGTAACCCGAAACGGTACTGACCGCGAAGCGTCGTGCAGTACGCCACCCGGCGCGATGGCATTCTGGGCTTGCAATTGGGTCGCAATCGCGTCGACCGACACACCGAAGTTGGCCAGCTTCTGGGCCGACAGTTCAACGAAGATTTTATCGTCGGGCACACCGACCAACTCGATTTTCAAAACACTTTTGATGCGCAACAGTTCTTGCCGCACGCTTTCGAGAATATCGCGCAACTCGGTCATCGTGAAACCGTCAGCGGTGAACGCGTAGATGGAACCGAAGACGTCGCCAAACTCATCGTTGTAAAACGGGCCCAGCGTCTCCTGCGGCAGGCTGGTGCGGATATCGCCCAACTTCTTGCGTACCTGGTACCAGATGTCCGGCACTTCGGAGGGCGGCGCTACGTCTTCGAGCTCAAGAACGATGAAGGACTCGCCTGGTTTCGAATACGAACGTGTGCGCTTGTAATAGGGTATTTCCTGCAGTTTCTTTTCGAGCTTGTCGGTGATCTGCTGATCAATCTGCTGGGTGGTCGCACCAGGCCAAAGCGTGCGGATCACCATCGCACGAAAGGTGAAGTCCGGATCCTCACGTTGTCCGAGACGCAAGTACGATAACGTGCCTGCGATCGCTATGGCGAGCAGAAAAAACAGTGTGAGTTGCTGGTGGCGCAGGGCCAGGGCTGAAACGTTCAATTTGCTGGTCATCTGCTTACTCCACGACCCGAACCTTCTGGCCGGCAATCAGCAAATGTGCGCCGGCGGTGACAATTAGATCGCCGGGTTTGAGTCCGTCTGAAATGACCACTCCGCGACCGCTGGTGGCGCCGAGCTTGACGGCGGCGGCGCGCACCGTCTGCGCAGCGGGCTCGACGACCCAAACCTGGGCTTGGTCACCGGTCGATTTCAGGGCAGTCAGCGGAACGATCAGCGATGGTTCGCCTGCCGCCTCGGTAGCGAGCGTGGCGGTCATGCCGAGTTTCAAATCTTCGCTCGGATCAATGACGGTGAGTCGCGCCAGAAAAGTTCGGGAGGCGGAATCTGCCAGAGGAGATAATTCACGTAGTTTCACTGTGAAGCTGCGATTGCCGAGTGCGCCCACTCGAATACCCAAAGTTTGTGCTCGACGTCATCGCTCGATATCATTTTCGGGCACGTTGACGATGACCTCTTTTTCGCCTAGTTGCGCCACGAGAACAATCGACTGTCCGACCGCAACCACTTGGCCTGCCTCGGCGTCGATGGCGGTCACCACGCCCGGTTTGTCGGCCCGTAAGGTCGTGAATTCCAACGCGTTACGGACCTGTTTGAGTTGCGCTTCGGCGGCACGGACTCGCGAGGCCGCCGAATCGTAGGCCGCAACTTGCCGGTCGAGCTGAGTTTGCGAGATGAAGTTTTTCTCGCGTAACTCGCGCGTTCGTTTGAGCTCGGCTTGCTGCAACTGAGCATCGGTGCGCGCCGACTCGAGCTGAGCGGTCTGGGCATTGATGGCGGGTGTGACTTCGGTCGGATCGATACGTGCGAGTTCCTGACCGGGTTTGACCAATTCGCCGAGACTGACCGTTCGCGTTGCAATTTTGCCGCCGACCCGAAAGCCGTAACGGGTCTCGAAGCGAGGTCGTACTTCGGCCGGCAGGTCCAGTGTGTCGGCCGTATTGACCAGGCTGAGCTTGATGACGCGTACCGGACGTGGCAGGTCGGCTTCCTGCGCGAGCGTTTTCTTCTGGCAGCCGCAGCTGAGGATGCCAAGGCAGAGCAGCGGTACGATCCACAGGGCTCGGCGCGCATTGGGAAGCGCGGGTTGAATATGACTGATAAAGAGGAACTTCACGGGCGAGCTTTCGGTGTAGCGGCAACGGATTTTGTTGGGTTCGACGCCTGGTTGGCTGACGGGTTGACCGGCGGGCGAGCTGACGGGCTGGCTGGGTTCATCGTGTTGGCCCAATAGCGGGCCAGCGCGCACTCGGCTTCATCGGCATAGTTCAGGCTACCCAATGCTTGTTGCGCGGCGGTTGCAGCGGCGCAGGGAACGGCAAGCAGATGCCAGAGCCCGACAATCAGGGCGTAGCCGTGAACCAACATGCGCACGCCTTCGCCGGCCGGCAAATCGGTGAATCGTGCTTCGAGTTTCGAACCGGCCTCGATCAGCCAGCGCGAAATCCGGTCGGACAGGTTTTGCAGCGCTTCGGGAATAATCTGCTGATCCATAAAACCCATTGCGACCGATCCCAACGACATGTACAGCGGTCGCTCAGTCAAATGGCCACGCACGATTCGCGCCAACTGATCGAAACCGAATACCGGCGCTGTTTCCAGTGCGTCGATGAGTTCGCGAAAAAACGCCTCGACCAGGCGTTCGTGCAGTGACAGGATCAAAACCTCCTTGCTTTCGTAGTACAGATAAACGGTTCCCTTGGCTAAACCCGCCAGTGCCGCGACCTCGGACATGCTCAGATCGCGCGTCGAGCTTTGCGCAAACAATTGCTCGGCGGCATTGAGAATGGAAAGGCGGCGCCGCTCACGGTCTTCGGCATCGACGGCGCGGGTACGCGGAGCGCGTTGCGAAGCCTTGACGTCGAAACGGGAAGACCGCAAATCAGCGTGAGGCGGACGACGGTCCTGAGGCATGCGAGCAACCGGAAGTGTTTTTAACGAGGTAGGCCAAATGTTACTGACCCAAGGTCAGTAAGAAAATGTAAATGACTCCGGGTCAATAGTCAACGAGCCTGGTATCAGGGGTCGAGCATTACCTGTCGAGTGTCACGGGTCACAAGGGCGCAGGTTTGACGTTTACAGCGATTGCTGCCAGCATGAAGCTTCGCATCGCCGCCAAAACTTTAATCATTCGGCGATCGGAGGAGGCAATGAGTGGGGCCACTGATCGTGCGTCGTTTGCTGGTGTCGATCCCGGCGCTGTTGGGCGTGCTGTTTCTGTGCTTCTGTCTTTTGCAAGTGGTGCCGAACGATCCGGCCCGAATCATCGCCGGACCGGATGCACGTCCGGAATTGGTCGAACAGGTTCGACAGGAACTTGGGCTCGATCGCTCCATTCCGATTCAATTCCTTGATTACATCGGCCGGGTAGCGCGCGGCGACCTTGGCCGCTCCATCATTTCGAACAAGCAGGTGGTGGAAGAACTCGCCGATACCGTTGGCCCGACCGTCGAATTGATGCTGGGCGCCATGTTGATGGCGGTGCCGGTGGGCTTGTTGCTCGGTACCCTCGCCGCCGTTCGGCGCGGTACCCTGCTAGACCGCTTGATCATGGCGATTTCGGTGGCGGGCGTCTCGATGCCGGTGTTCTTTATTGGCCTGTTGCTGATTCAATTCGTTGGTTATAAATGGGATATGTTGCCCTTTACCGGACGTAACGGCGCCATCTGGGAGGGCGGGTTTTCGAGCCTGATATTGCCGGCCGTGACGCTGGGCAGCGTACTGATTGGTCCAATTGCGCGGCTCACTCGAACGGCGGTGCTTGAAGTGCTTGGCGCCGACTATGTACGCACGGCGCGCGCCAAGGGTTTGCGCGAATCGGTGGTGATTATTCATCATGCCCTGCGCAATGCGCTGATTCCGGTGGTCACCCTGATTGGCTTGCAAGCGGCGTTTCTGCTCGGCGGCGCAGTAGTGACTGAAACCATGTTCTCCTGGCCGGGCGTCGGACGGCTGGCGGTCGGCGCAATCGTATCGAGTGACTTTCCGACGGCGCAGGGCGCGATCATGATTCTTGCGATCGCGTTTCTGCTCATCAATCTGCTGGTCGATGTGCTGTACGTTTACCTTGATCCGCGGGTGCAGAGGGCATGAATCCCGTTGCGCTGGACACGGCGGCCGCAACGTTGACGTCTGCATCCGCTGCGTCTGCATCCGCTGCGACTGCATCCGCTGCGACTGCATCGGCCGCGTCCACCGTCGCATACGCTGCATCTGATTCGGCTGCGACGCTTCCGATCGAGCTTGCGCGTCGCGACGCGCTGACGGCGCGGCTGGCCCGCGATCCGGTCGCCCTGGTCGCCGCCGTGACGCTGATCCTCATCGTTCTGGCCGCCATCGCAGCACCGCTGCTGGCGCCGTATGACCCGTATTTCACAGACCTCTCTAAAGCCATGCAACCGCCATCCGGCGAGCATTGGTTCGGTACCGATAACACCGGCCGCGATATTCTGAGTCGAGTACTGTTCGGCACACGCAACACCTTGTTCATGGGCCTGGCGGGTGTACTCATCGGTGGCCTGGCGGGCGGTGTGCTCGGCATTCTCGCCGCCTTCTATCGCAAGCTTGATCCCTGGGTCATGCGGCTAGTCGATATCATGTTAGCCTTTCCGGCGATTCTGATCGGCTTGGCGGTCGCAGCCATTGTCGGCTCCGGACTTTCGGCGGTCATCATCGCGTTGGTGGTCTCGACGGTTCCCGATGTCGCCCGGGTTGCCCGCGGTTCAGCGATTGGCATCATGGGGATGGAATTCATGGAAGCGGGTCGGGCGGTTGGAGTCTCGAACCGCGCACTGATCTGGCGCTACCTGACGCTGAATTGCATTTCGACGATATCGGTATTTCTCACCTTGCGCTTTGGTCAGATTATTCTGGTCGGCTCGGCACTCGGCTTCCTCGGCATGGGCGCACAACCGCCGACCGCCGAACTCGGCATGATGGCCGCTCAAGGCCGCGATTTCCTGTTCATGGCGCCGCACATCGCGACCGTTCCGAGCCTTGCTATCCTGGTCATTGTGCTAGCCGCCAATTTGCTCGGAGATGCGGTCCGCGATGTGCTGGATCCACGATTACAGCTTTGAGACTTCGACTTTGGAGATCATGATGACGACCCATTTGAGTGTGATGAATACCGGTTGGGGCGCTCGACCGCCGAACCAGAGAAAACTGCCGCGATGGTTGGGCGCATCGGCAATACTTGCAGCGCCTGTAATCTTTACGGTACTTGCGGCGCTTGCCTCGCCCGTACAGGCACAAACGCTGAGCATGATGAAGGCGCTCGATGCGCCGCATTACGATGGCCACCGGACCACCTGGTCGCCGAGTTCGGACATTATCAATATGGTTCAGGACGGTCTGGTTGCGCTTGATTGGGATGGCAAAACGGTCCTGCCGTTGTTGGCCAAATCCTGGACCCTGAGTCCGGACGGCATGACCTACACTTTCAAGCTGCGCGAAGACGTGCAGTTTTGCAGTGGCAAGAAATTTACCGCTGCCGATGTGATCTACAGCTTTAATCGCCAGCGCGATCCGGCCACCAGAGCGCCGTCGGCCTGGCGAGCCGGCAGTATCAAGGACCTGCGGGCGCCGGATCCGTACACGGTCATTTATGAACTGACCGAACCGTTCTCCGACTTGATGGTGCAGCTCACCATGTACAACAACGCGATACACAATAAGGACAACGTCGAGCAACTGGGCAAGGACTACGGTATCAAGGGACTCGATGGAACGGGGCCCTGGTGCTTTGTGTCCTGGCAACCGCGAACCGAGGTTGTGCTCAAGCGCCATGACGCTTACCGTTGGGGGCCGTCGATGTACAAGAACGCCGGGCCGGTCAAGTTTGAACGCCTTTCAATCAAGGTCGTGCCGGAAGACTCAAGTCGGCTGGCCGCCATGATGGGTGGCCGCTTCGACATCACCACCCATTTTCCGACGCAGTTCATTGACCAGGCCAAGAAAGCGCCGATGCTGCAGGTCGAGCAGGCCAAACCCAACTTTCAACTGATGTACTTCGGCTTCAAGATCACCCGGCCGCTGGTGTCCGACCGTCGGGTGCGCGAAGCCATGAGCATTGGCATCAACCGTGCCGAGATCACCAAGGCGGTTATGCTCGGTCAGGCCGATCCGGCCTACACGCTGCTTGACCCGACTACGCTCGATTTTGCGGCCGCGACCAAGGGCATCATCAAGGAAGATGTCGTGCGCGCTAAAAAACTGCTTGATGATGCCGGCTGGAAGCCGGGCGCCGACGGCATTCGGGTCAAGGACGGTGTGCGGCTCGCGCCCATCGTCTATATTCCGCAGGTCACCTATTTCCCGCGCGTCTCCGAAGCGTTACAGGGCTTTATGCGCAAGATCGGTGTCGACTGGCAGATTCAGGCGCTGGATTCGACCATCATGCCAGCCAAGCTCAGCAGTCAGGACTTCGACATGTGGACGGTGACCTTTCCGTATCTGTCGGCCGGCGAGATGATGAATTTCTACTTCGATTCGAAGCAAATGCCAGTGCCGAATCGCATGAACTGGAAGGATGCTGAAACCGATGAATGGATTCGTCAAGGACGGGTGGCGCTGACCGATGTGGATCGCGCCAAGGCTTATGGGTTAGCGCAAGAGAAAGTGACGCGTGAACATCTGTGGATGCCGGTCATGAATGTCCACATGTATTCGACCTCCAACAAGAAGATCAAGGGCAATCGCGCGCACATGATCTACCAGAACACTTTTTACAAGGGATTGGACCTGTCCTTGTGAGTTCAGCGCAGGCGCTGCTCGAGGTACACAATCTACGCACCTGGTTTGAAACCGATCGAGGATTGTTCCGCGCCGTCGACGGCATCAGTTTTGAAGTGGGGCGCAGTCGTACAGTAGGACTCGTTGGAGAGTCCGGCTGTGGCAAGAGCGTCACCTCGCTGTCGCTGATGGGTCTGGTGCCGACGCCACCGGGCCGAGTCAGTGCCGACGCCATTCGCTTCGAGGGCCAGGATCTGCTCGGCATGTCGGCGCAGGCGCGACGGCAATTGCGCGGTGGGCGCATGTCGATGGTGTTTCAGGAGCCGATGACTTCGCTGAACCCAGTACACACCATCGGCCGGCAAATTGTTGAGGCGATTCGTGCCCATTCCGACGTCTCGGCGAGTGCTGCGCGATCGCGTGCAATCGAGGTGCTTGAGCTGGTTCGTATTCCGTCGCCCGTGCAACGGTTTGACGACTTCCCGCATCATCTGTCCGGTGGCATGCGTCAGCGCGTCATGATCGCGATGGCGCTGGCCTGTGAACCGGCGCTGCTGATTGCCGACGAACCGACGACCGCGCTTGATGTCACCATCCAGGCGCAAATTCTGGAGTTGCTGCGCGAACTGCAGCAACGCCTGGGCATGGCAATTCTGATCATCACGCATGATCTGGGCGTGATCGCCGAACTGGTTGATGAAGTCATCGTCATGTACGCCGGCCAGATCGTCGAGCATGCGCCGGTCAGGAGCCTGTTCGCGGACCCACAGCATCCGTACACGATTGGACTGTTGGGCTCGATTCCTCGACTCGATATCGAGCGTGATCGGTTGGCCACGATCGAAGGCACGGTGCCGAGTCCGGCGCGCCAACCGCCGGGCTGCCGATTCGCGCCGCGCTGCCCGTTCGCCGACGCCCAGTGCCACGCGAACACGCCGCCGCTGCGTGAACTCGGTGCGGCGCATCAGGTGGCTTGCTGGAAGGCGCCGGTGGCATCGGTATGAACGGGCTCGACAGCAGCGAGTCGGTCACTAACGAGTCGGTCACTAACGAGTCGGTCACTGACGAGCTGGGCGTCAACGAACCCATCCTTAGCGTCAAAGGCCTCGTCAAACATTTCCCGGTCCGCCGCGGCGTTGTGTTCAGCCGTACGGTCGGACAGGTGCAGGCCGTCGATGATGTCAGCTTCGAGATCCGGCGCGGCGAGACGCTGGCGCTGGTCGGCGAGTCAGGCTGCGGCAAGTCGACTACCGGTCGACTGATTTTGAAGCTCATGTCGCCGACGGCCGGCTCGGTCCGATTCAAGGGCGAAGAGATCGCCGATCTCGACGAGGCTCGTATGCGCCGCTTGCGCCGGCACATGCAGATCATTTTCCAGGACCCGTACGCCTCGCTGAATCCGCGCATGACGGTGGGCGATACCCTGATCGAACCGATGCGCGTGCACGAGTTGGGCAGTTCAGCCGAACGCACGCAAAGAGCGCACGAACTGCTTGAGGTGGTCGGCCTTTTGCCCGAGCATGCGAATCGTTTTCCGCATCAGTTCTCGGGGGGGCAGCGGCAGCGCATCGGTATTGCCCGCGCGCTGGCCGTGAATCCGGATCTGGTGGTGTGTGATGAGCCGGTCTCGGCGCTCGACGTGTCGATACAAGCGCAGGTTGTCAACTTGTTGCAGAACTTGCAAAAGCGATTTGGTTTGTCGTACCTGTTCATTGCGCACGACCTGGCCGTGGTCAAACACATCAGCGATCGGGTGGCCGTCATGTACCTCGGCAAGCTGATCGAAATCGCCGATAAACGAACGCTCTATGCGACGCCGCTGCACCCGTACACGCAGGCGCTGTTATCGGCGATTCCGCGGCCCGACCCGGCAGCACAACGGCATCGAATCATCCTGAGCGGTGATGTGCCGAGCGCGATGAATCCGCCGACTGGCTGTCGCTTTCATACACGCTGTGTTCACGCGCAGACGCGTTGCCGGCAGGACGAGCCGTTGCTGCGCGAAGCCGCGCCTGGGCATCGGGTCGCTTGTCATTTCTTTGAGCAGTTGCCCAGGCCCGAGTTGATTGCCCGCAGCAGCGGAATCAGCGAGGCGTTTCGTTTACGATTGGCGGCGTTCGAAACAGCGCTCCAGGCGAACCGGTGTTGAGAACACGCCATGCGCTTCAAGCCGTCTGGCGTGAAACTCCACCTAAGCTGCCCGCTCATTCGGGCACCATGTTGTCCGTTCTGGCATGATGGTTGCTCCATCAGGCTGACAAGCAGCAACGAAGGTTTACTCGCAGTACTTCAGATCAATTACAAATAGTCATTACGGGGAGAGAAAAATGAACAAATTCCGATTCAAGGCCACTCTGGCGGGGTTTACTCTGGCTGGCGTCTCTATGACCTTAGCGGGACTGCTGATGGCGGCGACGCCATCGGCTCATGCCGGTACGACGCTCGATGCCATCAAGTCGAAAGGGGTACTGCGCTGTGGCGTTAACACTGGACTGGTCGGATTTTCAGCGCCCGACAGCACTGGCAAATGGACCGGACTGGACGCCGACTTCTGCAAGGCTATTGCGGCGGCGATTCTCGGCGATGCCAACAAGGTGCAATTCGTGCCAACCAACGCCCAGAACCGTTTTACCGCGTTGCAGTCGGGCGAAGTCGACTTGTTATCGCGCAACACCACCTGGACATCGAGTCGCGACTCGACACTTGGTGCCGTTTTCGCGGGCACACTTTTTTATGATGGCCAGGGCTTTATGGTCAAAAAGTCGAGCAAGATTACCAAAGCCTCGCAACTGAACGGCGCGACCGTCTGTGTGCAGCCGGGCACCACGACCGAGTTGAACCTCAGTGATTATTTCCGCACTAAGAAAATGACCTTCAAACCAGTGGTGATTGCTGAACTGAACCAGATCGAGCAGGCTTTCTTCGCCGGTCGTTGTGACGTCTACACCACCGATATCTCGGGTCTGGCGTCGACCCGCCTGAAGGCTGCGAATAAAGATGATTATCTGGTATTACCCGATGCGATTTCAAAGGAGCCCTTAGGGCCGATGCTGCGTCGCGGCGACTGGGAGTTCTTTACGATCGTGAAGTGGGTGCTTTACGGCTTGCTGGAAGCCGAGGAGTATGGTGTCAACGCCGCCAATGTCGAGAAGTTGAAGGCCGAAAGCAAGGAGCCGCCAGTGCAGCGGCTGGTTGGCACTTCGGGTGATGTCGGCAAAGGCCTGGGGCTCGACAATGACTGGCTGGTCCGCGCCGTCAAGGCGGTTGGCAACTATGCCGAGATGCACCAGCGCAACATTGGTCCGCTCGGGCTTGAACGTGGTCAGAACGCCCTCTGGAAAGACGATGGACTGATGTACGCGCCGCCCTTGCGCTAAGCGATGTTCGCCAGCGAACGGATACGCAATATCGCGTATCAAGCGGTGTTGCTCGCGGCAGTGATCGGCCTGGGCTGGTACCTGATCAGCAACACCTTGCATAATTTGTCGACGCGGCAAATACAGGTAGGATTCGGCTTCCTGACCCGGGAAGCCGGGTTTGAAATTGCCGAAACGCTGATCGCCTACGAACCGGCCAACTCTTACGGCCGCGCCTTCCTGGTCGGTTTGGCCAACACCTTGATGATCGCCGTCATCGGCGTGATTCTGGCGACTGTGCTGGGTAGCCTGATTGGTATCGCACGGCTGTCATCGAACTGGCTGCTGGCCCATCTGGCAGGCTGGTACGTTGAAGTCATGCGCAATATTCCGCTGCTCTTGCAGTTGTTCGTCTGGTACGGAATATTTACCGAGTTGCTGCCGTCGGTGCGGGAGGCCATCAGCTTCGGCGATTGGCTGTTCATCAGCCAGCGCGGGTTTCGATTTGCCTGGCCAGCAGCACATCCTGCTTGGCCATTGGCGCTTTGGGCTGGTCTGATTGCGACAGTGCTGGTATTCGCGTATCGGGCGTTAGCCCGTCGCCAGCAGCGTCAGTCGGGTCGCCAATGGCCGCAGTTTTGGCCCAGCGTGGCGCTGCTCGTCGGCTTGCCGCTTGCCGGCTGGCTGCTTGGTGGTGCGCCAATGGCTATCGATCGGCCGGTGCTCGAGGGCTTTGATTATCAAGGCGGCAAAGTGCTCTCGCCGGAGTTCATGGCGCTTTTGTTGGGGTTGGTGACGTATACGGCCGCCTTCATCGCCGAGGTCGTGCGGGCCGGTATCATGGCCGTCGACCGGGGCCAGGGCGAGGCTGCGCAAGCACTCGGGCTGTCGTCCAGTCAGCGGCTTCGGCTGATTACCTTGCCGCAAGCCTTGCGCGTCATTATTCCGCCGATGACCAGCCAATATTTGAATCTGGCCAAGAACTCGTCGCTTGCGGTGGCGATTGGTTATCCGGATCTGGTGGCGGTC
>JANLTP010000018.1:0-17218 GCA_031363055.1 Burkholderiales bacterium | reverse complement strand
GTCGCGCGAGACGATCGCATAACGGTCTGGCAGATACTGGCGTTGCTCGAATCCCAGTTGCTCGACGTAGAAGCGTACCGACTCGGCCAGATCAAGCGAGGCAAGGACAGGGATGGTAGAGAAAATGGCGGTGGACATGTGGACGGGCCGATTTATGCTTGATGTCAGATCATCGCAGTTCTGATCGGCAGCGCATTCAAAGGAATACGCAGGTAGGCGACACCATTGGCATCGGCTGGCGGCAACTGACCCGCTCGCACATTGACCTGAACCGCCGGCAGAATCAGGGTTGGCACATCGAGCGTGGCGTCACGCGCGGTGCGCATCGCCACGAACTCATCCTCGGTGATCTCATCGCGCACATGGATATTGGCGCTTCGCTGCAGCGCTACTGTAGTTTGCCAAGCGGGGAGACGCCTATCGGGTGGGTAGTCGTGGCAGACATAGATCTTCGTTTCAAGCGGTTGCGCGAGTAAGCGGCGAATCGAGCGGTACAGGGTTCGCGCATCTGCGCCGGGGAAGTCGGCTCGCGCGCTACCGACGTCGGGCATAAACAATGTGTCACCGACAAACATGGCTCCGTCGACGAGGTAAGCCATATCGGCCGGTGTATGCCCCGGCACCAGCAGCGCCGTTACCTGAAAATTGCCGATCATGAACGTTTCGCCGTCCCGGAACAGGTGGTCGAACTGGCTGCCATCGGGAAGGAAGCTGCGCTCCAGGTTATAGAGCTTCTTGAAGGTCTGCTGCACGATGCGGATGTTTTCGCCGATAGCAATGCGCCCGCCGATGCGTTGCTGTAAATAGCGAGCGCCGGACAGGTGGTCAGCATGCGCATGCGTCTCCAGAATCCAGTCGACTTGCAGTTGCCGTTCCTCTAGGTAGTGCAGCAATGCGTCGGCCGACTGCGTTGAGGTGCGACCTGATTTGAAATCGTAATCAAGCACCGCGTCAATTATGGCTGCACGCTGACTTTCGGGATCGCTGACTACATAACTGATCGTCCAGGTTTTAGCATCGAAGAATGCCGCAATGGTTGCGCGTGTAATCATGTATGGGCTCCTGCAGGCAGTACAACGGCGACAAAGAAATAGACAAGATTGGAGTGTACAATATATTGATAAATAATATATTTATTGGTATATTGATGTCAATCAAAAACCGTTCTTTGGACCTCCGATGATTCTTGCTGCCGTGCCGTCGCGATGAAGCCGCAGCGGTCAACTGTGATCGACCCGCAGCTCCTGCGCGCGGGCGCGAGCCTGGCGGTGGCCTCACTGAAGGTGCTTGCCAACGAAGATCGCTTGCTGTTGCTGTGTCAGCTTTCGCAGGGCGAGATGTGCGTCAGCGAATTGCAAGAGCAGTTGCAAATCCGGCAGCCAACCTTGTCGCAACAACTGGGTGTGCTGCGCGCTGAAGGAGTCGTGGACACCCGACGGCAAGGCAAACATATTTATTACAACGTGGCTAACCCGGCGCTGCTGGAAATTCTCGCGGTGCTTTATCGCCTTTACTGTTCGAAGGAACAATAATGTCTATTGCTTGGAATGCTTTCACACCGTGGTCTGCACTGGCCGGTGGCCTGCTGATCGGCTTGGCCACGTCGATGTTCTGGTTACTGAACGGACGTATCGCTGGCATCAGCGGAATCCTGGGTGGCCTGCTCATGCCGGTTCACGGCGATAGGCGGTGGCGCTTGGCCTTTGTGACCGGGCTGGTGGTGTCGCCGCTTGTATACAGGCTGCTGACAGCGTTGCCGCGTCCACAAATCGACGCGTCCGTTGGCGTACTGGTCGCCGCCGGGCTGTTGGTAGGCCTGGGAACCCGCTACGGTTCCGGTTGCACAAGCGGGCACGGCGTCTGCGGTCTGTCGCGCTTCTCGCTACGTTCATTTGTTGCCACGCTCGCCTTCATGGGCGCGGGCTTTGCTGTGGTGTTTGTCTGCCGTCATGTGTTCATGCTCTAAGGATTCTCTATGTTGACGTTCACGTCTTTACTCGCCGGCTTGGTGTTTGGGCTCGGCCTGATCGCCTCTGGTATGAGCAATCCTGCCAAGGTACTAGGCTTTCTCGATCTGGCCGGTGGCTGGGATCCATCACTGGCCTTTGTCATGGCGGGTGCAATCGTTATTGGCGCGTTGGCATTCTTCGCCGCACGGCACCGTAAGCGGTCCCTGCTCGGTGCCGAAATGAACTTTCCGCGTTCGGTCCAGATCGACCGACGTCTATTGCTTGGAAGTTCGCTGTTCGGCATCGGCTGGGGTCTTGCAGGCTTCTGCCCCGGGCCGGCTTTGGTGGCAATGGGCATGGGCGAGATCAAGGCGCTGGTATTCGTGATCAGCATGCTCGCCGGGATGGGCGTATTCGAGTTTTTCGAGGCGTTTAATCGTGACCGGCCAGCGCCCGTACCGGAAGCCAATTGAATACGTACCGATGAATTTTGACCTGACCTGGATCGCCACGTTGGCGACCGTCGGTGTACTGCTGATTTATGAATCGGTGGTCGCTTTGGCGCTACGCTCGAGCAAATGTGCCCATAGAATGCCGGTACGCCTGCCACCCATCACCTATCGATTCGAGGGAGTCACCAGCATGTTGACCAAAATTCTGCCCTGGCTGTTCATCGCGTTGTCCGGCAGCGCGCTAGCGCAGCCCAAGACGATTGCCATCGCCAACTTCGGTGAACACCCGGCGCTGCGTGCCGCCATCGACGGTTTCAAGGGTGAACTCAAGAGGCAGGGCCTGGCCGAAGGCACTGGCGTGGTCTATGACGATCAGCACATCAATTTTGACCGTACGCTGATCCCGCAACTGCTGACCAATGCAGCGTCCAAGAAGCCGGCGCTGATCCTCACCGTGACCACTCCGGTGGCTCAGTCGTCGATCCGGGTAGTGACCGACAAGAGCATTCCGATCGTGTTCATGTCGGTGGTCGATCCAGTGGTCGCGCAGATCGTGCCGTCGTGGCAGGCGGGTTCGGCCACCCACGCGGGTGCCACGCTCTACCCGGACTTCAATGCCTCGCTGGCGTTCGTCAAGCAGTTGATGCCCGCTGCGAAGCGCATCGGCGTGCCGTTCAACCCGGCCGAAGACAATGACCGCACCAACATCGCCGAGATGCGTACGGCGGCGGCGAAGGCGGGGCTCGATATCGTGGAGGTCGGCATCGACGGTCCCAACGACATCGCGCAACGGCTGCAGTCACTGAGCGGCCGTGTTGATGCGCTGTTCATCATCCAGTCGAACCTGCTGCAGACCAGCCTGCCGGTGATCGCCGCAACCGCCCAGCGGATCGGCGTGCCGGCGATCAACACACTCGACACCCCGGTGAAGAACGGCAGCTTCCTTGCCGCCTATGCGGTATCCTACGAACAGATGGGTGCGGCCGCCGGACGTATCGCGATGAAGATCATGCAGGGCGAAAAGCCGGCTTCCTTTGCATCGTGGCGGCCCGGTCCGTCCGACTACACGCCGATCGTCAGTCGCAAGCAGGCCGCGCAATGGAAGATCACGGTACCGGAGTCGCTGTCGGCCAACGTGATCGATTGAGCCGATGACGCTGAGTCTTGTCGGTGCACGCCTGACATTCAACGCCGGTACGGCCGATCAGCGGGTGGCGCTGGACGGCATCGATCTGGAGATGCCCGACGGGCAGTTCGTCGCCGTCATCGGATCCAATGGCGCCGGCAAGTCGACCCTGCTCAACGTGGTGTCGGGTTTGTTATCGCTCGACCAGGGTGCGATACGCATCGACGGCCAGGACGTCACCCGCCGCCCCGAGCACCGTCGTGCGGCGCTGGTCGCCCGGGTGGCGCAGGATCCGCTGCGTGGCACGCTACCGACCATGACAATCGAGGAGAACCTGGCACTCGCCGACATGCGGTTTCACGGTCGAGGGCTTGCGCCTGCACTCACCGCCGTGCGGCGCGAGCGTTTTCGCGCCACTCTGGCCGGCTTCGGCCTGGGGCTGGAGGAGCGCCTGGGTTCGCGCGTCGGTTCGTTGTCGGGCGGCCAGCGACAGGTGCTGGCGCTAGCGATGGCGGTGCTCAACCCGCCGCGCGTGCTGCTGCTGGACGAACACACCGCAGCGCTGGATCCGCGCACCGCCGAACTGGTGATGCAGGCGACGCTGCGCGCGGTGCAGGCCGGCCGGCTCACCACGCTGATGATCACGCACAACATGCAGCAGGCCATCTCGTACGGTGACCGGCTGATCATGATGGACGCCGGTCGCATCCGGCTCGACGTCGCCGGCGGCGAAAAACCCGGATTGACGGTCGACGGGCTGGTCCGTCGTTTCCACCTGGCCGACGACAAGATCCTGCTCGCATCATGAGCGACATCGCCTTCAGCTTCTGGAATCTCGTGCCGGTCACCTTGGTGCAGGGCCTGGTCTATGCGTTCATCGCGCTGGGTGTGATGATCCCGTTCCGGCTGCTGTCATTCCCGGACTTGACATCAGAAGGCAGCTTTCCGCTCGGTGGCTGCCTGTGTGCGGTGCTGCTGCTGGCGGGTGTACATCCAGTGCCCGCGACGTTTTTGGCGATCGCGGGCGGCATGCTGGCCGGTGCGGCCACCGCATACATTCACCTGCGGTTTCGCATCAACACCTTGTTGTCGGGCATCCTGGTGATGACGATCCTGTTCAGCGTCAACCTGCGGGTGCTCGGCAAGGCCAATGTCGCGCTGCTGTCCAATGAAACCATCCTGTCGATCATCTCGCCCGCCCTGGTGAACAGCATCAATCTGCAGTTGGTCGTGTTCGTGCTGCTGGCGGCGCTGGTCCTGGCGATGTTGCTGTGGTTCCTGCGTACCGAAAGTGGCCTGAGCCTGCGCGCGGTCGGTGCCAATCCATCGCTGGTGCCGTCGCTGCGCATCAACCCGTGGGCCTTCATCATCGTCGGCCTGGCGCTGGCCAACGGGCTGTCGGCACTGGCCGGTGCCATCGTCGTGCAAAGCCAGGGGTTCGCTGACGTGCAGATGGGTTTCGGTGTTCTGATCACCGGCTTGGCGGCGGTGATCATCGGTGAAACGCTGATCGGTCGGGACACCGTCGCCCGCCAGATCGCGGCACCGGTGCTCGGCTCCGTCCTGTACTACCAGCTCGTGTCGCTGGGCCTGGCGATTGGCCTGAAGCCGGCTGACCTGAAACTGGCCACCGGTGTGTTCGTACTGCTGACGCTGGCGTTGCCGGCGTTGAAGAAGGGCTCCCCGGCCGAAACCTTGCGTGAATAGATCACCTCAACAAAGGAACAACATGCGTTCTCATCTGCTCGGCCTGGACCACGTCGTGATCCTGATCAACGACATCGACGCCGCCCAGGCCTCATGGAGCCGGCTGGGCTTTAACCTGACGCCGCGCGGTTTCCATTCGATCGGTACCCGCAACCACTGCATGATGTTCGGCACCGACTACCTGGAACTGCTGTCAGTGGTCAAGCCGCATCCGGTCACGGAATACTTCTCGGAGTTCCTGTCCAGGGGCGACGGCGCGGCGGCATTCGCGTTCTCGACCGACGATTCGCAGGCATGTTGGGAAAGCCTGCGGGCATCGGGCATTCAGGCCGACCCGCCGGTCGACTTCTCGCGCCCCGTGGAGCTCGAGAGCGGCGCGCGCGACGCAAAGTTCCGCGTGACGCAACTGCCGGTCAACGCAACACCAGGCTGCCGCACCTTCCTGTGCCAGCACTTGACACCCGAGGTCGTGTGGCTGCCGCCCTACCAGCAACATCCGCTGGGGGTCACCGGCATCGCCGGGGTGACCGTGAACGTCGAGGACATCGCGGCCGCCGCGGCTGCCTACGGCCAGGTGGCGGGCGTGTCACCGATTGCAAGCTCGCAGGGCAGCCAGATACGCGTCGGCCGCTTCACCGTCGACTTCCAGCGTCCGGCCGCACCACACGCCCGCACCGGTGACAAAGCTGCGGCGTTGCAGCGTACGGGTCCGCTGATACGCTCGCTGCACTTTTACGTGGCCAGCATCGACACCACGCAGAGCACTTTGCGTGCCGCAGGCTTTCGGTCGTCGGCGGGCGCAGACGGCGTACTGGTGCTGGACGAGGGTCCGGTCAATGGTGTGGCGTTGACGTTTCGCGCGCAAGTTTCGTGCTCCTGAATAGTGTCCCACTTATCGCGGCAATAGCCTCTGCGCCTGCATCCGCTCCAGCCAATAATGAATCGAATCTTCGGTATCTTCGCAATCACCAAAGCCGTGCTTGCGAAGCTTGATGGTGCTCAGCACGGAGTCGGCCGGATTCGCCGCTCCATAGGCCATTGATCGATCCGCGAATTGCCATGAACTGCCGATCATCTGTTCAAGGCTTAGCGGCTGCAGACCGTGTTTATCGACGATTTGTGTCCAGACTGCTTCATGCGTTGGCATCGCCTTGGCCAGCTCGCAGGGCTGCGCAGGCCCAACGCTCATGCCGAATCGCTTGCCAATCGAAGCCCAGATATCTTCCCAAACCAGCATATCGCCGTTGACAACGTTGTAGGTTTCATTGGCAGCGATCTCGTGCGTGGCCGCGAATTCGGCGGCGCGTGCAATCAGTCGGCTATCGCTCGCCGCGTTGACGCAGCGCCCGCCACCTGGAAAGCTGAACGGCTGCCCATTGGCGCGCTGTATCGCTGCGTAGGCGCCGATCGCCGCGATGATGTTCATCGGACTGCCGATCGCGTAGCCGAACACCAATTGCGGACGCAAGACCGTGAAGGTCCAGGCCGAATGCGGCTGGCGCTCGCGCAGCAAATCTTCTTGCAGCCAATAAAAATTCTCGTGCTTGTGCCGCGGCCACCGCTCCTTGGCGGGAACCGGCGCCGGTTCGACGTGGCCACCGTAGGCTTTGGTTCCCTGCAAGAGCGTGATGTGGCGCAGCCCCTTTGCTGCGGACTGCAGTGCGTCGAGCAAGTTGCGCAGCATCGCTTTGTTGACCGCCATCTGCATTGGGTCGCGCCAGCCCGCGACCAGTTCGGGCAGCTCGTAAAGCGCCGCAAACAAAACGTGGGTCACCTTCGCCAGGCTGGTCGCCGCAGCCATGCAAGCCGCAGCGTTGGTCAAGTCGAGCGCCAGATGCTGCACGCCCTCGGGCAAAATCGGTTTGCGCCGCGAGACCGCGATGACATGCCAGTCGAGCAGGGCGGCAAAGTGCTCTACCGCAGCCGCGCCTACGACGCCGCTGGCGCCGGCGATCAGGATCGTATGTTTTTTGTTGGGCATTGGCATGTGGGTAGTCATCGTTCAATTTTCCCCAGCGCATGCCCAAAGCGCCGCTCCATCACCTCCTCAAACGAGGCGTGTTCATCGGTCACGATCGCGCCAGCGCGAACGTAATACGCGGCCGGATTGTCAACCGACACAGGCTCAACGCCCGACTGCACCGCCCGCGCCTGGTCCAGCATCAAGCGCCGAAATCGCACCACCCCAACGTCAGTAGGTCCCAGCATTTCTCGAGTCCGATCCGCGATGAAACCCTGACTGTCCTGTATCGCCTGATCTTGTTCGGATACGCCGGTAATGCCCGTAAAACTTTCGCGCTTTTGCAGATCGCGGTCGATCAGATAATCGTTCGAGCGGTTGCGGCGCGGTACCCAGTTGCTGTCCATTTCCGGGTAGATCACCGCGCCCTTGTCGTACGAGGCGCGATCCTCGCGGGTCAAGGGCTGCGCCGGGTTCCAGGTGTAGACGTAGACCCAGCACGAGTGGTCGTCGATCGGAATAAAGGTTTGTCCGTGATAGCTCTGGCCGGCCGCCGCACTCGGCGTGTACGCATGCGCAGGCAGCAAAAACTGCGCGACCCGCCAGTAGGTTTCGCCGGGCTCGGCGCGGCGCGTGCCGGCCAAAATGAGTCCGGCGTCATGCGCGGCAACGTGATAGCGCGGCCGCGAATCGTCGCGCATCCAGCGCACATGATCATGATTCATCGTACCGCGCGCGTAGCCTTGAAATGCGCGATTAGTCTTTTCTTTGAGATCGTCGCTCGATTGCGTCACCAATTGATGCAGAAACGAGAAGTGCGCGGTGTCGACACCGCCCTCGACCGCCTGTGCCCAATTGCATTCCTGCAGCTTCTTCGATACATAACGATGCGAAGCGGGCAGCTTGGCGAATTCCATTTCAGGCAGCGGCGGTGGCGTCGTTCGCGGACCCATATAGACCCAGACAAAGTCACCCCAATCGCAGGCCGGATAGGCTTTGATTCGGGCGCGTTCACAGACCTGTGTCATTTGCTCCAAGTCAATGGTCGGCGCGTCCAGGCACTCGCCGTTGATCGCGAATTTCCAGCCGTGGTAAGCGCAGCGGATACCGCCGGCTTCATTGCGACCGAAGAAGAGGCTCGCGCCGCGATGCGGGCAAACTGGCTCGATCAGCCCTATGCGGCCGGCGCTGTCGCGCACCGCCAGCAGTTCTTCGCCCAGAATTTTTACGCGCACTGGCGGGCAGTCTGGCTCGGGCAGTTGAGAACTTAGCAACACGGGCAACCAGTAGCGGCGAAACAAATTGCCCATCGGCGTGCCGGCGCCGGTTCGAGTCAGCAGTTCGTTTTCGGTGGCACTTAACATGTCGCGGCTCCTTCAATCATGAATGAACGATACCAGTTTGTCAGTTATTTCAGCGTGAAGGAGGGGCGTATTGAGTCAAATTGGCTAAATGCGCAGCTAGGCAACTCGGTGTTTGGCAGTTGCAAGTCATCGCTAAACAGTGAAGGGCAGGCGTACCCTTCTCCTGCCCGGTATTTGCGGGGCAGTATGCCACTGGTCTGTCGAATCAAAGCGGTGACTCGATCTGCACAGGTTTTCAGTGAGCGCGCAGCACGCTGGATAAGGCGATCCGCTACACCGTCATGTTCCCACCGCCCGAGAACGTCCTTGACCCAGCCAGGCTGATCTTTGGCGGCATCGTTTAGCCAGTTCGCAACCGAATCCTCCACATAGCGCTCGGCATCAAAGCGTAATTCGTCGATTATCGGTAACGCATGGTGAGGCTCTTTTCGTAGCAATGGAATGGAAGCCGCCCACACGCCTCTCGGTCTATTGGCTTCGCTTGCAAAGCGCCGAACGTTGGCATTATTGTCAGACACCCAGGGGGTCAGGGTTTTGATCGATGCGATGGGATCGGCGACAACAATAGCGCGCACGGCCATCCATGCCCATTACCTCACGCCAAAATGTAAATCGGTCAGGAATCTGGCCAGGTTGCGCTTGACGGCCTCGTTAAAACGCTTGGTCGGCACGTCGTGTAGCGCAGCCAAGTCGGCGTCCACGATCACCCGCTGGCCGCGCACCGTGGCGATTTGCAGCGTGATCGCCTCGGGTGCCACGATCTGCTGCGCGGTCATTGGGTGCTGGACTCGGCCAGCACGGTCGTGGTCATGCGGGCGACGAACTGCTGCTCGATGGCGTTGCAGTCCTTCGGGCGGACCCGTCCCATCATTGTTACACTATCCTCCTGGGCTGCGCTATACGCCAGGTTTCGCCCCGGCGCCTCGGCCGGCCGGATGAATAACCCCCAAAAGTGCTGGTTAATTCAGGCGATCTTCAAAACCAACAGCAGGTTATTGGCGGGCATCTGACAACGCTCAGTCAGCAAAAATCCGCAACGCTGCGCCTCGTCGACGATGTCCGACAGCTTGCGCAAGCCCCAGCTCGAGTTACTGGCACGCAAACTCTCATCGAACGCTTGATTGCCAGGCGACGTGACGACATCATCCTCAAGATAAGGCCCGTACAACACCAGCAATCCGCCAGGCGACAGATAACGAGCGCTGCCTTGCATCAGACCCGAGCAGGTTGCCCAGGGCGATATATGCAGCATGTTGGCGCAATAGATGAGATCAAAGGGCCTCTCGAATGCTGAGCCTGCGAGAGGCCAGTCAAGTGACAGGACATCGAGTGACAAGGTTGGCAATATATTCGTCAATCCCGACTCATCGACTGCCGCCGAGATGCCAGTCAGATCGTTCGCCGAAAAGTTGTTCGCTGGAAGATCGCTCGGCTGCCATGTCCAGCCAGTCAACTGGCGAGCAAACCAGACGATATGTTGGCCAGTTCCGGATGCGATTTCCAGCGCGCTGCCGCGCTCCGGCAATAGCCGCTGAAGTTGCTCCAGTATGGGTTGCTTGTTTCGGTCAGCGGCGGGGCTGAATCGGGGTGCGGACATGGTCGGGTCAACTTTTGGATCAGTGGCAATGACCGCCAGCATAACCGTCAGCGTTACCCGGCTGCGTCACCACGTCGCATTACCAGGCTACGCTACGAGGCTGCGTAAACTGCTTTCGCAATTCCGCAGCGCGAACAGTCGGCGTGAGCAAGCGCCATAAACTGGCAGCGTGAACAGACAGTGCGGTCTGCTCTGCTAGACTCAAAACCCATCGCCAAACCGAGGTGACCGTTCATGGGTCTGCGCTTTCTTGAGCATATTCTGATTCTGACTCATGATCCGGACGCGACTCGAGATTGGTTCTGCGTTGATCTCGGTTTTACCGAAGGGCCGCATCCCGATTTCGGCTTTCCGGTTCATTGGCTCTACATCGGTCAACAGGATGTCTTGCACATCGGCAAGGCCAACCATTCGGCTCATCAGAACACCTATCTGGGAACGCCGGGCGAACGGGCCGTGGCGATTGATGCCTCTGGTACGGCGCTAGTCTCCGGTCCACCGCTGGGCTCGGGCCGCATTGATCATCTGTGCTTCAACTGTGAAGGCTTGCCAGAATTCTTGTCTCGTCTACAGCGAAATGGCATCGATTTCAGTGAACGCAAAGCGAAGGACTCGGATCTGTTCCAGTTATTCATGCGTGAGCCCGTCAACGGTATCAAAGTTGAACTGAATTTTTCAAAAGAAGAAGCGATCGCTGCTGGCCGCGCCGCGACCTTCGCATCATGACGAAAAAAGCGCAACCCAAAACTCGGCCGTCGAAACCTCAATCGGCCAAGCCTGAACTGGCCAAGCCTGAATCAGCGAAGCCGGCGAGCGGCATGCGCAAGGGTCTGACCCAGTATGGCGATCAGGCGTTCTCATATTTTCTGCGTACAGCCTTCATCAAGGGCGCCGGGCTGTCGGACGACGCGCTGGCAAGACCCGTGATTGGCATTGCCAATACCGGTAGCGGCTATAACCCCTGCCACGGCAACATGGCGCAACTGATTGAAGCGGTCAAGCGCGGGGTCATGCTCGCCGGCGGCTTGCCGATCGACTTTCCGACAATCTCCCTGCATGAAAGTTTTGCGCAACCGACCAGCATGTATTTGCGCAACCTCATGTCGATCGACACCGAGGAGATGATCCGCGCGCAGCCGATGGATGCGGTGGTGTTGATCGGCGGCTGCGACAAAACGGTACCGGCGCAATTGATGGGCGCCGCTTCGGCTGGTGTGCCGTGCATTCAACTGGTGACCGGCGCCATGCTGACGGGTTCACACCGTGGCGAGCAGGTCGGCGCCTGTACCGATTGTCGGCGCTTTTGGGGGCGCTATCGCGCTGCCGAAATCGACCTCGAAGAAATCAACGAGGTCAACGAAAAATTGGTGGCCAGTGTCGGCACCTGTTCGGTCATGGGCACGGCGAGCACCATGGCGCTGGTGACCGAAGCGATGGGCATGATGGTCGCTGGCGGTGCGTCGCCACCGGCCGTGACCGCTGATCGTATTCGAATTGCCGAGAAAACCGGTCAGACCGCAGTCGCGATGGCCGCGAGCGGCCTGACACCGGACAAGATTCTCACTCCAAAATCGTTTGAGAATGGCCTTCGAGTGTTGTTGGCCGTTGGCGGTTCAACCAACGGTTTGATTCACTTGACGGCGATAGCCGGTCGCGCCGGCATCGGCATTGATTTTGCGCAGCTCGATCAGTGGGCGCGCAACACACCGGTGCTGGTCGATCTCAAGCCGGCCGGGCAACATTACATGGAAGACCTGCATCACGCCGGTGGTCTGGCAGCGGTGCTGCATGAGTTGGGCGATCTCATTCATTGGGATGCGCTGACGGTCAGCGGACGCTCCCTGCGCGACGAATATGCCGGCTTCAAGCCGTACGCTCAAAGTGTTGTACGCAGTCGTGCCACACCCATTTATCGGGAAGGCGGGTTGGCGTTTTTGACGGGCAATCTGGCGCCCGGCGGCGCGATCATCAAACCATCGGCGGCAACGCCTGCCTTGCTTGAGCACGAAGGTCGAGCGGTTGTGTTTGAAAACATGGCGGATCTGGCGGCGAGGATTGACAGTGAAGCGCTTGACGTCAATGCCGATGACATTCTGGTGCTCAAACAGATCGGGCCGAAGGGCGCACCCGGTATGCCCGAAGCCGGTTATCTGCCGATTCCGCGCAAGCTCGCAAGAAAAGGCGTCAAGGATATGGTGCGAATCTCGGACGGTCGCATGAGTGGCACCGCAGCCGGAACGGTGGTGTTGCACGTCACACCCGAATCGGCAGCCGGCGGTCCGCTGGCGCTGGTGCGCAACGGCGATCGCATTCGCTTGTCGACCGAGCGCCGCGAGCTGAGCCTATTGGTCAGCAAGGTCGAGCTGGCACGTCGTGTCAAGGCTGCCAAGGCTGCCAAGACTGCCAAGACTGCCAAGACTGCTAAGACTGCTAAGACTGCCAACTCAGCCATTGCAAACGCAAACGGTGCCATCGCAACTCGTGGCTATGCCAAGCTCTTTCAGTTGTCAGTGTTGCAAGCAGACCAGGGCGTTGATTTCGACTTTTTACGTCCGTCTGAGATGAATATCAGTGTTCCTCGAAAGGCAGGCAGCTAAATGAATCGTCGGATTTTTCTGGCAGGTATGAGTGCGTTCTCGGTAGGCTCAACATCGCATGCAGCATCAACCTGGCCCAATAAAACGGTTCGATTGATCGTTCCGTACCCGCCGGGCGGTACTTCCGACATCATCGCGAGAGTCATCAGCGAGCCCCTGTCGGACGTACTCAAGCACAAGGTAGTGGTTGAAAACAAGGCCGGTGCCAACGGTAATCTGGGCGCTGAGGCAGTAGCGAAGACCGATCCCGATGGACATATGCTGTTGCTCTGCGACGTCGGTGCACTGGCCATCAGTCCGTCGGTTTATACGAAGCTGACCTTTGATCCGTCGCGTGATCTGCGCGGCGTTACCATGCTCGCGTATTCTCCTCATCTGTTGGTCGTGCATCCGTCAGTCAAGGCGTCGAACTTGACCGAGCTGGTGCAGTTATCGAAGACCACACCATTGAATATGGCGGTATCCGCCATTGGTAGCGCACCGCATCTGGCGGCCGTGGCGATTGAGCAAGCGACCGGTGCGAACTGGCAGTACATTCCCTACAAGGGCGGATCGCAAGCGGTCGCCGACACCGTGGCCGGCCAGACGCAAATACTCGTCAACGGCGCCTTGGCGACCCTGAGTTTTGTGAACAGCGGCAAGCTCAAGGCGATCGGATTATCGAAGAAATCCCGCATGCCGCTGATCGGTCAAATACCAACCTTGGCCGAACAGGGTGTCAGCAATTTCGAGTCCGGCAGTTGGCAAGGTGTATTGGCGGGTCCAAACCTGCCCGCGCCGGCGCTGGAGCGCTTGAATACTGAATTGATCCGCATCATTCGATTAACCGAAGTGCGTGAAAAGCTCAGCGGGCAGGGCGCCGAAATCGTGACGCAATCGCCGGCCGAATTCGGGCGCTTTTTTGAGGCCGAACGCAAGCGTTGGGCCGAGGTAGTGGTCAAGGCCAATGTTCGGTTGGACTAGGAGGGTGTCGGTCGTCTGCTGCGCGCCAAGACCTCGAGGGGTCAAAGAATGCTGGGATCGGCCCGGCTTTTCGTTGAGAGTTGATGGCGCGAATGGCACAAGAATTTGCCGCCTATCGGCAAGTGTCATAAACTCTACCCACAATGATGTATTCAAGCGGGTTCCTTGTAGCAACAGACGCGAAGCCATTCGCCTCTGAAAGGTTCACGCCTGGCCGAGGTCGGGGGCCGATTCGGCCCGCCTGATCGTACATCTTGCTTGCCTGATCGGCCCTAATCCAGCGTACCGGGTTGCTGTTGAACGATCGGGCGGCTTTTCCTCTCTCCGTCTCCCCCTCTCTTTACCTATCGCTTTCCCATTGTCTTTGCCTGATTGCTCTCGACCTTTATTCGGGTAATCGGGCTCATTAAAATGACAGGTGTCCCATGCAATTGAAACAATTTGCGCTCAGCAAAAAAATTTCCTCGTTCCATCCGCCCCAACGAACCCTGATGGGTCCGGGGCCTTCTGAAATCAACCCGCGCGTGCTGGCTGCGATGAGCCTGCCCGCCATCGGTTACCTAGATCCGATTTTTGTCGAGATGATGGAAGAGCTCAAAACGCTGCTTCGTTATGTCTACCAAACCGATAATGCGCTGACGTTCCCGGTCTCCGGTCCTGGCTCGGTGGGAATGGAAGCCTGCTTCGTGAATGCGGTGGCCCCGGGCGACAAGGTGATTGTTGCGCGCAATGGCGTCTTTGGTGGCCGGATGATTGAAAACGTCGAGCGTGCTGGCGGCGTTGCCGTGGTCGTCGACGACGCTTGGGGCGAGCCCGTTGATCCGCAAAAGGTTGAAGACGCCTTCAAGCTGAACCCGGATGCCCGCCTGTTTGCCTTTGTGCACGCGGAAACATCGACCGGCGCGCAGTCCGATGCCAAGACCCTCGCTGAAATCGCCCGTCGACATGACGCATTGACAATCATGGATGCGGTGACGTCGTTGTGCGGCACCCCGGTGCTGATCGATGACTGGGGCATTGACGCCGTCTACTCGGCCTCGCAGAAGTGTCTGAGTTGCACACCCGGTCTGTCGCCGGTCAGTTTTTCCGATCGCTTCATCGAGCGCGTTAAGGCGCGCAAGGACAAGATTCATAGCTGGTTCATGGACCTGAATCTGGTGCTCAATTATTGGGGCGCGACCAATCGTACTTACCACCACACCGCGCCGACCAATGGTCTGTTCGCCTTGCATGAGAGCCTGCTGCTGATCAAGGAAGAAGGTCTGGAGAATTGCTGGGCGCGGCACCAGCGCCATCATGTCGCCCTGAAGGCTGGCCTTGAAGCGATGGGTCTGCGCTTCCTCGTCAAGGAAGGTGCACGTCTGCCGCAAATGAATGCGGTTTATGTTCCTGACGGCGTCAATGAAGCGCAGGTGCGCAAAATTCTGCTCAACGAGTTCAACCTCGAAATTGGCGCAGGGCTCGGTCCTTTGGCCGGCAAGATTTGGCGGTTTGGATTGATGGGGTATTCCTGCAAGCCCGAAAACGTCATGTTGTCCTTATCTGCCTTGGGAAGCGTACTTTCAGACATGGGCCTGGCGGTCAAGGTCGGTGATGCCGAAGCTGCGGCCCACCAGGCTTATTCGAAGATGCACGCCGCCGAGGCGGAAACTCGTCGCAAACGCGCCGCTTGAGCTTTGAGTAAGTTGGCGGCGGCAGCAGTCCTGACGGCAGGGATTGCGGCGGCCTTTCATGTCGGCAAATTGCCGCCAGCCATCAGCACGCTGCGGGCCGAGTTCGGCATCAACCTGATCGAGGCCAGCTACCTGGTCTCGGTCCTGCAGACGGCTGCGGTAGTGCTTGGAGTATTCGGCGGTATGCTTGCTGACCGGTTCGGAGCCAAGCGCGTCATGAGCATCGGCCTTGGCTTGCTCGCCGCCGCCAGTCTGTTCGCGACCTTTGCCCATAGTGTGTCGATGCTGCTCGCGACCCGTGTCTTCGAAAGTTTCGGCTTCATGTTGACGGTGCTGCCGGGTCCGAGTCTGCTGCGCCGTTGCGCGCCGGCCAGCCTGAATCGCTGGCTTGGATTCTGGGCTGCCTATATGCCCGCAGGCATGGCCTTGGGACTTTTGCTGACGCCGTTCTTGCTGGCGGCAAGCGGCTGGCGCAGTGCTTGGTGGCTGGCGAGTTTGCTGAGCCTGTTGGTCCTGCTGGCGGTTCGTTTTGTGGTGCCGGCCGATCGCAGCGAGCTACGGCAGTCCACCCGGATGTCGGTGCTGCTGGTATCGACCTTGTCGGCGCCAGGCCCCTGGCTGCTGGCGCTCGGGTTCGGATGTTATGCCGGTCAATGGATGGGCGTCTTTTCGTTCTTGCCGACGATTTATGCCGACGCCGGGGTCGCCGCCAGCACCGGCGCTCCGTTAACCGCACTGGCCGTCGTCATCAATGTCATTGGCAATATCGTCGGCGGCGCGGTTGCTCAAAAACGAGTCCCGGCGCCGTGGCTCATCATCATGGCCGCGATCACCATGATGACCATGGCCTGGCTTGCGTTTGGCAGTGGTGCCGGCTTCGCGATGCAGTATCTGGCGATTGTCTTGTTCTCGATGTTCGGTGGCTTGATCCCCGGTGCGTTGTTCGCGCTCGCACCATCGCTGGCGCCGAATTCCAACGCGGTGTCGACTACGGTCGGCCTCATGCAGCAGGGGTCGGCCGCCGGTCAGATGCTGGCGCCGCCGCTACTGGCAGCGATGGTGAGCAGGGCCGGCGGTTGGTCGTCGACCTGGCAAGTTACCGGTGCCTTTGCGCTCGGCGATTTGCTGATCGCCTTATTGCTATTTCGACTTTTGGCTAAACGCTCGCAACGTGTAGCACACGCTGGTTGAGCGACTCGATGGCAGAACTTCTCGACTACGCGACCGCCAGGCTGCTAGGCTGTTTGACGGCAGCGCTACCCAAGCAATTTCCGCGCTGCCTCGATCTGTGCCGAAGTCTGAGCGCTGACACTTGATTCTGGCGTTCGCTGTTCCGAGGCTGCGCCGCTTCGTTGAACCCGTCGCCAGATAATGGCGCCCAGCAACAGCAACAGAAATGGCCCGAACCACAGTAACCAGGTGTTGGCTTGCACCGGTGGATTGAACAACACGAAGTCGCCGTAACGATCGACCATATACCGCTTGATCTGTGTGTCAGTTTGGCCCTGTTCGATCATCGCTTTGACCTGATTGCGCAGATCGACCGCGAGATCAGCATTCGAGTCCGACAAGGTCTGGTTCTGGCAGACCAGGCAGCGCAGTTCTTCGGACAGCGCCTTCAAGCGGATTTCAACCAGTTTAGGGTCCATGGCTTCTTCGTGCTTTCGCATCAATCAGCGTGAAACACCCCACTAGGAGCCTGTCGGGGTTGAGGCATAGCGTTGATAAAAAAGCGGGGAATAGCGATGGAATTTCATCGTGATAGGTGTGTTCGATCCTAAATCGCTGCTATTGGTGCTATCGACGCCGTCGTTGGTCTCGGTAGGGTTG
>JANLTP010000014.1:0-31510 GCA_031363055.1 Burkholderiales bacterium | reverse complement strand
GCCAACTGGCCTAGACCGAGTTGAATCGTCGCCGGACGTTGTCCAAAGGTACTAACGACTTCAACTTGAGTATCTGCGAGACTGACCCGGTAATGCAGCGTGACGTGGCTACCGGGCCGCACCACCGGAGTCGGGCTCAGGGAACTATTCAAGCTGGTTGTTTGCATTTCGTCTTCGCACTTCGTGTTTCTCATACCGTGTTTTTCATACCGTAATTTCTCATATCGTGTTCTGCAATTCTAAGTGAGCGGGAAAACTCTACATGTCGATCAAAGATTGGCCCAAGGCCGACCAGCCGCGCGAACGGCTATTGCGCTCCGGCCCCGAACCCCTGAGTGATTCGGAACTCATGGCAGTGGTATTTGGCAGCGGTGGCGCCGGCAAATCCGCGTTTGATCTGGGTCGAACGCTGCTTCTGCGCTCGGGGTCGATCCGGGCTGCGTTGGCCATGGATTGCCGCAGCTTTTGTGAAATCCAGGGAATGGGGCCTTCCCGTTGGGCACAATTGGCGGCGGCCACCGAGCTGACCCGGCGCAGTTTGCGCGAACAACTGGGCGAATCAGACGCTCTCGGCAACCAGGCCACCGTGCGTCAATTTCTGACGCTTTGGCTGCGGGACCGCCCCTTTGAGTGCTTTTCCTGCCTGTTTCTCGATTCCCGACATCGTCTCATCGAGGCGCGCGAGCTATTTCGAGGCACCCTGACTCAAACGGCCGTCTATCCGCGCGAAATCGCCCGTAGCGTGCTCATGTTGAACGCCGCCGCCGTGATTCTGTCGCACAACCACCCCTCCGGCATCGCGCAAGCCAGTGTCGCTGATCGGGCCTTGACCGAGGCCGTCAAACAGGCGCTTCACTCCATTGACGTGCCGGTGCTTGATCATTTGATCATCGCCGGCAACCAATGCCTGTCGTTCGCCGAACGCGGCTGGATTTAGACAGACCACACGATCCATTCAGACCACACGATTCATTCAGACGACCCGATCAATTCAGACGACCCGAACTACTCGAATGGCCCGATCTATTGGACAGCTCAGCCGCTTTCGACTTAGAATGAAAGGCTTTGCTGGATTTGGTGTCACCTCTTGTCCTCCGACGCGGTGGCGCCTGCAACCCGAATCAACTGTCAGGACCGATGATGGCTAAAGTTTGCCAAGTGACTGGAAAAGCCCCGATGGTGGGCAACAACGTTTCGCATGCGAACAATCGCACGAAGCGCCGCTTTTTGCCGAACCTTCAATATCGCCGAATTTGGGTGGAAAGCGAAAAGCGCTGGATTCGACTTCGTCTGACTACAGCAGGCCTGCGTTTGATCGACAAGAACGGTATTGATCCGGTGTTGGTTGATCTTCGCGCCCGTGGCGAAATCAACTAGTTGAAATCAGGAGAAACCCATGCGCGAGAAAATCAAGCTTGAATCGAGTGCCGGTACCGGTCATTTCTACACGACCACCAAGAACAAGCGGACCAAGCCCGAGAAAATTTCGATCATGAAATTTGACCCGGTGGTCCGCAAGCACGTCACTTACAAAGAAACGAAGATCAAATAAGGACAAAAGCCGCCCTCTCGGCGGCTTGAATTGAAGTCACCGCCGAGGGTGACCTGTTTCAATGCCGACGCTCAAGCGGCATAACTTCTCAGTCGAAGTGACATCTCTTCCAGCGCTTTGACACCGCTCACTTCAGCACGATGACACCAAGCTTGCAGTTGCGACAATAATTGCTCGCGGGTGGCGTTTGAGCGCTGCCAGATGCTCGCCAATTCGGTGCGCATCTCGATAAGCTTGCGCAATGGTTCACTGGCTGCAAACAGCTCGCTGACCGTCGCATGGTTTTGCGCTGACCACTTGGTTGAGTCGATCGCCAACCATTTGCGCGCAGTGGCAATCTTCATGCCCTCCGGACGATGAATCGCACTCAAGCGCATGGCCTCATCCTGGCACAACTTCTTCAGCGACGCCGCGTAGGCCGACATCAGGTCGTAGCGATGCGTCAGAATGACTTGCAGATTATCGAGATCGACCATCGGCCGCGCACTACCAAATCGGGGCTTCGGCGCGACTTTCTTGACCGTGGCCATACCGAGCGCACGCAACACGCAGATGTAGGCCCAACCGATATCGAATTCGTACCACTTGCTCGATAAACGCGCCGAGGTCGGAAAGGCGTGGTGATTATTGTGCAATTCTTCGCCGCCAATCATGATGCCCCAAGGGAACACATTGGCACTGGCATCAGCCGTATCGAAATGCCGGTAGCCCTTGAAATGGCCCAGGCCGTTGATGATGCCGGCGGCGGTGATCGGAATCCAGAGCATTTGAATGGCGAAGACCGAGATGCCGATCACGCCGAACAGCGCGATGTTCAAGATCAAGGTCACATAGACTCCGGCGAACGAGTACGGGCTGTACAGCGTGCGTTCGATCCAGTCGTTGGGTGTGCCGTGGCCATACTTTTCGACTTGCTCGGTATCGGCCGCCGCAATCCGATAAAGCTCGGCACCTTGCAGCAGCACCTTGCGAATACCGTACACCTGCGGGCTGTGCGGATCGTCGTCCTGCTCACACTTGGCGTGATGTTTGCGGTGCACAGCCGTCCATTCCTTCGTCACCTGTCCGGTCGTCATCCATAACCAGGCACGAAAGAAATGCGACACGATCGGATGCAAATCGAGCGCGCGATGTGCCTGGCAACGATGCAGGTAAATAGTCACCCCGGCAATGGTGATGTGCGTCACGACCAGGGTGTACAGAAGAATCTGCCACCACGAAAAGTTCAGCAAACCTTGGTCCAGGAACAACAGAACGGAATCAAGCAAAGCGCACTCCCTTGTAAACGCTATTTGGCTTAAATTTCAGGCTTCTCAGTCTAACGGCTGGGATCACTTCCGGATACAGATGTACTTAACGCATGATTTGCCGACGGGGCCGACGTCACAATCTGACCCACTGGCGGCCGAAAGTCGCGTTGCATAAATGGAACAGGTACACCGTGCGCCTGCCAACTCAGCCATATCTTTCGAAGAATTTCAGAGCGCACCGGATCGCTGCCTTTATTTGGGTCGGAAATCGAAAAGATCAACTCCAGCAGCAGGCCATCGATGGTCCAGCCGCGAAAAAATACCGAAGCACCGGGTTGCTCGAGCACACGCTCGACGCCCTGCACCGACTGCAACGCCAATTGACTGGCCAATGCGACGTCGGCCGAATAGGCGATCAAAAGCGGTAATTTGACGATCGAGGTACCCGAGGTCGAATAGTTCTGCACCGCCTGGGCGGTCAGCAACTCGTTGGGCACAATCTGATCGACCCCTTCGCCGCTGCGCAACACGGTAAAGCGCGTGCGAATCTCCTTGACCTGTCCGGAAAACTGGTCAACCCGAACAATATCGCCCAGATGAACACGGCGCTCGAGCAAGACAATAAAACCGCTGATGTAATTACTGGCGATTCGCTGCAGACCGAGCCCGATACCCACCCCGAGCGCGCCGCCAAACACCGACAGCGCGGTCAGATCGAGACCCACCAGGGTCAAACCAAGCAGCAGGCCCGCGACCAGCAACAGCGCCCGAATGAGCCGCGCCAGCATCGTTCCCAGACTCGGATCAATCGCTTCGTTACCGAGCAGTCGGGTTTCGATGAAGCCACCGAGCCAGACCGCCGCGATGACTGTCAACACGGTCCAGAACAAACCCGTGGCCAACATCCAGAGCGAAATGGTTTGCTTGCCGATCGACAAATGGATTGAGTCGAGCAGCTCGACCGCTTCACTCCAATGGCCGCTGACATGTAACAGCACAGCCAGCCAGACCAGCACCACCAGGGTCCGCTCAAACGCGACCAGCGCTCGTGAGCGCGACAGACGCGACACCGAGTAGACAATGATCCTGACCAGCGCCAACGCCACGAGCAACACCAGCGCCAAGTTCAACAACTGGGTCTTGAACCAGAATCCGAGCACCAGTTTGACCGCACCGACGCTCGCCAACGCAATGATCGGAAACAACAATCGCGACAGCGCATCCGCTTGAACCTCGCTCCACGCCTGGCTAGAGCGATTGGCAACAATTCTGGGCTCCCAGACCTTCCAGGCAGCGCGAGCACGCCAATGCGCAAAGGCAACGCACAGCGCAATCAGGGCCAGTTGCCACATCAGCGCGGGATTGCCGAGATCGGCAATGATTTCGTTCAGCAAGGATGGCAATCCGTTCGGGTCGGTCACACGCGCCTCCAGCGAGCTGCAAAAAAGCCGTCCGTGCCGTGCAAGTCGGGGCGCAACTTCAGGTACGTCGACGCCGTCATAGTCAGCTCGATGCCGGCCTGCAGCAACACGGCTGGCGCGGCCTCCGAGGTCCAATCCGGATGCGCGCGCTCGAACTTCGCACAGACCGCTTCGTTTTCCTCGTCGAGCAGGCTGCAGGTCGCATAAACCAGCACCCCACCTGGTTTGACCAGTCGGGCGGCGGCCTCGAGAATACGAATCTGCTTGTCATGCAGCTCGGTGATGTCCGATTCCTGCCAGCGCCATTTCAGATCGGGGTTGCGTCGCAAGGTTCCGGAACCGCTGCACGGTGCATCGACCAACACCAGATCGGCCTTCGAGGCCAGCCGTTTGAGCTTGGGATCATTTTCATCGTCGATCGCAAACGGCTGAATATTGCTCAGCCCCGCCCTGACCAGGCGGGGCCGCATTTTTTGCAATCGCGACAGCGAAACATCACAGGCAAATACCTGACCGCTGTCTTTCATCATCGCCGCCAGCGCCAGCGATTTGCCGCCAGCGCCGGCGCAAAAGTCGACCACGATCTGGCCGCGCCGGGGCGATGCCAGATAGCACAGCACCTGACTGCCGGCGTCTTGAACCTCGAGCCAACCGGCCTCAAACGGCGCGCTGGACTCGAGCGCGGGTTTGCCCTGAACGCGGATCGCCGATGGCAGACCGGCCAGCGCCTGCGCCTCGATGCCGGCCTGGGCGAGCGCGGCGAGCGCCTCGTCGCGCTTGACCTTGGAAAAATTCACTCGAAGATCAAGCGGCGCGGGCACCAGCAAAGCCGCCAGTATCGAGTCAGCGACCGCCTCGCCTTGCGCCTGGCAAACTCGCTGGTAAAACCAATCGGGCACACTGAGCGCCACTGCTGCGGCGAGACTGGCCATATCGATCAACAACACCCGCTCCAACCATAGCCGTTCGCGATCGTCGAGTTCGGCCAGCGGGTTGGCGGTTGTCAGGCGCTTGGGCCAACTCCAGGCCAGCAACATCAGCCGGCGCTCGAGCGCGCCGCTGCCGCTTTGCGCCAAGTGCAGATACAGTCGGCGATTGCGCAGCACATCGAATAGCGTCTCGGCGATCAGGCCGCGATCGCGCCGACCCAGGCCCGGATTGCTCTTGAAGAACTGCCGCAACTGCCAATCGACAGGGCGCGCGCTGTCCTGGGCGATCGCGAGCGCACGAATGACAGACTTGACGATGATTCCAGCCACTAAGTCAAAGCAGCAAAGTCGGGCCGATCCATCCACAGGCACTGAGCTTCGGTTGCACCGGCATCGCGCCAGTGATAACCGTCTTTGGAGAGGACCATTTCGCCGCGTGCGATCCAGCCGACTACTTTTGGATACAGCGCATGTTCGGCCGCCAGAACTGCCTGCTTGAGCGTGTCCTCGGTATCTGTTTCGCCAACACCGACCACTGCCTGAGCCAACACGACACCACTGTCCAATTCCGGACTGACCAGATGCACTGTAGCCCCGTGTGCCTTGACGCCGGCGGCCAGGGCGCGCGCGTGAGTGTGCAGGCCCTTGAACGAGGGCAACAATGACGGATGGATGTTGATCATCCGCCCTTCGAATTGACTCACAAACTCACTGCCCAAAATTCGCATAAAACCCGCCAGAATAATGAGATCCGGTCGCTCAAGTGCCAGCGCGTCGGCCAACGCACGCTCAAAGGCGCCGCGCTCGGCGTAATCACGATGTGCGACGACCCGCGTCGCGATGCCCTGGCTGCGAGCCCAAATCAGCCCTTCGGCCGACGGCTCGTTGCTGATCACGGCACTGAAGGCCGCCGATTCGCCGTTGCTGGCACGCCAGCCACCGGCTTGGCCGGATCGCACAATGGCCTGCATGTTCGAGCCCCGTCCCGAAATCAGGGCGACGATCTTTTTCATGCCGAATGTTACCACCGTCGCTGCGCTACTTTCGGCGGAAAGCCCTTATAATTCATAGTTTTGCGAACTGTACATGCAGGTCTTCCGACGCGCTCCGCCGATGGCGTTGCGCCGCCCTTCAGCAGTCACTATCGGCAATTTCGATGGCGTTCATCGTGGCCACCAGGCTTTGTTGACGCAACTGGCGAACGAAGCCGCCCGGCGCTCGTTGCCCAGTTGTGTCCTGACCTTCGAGCCTCATCCGCGGGAGTACTTTGCACAAATGGGCCGTGGCTCGGCGCCGGCGCGCGTGTGCAGCCTGCGCGACAAACTGGACGCTTTGGCTGAACACCGCGTTCAGCGTGTGAACATTGCACACTTCAACAGCCAATTGGCATCGATGAGCGCCGAGCGATTTATCGACGAGGTCTTGCTGGCAGCACTGCAAACCCGGTTCTTGCTGATTGGCGACGATTTCAAGTTCGGTGCCGCCCGCACCGGGGATCTCGCGCTACTCATGGAACAGGGCCGCGCCAAAGGCTTCGAGGTGCAAGCGATGCCCACCGTCAACGATGCGCACGGCCGAATATCGAGCTCCGCCGTGCGTAAGGCCCTGGGTCAAGGCGCACTCGATGTTGCCCAATCGTTGCTCGGTCGACCCTTCACGATGTCCGGCCATGTGACGCATGGTCGCCAATTGGGCCGCACCCTGGGCTTCCCCACCCTGAACATACGCCTGGCCTTTCGGCGACCGGCGCTTTCGGGCATCTTTGCGGTCCGGATTCACGGCTTGGGACTGGTCGTTCGAGACGGGGTCGCCAGCCTGGGAACTCGGCCAGCAGTTGAAATGGACGGTGCGTTTGTGCTCGAAGTCCATGTTTTTGACTTCGATGAATCGGTCTACGGAAAACTGGTGCAGATCGAATTCGTCAGCAAACTGCGCGATGAGGAGAATTATGAAAATCTTGAACTACTCAAACGGCAAATTGCGCAGGACGCTGCCGACGCGCGCCAGCGCTTGAAACGGCCGGGTTAATGATTGATTACGCGTTGTTCGATCGCGCGGTGTTCATATCCAATCCTTGGTCAGCAATCCTTCGTTAAGATAGCGCCCGTAGCGCACAATCGTTCTCCCCGCACCTCATCAGTTAAAGGATCACAACATGGCCGACGGTAAAACCGCCGCCTCCGCGCCCGCCGAATCGCCGTACCGCAAGACGCTGAACTTGCCCGATACGCCGTTTCCGATGCGCGGCGATTTACCCAAACGCGAACCGTCCTGGACCCAGCAATGGCAGGACAAGGGCATTTATCAACGCATTCGCGAGCACTCGAAGGGTCGTCCCTTGTGGCAGTTGCATGACGGCCCGCCGTTCGCGAACGGCGAGATTCACAACGGTCATGCGGTCAACAAAATTCTGAAAGACATGATCGTCAAAAGCCGGCAGATGGCCGGCTTCGACTCGCGCTACATTCCCGGTTGGGATTGCCACGGCATGCCGATCGAAATTCGCATCGAAAAGGAATTCGGTCGTGGACTCGCGCCCGAAGTGGTTCAGGCCAAATCGCGTGCCTACGCGACCGAGCAGATCGCGATACAGAAAAAACAATTCATTCGCCTCGGTGTGCTGGGCGATTGGGAAGACCCGTACCTGACGATGGCGCCGTCCAACGAAGCCGACGAGCTGCGCGTGTTGGGCAAGATCATGAGCGACGGATTCGTCTATCGCGGACTCAAGCCTGTGAACTGGTGCTTCGATTGCGGCTCGGCACTCGCCGAAGCGGAAGTCGAATATGCCGACAAGGTCGATCCGGCCGTTGATGTCGGCCTGCCCTTCATTGCCGATCAAGCGGCTGCCCTGGCCCGCGCGTTCAATTTGCCGCAGTTGCCGCTGAGTCGCGGATACGTGCTCATCTGGACCACGACGCCGTGGACGCTGCCGTCGAATCAGGCCTTGAATGTGCATCCGGAGTTCGACTACGCGCTGGTTCAAGTGCAATGGCAAGGCGACGCCGCGTTGCTGCTGCTGGCCGCCGAGCGGGTAACAGCATGTCTGGAGAGTTACCAGCTCGAGGGCGAAGTGCTGGCGACTTGTAAGGGCGATGCGCTTGAAAACATTGAGTTCGCGCATCCCTTTTACGATCGCCGCTCACCGGTCTATCTGGCCGACTATGTGACGCTGGAATCCGGCACCGGCATCGTCCATTCAGCGCCGGCGTATGGCGTCGAAGACTTCGCTTCATGCAAACGTTATGGCATGACCGATGCACAAATCTTGCAGCCGGTCATGGGCGATGGAAAATTCGCCGCCAATATGGCCGACTTCGGTGGCCTGTCGATCTGGCAGGCCAATCCGAACATTGTCGAACTCCTGCGCGAGCACGGTTGCCTGTTTCGAGTGTTCAAGTACGAGCACAGCTACATGCATTGCTGGCGCCACAAAACACCGATCATTTACCGCGCTTCATCGCAGTGGTTTGCGAGCATGGATGTCAAGCCGAACAACGGCCGGGCCAGCCTGCGCGAGACCGCGCTGGCCGGTATCGAAGCGACTGCTTTTTTCCCCGCTTGGGGCAAGGCTCGACTACACGGCATGATCGCCAATCGACCCGACTGGACGCTATCCCGACAGCGCCAATGGGGCGTGCCGATGGCCTTTTTTGTGCACAAGGAAAGCGGCGAGCTGCATCCAAAAACGCAGCAATTGATTGAACTGGTCGCGCAGAAAATCGAACAGTATGGAATCGAAGTCTGGCAAACCATTGATGCCGCCGAATTGTTGCGCGCGGTCGGTGAGCCGGATCCTGCCGACTGGGTCAAGAATCGTGACACGCTCGACGTCTGGTTCGATTCGGGCAGCACGCACCAGACGGTTCTGCGCGGCTCGCACAAATCGAAGGCGAGCTTCCCGGCCGACTTGTATCTGGAAGGCAGCGATCAGCATCGCGGCTGGTTCCATTCATCACTGCTGTCTTCGTCGATGCTGAACGGCGTGCCGCCCTATCGCTCGATCCTGACGCACGGCATGGTGGTCGATGGCCAGGGACGAAAGATGTCGAAGTCGATGGGCAACGGCAACGAACCGCATGAGATCTACAACAAGTTCGGCGCCGAAATTATCCGGCTGTGGATCGCCAGCAGCGACTATTCGGGAGAGCTCGCGCTGTCCGATGAAATTCTGAAGCGCGTCGTCGAGTCGTATCGAAGAATTCGCAACACCTTGCGTTTTCTGCTCGCCAATATCGCTGACTTCGCATTCGACAGCCAAGCGGTCGCGGATGCCGCTCTGCTCGAAATCGATCGATATGCAATCGCCTATTCGGCCAACCTGCAAAAGGACATCGAAGCAGATTTCGCGCGTTTCGAGTTTCACCCGATCATGACCAAGGTGCAGACCTATTGTTCGGAGTTTTTGGGCGCGTTTTATCTTGATATTCTGAAGGACCGGCTCTACACCTGCGCGGCAGACAGTGTTGCGCGCCGTTCGGCACAAACCGCTTTGCATCAGATTACCGATGCCTTGTTGCGAATTCTGGCGCCAGTGGCTTCATTCACTGCCGAAGAGGCCTGGAAACTTTTTAACCCGAAGGCCTGGAGTGAAGCCGGCGAGACCATCTTCACGCAGACATACTATCGCTGGCCCGAGATGGCCGACGGCGAGTCATTGCTCGCGAAATGGGCGCAGATTCGCGAGTGGCGCGCCGAAGTCCAGAAGCGTCTCGAAGACGCCCGCAGCACCGGCGCGATCGGGTCATCGCTGCAAGCCGAGCTCGAAGTCCGGGCCGCCGAGCCGCAATACACCCTCCTCGCCAGCCTCGGCGATGACCTCAAATATGTGAGTATCACTTCGGCGGCCAGGCTGGTGCCGGCAGAATCTGTATCGGCGGCGTCTGCGTCGGGCGACTCTGCGTCGGACGAGTCCGCGTCGGCACAACAGAGCGTGGTCGTGAAAGCCAGCACCGAAAAAAAGTGCGACCGTTGCTGGCACTATCGCGCTGATGTCGGTGGCAACAGCGATCACCCGCTGATTTGCATGCGCTGTTCGAACAACCTGTTTGGCGGCGGCGATCGTCGTCGCTTCGCTTAGGAGTCGCTGGATCTTGGCTAAATCCTCACGCCGCAGTGTTGGCTCCTGGCTGATGCTCGCGGCTCTGATTATCTTGCTCGATCAGTTGACCAAGGCCTTGATCGTTCGCAGTTTTGCCTTTGCCGAAAGGAAGGCCGTCATTGCAGGCTTCTTCGATCTGACCCTGCTTTACAACAAGGGCGCAGCGTTCAGTTTTCTGGCGTCCGCGGCCGGTTGGCAGCGCTGGTTTTTCATAACACTCGGGCTGGCCGCAGCCGTCTTCATGATCTACTTGCTGTTCCGGCATTCAGCCCAAAAACTGTTCGCGCTGGCGCTGGCTCTGATCCTCGGCGGCGCCGTCGGTAACGTCATTGACCGTATCTTTCGAGGACAGGTGGTCGACTTCCTGCTCGTTTACTACGATCGTTACTTCTTCCCGGCCTTTAATGTCGCCGACAGTGCTATTTCAGTCGGTGCCGTATTGCTGATCCTCGACGAGTTGCGTCGTGTTCGAAAGAGTAAAGCATGAAGGCAGATCAATCATCGCTGGGCATCCAAACATCGCCAGGCGCCCCAGCGGGTGAGTTGGCCGGCCGGCACATCGTGCTCGGTATCAGCGCTGGCGTCGCCGGATTCAAGGCAGCCGAACTGGCGCGCAGTCTGCAGCGTGCCGGTGCCAGCGTGCAAGTCGTGATGAGCGAATCGGCCACCCGGTTCGTCACGGCCGTGACCTTTCAGGCGCTGACCGGGCGCGCGGTCTACACTGACCAGTGGGATCCACGGGTTGCCAATAACATGGCGCATATCGATCTCTCGCGCGGCGCTGATGCGATCATGGTGGTACCGGCATCGGCCGACTTCATGGCCAAACTGGCTCATGGTTCCTGTGACGATTTACTGACGTTGCTGTGCGTCGCACGTGAGTGCCCATTGTTGATTGCGCCGGCGATGAATCGGCAGATGTGGAGCCACCCCGCAACCCAGCGTAACGCCGCGCAATTGCGCGCGGACGGCGTCACCGTGCTTGGACCCGATAGCGGCGATCAAGCCTGCGGCGAAACTGGCGACGGCCGTATGCTCGAGCCCGAGGTACTGCTCGAAGAATTGATCGCTTTTTTGACACCGAAACGATTGTCCGGCAAGCGAGTGCTGATTACCGCTGGGCCGACGTTCGAAGCGATCGACCCAGTGCGAGGCATCACCAACCTGTCCTCTGGCAAGATGGGCTACGCCATTGCGCGGGCCTGTCGACAGGCCGGCGCGCAGGTGCACCTGATCTCCGGTCCGACGGCTCTCGCGAGTCCGCACGGCGTGCAACGCAGCGATGTACGCTCAGCCCGGGACATGTTTGACGCCGTCCATGCGAATCTGGCCGGAGTCGACCTCTTCATCGCGGTCGCCGCCGTGGCCGACTGGCGAGTGGCCAACAGCAGCAGCAGCAAGCTGAAAAAAACCACCGACCAAAGTTTGCCGGAACTCAAGTTTGCCGAGAACCCGGACATTCTGGCTTCGGTCGCCCAGTCAAGCCGTGCGCCGTACTGCGTTGGATTCGCCGCCGAGAGCGAAAATCTCGAGCAAAACGCCACCGCGAAACGAATTCGCAAAGGCGTGCCGCTGTTGGTCGCCAACATTGGCCATCAGACGTTTGGGCGCGACGACAACGAATTGTTACTGGTTGACGCCGGTGGTTCAATGCGATTGTCGCGAGCCGACAAGCACAGTCTGGCGCGTACCTTGGTGACCGAGATCGCACAACGAATGGCAGCGCCGGTCGCGGCGAAAAAGTCCGTGTCCACCAAAACACCCATAACGTTGAAAAAGCGCGCTCAATCGTTGTTGCCTGACCGAAAAGATTCTGTATGAAAATTGATGTGAAAATTCTCGATGCGAGGTTGCGCGAACATTGGCCAACCTACGCAACAGCGGGCAGCGCCGGCCTCGATCTACGAGCCTGCACTGACGGCTCAACGCATATCGGCGCGGGCGAAACCATCCTCATACCGACCGGGCTGGCTATTCACATTGGTGATCCCGGTTACTGCGCAATGATCTTGCCGCGCTCCGGCCTGGGCCACAAACATGGCATCGTGCTCGGCAATCTGGTCGGCCTGATCGACTCGGACTATCAAGGCGCGCTAATGGTTTCCTGCTGGAATCGATCATCGAACGCGTTCAGCTTCGAGGCACTCGAGCGCATCGCGCAACTGGTGATTGTGCCGGTGCTACAAGTGAGCTTTAACGTCGTCGATGAATTTGAGAATAGCGACCGCAGCACGGGCGGTTTTGGCAGCACCGGCAAACGTTAAGTTTGCCCCGCTGCCAGCGCATCGAGCTTGACCGCGTCGGCCACGAACGCCCGGATTCCTTCCGATAATTTGTCGCTCGCCATCGCATCTTCATTCATGTCGAATCGAAAATGCCGCTCATCGAACCTCGCTCGCTCGATGCTTTGCGCGCGTGCGCTGGCGTCATCCAATCGGCGCGACAGGATCGCTTGCGATTGCTGCAACTGCTCGAGCAATTCGGGACTGATGGTCAAAAGATCGCAGCCCGCCAGCGCGAGAATCTGACCGACATTGCGAAAGCTCGCGCCCATCACTTCGGTCGGATAACCAAACCGTTTGTAGTACTGATAGATACGCCGTACCGACAACACGCCGGGATCTTCTTCGCCGCTGAAATCACGACCATCGCGCTTTTTATACCAATCGTAAATACGCCCGACGAAGGGCGAAATCAGCGTGACCCCGGCATCGGCACAGGCCACTGCTTGCGGAAAACCGAACAGCAAGGTCAGATTGCAGTGAATGCCTTCGTTCTCCAGCCTGCCCGCCGCGCGAATGCCCTCCCAGGTGGCTGCCAGTTTGATGAGCACCCGTTCGCGGCTGATGCCTGCTTCTTCATACAAGGCGATCAGGCGCCGCGCCTTGGTCACCGAGGCATCGGTATCAAACGACAATCGGGCATCCACTTCGGTCGATACCCGACCCGGGATGATCGCCAGGATCTCGCGACCGAATCGTACCAGCAGCCGATCACAGACGGCGGTGACGCCTTCGCCACCAAAGCGGGCAGCGGTTTCGACGAGCAGACTCTGGTACTCCGGCTTTTGCACCGCTTTCAAGATCAAGGTTGGATTGGTGGTCGCATCGCGTGGCGCATAGGCGCGCATCAGATTGAAATCGCCGGTATCAGCGACCACCACGGTCATGGTTTTGAGCTGTTCCAGACTGTTGGGCAATGGGGGCATGGTTTTCACGTGTTCGGCTAGCGTGCCGCGCGCCAGGAGCCGCGCAGACTCAAAAAAAGCAGCAGCAGGAAGAACAATGCACTCCAGATGGCATAGGGCAATTTAAGCAGTTCAACATTGGCGTCGCTACACAACGCGGTGGCCTTGAACAACCAAGGTGCCAGCGTGTCGAGTCCCGGCCATTTGACGATCTTATCGGCCAGGGTAACGGCGCAGGACTCGGTTCGCGCCGCTACGAAATGCTGATACAAGGCCGCAGCCACACCGACCAGAGAAAGTACCGAACAAAGTACCGCCAACTGATTCAGGCGCGGCTCGCTGCGCAAACCACCGGTACTCCTGACTTTCGAATTACGCCACCAGGCGAGCAGTGCGAGCAGGCCGATCACGATATAGAAGAGTCGTTGCAAGATGCACCAGGCACACGGCTGCATATCGAACCCATGCTGCGAGAGCAGGCCGATCAACACGGCGGTAAACGACAGTACCGCCACCAGTGGCATGAACGGACTTCTATTCACTGGGAGGCTGTCGAGGCTAAGAATGGGTGCGCAGCAAAGAATGCCGGGATTGGATGCAAGGCGCGATTCGAGGGGGAAATAGCCCCGCTATTACCCCCTCGGCGGTCACCCGCGATCATCGATTTATGGTCAAACTGCGCACCCATTCTTAGCCTCGACAGCCTCCTGGCTCAACCGAGCATGTCCTTCCAGATGTTTTGCGCCCAGGCGTTGGCGTACGTACCTTCGAGCAGATTCGGTTCGCTCGACAGCCCGCCGGAACCGGCGACCACTTCCATGGTTTTTTTCTCCGGGACGTAACGATGTACCGAGGACACATGAACAACCTGGGTCGCATCAACAAAGCTGTAGCAGGTATTGGCCATCATTTGAGGCTGTGGAGGACGCCCGCTCATGAGCTCAACAATGGCCGCCGCCGCCGTCTTGCCGTGCTGATTGGCCATATGCCCGGACTTGGGCATGACTGGCGCCGACAAGGTGGCATCGCCAATGACATGGATACCAGGCACAGCGGTGGACTCCATCGTTACCCAATCGACCTGGCACCAGCGGTTGTTCGCGTTGATGACACCGGCCTTGCGGGCCAGATCGGCCGCGCGCTGTGGCGGAATGACATTCAGGACATCAGCCCTGACCTTGTCGCCGACCTCGGTGATTGCCGTCTTGTTGGCGGCATCGATCTCGGTCACCACCATGTTCGGCCTGTACTCGATGATGCCCTTGTAATTTTCCGCGAACACCTTGGTGAACAATCCCTTCTTGGAGGTAATCTCCGGGTTGCCGTCCATGATGATCAACTTCGATTTCGGCTTGGATTGCTTCAGATAGGACGCCACCTGGCAGGCGCGCTCATACGGTCCGGGCGGGCAGCGATACGGCGCCTTCGGTATGGTCATCGCAAACACACCGCCGTCGGGCATTGCCTCAAGCTGCTGGCGCAACGCCACCGTCTGGGTGCCGGCATGCCAGGCATGCAAAATGGTTTTCTGGGCCTCAGCATTCAGTCCTTGAATATCGTCAAACTGAAAATCAACGCCGGGCGAGAGCACAATGCGATCGAAACTCTGGTCGGCAATTTTGTTGAAACTGACCTTGCGGGTGAGCGGGTCAATACTGTTTACCGTGTCGTTGATGACAATGACACCGAGCTCGCGCAGACCCGCGTAACCCAGCGTCAACTCTTCAATCTTGCGACTGCCGCCGAGCACCAGGTTCGAGAGCGGACAGGAGATGAAGCTGGGATTGCGTTCAACCAACAGCACCTCAATGGTCGGTCCGGCCCATTTCTTGAGGTACTTGGCCGTGGTTGCGCCACCGAATCCAGCGCCGACCACCAGGACCCGCCCCAGCTTGCGCTGCGGCTCACTGCTACCCAGCCCGATGCCGGCACAGGCGCCCAAGGCGCCGAGTCCCGCAGCCGTCCCAAAACCGGCCAACAGCCGTCGACGGTTTGCTTGGATGAGAGGGTCTTGAAAGCGATTGGGTCGAAGGGCGCTCATATCGGGGTCCGCCTATTTCTGAGTCGAAAAATACTGAGCCAACGTGGCGATCTGTTCATCGCTGTAGCCCTTGGCGAGTTGGTGCATGATGGTGGCCTTGCGCGTGCCGTCCTTGAAGGCTTTCATGTTGGCCACAAACTGTTCGGCATTAGTGCCTGCGAGGCTGGGCATCGCCCCGGTCGATTTACCATCGGTACCGTGACAGTTTGCACAATTGGCCGCCAAATAACGGGCATCCTGAGCAAACGCCAAGTTCAAGTGTCCCATGCAGACGCCGAATACGAGCGCCATCGGCGCCAATCGATTTTTCACCTTGCCTCCCATGAATCGAATTCTTCTACCAATTACTGCCAAGCGCCCAATAAACTCGCGCGCTTATTTGGCTCCCAGGTGCTTCACGCCCGTGACCGCTCCAAAAAAATAGGAGACAGCACAAGCCGTCTCCTATTTTGCACCAAGCCAGCCGGGCCGGTGTGACAAACACGAACTAAGTCAAAGTAGCTGTTGTTAAGCTGGCCTCGACTCAAGCCGGCAGTGTCTCGATCTGTTCCTCACCTTCACCCGATGCGGACGGCGGCGAAGTGGACTCTGAAAAAGTCAAAAACACCTCATCTTTATCGTTGACATCGACCACCACCTTGCCACCGGATACGAGCTTGCCGAACAACAGTTCATCGGCCAGCGCCTTGCGGATCGTGTCCTGAATCAGGCGTTGCATCGGTCGCGCGCCCATCAGCGGATCGAAGCCCTTCTTGGCGAGCATCTTGCGCAGGGCGTCGGTAAAGATCGTGTCGACCTTTTTCTCGTGCAACTGTTCTTCGAGCTGCATGAGGAACTTGTCGACCACGCGCATGATGATTTCGACATCCAGCGCCCGGAAACTGATGACAGCATCGAGACGGTTACGAAACTCCGGCGTGAACATCCGCTTGATTTCGACCATCTCGTCGCCCTGCTGCTTGTTGACCGAAAAACCCATCGAGTTTTTCTGCAAATCAGCCGCACCGGCATTGGTGGTCATGACGATAATGATGTTGCGAAAGTCCGCCTTGCGGCCGTTGTTATCGGTCAGGGTACCGTGGTCCATGACCTGCAGCAGGATATTGAAGATGTCCGGGTGAGCCTTTTCGATCTCGTCCAGCAACAGAACCGCATGCGGCTTTTTGGCAATCGCCTCGGTCAGCAATCCGCCTTGGTCGAAGCCGACATAGCCGGGGGGCGCGCCGATCAGGCGAGACACCGCATGACGCTCCATGTATTCGGACATGTCGAAGCGAATCAGCTCGATCCCCAAGGTAAACGCCAATTGTCGCGCCACTTCGGTCTTGCCGACCCCGGTTGGGCCGGAGAACAGGAAGGCGCCAATCGGTTTGTCGGGCTTGCCCAGACCCGAACGCGACATCTTGATGGCACTCGCCAAGGCCTCGATGGCTGGGTCCTGACCGAATACGGTCGCTTTCAAATCGCGGTCAAGCGTTTGCAGTTTCGAGCGATCATCGCTCGACACCGAGGCAGGCGGAATCCGCGCAATCTTTGAGATGATGTCTTCGATCTCGCTCTTGCCGATGACCTTTTTCTGTTTGCTCTTGGGCAATATACGTTGCGCCGCACCGGCCTCGTCGATCACGTCGATCGCCTTGTCCGGCAAGTGACGGTCATTGATGAACTTGGCCGACAATTCGGCAGCGGCCGATAGCGCTGAGGAAGAATACTTGATGCCGTGATGCTCTTCGAACCGGGTCTTCAAGCCGCGCAGAATCTGCACGGTCTGCTCCACGGTCGGCTCATTGACATCGATTTTCTGGAACCGGCGCGACAGCGCGTGGTCTTTCTCGAAAATCCCGCGATATTCGTTGTAGGTGGTCGCACCCATGCACTTAAGTGCCCCTGAGGAGAGCGCCGGCTTCAACAGGTTCGAGGCGTCCAGCGTACCGCCGGAGGCCGAACCGGCACCGATCAAGGTGTGAATTTCGTCAATGAACAGAATCGCATGCTGCGCCGACTTCAGTTGCTTGAGCACTGTCTTCAGGCGCTGCTCAAAGTCGCCGCGGTACTTGGTGCCCGCCAGCAGAGCGCCCATGTCGAGGGAGTAAACGGTGGCATCGGCCAGCACTTCGGGCACTTCGTTCTGGGTAATCCGCCAGGCCAAACCTTCTGCTATGGCGGTCTTGCCCACGCCGGCCTCGCCGACCAGCAGCGGGTTATTCTTGCGGCGTCGACAAAGGACCTGGATGACTCGCTCAACTTCGTGTTCGCGACCAATCAACGGGTCGATCTTGCCTTCACGCGCGGCCGCGTTCAAATTTTGGGTGTATTGCTCAAGCGCTGACTGTTGATTGCCAGCCTGCTCCTGCTCAGCCTCGGCGCCCTCTTCCTTCGGCGCTTCCTTCGGTTGCGGATTCTTGGTGATGCCGTGGGAAATGTAATTCACGACGTCAAGGCGGGTAATTCCTTGCTGATGCAGGTAATAAACCGCGTGTGAGTCCTTTTCGCCGAAGATCGCCACCAGCACGTTGGCACCGGTGACTTCTTTTTTGCCGTTGGACGTAGACTGCACATGCATGATGGCACGCTGAATGACGCGCTGAAAACCGAGCGTCGGCTGCGTGTCGATTTCTTCGGTACCCGGCACCACTGGCGTGTTTTCCTTGATGAAGGACGTCAGATTCTTGCGCAGGTCTTCAATGTTGGCTGCACAGGCTCGAAGTACTTCAGCCGCAGACGGGTTATCGAGCAATGCCAGCAGCAAGTGCTCGACCGTTATAAATTCATGGCGTTGTTGCCGGGCTTCGACAAAAGCCATATGGAGGCTAACCTCTAACTCCTGCGCGATCATGCTTCCTCCATCACGCACTGCAGCGGATGCTGATGCTCGCGTGAAAAATTGCCTACTTGCTCGACTTTCGTCGCTGCCACATCGCGCGGGAAGACGCCACAAACGCCACGTCCTTCACGATGAACCTTCAACATGACCTGGGTTGCCTTCTCGCGTCCCATGCCAAAGAATTTTTGCAAAACCAGGATGACAAACTCCATAGGTGTGAAATCATCGTTCAGCAAAAGCACTTGAAACATGGGCGGCGCTTTTACCCGAGTCTCTTGCTCTTCGAGAATGGGGGTCGGATCTTGACGCGTAGCCATAGTCGGATTGTAACGAGTCGCTGTTCATGTGCAATAACGCTTGACCGCCAAATGAGGCCGACTGTGAACTGAAGTTCGCAGTTTGACGGCTGCAATTGAAACGGTGTAGGAAAAAGTCACACAAATGATCATTGACCCAACAAATTCTGCCTTAACGAGAACTTCAATAACAACAATCAAATTATGAGACAAATATACCGATTAGTTATTTGGCACCTGCAATAACCGCACACCAGAGTGCAATTGAGTCCGAATTGCCTAAATTCAAGGTGGCCAAGCAGCGCAATAAGGTATCCGGACTTGACTTGGAACGATATTTCGAAAAAAATCGCGTTACCAGAAGGGTTTTAGGCGATTCGATCCGGAATCACGCCTCGATGGGGGGATCTTTTTAGTAATGTTTGCTGGGTATTTTTCGAATACCTGAATTGGCTCCAGCGTTGAGTTCGGTTCGCAGCAACGGGTTTTGAACAGGAAAAGCAATGTCTATCGGCACGGTGAAGTGGTTTAATGACGCCAAGGGTTTCGGCTTTATTACGCCCGATGATGGTGGGGAAGATCTGTTTGCACATTTCAGTGCAATTCAGATGGGTGGCTTCAAGTCGCTTAAGGAAGGTCAGAAAGTTCAATTCGATGTAGTGCAAGGCCCGAAAGGCAAGCAAGCATCGAATATTCAGAACGCGCCCTAACTAGTCCTTCAGCAGTAATCGCGGCTCAAGGGCAGTCCTTGAGCCGTGGTCGATGTAAATTTGCCGGCGTTTGCTGGCTGCTTGCCATGGAATTTCGGGCACCGAGCGACTCGGGAGCGCACCTTGAGCTTTTCCGTTACAGCGATTGATCCGACCCACCGCCCGTACTTCGGCGGCGCCGTGTCCGGCGTCGATTTGACCCGGCATCTCGACGACGCGGTCGTAGCGGCTATCCATGCTGGCACGGATCGTTTTGGTGTGCTGGTATTTCACGATCAGGTGCTCGACGACGATCGGCAGCTCGCGTTCAGCCGCCAGCTCGGGCCCCTCGAACAAGCGACCGGAGATATCGCGGCCCCGCAGGATCGACGAGTCAGCATCGAGCTTAACGATATCTCCAACCTCGACAAACAGGGTGAGCTGTTAGCGCGCGATGATCGCCGGCGCCTGTTCGGTTTGGGCAACCTGCTTTGGCACTCGGACAGCTCCTTCAAGGAAATTCCGGCCAAGTATTCGATGCTGTCGGCGCGCAAAATTCCGCCTACCGGTGGCAACACCGAGTTCGCCGATATGCGCGCCGCTTATGACGCGCTCGATGAAGATTCCCGACGCGAGATCCATGATCTGATTTGCTCGCATAGCCAGTTATATTCGCGTGGCGTTCTGGGGTTTGACGACTTCACTGAGGCGGAGCGCCTGAAGTGGGCGCCGGTGCGCCAGCGCCTCGTGCGACGACACCCGAACACGGGCCGGCTGTCGCTCTATTTGGCCAGCCATGCAGGCGCCATTGAAGGAATGCCAATACCCGAGGCGCGTGCGTTTCTGCGCGATCTCACGGAGCACGCCACCCAGCGGCAATTTGTCTATGCGCATGTCTGGAAGCCATGGGATCTGGTCATCTGGGATAACCGCGTCACCATGCACCGGGCGCGTCGCTACGATCCACTTGAAGTGCGTGATCTGCGACGTACGACGCTGACCAACGAGGTGTCGAGCCTGGAGCAAGGGCCGAATACCCCGGTTGGCATTAGCGCGAGGTACTCGCCGGTCGCCAGTCGCAGTTGGAAATACCGTTACATGTGTCCTGCCCCGCAATTTTCGGGCAGGCTACTGGCTACATATGCTCGATCATCACCTGGCCGAAGCCCGAACAGGACACCTGGGTGGCGCCGGGCAAAAGGCGCGCGAAGTCATAGGTGACCCGTTTCGAGAGAATCGATTTACCCATCGAATCGAGAATCTTGTCGGCGGCTTCAGTCCAGCCCATATGGCGCAACATCATTTCGGCTGAAAGAATCTCCGATCCCGGATTGACATAGTCCTTGCCCGCGTATTTGGGTGCGGTGCCGTGGGTCGCCTCGAACATGGCAACGGTGTCTGACAAGTTCGCGCCCGGCGCAATGCCTATGCCACCAACCTGCGCAGCCAGCGCATCAGAGATGTAGTCACCGTTCAGGTTCAGCGTCGCAATCACGCTGTACTCACTGGGGCGCAACAGAATTTGCTGCAGAAACGCGTCGGCGATCGAATCCTTGACGATGATGTCGCGGCCGGTCTTCGGATTCTTGAAACTGCACCATGGGCCGCCATCGATGAGCTTGGCGCCGTATTCGCGCATGGCCAGCTCATAACCCCAATCGCGAAACCCCCCTTCGGTGAATTTCATGATGTTGCCCTTGTGCACCAGGGTCAATGACGGCTTGTCGTTGGCGATGACATATTGCATGGCCTTGCGCACCAGCCGTTCAGTGCCCTCGCGCGAGACCGGCTTGATGCCGATACCGGAGCTGCCGGGGAAACGGATCTTCTTCACGCCCATGTCATTGATCAAAAAGTCGATAAGCTTTTTCGCTTGCGGCGTGCCCTCCTGGTATTCGATTCCCGCGTAGATATCTTCCGAGTTCTCGCGGAAAATCACCATATTGGTCTTCTCAGGTTCCTTCAAGGGTGAAGGTACGCCTGGAAAGTACTGAATCGGTCGCAGACAGACGTATAAGTCGAGTTCCTGGCGCAAGGCCACATTCAGCGAGCGGATGCCGCCGCCAACCGGTGTCGTCAACGGACCCTTGATCGACACCACATAGTCCTTGACGATACTCAGAGTTTCGGCAGGCATCCAGACGTCCGGCCCGTAAATTTTCGTGGACTTCTCGCCCGCGTATATTTCCATCCAATGGATCTGGCGCTGGCCGCCGTAGACCTTGGCGACGGCGGCGTCGACCACTTTGATCATGACCGGCGTGATGTCCAGGCCGGTACCGTCGCCCTCGATGTAGGGAATGATCGGGTTGTGGGGCACATCCAGCGAAAAATCAGCTTTGACCTTGATTTTTTCGCCACCGGCAGGAACTTTGACATGCTGGTACATTTTTTTGACTCCGAGATAATCTCGAAATTATGCCGCAAGCAAACCGCGAATTGAGAGCCAAAGCGTGCCGTTTGTTAAGCGATCGGCGTTATTTGGGTGGCAACTCTGTTGTAGGTATGCCGATTTTGGGCATTTTGCGACGTTTCGTGCCGGCAGCTTTGGTAACTCGGGCTAAACTTTCGCCGTAGCTGTCAACCCCGTGGAAACACCTACGTTTATTCGGATGACCGCTTCTGGTCTTGTTACTGACTCTAGAGGGAAACTATGAAAAAATTGACCACTGCACTCGTCGCTGCCATGTTCGCTTTGGGCACTGGCGCCGCCTTCGCTGCCGACACGTTCGCCAAGCCTTCGATCGAAAAGAAAGCCAAGAAAATGAAAAAAGCCAAGGCAATGAAGAAAGCCGAAGCTCCGAAGAAGTAAATACCCGGTGGTTTTCAGCCCTGGGTTGGAGACAACGAGTAGCGAAAGGCAGGGTGATATCCCTGCCTTTTTCATTGGATTGCCATGAATCCTGCCCAATCGAAGTTTTATCGCCGAATCCGACGCCCATGTCTGTTGGGGATGCTGATGTTTACTTCGCTATTCGCGACCCTTGGCGGCGTTCATTCGCAAACCAGCGCACCCACGCAAGGTCGGGCGCAACCAAAGTTGCAGACTATCGAGATTTTGGCGGGCATCCACAAAATTCGCGCCGAAGTAGCGGCCGATGCAACCAGCCGGTCGAGTGGCCTGATGTTCCGCGAAAAACTCGGTGGTAACGACGGTATGCTGTTTGTGTTTGAGCGACCCAGCGCTCAATGTTTCTGGATGCGCAACACCCGAATTCCGTTATCAATCGCTTTCATTGATGAGCAGGGCAAAGTGGTCAATATTGCCGATATGAAGCCGTTTGACGAGGCCAGTCACTGTTCGGAAAAACCGGTTCGATTCGCACTTGAAATGGACCAGGGTTGGTTCGCCAAGCGCGCCATCAAGGCCGGTTCCGCGCTCAGCAGCGACAAGCTCTTTGCAGAGCCGCAGCGCTGAAAGCAGACTCCAGTCGCCGCGACCGGGCTGTCCAATTCCGACCGCTTTTCAGCCCGTTTTCTTGCGGACGAAACCGTAAATGACCAGAACGATCAACGCACCTACGACCGAGGCGAGAAAGCCTGCGCCTTGGCCCGCCTTGTACATGCCGAGCATCTGACCGCCATAGGTTGCCAGGAACGAGCCTGCGACGCCCAGAACCGCCGTCAGAATGAAGCCGCCGCCTTGCTTGCCGGGCATCAGTAACTTGGCAATGGCGCCGACAATCAAGCCGATCACAATCGTGGAAATGATTTCCATCAGAACCTCCTCTTTATATTTTTAAGGTTGGGGGGGCCAATTTAGCGCGGGCCACGCGCCCTGTAAACCCCCTTTTGACCCCAAAAAAGACAGAGGCCATGGGTGCCGAGACGCTCGGCACCTTGGGCAAAAGTTGAACAATCAGGCAAAATTGCGCGCCGCAAACTCCCAATTGGCCAGTTTCCAATAGCCTGCCAGGTAGTCCGGGCGACGATTGCGGAAGTCGATGTAGTACGCGTGCTCCCACAGATCGCAGGTCAACAAAGGCTGGTCGGCGCCGGTCAGCGGCGTGGCCGCGTTGCTGGTGTTGACAATGTCGAGCGAGCCATCGGCCTTCTTGACCAGCCAGGTCCAACTGGAACCGAAATTGCCGATCGCTGATTTGGTAAAGGCTTCCTTAAAGGCCTCGAACGAACCCCATTTTTTATCGATCGCCGCCGCCAGCGCACCGGTGGCTGCGCCGCCGCCCTTCGGTGACAGTGAATTCCAGTAGAACGTGTGGTTCCAGATTTGCGCAGCGTTGTTGAACACGCCGCCCGAAGAACGCTTGATGATGTCCTCCAGCGAGGCGTTTTCGAATTCGCCGCCTTTGATGAGATTGTTCAAATTAGTGGCGTATGCCTGATGGTGCTTGCCGTAGTGAAATTCGAGCGTTTCCTTCGAGATGGTCGGCGCAAGCGCGTCCATGGCGTAGGGCAATGCGGGCAGGGTATGTTCCATGTCGATTCCTTGATCTGATGCAGGTGAATTGAGTTGGTTGGCCGAACGGCACAATTTCAGCATACTGATTTTATGCGAAGCCATCGGTCACAGAGACCAAGATACGGGGCTATCCTACAATTTGTTCGACGCGGGTGAGCAAACGTCCCTCAGCGAGCATGACCTCGAGGGATTCGCCCTGACTGACTTCTGTGCTCTGGCGAATGACGCCGCCGCCGGGCTTGCGCACGATCGAATAGCCGCGCAACAGCGTATTTTGTGGACTGGCCTGGCGCAGTCGACGCTCGAGTTGATGCAGTTGCAGTGCCCCGGCCTGGCTTGCTGCGCTGGCGGCCGCGCCAAGCCGGTGCTGCAACTGGCTCACACGAGCCTGCCGCGATTCGACATCCGGCGCGCGCAATCGACTTTCGGCACGCTCGAAGCGATGCGCGGCGCGCGTCCATTGCAGATTCATAGCGGCGCGCAGACGATTGCCCAGGCCCTGCAGTTGCAGCAGCCGTTCGCGCCATTGCGCAGACGGTGGCCGCAGCATTCTGGCAGCATAGTCGAGGCGTTGTTCCTGATTCTGGAATTGTCGACGCCAAGCCTGTGACAAGGCGCGCGTCGACTGTTGCAATCGAGCCCATTGTTCGCGCCGATCGGCCACCGCCAACACCGCCGCTGCGGTCGGCGTCGGGGCTCGTTGATCGGCGATAAAGTCGGCGATCGTAAAATCGGACTCATGCCCGACGCCACTGATGATCGGTATCGGGCAGGCGGCGATGACCCGCGCCAATCGCTCGTCGTTGAACGCCCACAAATCCTCGATCGAGCCGCCGCCGCGAACCAGTAACAGCACCGAACATTGGCCGTGTAGTTGCGCCGCCCTGATCGCTGCGATCATTCGATCCGGCGCATCGACCCCCTGCACCTGCGACGGAAAGATATACACCGGCATCGCCGGCGCACGCCGGGCCAGCGTGCTCAACACATCGTGCAACGCGGCACCCGAGGCCGACGTGATGACGCCGATGGCCTTGGGCGCAGTGGGCAGCGGCTTTTTGCGCTCGGCATCGAACAGCCCCTCAGCCTGCAACTTCTCCTTAAGCAGCAAAAACTGCTGATAAAGATTACCGGCGCCGGCTTGGCGCATCGAATCTACGACCAACTGGAAATCGCCGCGCGCCTGGTACAAGGTGACCTGGCCGCGAACTTCGACTTGCACGCCCTCACGCGGCATGAAGCCGACCGTCTGGGCACGGCCTCTGAACATGACCGCTCGAAGTTGCGCGCTAGAATCTTTGAGCGAAAAGTACCAATGGCCGCTGGCAGCGCGGACGAAATTGGAGATCTCGCCACGGACCATCTGTAGTGGTAGTGCCTCTTCGAGAAGATCGGCCACCAGACGATTCAACTGACTGACCGTGACTACGGGCGGCTCATCGTCGATGTTTCGGGGCACATCGGAAACTCGATAGTTCCTCAAAATTGGACCTTGCCGGCTTGAACTGTCCACAGAAATGCGTTAACCACTAATAAACCCGGGTTAACTGCCCGCAGCCATGGTCTTTCTGGTGCAACTCGTTGAAATGTAAGCGCATTAATATTTCACAATCTCTAACTAAAACGATCTGGCTGTAAGCTGCGGCGATTCGGAAGGGCTTTGCAGTAGTTTATCCACAGAATTCTCCACAGACCGCGCCGTTTTTTAATTTTAGGTGGCAACTTGCCCTGAACCCTCAATCATCCGAGAATTGCGGGCTTTGCTGTCAACACGATTTGGTTCCGGAGGTATGGCTTGTTTTCGATTATCCAGGCTGCGGGCTGGCCCGTATGGTTTTTGATTCTCACCTCGATCGCGGCAGTCGCCCTGGTTGTGGAACGATTTCTGTCCTTGAAGCGGGCCAAAATTTTGCCAGACCGGCTGTTTGAGGAGGTGATTGCGCTGCATCGCAGCAAGCAGGTCACCTCGGAAATGATCCAGAAACTCGAGGCCAGTTCCGCCCTCGGCAAGGTGTTTGCCAGCGGCCTGCGTCATGAGCAGGCACCTCCGTCGCTCATGAAAGAGGCGATGGAAGACACCGGTCGAGCGGTGGCCCATGATCTGGAAAAATACCTGGGCGCATTGGGCACCATTGCCAGCGTGGCACCGCTGCTGGGCCTCTTTGGAACCGTGGTTGGGATGATCGAAATATTCGGTGCCCAGGCGCCGGCCGGAACCAATCCGGGTCAATTGGCGCACGGCATATCGGTTGCGTTGTACAACACCGCGTTGGGACTGATGGTGGCCATTCCGGCGTTGATCGCGTACCGCTATTTTCGGGGCCGCGTCGATGACTTTCTGATCGAAATGGAGCAGCAATCGTTGCGCCTGGTGGATACGCTGAAGGGATCGATCAAGTGAATTTCCGGCGAGCCGTGCGCCGCGATGAACCGGAGATCAACTTCATTCCGTTGATCGACGTGTTGCTGGTCATCCTGATTTTTCTGATGGTGACCACGACCTACTCGCGGATCGCCGAGCTGCAAGTGAGTCTGCCCACGGGCGGCGCCGAACGGCCGGCCGATCCGCCGCCGGAAATCAGCATTACCGTCAGCGCCGATAACCGTTATGCGCTCGACGGCCAGGTGGTCAGTTTTGTCAGTGCCAGCAGCTTCGCCAACCAGTTGCGGCAACGCGCTGGCGCGCGCAAGGACGCCGTCATTGTCATTAGCGCCGATGCCGGCGCAACGCATCAATCGGTCGTCAACGTGCTCGAGGCGGCGCGTCAGGCCGGTTTGCCCAAGGTCAGCTTCGCGGCGCAGAGCGGCGCCCGACAATAATCACCGATGCATTTTTCGCTCAGGAACCGGATTGAAAAGCTGTTGCTGTCAATCTGGTTTCCAACCGCTGGCGATCGTTCACCGACCGGTCTGTTACGCACCCTGCTCGGCAATCTGTTGGTACCCTTGTCCTGGTTGACGGCATCGATCAGCCGCTATCGACGAAATCAGATCAGCCGCCCTGTCCTGTCCGATCTAGCGCCCGGTTCGCCTGGGCCGATCATTCTCGTGGTCGGTAATCTGGTCGCAGGCGGTGCCGGCAAGACACCGGCCAGTCTGGCGATTTCGCGACACTTGCGCGACGCTGGCTATAAGGTCGGGCTGCTCTGCAATGCCTATCGTGCGACTAGCGACGCCGCGCAAATGGTCAACACTGGCTCGGCAGTTGCCCAGGTGGGCGACGAAGCATTGCTGTTGGCGCTCGATAGCGGACTGGCCGTGGCCAGCGGTCGGAGGCGCGATCAAGCGCTCGGCCTGTTGCTGGCGCATGACCCTGAAATTGACGTCGTCGTCGCCGATGACGGCCTGCAACATTCGCGTTTGCCGCGCCACCTCGAATTGGCAGTGTTCGATGCGCGCGGTGCCGGCAATCACCGTTTGTTGCCCGCCGGACCCTTGCGCGAGCCGCTGGCGCATGCCCAGCAGATGTCGGCTGTACTGTTGAACGGAACCTGGCTCAGTCCGATCGCTCATGACCAGGTGTTCCATTTCTCAGTGCGCGCCGCGGCGCTATGTTCGCTTGAGCATTTTGCAGCGAACCTTGCGCCGGGCGAGCTCACCAGGGACGACGATCAACTGGAAGCAACGTTGCAAGAGTTGCGAAAAGTGCCGGTGACCCGCCGCCAGGCGATCGCGGGCATTGCCCAACCGCAACGATTTGCCGATACCCTGGCGGGGTTTGACTTGCCATGTCCGGTGCGCGCACTGGGCGACCATGCACGACTTGACGCCGCGATGATCGCGGCGATCGATGCCGATGTCATCATCATGACCGCCAAGGACGCCGTAAAATTGTTGCAACTGCATGATCGACGCTGTTGGGTTTTGCGGGTTGAGGCGCAATTTGACGCGCCCTTTTACACTTGGCTGGATACACAAATCAAACCGTTGCTGAAAGGCTCGAAACATGGATAACCGATTGCTTGAAATTCTGGTCTGTCCGATCTGCAAGGGTCCGATCGAATATCACAAGGCCGAACAGGAACTGATCTGCCCGCGTGATCATTTGGCCTACCCGATTCGCGATGGCATACCGGTCATGATCGAAGAGGATGCGCGCAAACTTGACCTTTGAGGCAGGCTCCATGAGCCAGGACTTTGTTGCTTTGATTCCGGCCCGTCTGGCGTCATCACGCCTGCCGAACAAGCCACTGCTGGATATTGGTGGCAAACCGATGATCGTGCGCGTCGCCGAACAGGCGCAACGCTCTGGGGCGAGTCTGGTCGCGGTCGCCACCGACGCGCCCGAGATCGCCGATGTCGTCGTTCGACACGGGTTTCGTGCGCTCATGACCCGCAACGATCACCTGTCCGGAACCGACCGGTTGGCCGAGGCGGCCGCTCAACTCGGGTTGGCGGACGACGTCATTGTCGTCAACGTTCAGGGCGACGAGCCGCTGTTGCCGCCGTCTTTGATCCGGCAGGTCGCGGTTGCATTGGCCGGCGCCAGCGACTGCGCCATCGCCACCATCGCGCATACGATCCACGACGAAGCGGATTATTTGAGCCCGAACGTGGTCAAGGTCGTCGTCGACCTTCGCGGTCGAGCCCAATATTTTTCACGAGCACCGATTCCCTATGATCGTGATTTCTTCCTGACCCGGGTTGTACCAGCCGGGGTCGTAGCACCTAGCGGCGCCGTTTCGCCAGGACTGGCGGCCCGGCAACTGCCGTTGCGCCATATTGGCTTGTATGCCTACCGAGCAGCTTTTCTGGCCGCCTATCCAGGGCTTGCCGCTGGCGCGGCCGAAATCCTGGAGTCGCTTGAACAATTGCGCGCGATGGCCCACGGCTTTGCGATTCATGTCCTGTTGACCGACGTCGGCCCACCACCCGGAGTCGACACGCCATCCGATCTCGAACGGGTGCGCCAGGTTTGGATGCAAAGCGCTGGACGTAATCAATAGCCTCCTATAATGTTGCTGGACGAAAAAGAACGACCAAAGACGACAGCAAAGAACTATAGAGGGTTGAGTTCATGAGATTGATTCTGTTGGGGGCACCCGGCGCGGGCAAAGGCACACAGGCGAACTTTCTCAGGGCGCGCTTTGGAATCCCGCAGATTTCGACCGGCGACATGCTGCGCGCCGCCGTCAAAGCTGGCACGCCGTTGGGGTTGGCCGCGCAAAAAGTCATGGCCAGCGGTGCGCTGGTCTCCGATGACATCATTATTGGGCTGGTGAAAGACCGTCTGACCCAGGACGATTGCAAGGCGGGCTACCTGTTTGATGGCTTTCCGCGCACCATCCCGCAAGCCGAGGCCATGCGCATCGCCAAGGTGGCGCTCGACTATGTCCTCGAGATCGACGTGCCGGCCGCCGAAATCATCGAACGACTCAGTGGCCGGCGCGTGCATCCCGCCAGCGGCCGGGTTTATCACGTCAAGTTCAATCCGCCGAAAGTCGCCAATCAAGACGATCTGACTGGCGAGGCCCTGGTGCAGCGCGACGACGACAAGGTCGAAACCGTCAGCAAACGGCTGGCGATTTATCATGATCAGACCGAGAAATTGGTCGGTTATTACGGTGATATGGCCGCCGGTGGCCAGCCAGGAGCACCGCGCTATCGGAAAATTTCCGGTCTTGGCTCAGTTGAGGACATCACCAGCCGGGTATTTGCCGCCCTCAACTGACACCTCAACTGTCCGTCGTGCCGGTCGATGGTTTGTTAGCGTGACGCAACAGACAGACATTGCGAGCATCGCCGATTTCGCGAGGCACGCTAGAATTCGCGGGCTTCTCGACTCAGGCGCAAGTGAACATAGGCGGACTCTGGCGCAAACGATCACGAGTGGATCTGCCCATCGCCCGCTGCCCTTTGCCTTTTGCCCGTGAGCCGAGCTCAATTTCCAATAAGTAAAATCAGGAGGTTTTCCCAATGTTAACTGGAGTCGCTTCGACGGCCGTGATCTTCGCATTGATATGCGGCGTCATCGCTGTCCTTTACGGCTGGTATTCCCGAAGCTGGATTCTCGGCTTGGATGCCGGCAACGCCCGCATGCAGGAAATTGCTGCGGCCATCCAGCAAGGTGCAAAGGCCTACCTGACTCGCCAATATCGGACGATTGCGATCGTCGGAGTGGTCCTGTTCCTGTTGATCGGTCTGGCCGGTCTCGGCTGGATCACCGCCTTTGGCTTCGCGCTCGGCGCCTTTTTGTCTGGCTTGTGTGGCTTTATCGGCATGAATATTTCGGTTCGCGCCAACGTTCGCACCGCGCAGGCAGCTACCAAGGGGCTGAACGACGCTCTGGCAGTCGCGTTTCGCGGCGGTGCGATCACCGGCATGCTGGTGGTTGGCCTGGGGCTTTTGGGCGTCGCCGGCTTCTTCTGGTGGCTGGCTGCCAATGCGGCACCGGGCGTCAGCCATCATGACGTGCTCAAGCCCTTGATCGGCTTTGCCTTCGGCTCGTCGCTGATCTCGATCTTCGCGCGTCTGGGCGGCGGAATCTTCACCAAGGGTGCGGACGTCGGCGCAGATCTAGTCGGCAAGGTCGAAGCCGGTATTCCCGAGGATGATCCGCGCAACCCGGCCGTGATTGCCGACAACGTCGGCGATAACGTCGGTGATTGCGCCGGCATGGCCGCTGACCTGTTCGAGACCTATGCGGTGACCTTGATCGCCACCATGTTGCTGGGTGTGCTGCTGTTGACCAACGCGCCGGCTCAGGCAGCGATTTATCCGCTGGCCATGGGCGGCATCGCGATCATCGCATCGATCATCGGCTGCTTCTTCGTCAAAGCCAGCCCCGGTGGCAAGATCATGAATGCCCTGTACAAGGGCTTGATCGTCGCCGGCTTGATTGCGCTGGTGGCGTTTTATTTCGTCACCAACTGGGTCTTTTCCGGCGCCGATATCGGTGCTTTGACCACCAACAAGATCTACGGCGCGGCGATTGTCGGTCTGGTGTTGACGGCTGGTCTGGTCTGGGTCACCGAGTACTACACCGGCACCGAATACAAGCCGGTGCGCTATGTGGCGGCGGCCTCCGAAACTGGGCACGCCACCAACATCATTGCCGGTATTGCGGTGTCGATGAAATCGACGGCCTGGCCGGTGCTGATGGTCTGTGCCGCGATCTTCGTGTCATTCGCGCTCGCCGGCCTGTACGGCGTCGCGATTGCAGCGACTTCGATGCTCTCGATGGCAGGCATTATTGTTGCTCTCGACGCCTACGGCCCGATCACCGATAACGCCGGTGGTATCGCCGAAATGGCCCATATGCCGGAAGCCGTGCGCAATATTACCGATCCGCTCGATGCCGTCGGTAATACCACCAAGGCTGTCACCAAGGGCTACGCCATTGGTTCGGCTGGTCTGGCGGCACTGGTGTTGTTCGCCGATTACACGCATGCACTGGAGTCGGCCGGCAAGGTGATTCGCTTTGATCTGTCCGATCCGAACGTCATCATCGGCCTCTTCATTGGCGGCATGATTCCGTTCCTGTTCGGTGCGATGGCGATGGAAGCGGTCGGTCGTGCAGCCGCTTCGGTGGTCGTCGAAGTACGTCGCCAGTTCCGCGAGATCAAGGGCATCATGGAAGGGACTGCCAAGCCCGAGTACGGCAAGGCAGTCGATCTTTTGACCTCGGCGGCGATCAAGGAAATGATGATTCCGTCGTTGTTGCCGGTGGTCATTCCGGTGCTGGTTGGTTTGATTCTCGGTCCGGTCGCCCTTGGTGGCTTGCTGATGGGAACCATCGTCACCGGCCTGTTCGTGGCCATTTCGATGTGTACTGGCGTTATCCCAGGCACCACCGCCAGT
>JANLTP010000009.1:0-11351 GCA_031363055.1 Burkholderiales bacterium | reverse complement strand
CCGCAACGTTACCGCTTACGTTGGTACGACTTTTAGTGTGCTAAGTGAGCAGACCGACTCCGTCATGTATCGCTCGTCCAAAGATGTACCGTCGAGGCCTTGTCGAAATAGCCGTGATAGACATTGGTAAGTCCATTCCAGAGGTCGAAGTGACCGGTGGCGTCACTCCAGCCTCGAACGTCGAACATCATGATGCCGCGCTTCCACACGAACGGCAGAAAGCTGACGCCAGCGCCTTTTGCCTCGGCCTTCACCGTAACGGCAGGTTTGCCATAGGTTTCCAGCATGTACTTGTGAAACTCCTTGACTCGCAGGCCGTAGCGCTTGTTATCTGCCCCCTTCAGCGTCCACATACCGCGCGCATGCGGGCCGATAAGATCACCGGCCTCATTCAAGGCGCGCGTCACCCGTACGACGCACATGTTGGTCAAATATTCGGCATCAATCTGACCGCCCACCAGCGCCTTGACCGAAGGGGCATCAACGGCGGGAAAGCCACGTAGAAGATCATCGAATGGCGGCAACTTCTTCATCAATCGCTCCGTTGGTGATGCGCACTGGCAGATAAATTGCGAAACGCTTGCTTTGAGCGAGCGATTCGTTGTTGGTACCGAATCAGTCGCTGCTGAATTCGTCGCTCCAGAGCCTTGTCATAACGAAATTGGCCAAACTCAAGGGCGTGCCATTGCGACAGCGAGGTAGTCCCGCGCTTGAGAAAAACGATCCGATCAATCGAGCCAAAATTCTCCGTACCCTGTTCAGCGCGGGCATGATAATTAACCACTGATCCGCGCGGCTTTCCGCCTCGATACAGTCTGGATATGCGTGCACGCACTAGATACGAAAGATAGTTTCCGGAACGTTCGGTTACCGAAGAGTCTTGAATATTGACACGGGCAATCAGCACGGCTTCGCGTCGCAAGTCGTCGATTAGTTTGTCGGGCGGCGAGTTCGCCTCGCAACTGGCTGAAACTTGCAAGCCCAAGCACAGATACAGGGCGCCGGCCAGTCTGCCAGCAGATCCAAGCCGCAACCAGTAACCGGAACGGGAGCCGGACCTTTTATCGTGTTCGAGCGGCGACATATATGGGCGGATTCAAAGCAGAAGGGCGGTTTGACGTACAGGAAAAGGCCTTTAAGAATTCAACTTATTGTGACCCTTATGAACCACGCTGTCATTAGTACTAAGGTACTGTGTACTTCGGTACTGCTGTCGATATGGAACTTGCGGGCGAAGCGCCCATTGAGGGCAAGGCAAACGTGGAATTCGCCGCTGGCCTAGCCCGAAAAGCACGGGCGCACCACCACCCTTGGTTATGCTGATCCACGGCGGCCCCTGGTCACGTGATTTATGGCAGCCGGGGGCACTCGATACGTTCCAATTTCTGAACTATCGCGGTTACGCGGTCATGACGGTCTACTATCGCGGTTCGACGGGGTCCGGTCAGGCGTTTACGAACGCGGCGATCAAGACCTTGCGCCGGTATCCGCCGATCTTGTCGCAATCGGCTACAGCCTGATGGTCGAACAGAAGGTCGGACAGATGCCCCTTCGATGCCTAGCCGAACGCTTGCTCCTTTTCGGGCGCGTCAATGCCGTCCAGCCTGATCTTTTGCTGCTGATGAGCGGCATCCAAGATGGTGATGGTGTCTCCGTCCGAGATGCCCACGACGCGGCCCTCAACGGTGACGGCCTTTGCTGCGCCGATCACGAGCACCAGGGAAATTGCAGTGAGCCACCTAAATTCAATAGGCCTCGGAAATGGCAGAATTGATAGCATTGGCAATGCCAAGAAATGTGGAGGGCGCAGTGGCCGCCAAAGCTGTGTTGAGAGTGGCATTAAGTGTTCTGCTTTCGTTGCTGGGTTTCGAGGCATCAGCGGAGCGGCGGCTTCCGATTGACGTTGAACCAAAAGCGGCTTATTGCTCGGGGATTCTCAAATATCAGTTGAATGAGAATTGGCCTATTGTTATCGAATGGCGCCAAAAAGCTAGGCAATTGGATGCCGAAAGCCATTCGAGTAGTGCAGCCCTAAGTCCCTCATTGCGTGCAGTCGAAGATGCTGAGCGTACCCGGTATCGCCAAATAATCCGTGATGTCTCTACAACGACGGAGGAGCATCAAAAAAAACTGGACTCTGCATTTAACCGCATCCAGCGTTACCTGCTACCAAAATTGGAATACTTGGACATCACACCGCTGACGGCAGCTACGGATCAAGCGCAGGCGGACTTGAAACAAAATCAATATATCGGTGAGGCATGTGGCAAGTCGTGCGATGGCGCCAAGGATCGGGTTCAGTGTATGAGTGACTGCTTAAATCGCGGAGGCCTAACGCCAAAGTTTCGATCCTGTTTCGCAACTGACTGGCTGCCGTTCTAAATCACCCCGCTAATTGGCCATTTGGCCGATTGCGCGTATCAGCTTACTGGCGCAATATTGCCGCATGGATGGCCACTACGAACAAAGCCGCCGGTTGGCCCAGGCGCTTCTGGACCGGGCAAAGCACCTCGGCAGCCCACATGGTTGCCGGATGCTTAAGACCATGGAATCGGATGAACGCACGAACCCAATAGACATAGGCATCCTCCGTGCGTATGCTGCAATGCAAATAACGGATACGCTCTCGCAGTTGATCAAGCACTTTCACGGACTGAAGAGGCGGCAACGGTGCCGTGCTGCTTTTCACGGTTATTTAGTACTGGATAAAACAAAGGGATATCCATTTAGCTCCACACGCCTCGTAAGGGGCTGTGCAGCATCGACATGCTATTTGTTGTCGCGAATGTCTGCATAGGTGACGGTAGCGGTAGAGGCCGAATGTTGCATCAATCGGTAGAACAACATGCCGCGCGATCTCGAGGTTCGGCGGTTAAAGCGGAAGGTGAATTCGTCAAGATACTGGTCGACATGCCTCGGATCGATCGCACCGTGATGCGTGCCGAGCAGCCAACGTTTTAACAATGACGCCACGCGATGCACGCCAGGTAAGGCTTTGTGAGCTGGGATCTTCGAACCCGCCAGGACAGTCGAGTCGTGAGGGAACCCTTCTTGCTGAAGCAAACGATAGATTGCCGTTCCGTCAGTATGGACTGTGGCGCCAGGATGAACATTCTGTCGCACGAATGGCATAACCGATTCGGTGGTTGGTGCAACGATGCGACGCAGGCGAATACGCCCGAACCCTTTTGGTTGAAGAATTTCAACCGCCACCACAATCACGACTAGCTCTGAGGCCTTTGCCCTGGACTTGGCGCGAATACCTCGTCTGAGCGCAAGATACGTTTCGTCAATCTCTACCGTTCCGTTCAAAAGTTCCCGGTCCGGGTGCACCATAGCGCGTCGAAACCGGTGCAACATGGCCCAGGCGGTCTGGTAACTGCCCAGACCGAGTACTCGCTGCAAACCCAGGGCACTGACGCCTTGCTTCTGGCTGGTGACATACCAGGCAGCGGCAAACCACACACGTAGCGCAGTGCGCGTCTTATCGAAGATCGTTCCCGCCGTCACGCTGCACTGATGCCGACACGCTCGACAGATTAACCGGCCGCGAGTTGCGCGACCCGGGGAATCCTGTACGCCGCAGACTGGGCACACAAAACCGGTCGGCCATCGCAACTGCTCCAAATACACGGCGCAGACTTCATCGCTAGCGAACCAGTCTTGGAACTCGCTCCACGTTGCCGGATAGTCCCGACGCGCGACCGGCTTGAATTTCTCCATTCGTCCATTATCGTTCTTGTGGAGCTAAATGGATAGCCCTTATAAAACAGCAGTGTAGTTACCGGAAAGCAAGACATCAAGCGGTTTTCAGCGCGACAAACGACGCCGAGTTAGGGAGCAGGCGCCGGAGTTATGCAGCAAAATTGCTCCCGATAACAAAGTTGGCGTCTTGAGCGGTGACGAGCGTACTATCAAGTTTACGGCGAGATTAGATTTGCTCGCGCAGCATCTTTTGGCAAGGCAGCGTCCCGACCTGTGTTTAGCGACAAATCAGTCATTGAAAAGAAGGAGGCGAGGATGCGCGTCATTATGTCGGTGCTTGCCCTTGCGGCTTTCTCGCTGTTCGGTGAGGGGTCCGGCTCCGCTCTCGCTCAGACTTATCCCGCTAAACCCGTGCGCATGATTGTCCCCTTCCCGCCCGGTGGCGCCGCCGACGTGATCGGCCGCGTACTTGCGCAGAAGCTGTCAGAGCAACTCGGTCAGCAGGTGATCGTCGACAACCGCGCCGGCGCGAGCGGCAACATCGGGGCCGAAGCGGTGGCGAAGGCGCCGAGCGACGGCTACACGCTCCTTTTGGGCGCATTAACCTCGCACTCGATCAACTACACCCTCGAGCGCGAGATCCTCAGGTATGACTTGGAAAAGGATCTCACCCCGATAACAATCGTCGGTACGGTACCGTATGTGTTGGTGGTGAACCCTTCGGTTCCGGCCCAGTCGATAGCGGAACTCATTGCATACGCCAAGGCGAAGCCGGGCCATCTCACATACGCTTCCTCCGGCGCAGGTGCGCCGCAGCGCCTCGCGGGCGAAATGTTGAAGCTCAGGACCGGCGTCGACATGCTACATGTGCCGTTCAAGGGGAGCGGCCCGGCGATCATCGGTCTCATGGGCGGCGAGGTCCTCGTGGCGTTCGAGTCAGTGCCGGCGACGCTGGGCCACATCAAAGGAGGAAAGCTCCGGGCACTCGTCGTGACGACAGCGCAGCGCATCCAGACGCTGCCCGACGTCCCGACTGCCGCGGAAGCGGGATTACCGAACTTCGAGGTGAGCTCCACATTCGGTGTCTTGGTGCCGGCCGGCACGCCGAAGCCGATCATCGGCCGCCTGAACAGCGAACTCGTCAAGGCGCTGCAGCTTTCGGAGGTAAAGGAGAAGCTCCTGCAGCAGGGCGCATTGAGCACCTCCACCACGCCGGAGCAAGCCGCCCAGCGCATCCACTCGGAAATCGCCATGTGGGCGAAGGTGATAAAGGAAGCGAACGTCAAGCCCGACTGATGGGACTGGTTCGCCCGGTAAGACCATAGCTGCTCGCCCAAGGATGGAGCCGCCGAACCATCCGTTGCAGCGGACGCGCCGCAAGCGGCGCGCCGCTGAACGGGAGTGTTGGGCGTCATAAACACCACCGGCGCCAAGTCGATCGCAGAATGCACTACCGTAGGAGGTAACCGATGAGCAACTTGCAGAGCCGCGCAGCTATCAAGACCGAGCTTGATCGTTTGGCACAGGAGTTCTTCCAATCGGTTTCGTTCACTCCGGGCAACGCTCCCGATTACCAGCACATCCACACGCTATTCATCGAGCGCGGTCTGCTCGTCAAGAACGTCAGTCCAACGCCGGAAATTTCATCCGTATCGGAGTTTATCGCTCCACGCCATGAGAGCGTCCGCGCCGGCTATCTGACTGAATTTCACGAGGCAGAGCTGTCTGAGTTCACAGAAGTTTTCGGAAACGTAGCCCACCGCTTCAGCGCTTACACCAAGTCCGGCACATTGAAGGGCTCGTCGTTTAACGGACGAGGAATGATCTCCACCCAGTTCATAAACACACCCCTGGGCTGGAAGATGAGCTCAATGGCCTGGGACGATGAACGCCCGGGCCTGCAGTTGGCACCGGGATGGGAACAGCAGGCCCGACTGGAAAGCCCGTAACACTTGACGGAGCGCAATGACGCCCAACCCGGCGCTCAACCTGCCGCAAAGCGCAGGTTAGCTCTACGTTGCGCGTCCGCTTTTCCGGCCCTCTAAGGTCTGCTTGGGGTCGACTGCGGGCGTCTGATGCGTCGCGCCACGAATGTTGGCGTTCCAATGACCGGTCATTCAGAAGCGCAGAACTGATACGCTGCGACCGGGCAAGTTCGGCCAGAAGCGGCCATTTGCTGCCCCTGTTTATCGAGGGTTGAGCATTAACCACTCGATTGCCACGTCGCCCATTGTTTTGGGTCTGCCGTTTTTGATCCACGCCATGAACTCCTAATCAACTGTCAACTCAGATGGAAACCGCCATCGGCGCGGTGCCGATGGGCCGGTGTTTGTCGAAGTCCCCGCACCGAGCGACGAAGCGGTGCAGGTGGTGCTGCATAAGATCATCAGGCGGATGATGAAGTCGCTGACACGGCAAGGGATCCTGGTCGAAGAGCAGGGCGAAACCTACTTGGCCAGTGACGATGGCGATTCGCACGAGGCCCGCGCGATACCGCGTCTGCAGGCCGCAGCCTACGTTTATCGCATAGCCTACGGTCCTCGGGCCGGCCAGAAAGTGCTGACCTTGCAAGGCGCCAAGCCCAGTGCGACCGACATCAAGCAGCGCCTGTGTGCCAACTCGGAGGGTTTTAGCCTGCACGCGGCGGTGTGCTGCGCCGCGCACGAGCGTAAGCCGCTGGAGCGGCTGTGTTGCTACATCACTCGCCCGGCGATCGCCAATTAACGGGAGCGGTGCAACGCGGCCGGCCAAGTGGTGCTGACGTTGAAGACACCTTGGCGAGATGGCACTACCCATCTGGTGATGTCGCCGCTGGAGTTCATGCATGCAGCGCCTTGCCGCGCTGGTGCCCAGGCCGAAACTGCACCTGATCCGGTTTCATGGCGTGTTGGCACCGAATGCGAAGCTGCGCGCTCAGGTGGTGCCCAAGCCGTCACCGGAGACCGCCCCGGTAAGACAAGCGGATGTGAGTGAGCAAAACGGCTCTCACCGGTCAGTGCCGCCCAGTTGGGTGCGGCTACTCAAGCGCGTTTTCGATCTCGACCTTGCGCACTGCCCGAACTGCGGCGGCGAATTTACGATCATCGCGGCGATTCTCGAGAGGCCGGTGATCGAGAAGATCCTCGCCTATCTGGGCCTGCAGGCGAGGCCACCGCCTCGGGCGCCTGCGCGCGGCCAAATGCCGCTGCAAGCTGTTTTCTGAGTCAGCCAACCATCGCCGCTCGATCCGATCGGCGCCAGCAACGCGCGAGCCGTTACCGGAAGAACCTTCTGCGGCGCCTGGGAATCGGCCCGGATCTTACCCCTCGAGCCAAAGGTACCGCTAATCGAGATCGGTTGGTTGGCAAACTCAACTCGTGCGCGTGCCCAGACCCTCGTACCCGTGACCAAACTGAGCGACTCTCCGGCGAAAACAGGGTTTGAAATGTCTATCCTCCGATACCGATGCCTTCCGAGTAAGACTTGGCGGTCTTGATCGGCGACGGCGAATCAACCGCAATCAAGTTATCGCCCTTCTTGATGGCCCGGATCGCTACGACCATCGTGTCACCGTCGGGGCTATAGGCGCTCTTGACGCTGTCGTCGCAGCTCATCGGCCTGGCCGGCGTTGGAATCACGCGCGGACTCAGGCCGCTGCAAGCCGCCAAGAGGCTCCGCAATGCCGGCGCAAAACACCGTCAACCCAACTGCATGTATCTCACAGGACTCTCCAGCTCGGCGATTTGCGAGTGAAGCAGCCAGAATCCACGCTCAATTGAATGCCGGTAATCCTCGATCCGAGTCGGTGAGCGCTGGCCCGCGGCGGGCGAACACAGGCATGGGGTCAATGGCGTCGATTGATTTTCGCGCTGGTTGAGGATTTATCCTAAAGCGCGGTAAAGTGCGAGCCTGATTGACATGATTCGACAAAAACGGTCCTCACTTTGCGAAAGACGTCGATGAAAATCTACTACTCGCCCTTTTCTCCCTACGTCCGCAAGTGCATGGTCGTTGCCATTGAGCTCGGCCTGGCCGATCGCATCGAAAAAGTCACCGGGGCGGCCAACCCGATCACCCGCGATCAGACGATCGTTGCGAAAAATCCTTTAGGCAAGTTGCCAACCTTCATCACCGACGACGGCGCGGTGCTTTACGACAGCCGCGTTATCTGCGAATACCTGAACGATCTGGGCATGGGCAAGTTTTTCCCGGCCACGGGTGCCGCGCGCTGGCAAGTGTTGACCGAGCAATCGCTGGGCGATGGCATTCTCGACGCCGCGCTGTTGGCGCGCTACGAAGGCGCGATGCGGCCCGAGGCCTTGCGCTGGGCCGATTGGACCAAGGGCCAAAGGGAGAAAATTCATTCGGGCTTGGCGCTGATCAACGCCAATGCCGCAAAATGGGGTGACAGCATCGACATTGGCAAGATCACCTTCGGTTGCGTGCTCGGATACCTGGACTTGCGATTCAGCTCGCTTGATTGGCGCGCGCAGTACCCGGCCGCAGCCGCGTGGTTCGCGAAGTTCAACGCGCGCCCGGCTATGCAAGCGACCGTCCTGCCGCCACAGTAAGCGGCGATTTTTATGCCAGACCTGTTTACCCCGTTCACCCTCAAAGGGGTGACCCTGCGCAACCGCATCGTGATGTCGCCGATGACGATGTACAACTCGGTTGATGGCAAGCTCGACGACTATCATGTGAGCTACCTCGGCGCACGCGCCGCCGGCGGTTTCGCGCTGGTGTTCGGCGAGCAGATGGCGATCGTCCCCGAAGGCCGCACCACCACCTCGTGCGGCGGCCTCTGGAGCGACGATCAGATCGAAGGTCATGCGCGGGTGGCCGCGATCATCCAGCGCATGGGTGCGGTGCCAGCGATCCAGCTTGGCCACACCGGCCGCAAGGGCAGCGAATTACCGCCGCATTTGGGTACGATGACCAAAGCTTTCCGCAAATCATTGCCGCCCGATCACCCCGACGGCTGGACTTGTGTCGCGCCTTCGGCGATTCCCTATGGTGGAGGCGGCCGAACCCACCCGGTGCACGCCTTAAGCATCGACGAGATCAAGCAAATTCACAGGGCTTATACGGCGGCGGCGGTTCGGGCGCTCGACGCCGGCTACCAATGGCTGGAAATGCACTTTGCCCATGGCTACCTGGGCGCGAGCTTTTTCTCACCGCTGGCCAACCAGCGCACCGACCAATACGGCGGCAGCGTCGCCAATCGCGCCCGTTTTCATTGCGAGGCGCTCGACGCGGTGCGCGCGGTTTGGCCGGAGAAGTATCCGCTGACGATGCGGCTGGGGTCCGACGATCTGAATCCGAAAGGCACGCAGTTCGAAGATTCGATCATCGCGGTCAAGATGATGAAGGAACACGGCCTGGATTTGGCTGACCTGTCGCTCGGCTTTAACACCGATGAAATGATCGACCCGCCAATGAACAACGTCGGCTTCATGGTCGAGCGAGCCAACCGGGTTCGCCACGAAGTCGGCATTCCGGTGGCGACGAGCTGGAACCTTGGTGTGCCGCAGAACGCTGACCGCGTGATCCGCGAGGAACTGATTGATCTGGTGATGCTCGGCCGCCCGGCGCTAGCCAATCCGCATTGGCCGATCTGGGCGGCGCGCGAGCTAAATCACGCCGCGCCGTTCTCGCTGGTTCAGGACGACTGGCGCTGGTGGCTGGAGAATTTCCGAGGCCACGCGCCGAGCATCGGCTGGCCGCAGCCTACTCAATCGTCGGTTTAAGTTCGGTCAAAATCGGCCTGAACTGATTCAACTGGCCCTTGAGCATCGCGTCCAATTCGGTAGGCGTCGAGCCCACCGGCTCGGCGGCGATATCGGTCAGGCGTTTGGCCAGCTCCGGAATCTGCAGCGCCGACGCCACTTCCTTTTGCAGCCGCTCGAGCACCTCACGCGGTTTTTTGGCCGGCGCAAACAAACCGTTCCAGCCGTTGGCTTCGGCATTCGGAAAGCCCAATTCACGTACGGTCGGCACATCGGGCAAGGCCGGAACGCTCGTGGTGGAATTGGTCGCCAGCGCTTTGAGTGACCCCCCGCGAATTTCGGCCAGCGACGATGACACCTGGTTATCGCCGACCTGCACCCGGCCGGCCAGCAGTTCGAGCTTCAGCGGCGCAGCACCTCGAAACGGCACATGCGCTATATCGATCTTGGCGTCGCGCTTGATCATCTCGCCGATCACGTTCATGAGCGAGCCGGGACCGGTCTAGCCGTAGTTGTACTGCAGGCTGCGATCCTTCGAAAGTAAGGCGCCCAGCTCACGCAGGTCGTTGGCTGGCACCGACGGATGTGCGGTCATCACCAGCGGCACGTTGACAACATTCGAGATCGGCGCAAAATCGGTGTCGATGTTGGACGGCGCGCGACCGGCAATGCCGAGCGACAACGACGCCAACGTAAACGTGATGTTGTGCATCAAAATGGTGTAGCCGTCGGGTGGACTTGACCCGTTTTCGCGGACAGTTTTGTCGTTCTATGCTGACACGATTTCGGTGATGGGGGTATGACTCAGTTGTGCGTGGTTCCTTTCAAAGTCGATGGGCGAGTGATACAGCAATGCAGAGTGCAAGCGCCGAGGGTTGTACCAGGTCTCGATCCAGGTGAAGATCGCTAGGCGAGCGTCTTTTTTTGTCGGCCAGCTTCGTCGATCGGTGAATCACCGATTCGGGTTTTCGCGTGATCAGTGCCATGTTCAGCGCCGAGATCACTAGATCGCTGGTCATTCGCTCACCAAAGGACCATCCAACAATCTTGCGACTGAACACATCAATGACGACCGCCAGATAGATGAAGCCGGCCCAGGTCGGCACATAGGTCATGTCGGCCACCCACAGCTGATTGGGCGCCTGGGCCACAAACTGGCGTTTCACCAGACATTGGCCCGTTGCTGTTGGCAAACCAGGCCGTAGCTTTTGACAAGATGTCTCGTTCAATCTTAAGTTGCTTGTTCTCTTTCCGAAGCCGAATCAGCTCTTCTTGTTCGGCAACGTTTAAGGCCGATGAACGCATCACTGACGTCGATCCGCCTGACTTACGGACCCACAATTGAATGCTGCTCAAATGACAGCCAAATTCCTTAGCCAACTCGGTCGGGCTGCGACCCGATCTAACCAGGTCGACGATCTGCTGAGGAAATTCCGGCGTGTAAACCGGCTGCTTCCTGGACATTGGTGACTCCTTCTTGGTCCACAATAATGTGTCCACCAAGGTGGGTCAACTCCACTCTCCTTAGGCGACAGCTCACGGTCGCCATTGCCAGTAAGCTACTCCGGTTGTACGTCGTTTGTGATGCTAGGGGCAAGCATTGAATCCCAGCCAGGGGAAAGAATGCAAACAAGTTAACGAAGCTTCCGACTGAAAATCACGCCGAATTTGGCTATCCTCCGCAGCAACTATCCCTACCATGCTATGCAACAGTGAAAGCATTGAACATTGCGGAAGGACTTTTCGGCGAGTTCGGTCAAAAACTATCCTGATGACTTCCATCAAGAATTAGACTATTGATCCGGAATCTATGAACTTGAAATATGAAGATGCGCCATCATATAGGGGTGATGGAAACCACAGACATGAGAAAGCTCTCGCCCGAAGCGAGACACGAGCGTCGCGTGCAGGTGATTCGGCTGCGCAAGGCCGAGCGTACGT
>JANLTP010000265.1:0-63151 GCA_031363055.1 Burkholderiales bacterium | reverse complement strand
CAACAGATACGCCGTGTCTCGATCAACCTGCACAAATCTGCTCATCGGAGACCTCAACCCATGACGTCAAATAACAGCACAATTTTATCGAACTCGATCCGAAGTACGCAGCGAAACTGCGATACTCCGACAAACTCCTAGACCTTCACCAGTGTCTTCTCGCGCATCGTGACAAACTCCTCGGCGGCGCTAGGATGAATGCCGACGGTATCGTCGAATTGCGCCTTGGTCAGACCGGCCACCACGGCGATGCCAATACCCTGGATGATCTCGGGTGCGTCGGCGCCGACCATGTGTACACCGATGACCTTTTGCGATGACGGTTCGACCAGCAGCTTCATGTAGGTTTTTTCATTGCGCCCCGACAAGGTGTGCTTGAGCGGCTTGAAGCTCGATTGGTAAACCTCGACGCTGCCGTACTGTGCGAGTGCTTGTGCCTGAGTCAGGCCGACGGTCCCGATCGGTGGCTGACTGAAGACCGCCGACGGCACGTTTTGATGGTTGACGGCCGTTGGCCGGTTATTGAACAAGGTATTGGCGACGGCCGATCCTTCGCGTATCGCAACCGGCGTCAATTGAATCCTGTTGGTGACATCGCCGACTGCATAAATATTCTCGACTGAGCTGCGCGAAAAATCGTCGACTTGTACCGCACCGCTGGCGTCGAGCGCAACGCCGACCGACTCCAGACCGATATCGCGGGTGTTTGGGCTGCGGCCAGTGGCGAACATGACGGCGTCACAATCGATGACCTTGCCATCGGCACATTGCACCCGCAAGGCTTCACCGCTTCGTTCGATGGCGGTGATCTCATGCTTGAGCAAGACCCGCAAGCCCTTGCCTTCGATCTCGCCGCGCAAGTGGCGGCGTACATCATCGTCAAATCCGCGCAGCAGTTCAGCGCCGCGATAGCACAAGGTGACCTGTGCGCCCAAGCCGTGGAAGATGCCGGCGAACTCGACCGCGATGTAGCCGCCACCGACCATGAGTACGCGTTTCGGTAACTGTTTGAGCTCGAAGGCTTCGTTCGAGGTGATCGCGAATTCAGCCCCTGGAATATCGGGGCGTACCGGCCAGCCACCGGTGGCAATCAAAATATGGCGCGCAGTGTAGCGTTTGCCATCGACCTCAACGGTGTGGGCATCGGCCAGCCGTGCGCGGCCGCGGATCATGGTCACGCCGGCGTTACTCAGCAGGCGTTCATAGATGCCTTCCAGCCGATCGATTTCTCGATCCTTCGCCGCGATCAGTTCGGGCCAGGAAAAGGTAGCCGGCGGCACGCTCCAGCCGAACCCGCGCGCGTCTTCGAAGTCTTCATGAAAATGAGCGGCGTAGACCAATAGTTTCTTCGGCACACAACCGCGAATCACACAGGTACCGCCGGCCCGATACGATTCAGCGATGGCCACCCGTGCGCCAAATGTCGCCGCCATCCGGCTGGCGCGCACGCCGCCTGAGCCAGCGCCGATGACGAACAGGTCGAAGTCATGGTTTTGCATGAGGATCCCGAATTTCCTTAAAAATTGGCCTTGACGCCAACAACCAGTCCGCGCCCTGGCAAGGGCGCGATATCCTTGATCAGACTGACATGATTTCTGGCTTCAACGTTGAACAGATTGTTGGCGCGCAGAAAAATATCCCAAGTGCTCGCACCGGATTTTAGTCGGTAACTGACGAACGCATTGGCCAGCGTGTAGCCTTCAGTGGTCAACTCGTTGGCAGCCACTCGCGCTTGGGCACTGCTGCGTTGTAGTTCGGCGCGCAGATACCAGGCGCCGCTTTGATACAGCGCACCAATGTTCAGGCGAACCGGTGGAATTCTAGGCAGGGCTTCACGCGTGTCCGATTGAATAGCGCGCACCGTGTCGAGCTTGGCAACAAAATCCAGCGTCCCACCCTGTTCAACGGCGCGCCAGCGGCCACCCAATTCGACGCCGCGAAACAGCGCTGGCACTTGTCGATATTGATACTCGGGTGCATCGGCCGCTTGGCCGCTGGTGCTCAGGCCCGGTGTGTTGGGATCCTCGAAGCTGCCGTCGGCGGCGCGCGTCCGGCCAGTAGGGGCCAGCAACAAGTAGTTCGCGAAGCGTTTTTGAAAGATGCCCAGGCTCCATTGGTTGGCGCCGCTGCGACCACGCAGGGCAAGATCGAACGCGTGCGAGCGCTCTTTCGCAAAGTCCGGATTGCCGACCTCGAATGTACCCGTAGCCGCGTGAGGGCCATTAGCGAACAGCTCATAGCTGGTCGGTGCACGCTCGGTGTAAGCATAGTTCGCCGTCATCGACCAGACCTTATCGAGGCGGTAAAGTGCGCCGAGCGAGGCACTTTGCGCATCGAAATTGCGCGATTGCGCCGTACCAAAACGTCCAGCCGTCGTGGCCGGGTCATCGCCTTCAGACCGGATGCGGCTCTGCTCGCTGCGCACGCCGAAGTTCAACCGCCAATCCTTGCTGCGGTACTCCTCAAACAGAAACAGCGCGGTCGATTGCGAGCGGGTGCTCGGAACGAACGCCTCGGCGCCCAGGGCGGCGAAGTCGAGGGTGTTGAACTGTGTGCCGAATACGCCTTTGAAGCCACCGATGGCGGCATGCTTGAGCTCTAACCGACCTTCATAGCCGCGATGCTTGAACGTCGTGTTGACGGTGCCGCTGTCCTTTTCCTTTTCCTCATGTTGATAGTCGCTGTGACTGAACTGCAGTTTGACGGACTCCAGCATCGGGCTGACCTGACGGATCTCGCTGGCAAAGCCGATCGTGTCCTTGCGCAGATCGATCTTGACCGAATCTTGGGCCGGTGTGCCATAAATCGAACGCAGACTCGAATACGACAGCCCGGCATAGCCCTGACTCCAGATCATCGAGCCGCCGATCGAAGCCCCTTCGCTCTGGTTGAATGAATTGGGCAGGCGGCCGCTGGGTTGCACGAGGCCAGGGTCATCGAGCGCGCGCTGTTGGGCGCTGCGCGAGAATCCCGGGATTGCGACGTCGCGATGATTACGGGCAAAGGCGTCGGCATGCAACGCGAACTGGCTGTTGCCGGCTTCCGCCACCACCGCGCCGCTACGTTCACGATCGGCGCTACCCATTCTGAATTCGCCTCGTCCCTGCGGCTGGCTGATCGCGGCGGTTGGAATTCGGTTATCGAGCACGTTGACGACGCCACCGATGGCGTTGCCGCCGTACAGCAAGGCGGCCGGTCCACGTAACACTTCAATACGTTCGGCAATCAACGGGTCAACCGCCGTGGCATGATCGAACGATAGCGAGGAAGCATCAACCAGCGAGTTGCCGTTTTGCAGTAGTTTGATCCGGTCGCCGTCGAGTCCGCGAATCACCGGCCGACTGGCGTTCGGACCAAAGTAGGTGGAGTTGACACCGAGCTCATTCGATAAGGTTTCACCCAGGCTGGAGGCGCGTCGAAAGTCGAGATTGCGCCCCGACAGCTCGTTGGTTGGGCTGACCATCTCGAACAGACCGCTGCCCAAGGGGTTACCGGTCACGACGATGTCGGAGCGCTCGTTTGGGTTGGTGGATTGGGCGAATGCAAGCGGCGTAAAGAGAACGGGCGTAATGACAACGGGGGTAAATACAACCAGCGGGCATAGAAATGCCGACCGGGCATAGAAAATATTCATGGTTTGACTCGAGTGAAATTCGGCAATACCGGCGGTTCAGTTCAAGGCGTGTGCCTTCGTTTGGCCGGGCTTTTGGGGTTTCAGCTCAAATCGGATGGAGGGGCGCGGGCGAGCGCGAACAACGCGCTTTTGCCGACCCCGATGGTGTGCAGGTCAGCGACGGCAAGCGGTGCCGTGAAGGCGCTGTAAACCAGCCAGAAGGGCGCGACGCTCAGGTGTTTGGCGGCGGCAAGGCTTGCGCAAACCAGGCACAGCTCGGTCTTTGGAGTGTTGCCGTCATCGGTCTGGACCGATAGCTTGCCAAGCTCGACGGCGGCATCAGCGTGTTGGCTGGCAACAATGGCGAGTTGCGTGCCAGCATCAACGCTGAGTGACGAGCGCCCAGCCCGATCGGCGTTGTGCCCGCCGTGACCGATTCGATGAGCCGCCGAGCCGATACCCTGGGCGCCAATGCACAGCATCAGCAACCAGAAGATCCACGGACTACGCGGTAGACGAATCATAAGAAATCAGCAGCATGACAACATTGAAGTGTAGCGCATCAGAACTCGACATGGGCACGCACACCGAGCGCCCGGACGGGTCCACGGTCGGCGTTGTAGGCCGGATTACTGATCCATTGCAGGTTGGCCGACAACGCCAGCCGGCGCTCGATCTGCCAACGATAAAAGCTCTCGATAATATGTTCAGAGCGATAGCGCAGCGCACCGTCGCCCAGAAAAAAGCCGTTGCCACCGGCGGCGAGATAATCGCGATGACTGCCGGACACGCCGTTCCGTACCAGTGCCAGGCCGATGCGGTCCTTGGGCCGCTGCCAGGTGTGTCCGTCGATGACCAGACCGGCCGAAATCGAGCGATCGATTTCGGTGAACGCAAAAGTTTCTGCCTGACCGTTGTTCCAGCTTGCGCGCATGAATCCGCCGATCGACGGCGAAAACGATTGTTCGATGCTGTAGCCGAAGCCCCATTTGTCGCGGCTCTGACGGGTCGCCGCCAGATCCGGCACCGCACCTGAGTTCTGGGCCTGATTGATCGACTCGCGAAAACTGCCCATCTGTGCGCGGGTGTGAAACAACAGCAGACTCATCTTGCCGGGGCGCTGCGCAAACTCGTGCATGCGTACGAGTTCAACCTGGTCGCCATAGGAGCGAAAAATCTGCGCGTTCAATCGCAAGCCGTTGGACTCGGCGGGCATCATGAAACGGCCGGCGCGAAACGCCCAGGCGTCATGAACATATTCAAGTGCTGCGCCCCAGGAATAGCCACGCGCATCGGCCGGATAATCCCAGGCACCATAACTCATCAGTGACCAGTTCAGGAAGTCGCCACGCGGATCTTTCGCATAACTGTTGTCATCGAACAGATCAAGGGCCGACAGGTTGCCCACGGTCAAGACCCAGCGTCGGGCCGCGAGCCGGCCGGCCATCTGATTGGCTTCGGAGGCGACGTTCTCGCCGTCGGCGCTTTGATTCCAGGTATGTCGCACAAACAGTCGGGCGCGGTAGACCGTCCAGGCGGCGCCCGAGGTTCGAGCCAACTCGCCGTTGGTCAATCCACCCAATCCCGCCAGGCGCGACAGCGGCACGCCGCGCGCTGCTTCCGGATTAAAAAACAGTTCGCCGCCGTTCCATGGTCGCCAGCCCAGAAACGCTGTCATCGTCGCCGAATAACTTCGTTCGGCGTTGGGTGACAGGCTGTTGGTACCCGAGTATCTAGCCCCGAAGGCGGGCTTGTACTGGTTGACATAGGTGGCCTGGCCAAAGGCTGCAAAATCAGACGATGCCAAGTCGCTCGACGTCAGATCGCGGTTGCCTACTGCTGCGGCGGGCTGCGCGCCGACGGCTGATGAACTCAAGCAGGCGATAACGGTGATCGCCTGCAAGACCGGCTTGATGCAACGGAGTGACATGAGGAGCCTGTCGGGAACGGTAATGCTCTACACTTTCAAGGATCGACGGCTTTATAGCACTTTCCCCCATCACCTCCCGATCGATTTCTCCGAATTCATGACTGTGGCGCGATGGCAGTAACCCTGGACGGCAAACTCGTAGTGGCGATTTCATCGCGTGCGATCTTCGACTTCGAAGAAGAGAATCGAGTCTTCGAGCGCGATGACGATGCCGCCTATATGGCCGTCCAGCGTGAACGTCTGGAAAAGCCAGCGCTACCCGGCGTTGCCTACGCGCTGGTCAGAAAGTTGCTCGCCTTCGATGCGCCCGACGCGACCGAGTCGCAGCGCAAGGTTGAGGTGGTAGTGGTCTCGCGCAATGACCCGGTCAGCGGATTGCGCGTGTTCCGATCGGCCCAGCAAGCGGGCCTGCGCATCGAGCGCGGTGTGTTTACCCGCGGTCGCACGCCGTGGCCGTACTTGGCACCGCTCAAAGCCAACTTGTTCCTCTCGGCCAACGAGGTCGATGTCCGGGCAGCACTCGAGGCGGGTTTTCCGGCAGCCCGCGTGTTTCCCGAATCAGTCAAGGCGTCCGAGTCTCATCCGAGTGAGATCAGAATTGCCTTTGATGGCGATGCCGTGCTGTTTTCGGATGAGTCAGAGCGTGTGTTCCAGAGCGAGGGACTGCCAGCCTTCCAGCGCCATGAGGCCTTGCATGTGCGTCGGCCGCTGTCGTCCGGACCGTTCAAACCCTTGCTAGAGGCCTTGCATCGATTGCAGCGCGGCAGCGACGCTCGCTTGGCTGATTCAAACGCCGGTCGTCTGCCATCGTCGCCGAGCAGTGCGATCCGAATCAGAACGGCGCTGGTGACCGCCCGCAGTGCGCCAGCCCACGAACGGGCGATCCGCACGCTCATGGATTGGGGCATCGAGGTAGACGAAGCCATGTTTCTGGGTGGCCTTGAAAAAGGGCCGTTCCTCAAGCAATTTGAGCCGGATTTTTTCTTTGATGACCAAACCGGTCATTGCGAATCAGCCGCCGCTGTTGGGCCGACCGGTCAAGTGCTCAGCGGAATCTCGAACGTCGTGGTCGACAAGCCGAAAACCTGAAGCGTCCGAAGCTTTGCGAAACTAGCGCGAAACACCACACTATATTTTAGGGTCGGGTTTCGTTTGCAGAGTCGGGATTTTTGGCCGCGTGTGCAGCTTCATCGTGGCGACATCGCAATCGCCGGCAACAGCGTCGGCGATGATGCTCAGGGCACGCTCGATTTCAGCGTCGATGAGCGCCCGATGTTCACGACTGGGCCGATGCAATACGAAATCGATCACCTCCTGGTTCAGCGCCAGCGTGCGCGGATGCCCGATGCCCAATCGGATGCGCCAGAATTGCTGGCTGCCGAGCAGCGCTTGAATATCCTTGAGCCCATTGTGGCCGGCGTGACTGCCACCCTGTTTCATCTTTGAGAGTCCGGGCAGAAGATCCAGTTCGTCATGCACCACCAGAATCGCATCGGGCGCCACTTGATAAAAGCCGGCTAGCGCAGCGAGTGCCTTGCCGGAACGATTCATGAAGGTGTTCGGTTTGAGCAACCAGACTCCATGTCCGTTGATCTGCGTCTTGCCCACCAGACCCGAGAACTTCGCTTCCTTCTTGAGGGTGACACCCAGTGTGCTCGCCAATGCATCAATGAACCAGAAGCCGGCGTTATGCCGCGTATGTTCATATTCGTCGCCGGGATTACCGAGGCCGCAAATGATCTGAATGGGTTTCATAACAACGAGTTGATCTCATATCAACGATATCAAAGGTGTCAAAGGATCCGCCTCGCCAACAAAAAACCCCTGAGACACAGCAATGCGCTCAGGGGTTTTGGCGTTCCAGAGTCGCGCTTACTTCTTGTCGTCCTTCTTCTCGTCTTTCTTGGCGGCGGCCGGCGCTGCGGCTGCTGCCGGTGCTGCGGCGGCGGGCTCTTCCTCGACGGCGCCCGGCATGGCGGCCGTCACCAACACCGGATTATCCTTGCCATGCAGAATGACGGTGACGCCTTTGGGTAGCGGTACATCGTTAAGGTGAACGGCCTTGCCGACCTCAAGGTTGGTCAGATCGACTTCGATGAAGCTCGGAAGGTCGGCGGGCAGGCAGGAGATTTCGAGGTCATTGACAATGTGACTGACGATTGCCGCTGACGTCTTGACGGCCGGCGAGAATTCCTGATTGGTGAAGTGCAGGGGCACCCGAATCTGGATTTTTTGATCTTCGGCAATGCGCTGGAAATCGATATGCATGACCAGTTGTTTGTACGGATGCCATTGCACATCGCGCAGCAAGACGCGCTCACTCTTGCCGTCGAGATCCATATCGAGAATCGACGAATGAAATGCCTCGACTCGCAGCGAATGAAACAACGGATTGTGATCCATCGAAATATTGGTGGCTTGGCCTTTGCCACCGTAAACAATGCCAGGCACCTTGCCCGCATGGCGCAGTCGGCGGCTCGCACCCGACCCTTCAACCGTTCTCGTGATTGCAACGACTTTCATCGTTAACTCCTTTTGCACCAACCCAGGGGGCAGCGCTGCTATTCCCCCTGCGTCCGCGACCAGACTATGAGGGCAGTGATAAACCGACGCAAAATGCATCGGAACAGAAACTTAAACTTCAAAAATCGGACGACATGACTTGACAGTCAAAAATGGTCTGTCAAAACTTAATCGTTAAACAGCGATGACACTGAGTCAGCGCGGTTGATTCGCAGGATGGTTTCCGCCAGCAGGTTCGCACACGAGAGCACGCGGATTTTCTTGCTCGCCAGTGCATCACGCGGCAACGCAATGGTGTCGGTGACGACCAATTCATCGAGCTCCGAATTGGCCACGCGATCGACCGCGCCGCCCGACAGCACCGGATGCGTGCAATAAGCCAGAACACGCGCCGCACCGTGTTCCTTCAGAGCGGCGGCCGCCTTCACCAGCGTGTTGGCGGTGTCGACCATGTCGTCCATGATGACGCAGGTTCGCCCACTGACCTCGCCGATGATGTTCATGACTTCGGCGACATTGGCCTTCGGGCGCCGCTTGTCGATGATGGCCAGATCACAATCGAGTCGTTTGGCAATAGCGCGTGCCCGCACTACGCCGCCGACATCGGGCGAAACGACAATGACATTCGGAAACTGCTGTTTTGCGACATCTTCGAGCAACAGCGGCGCGGCGTAGATGTTATCAACCGGAATATCGAAAAAGCCCTGAATCTGGTCGGCATGCAGATCCATCGTCAGTACGCGATCAACGCCTGCAATCTGCAGCATGTTCGCGACCACCTTGGCGCTGATCGCCACTCGCATCGAACGCACCCGGCGGTCCTGTCGGGCGTAACCGAAGTACGGCAGGGCGGCAGTAATTCGCCCTGCCGACGCCCGTTTGAGCGCATCGACCATGATCATGACTTCCATCAGATGATCATTAGTGGGTTGGCACGTCGACTGCAACACAAAAACGTCGCGTCCGCGCACGTTCTCGAGGATCTCAACCATCACTTCGCCATCCGAGAAGCGCCCGACGGTTGCCTTGCCCAACGCCAATTGCAAATGTCCGGCCACATCGCCGGCCAACTTCGGATTCGCGTTGCCGGTAAAAATCGTCAGCCCTTCGGGCTTCAGAGAATCGCTATTGCGACGGGCGGGCTGCATTGTGTCGATCTGCCTGGGCTTTGTGCCGGTCGAATGACTTACGAGCGACTGGAATTTGGCTGGGGAGGAAGGACTCGAACCCTCGCATGCCGGAATCAAAATCCGGTGCCTTTACCAACTTGGCGACTCCCCAGTTGTTGCTTCTTACTCGATGGATGCTTCCTGCAAAATTATTGCTGCCTGCTCAGTTATTGCGTCTTACTCAATTATTGCTTCTTGCTCAGTGACTGTTTTCGCCTGATCATTCTCGCTACTCGACGATTCTTCACCCCGATGCAAAGGGTGACAAGGCAACGAGTTTACTACCCAGGACTGGCCTTTTCCGTACTGCCCGAATCCAGCTCGCACCGACTCGCTACTCATTCGATCGCGGATAGCCTGGGCAAGCGCTGGCCCCTCAATCGGCACAAAAATACAGGCCCCCGAGCCTGACATCCGAACCTGCCCCGCATCCATCCCCACCGCCCGTACTGACCGTCGCAACGTTTCAAGCGCAAACCGAACCGGCGGGTACAACTGTTCTGCTACCGCTTGTAAATCGTTTCGCCCTCTCGTGACTGCCCGACCAATCGACGACGTTCGTGAAACAGTCATTGCGCTGCGGGTCCCTGGACTGCTCGATAGGGCAACGCAATGGTTATTGGATGGGCTATTGCGAGAAAAGCCTTCAATTTTGAGCGGTTTCGAATTTCGTGTCAATTCGGGCGCGTTAAAAATGCGCTCTGTGGGTACGGAAACGGGTGGCTGAAGGACCAAGTACTGCCGAATCGGAAGTTCAATCGCACGCAGTTGCTCGCCGATACCGGTTCCAAGCGCGCTGCGGCCCCAGACAAATACCGGTACGTCGGCACCGAGCGTCAAGCCGATTTCAGCCAGTTGGCTCAAACTCAGGTTCATTTCCCAGAGCCGATTCAACCCGAGCAACACGGTCGCGGCATCGGAGCTGCCACCGCCCAGACCGCCGCCCATCGGAATGACCTTTCGCAGTCCAATCGTTACGCCAGCGCTGGTCCCCGCGAATCGGCGCAGCGCGTGCGCAGCCCGCAACACCAGGTTTGTGTGCGGATCGATGCCTTTGATCGGGCTGGCCAATTCGATACGGTTGTCAGCGCGTCGCAGCAGATCGATCGAATCACACAAATCAATCAGCTCGAAAGCGGTTTCCAGCAAATGGTAGCCATCGTCGCGCCGCCCGGTCACATGTAAAAACAGATTGAGCTTGGCCGGCGCCGGCAAGTTTCGCAGTTCAGTGATCATTCAGAATCATGCGAAGTGAAACCCGGTCGGGAAAGTCGATCTGAATTCTGGCTAGCCGATCGTCTTTCCAGAGGTCATAGCGAATCAGCCAGCCGTCCTCCTCGCCCGTTTTCGGCCGCGCCCGCGGCTCTGGTTGCTCAGGTTGCTCTGGTTGCTCCAGTCGACTCGGCCGGTCCGGCTCGGTTTGAAAGCCGGTGATGCGTGCCGGTTTGCCGCTGAACCAGGCCGGCAGTCGTTGTATCGGAATGCGCCAGCCAAACAGTTTCTCGGTCAACTCCTCTGCGCTGTCGGCCTCGAATCGCTTGCCATCGGCCGTCACCAGCGTTGCGCCGCTCGCTTCGATGCGCGCCGACGCTAGGGTGACACCCAACGGGTTCGACAGCTCGAGCTCGGTCACATTGCGGCGCTCAATCAGCGAGAAACTGCCGCTTTGACGTTGTTCGGCAGCCTCAGGGGCGCTGATCGTCAGCGCAAACCGGCCGGACCAGGCTTGCAGCACATTGGCATCGGCTGCGCGTGGGGACAGACCCGCGCAGCCGGCCAGGGCAACACTCAGCAGCAACGCCGGCAGAACAGGGATATTAGAGCCGGCTAACCCGCGGCTCAATGATTCGAACGCTCTTGAACACCTGCGGATTCGAAGCAAAAGGCTCAAGTTGTAACCAAAGATGATTCGCGAGTTGAAGGTGCCTCAGGAATAGTACGACAAAGCCCCATCCCAACACGTCGGAAAACGACTTGCGCCACGAATTCCGGCAGCGCGAAGGATTCGACAACGACCGATTGTTTGCATGCAGACACAATCGCCTTGCCTTGCATCGGGCAAAACGGGCCGACTGGTGAGCGCCCGTAGCAGCTCAATGGAGGTCGATTAAGTGTCGTGATAGGATCAGATGAGCCGTTAGGCATGCGAGTCCGCATGAGACGGGCGCAGTCAAGGACACACGACGAGTGAAGAGCCGATTGGTCGAGAAAATTGAATCCCGAAAAGCCGTGATCGGTATTCTGGGTTTGGGCTATGTGGGTCTGCCGTTGATGTTGCGCTTCACCGCCGTCGGATTCAAGGTTCTGGGCCTCGATATTGATGTCAATAAGGTCGATGCGCTGAATGCCGGACGCAGCTATATCGAGCATTTTTCGGCCGACATGATTTCGCAGGCTCGCAGCAAGGGGTTTGAGGCGACCACGGATTTTTCACGCGCGCGAGAGGCCGATGCGTTGATCATTTGTGTGCCGACGCCGCTCAATGCGCACCGCGAACCCGATCTGAGCTTTGTCATCAACACGGTTGAGTCGGTCGTGCCGCACATGCGACCGGGACAAATCATGTGCCTGGAAAGCACCACGTATCCGGGCACCACGGACGAAGAGTTGCTGCCACGCATCGAGTCGCGCGGACTGAAGGTCGGCGTCGACGTGTTCCTGGTGTTCTCGCCGGAACGTGAAGACCCAGGTAACCCGCTGTTCGAGACGCGCACCATTCCGAAAGTCTGTGGGGGTACCACCGAGGCCTGTCTGCAGGTCGGTTTGTCGCTTTACGGCTGTGCGATCGACCGGGTCGTGCCGGTCTCATCGACCCGCGCCGCTGAGATGACCAAGCTGCTCGAGAATATCCACCGCTCGGTGAATATCGGTCTGGTCAATGAGATGAAAATTGTTGCTGACAAAATGGGCATTGATATTCATGAAGTGATCCGTGCGGCAGCGACCAAACCGTTCGGATTTGTGCCCTATTTTCCAGGTCCTGGTCTGGGCGGTCACTGCATTCCGATTGATCCGTTTTACTTGACCTGGAAAGCGCGCGAGTACGGATTGAATACGCGCTTCATCGAGCTGGCGGGTGAAATCAATCGCTCCATGCCCGAGTGGGTGGTCAGCAAGGTGAGCGATGCACTGAATGACCGCCGGCTCGCGGTAAAGGCCAGCAAGATTCTCGTGCTGGGTATTGCCTACAAGAAAAACGTTGATGACATGCGTGAGTCTCCGGCCGTCGAACTGATGGAGATCCTGCGTCACAAGGGCGCGCAGATCTCCTATTCCGATCCGCATGTAGCGGTCTTTCCGAAGATGCGTGAACATCATTTCGATTTGAAGAGCGTCGCATTGACGGCCGAGTCCGTTGCCTCGTTCGACGTCGTTTTGCTCGCCACGGATCATGTCAAATTCGATTACGAACTGATTCGCAAGCACGCCAAGTTGATTGTGGATACGCGCGGCGTTTATCTGAAACCGTTCGACAACGTGGTCAAGGCCTGAGCGTCGTGTCTACCCTGTACCAGCACATGAATGCGATCGCTGATCGAAAGATCCGCTTTGCCGTGGTCGGCTGTGGACGGATCTCCAAGAACCATTTCGGCGCGCTCGAGCAACATGCGGAACGTGCCGAGTTGGTCGGCGTTTGTGACATTGATCCGCAGGCGCTGGGGCGCGCAGTTGCGGACACTGGCGCCCAGCCGTACACCTCACTCGAAGCACTCCTTGATCAAAGCAACGCCGATGTCATCGTGCTGTCGACGCCGTCGGGCCTGCATTGCAGCGAGACCATTCAGATCGCCGAGAAGCGTCGCCACATCATGACTGAAAAGCCGATGGCTACCCGTTGGCATGATGGCGTCAAGATGGTCGAAGCCTGCGACCGCGCCGGGGTACGCCTTTTTGTGGTCAAGCAGAATCGCCACAACGCGACCTTGAAGATGCTCAAGAATGCGATTCAGCGCGGCCGCTTCGGTCGGATTCACACGGTTGCCATCAACGTGTTCTGGTCGCGGCCGCAGTCCTACTACGATGCCGCCGATTGGCGCGGCACCTGGGAATACGATGGCGGCGCGTTCATGAACCAGGCCAGCCACTATATTGATCTGCTCGATTGGTTGATTGGCCCCATCGAGTCGGTACAGGCCTTCATGGCGACTCAGGCCCGGCGCATTGAAGTCGAGGACAGCGGCGTCATGATCGTCCGCTGGCGCTCGGGCGCACTGGGTACCGTCAACGTCTCAATGCTGACTTATCCGAAGAATCTCGAAGGATCAATCACCATTCTTGGCGAAAAGGGTACGGTTCGAATTGGCGGCGTCGCCGTCAACGAAATTCAGCAATGGCAGTTTGCCGATCATGATCCCGACGACGAAAAGATCAAGGCCGCGAACTATGAAACGACCTCGGTGTACGGCTTTGGCCATCCGCTTTATTACGATAATGTGATCAAAGTCATGCGCGGCGAGGCCGAACCGCAAACCGATGGCCGCGAGGGCTTGAAATCGCTGGAAGTGCTGATTGCCGCCTATCTGGCCGCGCGTGACGGGCGCAGAGTGCCGTTACCGCTCGAGTATTGAGAGGCGATTGATGGCTGTAATGATTCATCCGACGGCGGTGGTTGATGACGGCGCGCAGGTCGGTGACGGCACCAAGATCTGGCATTGGGTACATGTCAGTTCGGGTGCGGTCATCGGTCAGCGTTGCGCGCTGGGCCAGAATGTCTTTGTCGGCGGCCGTGCCCGATTGGGCAATAATGTCAGGGTGCAGAACAACGTATCAATCTACGACGACGTCGAGATTGAAGACGACGTGTTCTGTGGACCCAGCATGGTCTTTACCAACGTCATCAATCCGCGTGCTCACGTGCCGCGCAAAAATGAATACCGCAAGACCCTGGTCAAACGGGGCGCCTCGATCGGTGCCAACGCGACCCTGGTCTGCGGAGTTACCGTCGGACCGTACGCGTTCATCGGTGCCGGCGCCGTTGTCACCCGGGACGTTCCCGCGTATGCCCTGTTTACGGGTGTACCGGCCCGGCGCAGTGGCTGGGTATGCCGCTGTGGCGTCAAGTTGCCCCTGGCCACCGGTCATGTCAAATGTAGCGACTGCGGCGATCAATATATGATCTCGGCTGGCGCTTGCGAACCCGTTAAAGTTTAAGGATGCACCAAACACTCGAATTTGTTGATTTGAAAGCCCAGTATCGCCTGCTCAAGCCGCTGATCGATGCCCGCATTCAAGCCGTACTGGATCACGGCCAGTACATCATGGGCCCGGAGGTCAAAGAGCTCGAAGAGCGTCTGGCCGCCTACGTCGGCGCAAGGCATTGCATCGGTGTGTCGGATGGAACGACCGCGTTGATGATCGCGCTGATGGCCCTCGAAATACAGCCAGGCGATGAGGTCATTACAACGCCCTTTACGTTTATAGCGACCGGCGAAATGATCGCACTGCTCGGTGCGGTGCCGGTCTTCGTGGACATCGATCCGAGCAGCTTCAATCTCGATCCGCAGTTGATTGCGGCGGCGGTTACGCCGAAAACCCGGGCCATCATGCCGGTCAGCCTGTATGGTCAGTGTGCCAACCTGCGCGCGATCAACGAAGTCGCTGCGCGTTTCGGAATTCCAGTGGTTGAAGACGCCGCCCAGAGTTTCGGCGGAAGCCACTGGGGCAAGCGAAGCGGTGGCTTGTCGACCATCGGTTCGACCAGTTTCTTCCCGTCAAAACCGCTCGGCTGTTACGGCGATGGTGGCGCGTTATTCACCGATGACGATCTGCTGGCCAAGCGCATGCGTGAGATCCGGGTGCATGGTCAGGATCGTCGTTATCATCATCCGGTCATTGGTCTGAACGGCCGGCTCGACACGTTGCAGGCCGCTATCCTGCTGGCGAAACTGGACAGCTTCCCGGCCGAGGTCGCGTCGCGCGAGGCGCTCGGTGCCCGTTATTCAAACATGATTCACTCGGCACTCGGCGCGGCCGTCGCCACGCCCGTTCTTGCGGCTGGAAATACGTCGGTCTATGCGCAGTACACCGTGCGCGTCGCGCAGCGCGAGGCCGTCATCAGCGAACTCGCCAAAGCTGGCGTACCGACGGCCGTGCACTACCCGATTCCGCTGCATCTGCAACCGGCTTTCAAGCATTTGGGACTCGGGGTCGGGAGTTTTGTGCATTCCGAGCGAGCCGGTCAGCAGGTCTTGAGTTTGCCGATGCACCCATATCTGGACGAGACATCACAGCAGCGTATCGTGGATGCCTTGGCTGAGGCGGTTACGGAGCCAAGTGCAGCACAACCCGCCAATTCGACGCCGGTACCTTGGTGATGTGCTTGCGATGTTGGACATTGACCCACTTGCCGGCCACCAGAGCTTGAGCCTGTGATTCCGAAAACGATACCGCGAAGCCCTTGTCCGAGCCGTTGTATTCGTCGGCAAAGCGCCACTGGCTGCCGCCTTTGGGGGTAAACACCAGGTCGTAGGGGGTACCCTTTTTCAGGGTCACGCTCGACGGCAAGGCAATGTCGTACCAACTAAAGATGCCATGGTTCAGATTGACATTGAACTGTGAGCCATAGTTGATACCCGCCTCCTTGATGACGCCGGAGAGTACGACCTGCTCACCGTCGCGCAGTGACCATTCGAGTTCGCCACCGCTGGTGGTGGCGGTCTGCACTGAAAACCCGGAGATTGATCGGTCCGAAGTCGGTGCAAACCGTTCGCGAATCGACTGCTGTGCGTTGATCGACCATTGGCGCTCGCCCTCGACATTGCCGGTTTCAATATCGACGGCGCCGATGACGGCGCCATCCTGCAGATTGATCTGCAGAATCGGCGAATAAAAAAGCCCGGCATTGGTCGTTCGAGTGGCGTCTTTCCAGGTGTACGCGCCTGGCGTATTCACTGCTCGAAAAGCGAACAAACTTGCCCAGTCGATCGGGTCAAGCCAGCGCGCCGGGCGACCGTTGCGTTCAACGGTCACCATGTTGTTGATACCGATATAGTTCTTCGCGGGTTCCGGATCGACATTTTCGTAGACCACATGGTAGAGCTGACCGGCAACCAAGGGGGTCATCGAACCCAGCCTGACTTCGTCGTTGAACGAAGAAAAAACATGCCGTCCCAACAGCAATCCCGGTGTGTAGGTACCGGCCGCCAGCGGCGAGGCGTTCATGGCGGGCAGATGGTTGGGGGTGCCGTCGTCCGGCAGTATTCGAATACTGATCGTGCCGCCGTTGCCGGCGGAATAACCGGGTCCGGCCGGCCAATAAAGGCGCACCGACGACACTTTGCCGGCGGCGCTGGCGCGAAAGCGGTGAGCGGCAATATAGTTGAAGCCTTTGACAACGCCGACATTGAGGTCGGCCAGGGCGTCCATGATATAAAGGCCGGGGCCGTACAAGCGCCGGTATCGTGCATCGTTGATCGACAGGCCGCCGGGCGGCACCGCAATCAGCGGGCCTGCGCTGGCCGTTGGCGATGTGGTCTTGGGCGCAGGCGCCGGGCGTGTTCGCGACGGCGGGGTGCCCGTACCTGGAGTCGCTTGAGCATACTCGGTGGCCGCGAGGTAGCCCGTGTTCGGCGGGCTTGAACCGCAGTTCAGCGATATCAGCGACAAACAAATGGACGAAATCATGGTTGACGACTGTACCGGCAGCAAGCGATTTTGGAAAGAAGCCTTTTTGACGGGCCGGTGACTGGGTGACTTAGTGCCTTGGCGTTTTGACGGTACGACCTCAGAATCTGTTACTTCGGTTATGTAATGTATTTCGACAAATCTGGGGCGGTCTCTTTGGCAGCGTTGATTCTCTAATAACTCGATGGCTCTTGACCATTCCCAAACCTATCGCGACGGTCGACTGCGAAACTTGCCGCATCGAATCAGACTGAAGTCCCTGGTGCGCGCGTGTGATCGGCAGATCGTCGATGCCGGCAGCAAACGTTATGCGGACTTCGGCTGCAGCAACGGCTATCTGACCCATCTGCTCGCCGAGCGCTATCGGTTTGCGCAGGCGACGGGCTATGAGTTCAACGCCGAAAACCTGGCCAAGGCACAACGCGATTTCAATTCAGTCAAATTCGCCTATCTGAACTTGAACATCGATTCATTGGACGAACAGTTTGACTTTGCGACTTGCCTCGAAACGCTTGAGCATGTCGGTGACGTTCGGCATGCGCTCAAACTGATGCACCAGGCGCTTCGCCCCGGCGGCAAGCTCATGATCACGGTTCCCATCGAGATTGGACCGATCGGCCTTGCCAAGTTTTTGACCAAGATGGCCATCGGTTACGATGTCCGCGAACTTACCGACGAGCCTGGCGGTCGCTGGCGCTATTTCAAAGGCATTCTGGACGGACGCATCAGTGAGTTTCGGCCGGCCGATCGAACCGGTTGGGGGACACATTTCGGTTTTGACTATCGTAAGGTTGATGCCGTCCTTGATCAGATGCAAGTGAAATACACCGTTGAAAATCGTGCGACCACGCGCTTCTATATCGTTTACGCTTGATCGTTGATGAAGATCCTGTTTCTCACTGATAATTTTCCGCCCGAGCGCAACGCGCCGGCTTCGCGCACCCACGAACATGCCATTCGTTGGGTTCGAGCCGGGCATGAAGTCACCGTCATCACCACGGCGCCGAATTTTCCGGAAGGTGAATTGCTCAATGGCTATCGCAATCGCTGGTATTCGAGCGAGCAACTCGATGGTATCCGCGTCATTCGCGTCAAGTCGTACATGACCGCCAATGACGGTTTTCTGAAGCGCACACTTGACTATATGTCGTTCATGGTTACCGGCGCGGTCGCCGCGCTGTTTCAAAGTCGCCCGGATGTTCTGGTTTCGACCTCGCCGCAGTTCTTCTGCGCGGTGGCCGGCTGGTTTGTGTCGCGTGTTCGCCGGCTTCCCTGGGTCTTTGAGCTTCGCGACCTATGGCCCAGCGCGATCGTCGCGGTCGGTGCGATGCGCAAGGGCTGGAGCATACGAATGCTGGAAAGGCTCGAGTTGGCCATGTATCGAGCCGCCGATCTCATCGTGGCGGTCACGCAAGGACTCAAGGATGATCTGGTCGGCCGACACATCGATGCCGGAAAAATTGTCCTGGTCCGCAATGGCGTCGATCAGACCTTGTACAGCCCGCGCCCGAAAGATGAATCCCTGCTGGCGCAATTTAACTTGCAGGGAAAGTTCGTGGTCGGTTTTCTCGGCACCATGGGCATGGCGGCAGGTCTCGAAAAAGTCCTGGTCGCGGCCAGCTCGCTCAAGGATCGGAGCGATATCGTGCTGCTGTTCGCAGGGCCAGGCTCGCAGCGCAAAGTGCTCGAACAGATGATTCGCAGCCAGGGCCTGAGTAACGTCCGTTTGATCGCTGCTCAATCAAAGGAAATGATGCCGCGCATCTGGAGCGTGCTGGATGTATCGCTGAGCGTCACTCGCGACGACCCTCTTTTTCTGTATACGGTATCTTCCAAGAACTATGAGGCGATGGCTATGGGCCTGCCGATTCTGATGAGTATGCCGGACGGTGAATGCGCCGAGATCGTGCGCAGTGCCGGTGCCGGTGTTCTGGTGCCTGCCGAAGATCCGGTTGCGCTGGCGTCGGCGATTCGCCGTCTGGCCGATTCGCCGCAGGACTGCGCGATGATGGGCAAGGCGGCGCTGGCCGCTGCGCCCCGCTACACCCGCGAGAAAAGTGCCGACCATATGGTGGACGCTCTCGGCCGACTGGTGTCCGGGCTACCGGCTCGAATTGAGCCCGAGGCCAGTGCCGAACGGGACGTCGCTTCGTCCAGGATGAGTTCGCGAGGCACGTACGATCCGCGGGCGCCGGCGCTCGGCGATCGCCTTTGAGCTCGCCACGGCCATAATGAAACCCTGCACCAGGGCGTACCGGATCTGCAGTCGCTGCGTGATGGATACCAGCGACATCGAGATCGTCTTCGATGCCAACGGCGTTTGCAATCATTGCAACGAATTCGAGAACGTTACGCGCAAGCGCTGGTTTCCGAATGAGGAGGGCCAGCGTCGTTGGGACCGGACTTTGGTCGACATCAGGCGAGCCGGACGCGGCCGTGATTACGATTGCATTCTCGGACTCAGTGGCGGTGTCGACAGCTCGTACCTCGCGCTCAGGGCCAAAGACTGGGGTCTGCGCCCCTTGGTGGTTCATGTCGATGCCGGCTGGAACGCCGAACTGGCGGTTGCCAATATTGAAGCCGTCGTCAAGCACTGCAACTACGACTTGCATACTCATGTCGTCGATTGGGACGAAATGCGCGATTTGCAATTAGCATTTCTGCGCGCGGGCGTGCCCAATCAGGACGTGCCCCAGGATCATGTCTTTTTTGCGAGCCTCTACAACTTTGCGATGAAACATGGCATTCGCCACGTCATGTCGGGCGGCAATATCGCAACCGAGTCGATCTTCCCGTTGACCTGGCAGGCCAGCGCGATGGACGCTATCAATTTGAAGGCCATACACCGCGCCTACGGCGAGCGGCCCTTGAAAACCTACAGCCTGGTGAGTTTCTTCGACTACTACATTGGATACCCCTATTTGAAGGGTATGCGGGTGTTACGTCCGCTCGATAATCTGAATTACAACAAGGCACATGCGATTACCGAACTCGAACGAACCGTGGGCTGGCGCTCGTACGGTCGCAAACATGGCGAGTCGCTGTTCACCAAACTCTTTCAGAATCATTACCTGCCGTTGAAGTTCGGCTACGACAAACGCCGGCCGCACCTGGCGAGCCTGATTGTGTCGGGACAATTAAGCCGGGAGCAGGCGTTAGTGCAACTCGAGGAGCCGCTCTACGACGCCCACGAGCTGCACATCGATATTGCTTATTTTTGCAAGAAGTTGCGCATCAGCAAACAGCAGTTCGAGGCGTTCATGGCCGACCCGCCGCGCCGCCATGAGGACTTCGCCTCGTGGAAACATCGTTACGCGTTTTTGAAGGCGGCGCAGTCAACCTATCAGAAAATGACCGGTCGACGGATGTCGTACGGCTAGGCGCTCAGCCGAACTGCGTTCCTGCTCGATCAGCGGGTTCAGCCGAACCGCTTCCTCAGCCGAACAGCCTCTTCAACTCCTCGGGCTTCGGATAACTGATCAGGACGGCCTTGTGCTTGCCGTGAAATACAAACATGCTGCCGGCGCTGACGGCTGAGGCACCAGCCAAGTTGATCGCCTCGGCCAGATGCGCAAGGGTGCCCGCGCCGCCACAGGCCACCACCGGCACCTTGACTGATTGCGCAACGCCTCGGATCAGCTCAAGATCGTAGCCCTGCATCATGCCGTCGCGATCAATGCTGTTCAGAAACAGCTCGCCGACGCCGGCGGCCACCAGCTTGCGAACCTGCTCGTCGAGCTTGGTCTTGAGCTCGACGCTGCCCGACTTGATCATGACCTTGTAGCCGCCCAGCAGCGCTTTCTTGACGTCGATACTGCCGACCACGGCTTGACTGCCAAATTGATCGGCGGCGGCGCGGATGACGTCGGTCGACTCGGCAGTGATCGAATTGATAACCACTTTCTCGATGCCGCATCGAATCAGTTGACGTACTTGTGCAAGCGTTCGAATACCGCCGCCGTAAGCCACCGGCATGAATGCTTCGCCAGCAATCTCGGCGATCAATTCATAGTCGGGCTCCCGGCCCAGGCGCGAGGCTTCAATATCGAGCACGACCAGCTCGTCGACCTCCTTCTCGCTGAAGATTCGCATGGCATTGAGCGGGTCACCGATGTAGACGGGGTCAGCAAACTTGCGGGTCTTGACGAGACCCGAGCCGCGCAACAATAGACAGGGAATGACGCGGGCGCGAAACATCAGCAATCCTTGGCAAACGCGTTGAGCAGTCGCTTGCCGAACGAATGGCTTTTCTCGGGATGAAACTGCACACCGATGATATTTTCGCGCGCGACTGCGGCCGCAAAGCGAATGCCGTATTCGGCGAGCAGCAGTACATCGCGATCGTCGGCCGGCGCCAGGTAGTAGCTGTGCACAAAGTAGAACCGGGTGTCATCGGTCATCGTGGCCGTCATCGGATGCGACGCGTCTTTGGCCTGGACCAGATTCCATCCCATGTGTGGAACCCGAAATTCGCTGGAATCGGGCAGTCTCAAAACCTGCATGTCGAGCCAACCCAGCCCGGGCTCCGAGCCTTCCTCGCTGTGCTGACCCAACATCTGCGCGCCGACACAAATACCCAGCAACGGCACTCGCGCCTCGAGTACGCGCTGCTCGAGCAGCGGAATCAGGTTGCTGGCCCGCAAATTCCGCATGCAGGCATCAAAGGCGCCGTTACCGGGCAGCACGATCCGGTCGGCCTCTTCAATCACGGTCGGATCGCAGGTGATCTGGCTGGCAAATCCGAGTCGATTGAACATGTTGGCGACGGCAGCCAGATTGCCGATGTCGTAATCGACAATGGCAATCAACGTGCAACTCCGAGGCTGAATCGATACGACAGAATCAGATAAACCACGTACATGAATGAATAGCCCAGACTATAAAGCTGCAAGGCCGCCGCCGGACTTGGGGGTAAATACAGTGTTGACAGCGTCATGGCCAACAAGCCGATCTGCCAGACCAGATCGAGATGCTGCTTGCCGGCGATATAAAAGGTGTAACTGAGCGGACTGGCGACCAGCCTCAGCGCATACAAGGGCAGCATCCAGAGGGCAATCAGTCCGGCGGTACGCCATCGCTCGCCAAAGCCCAGCGCAAACAGGTCCTCGCTGACCAGCGCAATGGCACTGCAGGCCAGCACCGAACCCAGCATCAGCATTCGAAAGGTTCGCACGAAGTCGTCCTTGCAATCGCCGTTTTCGCGGTAACTGTTCGAAGCCTGACGCTTGAAAACATCGAGCACCGCCGTTCCCAGCAGACCAAAACTGACGCCCAAAGTTCGCATCGTCAAGGCCAGGTAGCCAGCAAACTCGGCGCCGAAGCGGCTCGCGACGATGAGCAACGGCAGTTGTGCGCAGGCCATATTCAAGGAGTCGGCCGGCAAGGCTAACAACGGGAATCGGCGATGCTTCGACCAGAACGCCAGCACCAGCGGGGCGCGCGGCGGTGCCGGCAGGGGCAGGGGTAACTGGTGCAGGGCCGCCAACGTGGCCAGCAGCAGGCCAAGCAAGTGCGCCGCCGCTAGTGATTCCGCGCTCGCAAACCCGATCCCCGCCAACAGTTGCAAGACGGTGATGCCGCCCGCCTGGATAATTCGCAACTGCGACAAGGTTCGGTAGGAGCCCTCGGCCGCCGCCCAGGATAACCAGATTTGTACGCTCGCAATCAGTAACGCCGTCGGCGCAAACGCGGCCGCCAAGGCCAACGATGTCGATGTAAAAAAGTCCGGCATCAGCAGCCAGAACAGCAACAGCGCCGAGCAGAGCAGTGCAAATGCGGCCAACAAAGTCAACAGTGCGGCGAACACGGCGATTTTTCTCGGCGGGCCATCCGCCTCCAACGCCAGCGCCAGCTCGAATCGACCGGTCAATACAATGGCGACCATGGACACTGCGCCCAGCCAGGCCGAGTAAATGCCAAAGTCCTCGGGGGCGTAAAGACGCGCAATGATTAGCGAACCCAACACGGGTAGCGCCTGGGCCATCGCGGTGCCGCTCAACACGGCGAGGACACTGCGCCAGTAGTTCTTGGTCGTCATACCGCGCGAGATTACCTGAGTGTGCCGGAATTCACTCATGTTACAAGTCTGTGCGGCTATAGTGGCGCACGGTGGCCGAGCGGAGGCGAACTTCGAGGCACGAACGGCCGGGTGGTGTCGCGCCCGCTTCGGAAATGCTCGATTGGCAGGGAAGAAATGGCTACTTTGATGGGAAGTTTTATCGAGAAACCGGGTGCCACGGCGCTGGTTTTGGCACCCCATACTGACGATGGTGAATTCGGCTGCGGCGGCACCATCGCCAAGATGGTCGAAAGCGGCATGCGGGTGGTCTATGTGGCGTTTTCGGCGGCCGAGAAATCGGTCAGTCCCGAGTTCCCGCGCGATGTACTGCGAAACGAGGTACGTGCGGCGACCCGAACCCTGGGCATCGCCACCGACGATTGCCTGGTCCTGCATTTCGAAGTCCGGCGTTTCCCCGAGCAACGTCAAGAGATTCTGGACGCCATGATCGATCTGCAAACGACCTACAAGCCGGATCTGGTCATGTTGCCCAGCCCGAACGACACCCATCAGGATCATTCGGTGATTGCCTATGAAGGCTTCAGGGCGTTCAAGCGAACCACCATGTTGGGCTATGAAGTACCGTGGAACAATCTGGAGTTCAAGACCAGTTGTTTCGTCAAGTTGACCGAACAGCACCTGAGCAAGAAGCTGGCGGCGCTGGCGCAGTATGAATCGCAGAAGAACCGCACGTACAGCAACGACGAGTACATTCGCGCCTTGGCTATTACCCGTGGCATGCAGATTCAGACACCCTTGGCTGAGGTCTTCGAGGTCGTTCGCCTGGTGGTTAACTGAGCACGTATCGATCGGGCGACGGTATGGATTCGACCTCTACGCCAGTGATCGGTTCGCTCGGCAAGGTACGGACCGCGTTCTGGCGAATTCATCAGGACTTTCTGATGCCGCACCGTCTGGCCGAGTACCGCTCGATGCTGGCCTGCGCGGTTGAACACGGTTATCGCATCATTTCGGTTGAGGACTGGGCGGCCATCGTCCAATCGAAGTCTCAACAGTCTCAACAGTCTCAACAGTCGTCACTGGCGAATCAGAAACTGCTGGTGTTGCGACACGATGTTGATACCGACCCGACTCAAATGCTGTTGACGGCGGAAATTGAATATGAGTTCAAGGCCGGCGCCAGTTATTTTTTCCGCTTGGCCACCCTGAATTCGCGCGTCGTGCGCACGGTCGCAGAGCGCGGATTTCATGTCAGTTATCACTTCGAAGAGATCGCCAGCTTTGCCAAGCAGCACCGCCTGTTGAGCCGTGCCCAAATCGAGGCGCGGATGCCGGAGATTCACGCCCTGTTCGCCGCCAACATCACCGAGTTGCGGCAACGCTTTGGCTTGCCCATGCGACTGGTCTGTTCGCACGGCGACTGGATCAATCGGCGCCTGGGACTGATGAATCATGCGCTGCTCGCGGATCAGTCCTTTCGCGATCAGATCGGCATTGATTTCGAGACGTACGACGCTGCGCTGGTGCAGCCCATGAAGTCCTATGTGTCGGATTATCCTGCGCCGTTCTGGTGGAAACCGAACCCGCCGCTCGCGCATTTCAAGCACGGCGACAGTCCCCTGGGGATCTTGACGCACCCTCGACAATGGCGCTCTTCGATTCATAACGCGACCGACATCGTACAGCGCGCCATCGAGGGGTTTCGTTACCGGTGAACGCCCGCGTCTGTCATGCCCGTGTCTGTCATATTTCCTCGGTGCACAATGGGGTCGAGATTCGCATTGTGCGCAAGCAATTGGCGACATTGGCGCGCGCCGGATTCGATGCCCACCTGGTTATCCCGGCGACCCCGGCCGAGGTTCAGGAGATGAGCGCCATGGGCATTACCACCCATGCGCTACAGCCGACACCGGGCAGCGGCGAAATATCGCGTATGTTCAAGTTGGGATACGAAGCGATGTCACGGGCCAGGCAGTGCATGGCCGATCTCTATCATTTTCATGATCCCGAACTGATTCCTTACGCACTTTGGCTGAAGGCGCGCGGCCATCATGTCATCATGGATGTACACGAAGACCTCGCCGGCGTGGTGATGCACAAGCAGTGGATTCATCCGTCGATTCGCAAACCGGTCTCGTTGATTTCCCGAGCGGTTGAAATCTTTGGCGCGCGTCGATTTGATGCGGTGGTGGCGGCGGTTCCGTACCTGGGTGAGATTTTCAAGGCTTCAGCCCGGCGCACCGTGGTAGTCGGTAACTTTCCGTTTCTGGACGAGTTGGCGCAGGGCAGTGATGCGTTGCCTTGGCAGCAGCGACAGAAGGTGGCCTACGTCGGCAGCGTGTCGCGAATTCGCGGCATTTTCGAACTGGTCGAGGCGCTTCCCCGACTGAACCTGAAGCTGCAGTTGGCGGGCAAGTTCATGCACCCGCGCGAGTATGAAGAGATTCAAAGGGTTGACGGTTGGTCGTTGGTCGAAAATCATGGCTGGGTAGGGCGCGGGCAGATTCGCGAGATTCTCGCGACCAGTTTCGCCGGCCTGTGTACGCTCTACCCGACCAGCTCACATCTGATCGCCGAACCCATCAAGATGTTCGAATACATGGCGGCCGGTATTCCGGTCGTGAGCTCGAACATTCCGTATTACCAGCAGATCGTGCAGCAGGCCGATTGCGGAATCTGCGTTGATCCGCAGGATCCCGTCGCCATCGCCGCTGCCATTCAGTACTTGCGCGATCATCCTGCCGAGGCCGAGCGGATGGGTAGCAATGGCCGCAAAGCGGTGCTCAGTCGCTATAACTGGGACCAGGAGGGCGAGAAGCTGGTTGCCTTGTATCGAGCGGTGCTAGGAGGGTGTGAAATACCGCGCCAGCAACCGAGGGCTAAGGAGATAGAATGAACACCATGATTGATCTGCATTGTCACTATCTTCCAGGTGTTGATGACGGCGCGCCCGATATGTCTGCGGCCTTGAATCTGGCCCGCGCAGCCTGTGCCAACGGCATCAAGGCGGCGGTGCTGACGCCGCACTTGTATCCGGGTCGCTGGAACAACTTGCGCAGCGTGCTGCAGCCCGTGTTTGTCGAGTTCCGGCAAGCCTTGCTGGACGAGGGCATCGCGCTGGAGGTCAAGCTGGGTGCTGAAGTCCATTTGCTGCCCGATTCCCTGGCGCTGCTCGAGACCGACGAAATTCCGTTTCTGGGCAAGCACAAGGGCATGCACGTCATGTTGCTCGAATTCCCGGACGGACAAATCCCGGTCGGCGCCATGATAGCCGTCAAATATTTTCTGAAGCGCGGCGTGACCCCGATGATCGCGCACCCGGAGCGCAACAAGGACGTCATGCGCAACCTTCAGAAGATCACGCCGTTTGTGAACGAAGGGTGCCTGCTGCAACTGACGGCCGCCTCGGTGTGCGGTCGCTTCGGTAACTCAGCGCTCGAGACCTCGTTGCGTATTCTGGATGCCGGACTGGCTCATGTCGTGGCGACTGATTCGCACAACCTCGCGCATCGCCCGCCGATTCTGGCGGAGGCCAAGGCGGCACTGGCGGCGCGTTACGGTTTCGAAGCGGCAGTGCGGTTGACCGACTTTAATCCGGGCGAGATCGCGGCTGGCCATTTGCAGGCTTGATTGCATCGTGAGCGCTGATCAGCGGGAATACCGGCCGGACGTCTACGTCCCGGAACTACTTGATACCTGGCTTTCGATAGCGAAACGCCAGGCCGCCAAGGACGAGGTCATCTGGTCTTTGTTGTCGAACCACCTGGTGCCGGGCAAGGTGCTGGAGTTGGGCGCCGGCGTCGGCCAGATCACCGAGTTGCTGATCAATATGGGGCGCACGGTGGTTTCCTCGGACTACGCCGAATTTTTCGTCACGCACATGTTACGTCAGGGCCTGAATGCTCATCAGGTCGACGCCACGCAAATAGGGCAGGCTGGCCTGGGGTCGTTTCCGAACATCATTTGCCAGAGCATTACGCCGTTTGTAACGACCGATTACTCGGTGGTCGAACGATCGTATCGATCGGTTTATGAGACGCTCGAGGCCAATGGACGATTGGTTTTGATTCACGCCATGAACAAACATTACGCCCAATTACCGGGTTGCATGGCGGATCACAAAAAACTCTGCGAAGCGGCCGGCTTTACCAACGTTCAGGTATTTCGCAACCAGCTCTTGCCCTCGGCCGCCTACCGGGCGCCGCTGAACTTATTGGCTCGACCGTTGGAAAAATTGTTCGCACGATCCTTCGGCATGCGCTTTGTGGTGGTCGCTTCAAAGCGCAACGTTTAAGCGGCCCAGAGTCTCTTTGAGCGTGTCGCTGTTGGGATCCAGGCGCTGCGCATCCTGCCAGATCTTGCGCGCTTCGGCGCTCTTGCCGGCCTTCCACAACACCTCGCCCAGATGGGCAGCGACATCGACTTCGGGGCGTACCGCCCAGGCCTTCTCCAGCCACTCGATGGCTTTCTCGAGATTGCCCTTGCGGTATAACACCCAACCCATACTGTCGATGATGTGCGGGTCTTCGGGTGATAACTCGAGCGCTTTTTCGATCAGCACCTGCGCTTCGTCGAGCCGCAGATTTCGATCAGCCAGCGAATAGCCGAGCGCGTTGTAGGCGTGTGCATAATCCGGGCGCATGCCGATGAGCTTGCGCAGACTGGTCTCCATGACCTCGATGCGATCTATCTTTTCGGCCGCCATGGCATGGTCGTAGATCAGTTCCGGATTGTCGGGGTTCGTTTGCAGCGATTCATCGAGCAGCTCGAACGCTTCCTTGTAAAGCTGTACTTCGCGCAAGACCTGAGCCTCGGCACTGGTCAACAAGTTTCGCTCGCGTGCGGTGCTCACGTTGGTGTTGCGCAAGAGCTGGCGCGCTTCGTCGACTCGTTTCAAACGCGCCATCAACAGCGCGCGCCGCGATAGGGCGGAGATGAATTGGTCACCGCTCTTGATCTGCTCGAGGTGGCCAATCGACTGCTCGAGTTGTTTGGCCTCTTCCGCAATCTGCGCGAGGAACAAGTAAGCCGGTACGTTGTCGCGCTGCACCGAGGCTGGTAACGCAACATAGCGTTGCAGATAGCCTTCGGCGACCGTCGGTTGCTTGAGTTGGTAGGCAAGTTGCGCCATCGAATAAAGAATCGCCGGGCTGTCGGGCTCCTGCTTGAGCGCGATTTCCATTTGCTCGCGTGCCGGCGTGGTCTTGCCGTCAGCGGCCAGCAGTCGGGCATAAGCAAAACGAGCTTCGACGGCTTTCGGTTGTTTCTCGAGAAATCCCGCCAGCAATTGAACGGCACCGCCCGCGCCCAGTGTCGATTGCTGCACATATTGCGCGGCCGTGACGGCCGTCTGGGCATCGTCAGCACGAAGATTCATCGCTACCGTCGCTTCAGCGGCGGCCCGATCGAACTGTTTGGCCTCGGCTGCAATACCGGCGACCGCCAGCCGCGCTTCAGGAACTCGCTCGTCCGGTTGTGACAGCCGTTCGATAAAAGCCAGTGCGCCGGCTTTGTCGGTCGATCGCGACAATAGCGACTGCAACTGTTGGTAGGTGACTGGCAGCGTTTTATCGGCGCGCGCCTTGGTCAGTCGCGCGGCTACCAGCGGTTCGGCATCTTCGAAGCGATTGCTCGAGATCCAGAGCGCTTCAACGGTTTGGGCGGCATTGCTGGAGTCAGGAGCCAACTCGTACCAAAGCTGGGCGGCCTGCAAGGCCCGCTCGAGCGAGCGTTCGTTGAGGGCTAATTCGGTCGCGCGACGCGCCAGGCGCGGGTCACGGGTCGATTTAGCCAGGGCTGTGTAGGTTGCGACCGCATTACCGGCCTGACCGCGTTGCACCGCGATTTCGGCCGCCAGCAGTTGAAACATGATGTCGCGCGACAGATAGATAGCCGGCGCTTTCTCTTCGTTGTCGATTTGGCGACGCTCGCGCGGCGTGGCCGACGGCGATGGGCCGGTGCCTTGTGCCAGCGCCGCTGCGGTAAAGCTGCAGGACAGCGCGAAGGCCAACAGGCGCGCAGATCGCCAACCGCGCCGGGCCGAAATCGTCGGCGATTGGATTTCCGATTTTGCGTGCGCTGATTCGGCGGACTCGGGAGGCGTGGGGGCTTTGAGCGCTATCATGGCGTCATGTTAGGTCGATTTGCGCTCCCGGGCAACAGAACCCCTCGAATAACCGCTATTCGGTCTTCGCCAGTGGCCCCTCCGGTTCGTACCTGATGCCTGAGCTGCCCGAGGTCGAAGTGGTTCGTCGCGGTCTGCAAACTCAACTAGCCGGACGGTCGCTGCGCTCGATCGTTGTGCGTGAGCGGCGGTTGCGCTGGCCGATCGAACCGGCACTGGAGCAGCACCTGGCCGGTCAAGTCATTCAGTCGGTGGGGCGGCGCGGCAAGTACCTGCTGTTGACCGTTGACACCGGTACTTTGATTTCGCATCTGGGCATGTCCGGCAGTTGGCGGCTGGTTGATCCCCGTGAGCCGGCGCGCGCCCACGATCATGTCGATCTGGTCTTCGATCACGGCGTGGTTCGTTATCATGATCCGCGCCGATTCGGATCGCTCCATTGGCATGCGCTCGAGACCGGTCCGGTCACTTCACATGCCTTGTTGGCATCGCTGGGCGTCGAGCCCCTGTCGGCCGATTTCGACGGTGCCTTGCTGTATGCACGATCACGCGGACGGGCGCTCAGCATCAAGCAATTTTTGCTGGCCGGTCATGCGGTCGTCGGGGTCGGCAATATCTACGCGTCCGAGTCCTTGTTTCGAGCTGGCATTCGTCCGACCATTGCCGCCGGCAGGGTGTCGCGCAAACGTTACGATCGACTGGCCGCCGAGATTCGCGCCACCCTGAGCGTGGCGATCGAGCGCGGTGGCTCGAGCCTGCGTGATTTTGTCGGCAGCGACGGACAACAAGGTTATTTTCAGTCGCAGGCTCTGGTCTATGCGAGAGCTGGCCAGCCGTGTATGCAATGTGCGACACCGATCCGTCTGATCCGTCAGCAACAGCGCGCGAGTTTTTATTGTCCCGTCTGTCAGCGTTAATCTTGTCAACCTTGATGCCCATCGACCGCTGAAGTGTGATAGCTGACCTTCGATCGGCTGCCCCGGTTTCGTTGTGTAAAGGACCGCGTCAGGCAGGTGTGGCTCACGCTTGCTGTGATAGAGTCTAACGGTATCTTTGAAGAGTGAATTTGAATGCAGATGGAGTCAAGAAGCGTCTCTCCCGTCTCTCCCGTTTCTCTGGATGCTCGGGTTCTGGAGTACGCTGGCTGGCGAAAGCATCTGGGCGAATCGTTCGGACGCTTCACGAACTGGCTGGACGAAAATCAACTGTCGGATCCCAGTCTGAGCGCTCGTGCGGCGGACATTCAGGCGCGTCTGCGCAACAGCCGGATGTCGGTCGCTTTTGTCGCCGAGTTCTCGCGCGGCAAGTCGGAACTGATCAACGCCTTGTTCTTTGCCGGTTATGGCAAACGCATCCTGCCGTCGTCGGCCGGACGTACCACCATGTGTCCGACCGAGCTCATGTACGATGCGACGCAGACCAACTGTATTCGCTTGTTGCCGATCGAGAGCCGACTGCGCGACGTCTCGATGACCGAGTTGCGCAACACGTTGTCGGAGTGGCATGAAATCGCGATTCATGTTGAGGATGTTGAAAGTGTTTCGGCTGCCTTCGAGGCGGTTCGTGAAACCAAAAAAGTCAGCATCGAAGAAGCAACGCTGCTCGGCTTCTATGACCCCGAGGACAAAGGCTCCGGCGTGATGCCGGATCAGCACGAGCGCATCGAAGTGCCGCGTTGGCGCCATGCGATTGTGAACATTCCGGATCCGCTGCTGGAACGCGGCCTGGTCATCATCGACACGCCGGGCCTGAACGCCATCGGCAATGAGCCCGAATTGACCTTGAACATCATTCCCAATGCCGATGCGGTGTTGTTCGTGCTGGCGGCCGATGCCGGCGTGACGCGCACCGATATCGATATCTGGCGTGACCATATTTCCAAGACCCACCAGAGCGGTCGTCTGGTGGTTCTGAACAAGATCGACGGTCTTTGGGATGAGCTTCGAAGTGAAGCCGAAATCGACCACGAAATCCTGTCTCAGGTGGGTTCGGTCGCCGAGACCCTGGGCATTCCGGCCGAACGCATTTACCCGGTGTCGGCGCAAAAGGGTCTGGTCGCGAAGGTTCAGAATGATCCCGCGATGCTGATTCGAAGCCGCATCAAGCAGCTTGAGTTTGCGCTCTCGGAAGATCTGGTTTATCGCCAGCAACAAGTAACCCGCGAACATGTCGAACGCGGCTTTGATGACATTCACGGCGTTGCGCATTCGGTGCTGCAATCGCGCCGACGCAGTGTCGTTGAGCAGTTATTCGAGTTGAACAGTTTGCGCGGCAAGAACTCCTCGGTGGTCTCCATGATGGCTGCCCGAATTCGTCAGGAGCGTGGTGATTTCGACAAAAGCCTCAAGCATTTCCAGGCCATGCGTACGGTCATGACCCGGCATGCCGAGCAGATGTATTCGATGGTGAGTCTTGACCAACTCAAACGTCATGTGCGCAAGGCCCGCGAAGAAATGGGCTCGAGCAATTTTTCGCTCGGGCTTCGCGACGGCATGGACAGTCTGATTACCAGCGTCCAGGGCGACTTCAACCGCGTCTCATCCGAGATCGATCAGGTCTCCAGCCTGATGAACGCGATGTACAAGACCTTCAGTGCCGAACACGGACTTTCGTTGGGTGTGCCGCTGGTCTTTTCGACGCGACGCTATAGCGATGAAGTCGAACGGCTGGCTGAAAAATCGCGTACTCAATTTGGCGCGCTGACGTTGATCACGACCGAGAAATTTGTGGTCATGCGACGGTTCTTCGAATCAATTGCCTCGCGCATCCGACACATCTACGATTCGGCCTCGCGAGATATCGAAACCTGGCTGCGTGCGGTTGCGTCCCCGATCGAGGGTCAGGTTCGCGAATATCAGACGCAGTTGCGTCGTCGCCTCGAGTCCGTGCGCCGGGTGCTCGATGCCAGCGACAGCCTCGAGGGCAGAATCACCGAACTCGACGAGCAACGTACCGAGGTCGAGCAACAACTGGCTTTGTTTGAAGATCTGAGTCATCAGGTCATCTCCTTGCTGTCGGAGCCGATGCACATGGCTGCCTCGAGCATCCCGCCCGCTGCTGCTGCTGCTGCTGTCGCTGCGGCTACGTCAATGCCAATGCCAATGCCCGAGCCGGCCCGGGTGCGAGACCTCGTCGAGGAGTTGGGCGTCGTCCTGGAGCCTTGAGCGAGCCGACACCCTCCCACGGAAACGCCGGAGCACTTCTGACCGCCAGTTTTAGTGCGCGCGTCATCGACTGGCAAAAACAATCGGGTCGCCACGACTTGCCGTGGCAGGGCAGCCGCGACGCCTACCGCATCTGGGTGTCGGAGATCATGTTGCAACAGACCCAGGTTGCGACGGTGATTCCGTACTATCAAACATTCATGAACGAATTTCCGGTCGTCGAGCGGCTTGCTCTGGCGCCGCTCGATCGAATCATGCAGTTGTGGAGCGGGCTGGGTTACTACTCGAGGGCGCGTAACTTGCATCGCTGTGCCCAGCAGGTAGTGCAGCAGTTTGGCGGTCAATTCCCGGCCGATCGCCACCGGCTGGAATCCTTGCCCGGTATTGGTCGGTCGACAGCGGCGGCCATCTGCGCGTTGGCGTTTGGCGTGCCTGAGGCGATCCTCGATGGCAATGTCAAACGCGTCATGGCGCGGCACTTCGGAATCGCTGGCTACCCTGGCGACGCGGCCGTGCAAAAGCGCTTGTGGGCGATCGCCGAGCGCGAGCTGCCGCAGCAGGCCATCGAGCCTTACACGCAAGGGCTGATGGATCTTGGTGCAACCGTCTGTACCCGCAGCAAGCCGCGATGCTCAACCTGCCCCGTCGCCTCGAGCTGCGTCGCGACGCTCCGCGATCAGATCGCGTTGATACCCGCGTCGAAGCCGCGCGCGGCGGTGCCTGAACGATATGCCCTGTTACTGATCATCGCGCGCGCCGACCAAGTTCTGCTGCTGAAGAGGCCCCCATCCGGTATCTGGGGTGGACTTTGGAGTTTGCCCGAGCTGCCACTGAGCCGGCCGGAGTTCGAGCGTCAAGGGTGCAGCGAAGCGTCGATGAATGAAGTCAGGCGTTGGCTTGAACAGCAAGGATTAGCGATCGGCAAGCAACACTTGCTGGCCGGCTTCGAGCATCGCTTCACGCATTTCAGGCTCAACCTATTGCCGATGCGAATTGACCCGCTGAGTCTTGCCGGCGTACCCACGCGGGTGGCCGAACCATCTCTGACGCAGGTGGCCGAAGCAACCGTATCGTGGTTGGCGTTGCGCGATGTGGCCGCAGCGGCACTACCAAAACCGGTCAAATCACTGCTTCGCGCCCTGACGCCAGAGCCTGGTGCGAGACCAGATTCTTAAGTTACCCCAGAGTTACTCCAGAACCTTGCGCTGCTGCAGAAATTGTTGCACCAGCGAGAGTCGCGCCACCGGATCGTTGAGCTCCATCAATTTTTGCTTGGCGCTCATTGGAATATAAAGCAACTCGCACAAACGGTTAGATACCCAGGCACAGGAGTCGAATTGATACGGCGAGGCGATCAGTCGTTCGTCGGCGTTGGCTTCCTTGGATTCCAGATCAATCAGGATCTTGCGTAGCAGGGCTGCGCAATTCTCGAGGTCTTCAGGCACGCTGACGAGGGTGTCATCGGCGATCAATGCAACCTCGGCCGCAATCAATCCGTCTTTCTCAATGCTGCGTTCGCTGATCCGAAATCGGCGATCACCGATCACTCTGATTTGCAGCACCCCCGGCTGGGTCATGTCCCAATCGGCGATTCGGGCAAGACAGCCAATCGGCTCATGTTCGGCGGGTTGGCCGACTTCGCCGCCGTCGGTAATTCGGCACACACCGAACGCAGAGCTATCGCGCATGCAACTGCGCACCATATCCATATAGCGTGTCTCGAAGACGCGAAGTGGCAGACGGCCGCCGGGAAATAGTACCGTGCCGAGCGGAAAGATCGGCAATCGCAGCAGGATGTCAGCAATTTGAGACACGGGGCTTTTACTCAGCTTGAACGTCGGAGTGCGTGCTCAGGCGGCTTTAAGAATTCGCGCCGCCTGGGCACGATGGCGTACCAGGACGGTTTCGCTTCGGCGAAAGCGCAGCGCCAATTGTTCTATGCAATAGACCGAGCGATGTTGTCCGCCCGTGCAACCGACCGCGACCGTCAGATAGCTGCGATTTTCCTGAATATAAAACGGCACCCAGTTTTGCAGGAAACGGTCGATCTCGTCGACAAAGCGGCCGACGGCGGGAATCTGCGACAAAAATGCGGCCACCGGCGCGTCCAATCCGGTCAGCGCCCGCAATTCCTTGTTGTAAAACGGATTGGGCAGGCAGCGCGCGTCAAACACCAGGTCGGCGTTCAACGGTACCCCTTGTTTGTAGGCGAATGATTCGAACAACAAGGTCAGCGCCGCGCGCTCGCTGCCGACGACATCTCGAACCCATTGGCGCAAGACATTCGGATGTAAATCACTGGTGTCCAGTGCCACACCAATCTCTTGCAGTGGCGCCATCAATTCGCGTTCACTATCGATGGATTCTTCCAAGGTACGAATGCCATCGGCTTCGCCGGGCTGCCCGGACATCGGATGACGGCGGCGTGTCTCGGCATAGCGTTGCACGAGATTTTCGGTGCGAGCATTCAGGAACAATACCTTGATGTCGCGATCCTCGATCGAGATCGATGCAATGATCGCGCGCAAGTCACCGACCGAGTGGCCGCTACGGGCGTCGATCGACACGGCAACCTTCTGCAAGCCGGCGGCATCGAGTGATTGCAGAACGTCGCGCAAAAACTGCGCCGGCAGATTATCGATGCAGTAGTAGCCGTCGTCTTCGAGGACATTCAAGGCAATCGACTTGCCGGAGCCGGAGATACCGGTAATAAGTACAGCTCGCATCAACTTATTGTAGAGCCAAGCCTGAAATCGCGTTAACAGACCATAATTTGTCAGCAGAGCACCATCAGCCAGCAGACCAGTATCTGTTAGCAGTCCACCATCAGGACTGTGCGCGAATCGCCTGGTTTTGCAGGGCGATAAATTCGCTGGTGGTGTCAATGCCCCTGAGCTGCAGAATGGTACTGCGCACGGCCGCTTCGGTCAGGACGGCGAGATTTCGCCCGGCCGCGACGGGCACCACCACCTTGCGCACCGACACCCCCAAAATATCTTGCGTCAGCGCTTCCAGTGGCAGTCGTTGGTATTCGTTTTCCATCGTGCTGCGCCGAATCAGATGCACCACCAGCCGCAACTTCATTTTGCGCCGAACGGCGGTTTCACCAAAAATGGTTCGTATGTCGAGTAAGCCCAGGCCGCGAACTTCGAGCAGGTTTTGCAGCAGGCCGGGACATCGACCTTCCAGAAAATTCGGTCCTACCCGCGTGATCTCGACGACGTCATCGGCGACCAGGCCATGACCGCGGCTGATCAGCTCCAGCGCCAATTCGCTTTTACCCAGGCCCGATTCGCCCGAGATCAGGACACCCATACCGAGTACGTCCATGAGCACGCCATGCATTTCCGTATGTTCGGAAACGGTGCGCGAAATCCAGCCGCGCAAGTGGTCGATGACCCGGGCCGATGGCAGCGGAGTGGCCAGCATCGGAAAGCCTTCGCGCTGACACAGCGCCACCATGTTTTCCGGAGCACTCAAGCCTTCGGCGACGATAATCGCCGGCGGCTTGCCGGCCATCAGGTCATGGATGACCGCACTGCGTCGAGCGTCTGCCAATCCGTCGTGGTAGGCTATTTCTTCATGCCCCATGACCTGGACGCGGCCTGGGTGAATCAGATTCAGATGCCCGATCAGATCGGCGGGTTCGGCGATGTTCTCGGGCAATTGCCGGTCGGAGCCGGCCGCAACGATCCACGACAGTGAAAGTTCATCACGGTTGGCGCTAAACAACTCGGATACGGTGACCGGCATAGTGTTGACACCCTCTTATGCGGCTGGCCGAAAAGGTTCCCAGACGGACAATATCTTGAGCAATTGTCCGGCGTCATCACAGGCCATCAAGGCATCGCGAATCGAGCTGTCCGACAACAGTTCGGCGAGCTCGGAGAGCAACTCCAGATGCTGCTCGGTGGCGTGTTCGGGCACCAGCAGAAAGACCAGCAGCTTGACCGGCTCGCCGTCGGGCGCATCGAAGGCAATCGGGGTTTGTAACTTCACGAGCGCAGCGTGTGTTTCCTTCAAGCCCTTGATACGGCCATGCGGAATCGCCACGCCTTCGCCCAAGCCCGTCGATCCAAGCCGCTCGCGTGCAAACAGGGAATCGAAAACCTTGCCGCGTTCGATACCGTGATTATTTTCGAACAACAGACCGGCCTGCTCGAACAAACGCTTTTTGCTGGTGATCGAAAGGTCGATCACCACATTGGATAGCGGCAATAGTCGGGCAATCTGATTCATCGGTGTATTCACCGTCACTGCGCCCCGGAAGAGCGTTCATGACGCGCTGCAAAAATTGATGACGCCGCGATTATAGGCAAACAACTTCGGTTGGGAACTAGGGCAAAGCTTCTAAACTTGCGGCAATGCAGCAAATTTCACATTGTTGGAATGCAGAGAGGTGGTTTGGCCGACCAACTCGATTTTCCAGAATGATTTCAAGCGTTTTGGCACCCGCCGAATCCGCAATGCGCGCGGCGCAGCGGGCGCCTGGTAACTCAGGCATCGTTGGCGAGTTCGCCCAACTCAGCGCGTTTCAGCGGCACGTGGCCGTGTGCTTGCCGCTTGCTTTTGTATTTGAGCACCTGTCGGTCGAGTCGATCGATGAGCACATCGATGGCGGCATACAGGTCGGGACTGACGGCCTGGGCGTTAATTTCCTTGCCGCGTACGTGGATCGTCACCTCGGCTTTCTGTTCTAGCTTATCAACGGATAAAACCGCATTCACATCTATTACCTGGTCGAAGTGTCGTCGTATTCGGTCGAGCTTCTGAACGAGATACCCTCTCATGGAGGGGGTTACTGCCAGGTGATGTCCGCTGATCGATAGATTCATCCTCTACTCCTGTGTGTAAGCGTTACAACTCAGATTAAGCTAAAGGGCCTTGCGTTGGGCTACCGGAGAGATCTTCAAGGCTTCGCGATATTTTGCGACGGTTCGTCGTGCAACCATGATTCCCTGTGCGCCCAGCAGTTCGGCAATTCGGTTATCAGATAGTGGGGTTTTGGTGTCCTCCGTGGCGATAAGTTGCTTGATCAGTTCACGAATGGCGGTGCTTGACGCCTCGCCACCCGACTCAGTGGAAACGTGACTACCGAAAAAATACTTCAGTTCGAGGGTTCCGTACGGTGTCAGCATGAACTTCTGCGTGGTTACCCGAGAGACGGTTGATTCGTGAAGCCCAACGGCATCGGCAATCTCGCGCAACACCAGCGGCCGCATGGCGACTGCCCCGTGCGAGAAGAAAGAACGTTGACGTTCAACGATAGCCTGCGCCACTCTGAGGATTGTGTCAAACCTCTGTTGAACATTTTTCAATAACCAGCGCGCTTCTTGCAGTTGCCCGCCTAAAGCCCCATTGGCGCCACGGTTACGTTTGAGAATCTGCGCATACATGTCGTTGATGCGCAGCTTGGGCATGACATCGGCGTTGAGCACGGCCTGCCAGCCTTGCCGAGTCTTCTTGACGATGACGTCCGGGATGACATAGTTCGATTCGTCGGACGAATACTGCGAGCCGGGCCTCGGGTTCAGGGATTTGATCAATTGCTGGGCGGCCCGCAGCATATCGTCGTCACAGCGCAGCGCACGCTTGAGCTTGACGAAATCACGGGCCGCCAGCAAAGGTAAATAGTCACGCACCAGTTGTCGGGTGATGTCGAGCAATTTGCCCGGATGCTCGACTTGCATGCGAGGTGCCGCCAATTGCAATTGCAGGCATTCGGCGACACTGCGGGCGCCGACGCCGACCGGATCAAAGCTTTGCAGCAAGTGCAACGCGGTATTCAACTCGCTGTCTTCAATCTCGAGCTCACTGGGTACGATGCTGCGCAGGTCTTCGATCTCGAGCTGCAAATAGCCGTCCGGATTGACCTCATCGATCAGCACGGTGACCAGGCCGCGATCGCGTGGCGAGCAGTTCAGCGAACGTAATTGGGCGCTCAGGTGGTCTCGTAGCGAGATACCCGCCGAGGCCATCTGCAAGTAGTTGTTCTCCTCGTTGTCCTCGTCGCCGCGCTTGCGGCCCGAATGATCCGAGAAGCCGTCCATGGCGGCGCTGTTATCCCAATCGGGGGCATCGTTGTCACGGTCCGTGCCGCTGGCGGTTGGCTCGTCGGTGGCGCGATTTTCGTCGGAGTTGCTGCTGCTGGCGAATGACTGGTCGGCGCCGCTGTCGCTGCTGCGCGGCGTTTCGAGGCCGCCGTTGGGCAGAATTCGCAGGGCCCCGTCCATCGGATCGTCAATCCGCTCGAGCAGCGGGTTATCACTGAGTGCCTGCTCAATCTCCTGATTCAGCTCGAGCGTAGAGAGCTGCAGCAGTCGGATCGACTGTTGCAATTGTGGGGTCAGCGCCAAATGCTGAGAAAGTCGGAACTGAAGCGTTTGTTTCATCGGATCCTAAATAGCCGGGCAATTTCCCCGCGCAGATCCGACGAGGTCGGGGCCGCCAGCTAGGCGAACAGCCCCAGGCGGCCAACATTTCTCGTGCAGCTTGTCAGGTTGCTTGCTACATCCGGAAATGCTCACCCAAGTAGACGCGTCGCACACTTTCGTTGGCAACGATCTCGTCTGGACGGCCGTAAGCAAGAACAGTACCAGCGTTAATGATATAGGCACGATCGCAAATACCCAAAGTTTCACGCACATTGTGGTCGGTTATCAACACACCGATCGAGCGATCCTTCAGAAACTTCACGATTCTCTGGATTTCGATGACCGCGATCGGGTCGACGCCGGCAAACGGTTCGTCCAGCAGAACGAATCGAGGCGACGAAGCCAGCGCGCGCGCAATCTCAACCCGACGTCGTTCGCCACCCGACAGCGACATGGCCGGATTGGAGCGTATGTGGGCAATCTGCAGCTCGCCAAGCAACTCGCCGAGCCGTTTCTGAACCGCTGCGCGCGACAAGGCGGCGCCGGAAACCGAAAGCTGCAATTCCAGAACCGCTTGAATATTTTCCTCGACCGTCAGTTTGCGAAACACCGACGCTTCTTGCGGCAGATACGAAAGGCCGAGCCGGGCACGCCGGTGAATCGGCAGCCGGCCGATCAATTTGCCGTCCAATTCAATGTTGCCGGCATCCGAAGGAACCAGACCGACGATCATGTAGAAGCAGGTGGTCTTGCCGGCGCCGTTCGGGCCCAACAAACCAACCACCTCGCCACTTCTGACTTCCAGCGACACGTCCTTGACGACTTGTCGACCATGGTAAGCCTTCATCAGATGCATGACGGCCAGCGTACTCGGCTGCACGGCGCGACGCAGCGGCAACTCGAACGGACTGCTGCCGGGCTGGTTGGCTTGTGCGGCCAAGGCGGCTTCGGAAAGCGGGGCGTTCACGAGCGCCATTCCGGGCGGTTCATCGACACTTGCGGGCGCTTCATCGACATTTCGCCGCCTGTGCCGGGCCACTGTTGCCAGCCAATGCAGTTGCGGACTTCAGGTTCGTGGCATTGCGACTGACGACCGGCGCAACCTTGATCGGTTCACCCTCGGCTTTTGGTTGAATGATGACTTTGACGCGCCCCGGAATTTCGCGTTTAGCGCCGGTCTGGCTGTCAACGGTAAAAAATTCTGACAGGCTTTCGTACACTATGGTGGTGCCGTAGACCTCGTCGGTCAGACGATCGCCCTCGTAGCGCTTGAGCTGCGCCTTGTCGGTAAACTTTACGATCTCGCTCTTGCCGTCATATTCGAGTTGCAAGCCACAGCCTTCGACATATTGGTCGACACCTTCGCGCTTTTGCCGAAAGGTGGCCGGATTGCCGAGTGCGGTACCGTGCTGAAAACCTTCCGAGTCCTGCTTGACCACTACCCGGTCACCGGTAATGACGATGCTGCCCTTGGTCAGGCGAACATTGCCACTGAACACGTTGATTTGTTTGATGTCGTCATATTGCATTTTGTCCGCTTCGACATTGACCGGTTTCTGTTTGTCGGCTTTTTCAGCCAGCGCCGGCGCGCTGCTCAACGCCAACAGCAGACTCAGCGCAACGCTTGCCGTTGCACTAGCAATACCAATAGGCGAACGTTTCGCGTCTGAGGACCCGGTTTTCATGATTATGGTGTGATTTTCGCACTGTTCTCGGGCAACACCCAGGTTCCGCGTACCTGGTTTCGTATTTCGAGTTGCCGGGAGGCATTATTGAATTCCATGCCAATGCCAGTCAAGATCGACGGGCCGTTCAGTATGGTCACAAAGCGGTCAGTACGGGCGATATCGTCGTCGGACAGCAGCAAAATATACTCGGTCGAGATCTTCAGAGGCTCGTTGGTCGGTGTCTCCGCTCGTGTCATGACAACATTGTCGTGCAAATGGGTTTCAACCCCTTCGCTGGTCGAATGACCGCGATTGGCCGTCAAGGTAATCTTCGGTTTGCTCGGATCCAGGCTCACCAACTTCGGCAGTAAATACTCGGTGGAATCATCATCCGGAAAATGCTTGAGGCGTTCGGCGGTCAATGTGAAAGCCGGTTGCCCGGCCGAGTTCAGCCGGGTCAGGGCGAAATGTTCGACGAAGTAGTCCTGCTCGTGTGTCACCTTGCGCGGTCGGCTCAGGCCGTCGTCGCGGCCTGCAAACTCGGCCAGGTAGTAGGTCATCATCGCCAATACGCTCAATAACACCAGCGAAATCAGCGCCGCCATCTGATCGTACAGGCGACCGCTGTTCATTGCTGTTGGCTCATGGCCTGATACTTTTGCCGCAAGCGCTCGAGTTGACCGGTGCTGGTCAGCCACCATTGCGCGAACTCGCGCACCGCGCCGTTGCCGCCCGAAGCGCTGGAGACCCAATGGGCGCAGGCAAGGACCTCCGGGGTCGCGTTGGCGACGGCCAGCGCCAGACCGGCTTGACGCATCGCCGCGAGATCGGGCCAATCATCGCCCATAAAGGCCAGTTCCTGCACGCCGAACCCGAACGTTTGCGCGAGGCTTTTCAGGGCTGCACCTTTGTCGGCGACGCCCTGCAACACGCGATCGAAGTTCAACTCAGCCGCCCGTCGCTCGACAATGCGCGATTCGCGGCCGGTCACGATGGCCAGTTTCAGACCCGCTTGCCGCAGCAGGTTCAGGCCGAAGCCATCATGAACCGAAAAGGCCTTGCAGGTTTCGCCCTCTGGACCGATGTAGATTCGGCCATCGGTCAGCGTACCGTCGACATCGAGCACCAGCATTCGAATGGCTTTTGCGCGCAATACGGCGTCGGCCAGGCGTACATTGGCAAGACGTACGTCAGCCAGGCGCGCATCGACTGACGCTTGCTCCGACATCAGGCAACCTTGGCGATCAACAGATCGTGAACATGCAATGCGCCGACTACCCAATGCCTGCCGGCACGTACCTCGGTGACCACCAATTGACTCTTGCGTTGATCTTCGAGCAAACGCACAGCCGCACTGGCCAGCGCATCGGCCGCGACGGTGACCGGTGCGCGGGTCATGACATCATCGACGGTCAACGAGCGGATATCACGGCCGTGCTCAATCAGCCGGCGCAAATCGCCATCGGTAAAGATGCCGAGCAGAGACCGCGACTCGCCACAGATGATGATCATGCCCATGCGCTTGCGGGTCATTTGCAACAACGCCTCGGACAACGGGGTGCCCAATGCGACGATCGGAATGGCGTCACCGGTTCGCATGATGTCGCTCACTCGCGTCAGCAGTTTTCGGCCGATGGCGCCGCCCGGATGCGAACTTGCGAAGTCCTCTTCACCAAAGCCGCGCGCCTCGAGCAAGGCCACGGCCAAGGCATCGCCCATCGCCAAGGTTGCCGTCGTGCTGGCGGTCGGTGCAAGGTTCAACGGACAAGCCTCACGTTCGACCGCCACGTCGAGATGGCAGTCGGCCAATTGTGCCAGCGCAGAAGCGGGATTGCCGGTGAGCGCAATCAGCTTGGCGCCGAGGCGCTTGACCAGCGGCACGATGGTCAGCAACTCTTCGGTCGTTCCCGAGTTTGAAAGCGCCACGAAGACGTCGTCTGCGGTGACCATGCCGAGGTCACCGTGGCTGGCCTCGGCAGGGTGCACAAAAAACGCCGGTGTTCCGGTTGAAGCCAAGGTTGAAGCGACCTTGCGCGCCACATGCCCCGACTTGCCCATGCCACTGACAATCACACGACCCTTGCAATCGAGCATCAGTTCGCATGCCTTGACAAAATCGTCACCCAGTTTGGCGCTCAGATTGCTGACCGCCTGCGCTTCAATCTCGATGACTTGTCGTGCCCGCAGCAACACCCGCTTCGGCAATTCGGCTCTGTCTACAATACTCATACACTGAGTATATAAGATGGCTGAATGCTTTCCTCTCTCGAACTCACGCTGATCCTGCTGGCGGCTGCCGTGCTGATGGTGGTTTTTTTGCGACTGATTCACTTGCCGCCGCTGGTCGCGTACCTGGCCGTCGGTGTATTGCTCGGGCCGCACGCCATCAATCTCGCGTCGGATCAACAGGCGGTGCAGAGCCTCGGTGAGATCGGTGTTGTTTTTCTGATGTTTTCATTGGGTCTGGAGTTCAACCTCACGAAGTTGACGTCGATGCGTCGACTGGTGTTCGGCTTGGGCGGCGCGCAGGTCACGACCACCATCGTTGCGGTCATGTTCCTGTTTGTGGTCGTACCGCCGGCGGTGCTGAACTACTTCATGGGCGAAGTGATCGATTGGCGGGCCGCTCTGGCGATCGGCGGCGCGGCGGCCATGTCGTCGACCGCGCTGGTCAGCAAGCTCTTGACCGAACGCCGTGAACTCGAAACCGAACACGGCCAGCGCGTGTTCAGCGTGCTGTTGTTCCAGGACCTGGCCGTCATCCCGCTGCTGATTCTGATACCGGCTTTGGCTGCCGGTGGCGATTGGTTATCGGCCATGTCGCTGGCCCTGTTGAAGGCGGCGGTGTTGCTGATCTTTCTGTTGCGTTTTGGTCCGCGCCTGATGCGCGCCTGGTTCAATCTGGTGGCGCGCCAGCGCTCGCATGAACTGTTTACCTTGAACGTCTTGTTGGCGACCCTGTTCTTTGCCTGGCTGACCGCCAAGGCCGGTCTGTCGATGGAATTAGGCGCCTTCGTCGCCGGTATGTTGATTGCCGAAACCGAGTTTCGCTATCAGGTCGAAGAAGACATCAAACCGTTTCGCGATGTACTGTTGGGACTGTTCTTTGTAGCGATCGGCATGCAGTTGAATGTGCAGGTAGTGGTCGACGCCTGGCCGCGCGTGCTGTTGTTTCTGTTGATCCCGGTGGTCATCAAGTTCGCGTTGGTGATGTTGTTGGCTAAAGCCTTCGGCGCCGGTACCGGCACCGCCATCCGAACCGGAATCTGGCTGGCACAGGCCGGCGAATTCGGCTTCGTGTTGCTCGCTCAGGCGCTGGGCAATCAACTGGTCCCCGAAGCGGTGTTGCAGCCGATATTGGCGGCCATGTTGTTATCGTTGTTGCTGTCGCCGTTGTTGATCCAGAAGTCCGGCACGATCGCGCTGCGATTGTCCGGCCAGGAATGGCTGCAGCGCTCCTTGCAATTGCAGACCATTGCCTCGCGCAGTTTGGCGCGCAAGCAACACGTGATCATTTGCGGCTTTGGCCGCAGCGGCCAAGGCCTGGCGCACGTTCTCGAGGCCGAGCGGGTGCCGTTCATGGCGCTGGATCTCGATATCGATCGGGTCAAGCAGGCTGCCGGCGCTGGTGAGTCGGTGGTGTACGGCGACTCGACACGGCGCGACACCTTGCAGGCGGTGGGCCTGCATCGTGCTCGGGCGCTGGCCATTACCTTCGATGATACGGCGAGCGCGCTGAAGGTGTTGCATCTGGTCCGTCAACTGGCGCCGAACCTGCCGGTGCTGGTGCGCACCGCTCATGAAGCCGATATCGAGCGACTGCGCGCGGCCGGGGCAACCGAGGTCGTGCCGGAGATCGTCGAGGGCAGCCTGATGCTGGCCTCGCATGCCCTGGCCCTGGCCGGTGTGCCGATTGGCCAGGTGCAGAGCCGCGTCAATCAGATTCGCGAAAATCGCTATGCACTGCTGCAGGGTTTCTTTCACGGCGTCGACGATCAGGATATCGACCAGATCGAAGACGCCGATATGCATTTGCGACCGGTCAGCATCAACGCCGGCAATGCCTGGGTCGGGCAGCCGATCAGCGCGCTCGAGCTCTATGGCGCGCGCCTGAGTGCCTTAGTGCGCAAGGGCAAACGGCTGGTTGATCTCGATCTGCATACCGCGATCGAGGTCGGCGACAAGCTGGTGGTTTCGGGTACCCTGGAACAGGTTAGTGCGGCGGAAGTTAGAATCCTCGCTTGATTACACCCGACTGAGCCTCGATTGAGCGAAGATTTTCTGCATATAGATCAAGTCCGATTTGGATATCGCGACCGAAACATCATCAATAACCTGTCGATGAAGTTTCCTCGCGGCTCAGTGACCGCACTCATGGGAGGGTCGGGTTGCGGGAAAACCACAGTGCTCAAATTGATTGGTGGTCAACTCAAACCGCAGTCGGGCAAGGTCATGTTCGATGGCCTGGACGTACATGCACAGGACCGCGATGGCCTGTACGCGGCCCGTCGCAAAATGGGCATGCTGTTTCAGTTCGGTGCGCTGTTTACCGATCTCAGTGTGTTCGAGAACGTCGCGTTTCCGCTGCGCGAACATACCAGCCTCAGTGATGAATTGATCCGCGACCTGGTGCTCATGAAGCTCAATGCGGTCGGTCTGCGCGGTGCCGCGAAACTCATGCCGTCGCAGATCTCGGGCGGCATGGCGCGCCGGGTGGCGCTGGCACGGGCGATCGCGCTGGACCCGCCGTTATTGATGTTCGATGAGCCTTTTGCGGGTCTTGATCCGATCTCACTGGGTACGATTGCCAGTCTGATTCGCACCCTCAACGATGCGCTCGGGGCGACATCGATTCTGGTCACCCATGATGTACAGGAGAGTTTTGCCATTTGTGATTACGTTTATTTGCTGGCGGTCGGCAAAATGCTCGGCGAAGGCACGCCTGCGCAACTGCGTACCAGCGTCGATCCGGAGGTGCGCCAGTTTCTGGATGGTGAACGCGATGGTCCGGTACGTTTCCATTACCCGTCGGTCAGCGTGGAAGAGGATTTCGGCGCCACCTTGGGTGATCGTAGCGGTCGGAGGCCCAGTTGATGCTGGCCAATTTGCAAGGGCTGGGCGCCTGGGTGTTGGGTTGCCTGGATACTTTGGGTTACGCTGCGCGTTTTTTCGCGCGCTTGTGTTGGTTGATGCTTGGTTGCCTGCGGCGGCCGCGCTGGGTGATCGATCAGATTCATTTCATCGGCAACTATTCGTTGTCGATCATTGCGATCTCCGGTTTGTTTGTCGGCTTTGTGCTTGGGCTGCAGGGCTACTACACCTTGCAGCGTTACGGCTCGGAACAGGCGCTGGGCCTCTTGGTTACGTTGTCGCTGGTACGTGAACTTGGGCCCGTGGTAGCCGCGTTGCTGTTTGCGGGTCGCGCCGGCACATCACTGACTGCCGAGATCGGCCTCATGAAGTCGGGCGAACAGTTGGCCGCCATGGAAATGATGGCCGTCGACCCTTTGGCTCGGGTCTTGGCGCCGAGGTTTTTGGCGGCCGTGATTGCATTGCCAATCTTAGCAACGATCTTTTCGGCGGTCGGTGTACTGGGCGGCTATCTGGTCGGGGTTGAAATGATCGGCATTGATGCCGGTGCGTTTTGGTCGCAGACGCAAAATGGCGTCGATGTGTTCCGTGATCTCGGCTATGGCGTCATCAAGACGATCGTGTTCGGATTTATCTGCGCGTTTATTGCGGTGTTCGTTGGCTATGAAGCCAACCCGACGCCTGAAGGGGTGTCTCGGGCAACGACCACTACGGTGGTGGCGTCGTCGCTGTCGGTATTGGCGTTTGATTTCATGTTGACCGCGCTGATGTTCACCAATTGATGTCGAAAGTAGGAATTCATGAATAGAAAGTCTGTTGACCTTGCGGTTGGATTGTTTGTCGCCGTCGGCCTGCTCGCGCTGTTGTTTCTGGCCTTGAAGGCGGCTAATTTGCTGTCGTTTTCGACCAGCTCGACTTATTCCCTGAACGCCAAATTCGATAACGTCGGTGGCTTGAAGGCACGCGCACCGGTCAAGAGCGCCGGTGTGGTGGTGGGTCGAGTCAGTGAAGTGCGCTTCGACAACAAAAATTTTCAGGCGCAAATTGTTCTGGCCATGGACGAGCGCTATCAGTTTCCGAAGGACACCTCGGCCAAGATACTGACTTCGGGTCTGCTGGGCGAGTTATACATTGGCCTGGAGGCCGGCGGCGATAGCGCTAATTTTGCGGCCGGTGACACCATCAAGATGACGCAATCGGCGGTGGTACTTGAGAATCTGATTGGCCAGTTCCTCTACGGCAAGGCGGCCGAGGGCAAGCCTGCCGAGGGTAAAGCGACTGACGTTAATCCAACGGAGAAGAAATGAGTTTGATCTGGTCTGCCTTGATTGCCCGATGGTCGCTGCGACGCTTCCTGCGGCGCTTCAATGGGCTCCTGTTATGCGTGCCGCTGGTATGGTTGGCCTCGGGCTGCGCCAGTTTGCCGGCCGGCATTAACCGGGTGGCACATGATCCGCTGGAGCCCATGAACCGCGTAATTTTCGCGGTCAATGACACCATCGATGCTGCGTTCCTGAAACCGGTGGCCCGTGCATACAGCGACAACGTGCACGAGGGGGTTCGCGAAGTGTTCAGCAACATGTTCGGTAATGTGGCGGACGTCTGGACCGCAGTGAATCAATTGCTTCAAGGCAAGCCCGTCGAGGCAGTCGGCGATCTGTCGCGCTTTGTCATCAACTCGACCTTGGGATTTTTTGGCGTCGCCGATGTCGCGAGCAGTTTTGGCTTCGAGAAACATCGCGAGGATTTCGGGCAGACGCTGGGTCGTTGGGGCTTGGGCAGCGGCCCCTACCTGGTGTTGCCGTTTTTTGGACCTTCTTCGTTACGTGACGGCGTGGCCTTTCCGATCGATTATTCGACCGATCCGATCACCCGCGTCAGCGACATTGCGATTCGCAATAGCAGCACAGCCGTGCGGCTGGTGGAGACGCGCGCCAAGCTGCTGCCGGCTGAAAAGCTCATCGAGGGCGGCGCGCTCGACAAATACAGCTTTATTCGGGATGGCTATTTGCAGCGGCGCCGAAATCTGGTCTATGACGGCAATCCGCCCGAGCCGAAAGACTAGGTGCACCCTATCGCCAAATAAGCGAACGGCGCCGTCGGCGTAAAAGGACAGCGCCGGGTGGGTTGTCAGCCCGCAGTGCGCTGATGCGTTAATCGATTCGGTAACAGCAGGAACGAGTCGCAATCTTGCGACTTTTTTGGAAGCGGAAGGAAAACAAGATGTCGTTGAACGCAATTTCGAACCTGGTTCGCAGGCCTCTGGGCCAAGCCGGTCTGTCACTGGCGATCGGCCTGTCTTCGGCTGTCAGCCTGTCGATTGCGCCGGCGCTGGTCGGCGTGACGGCGGCATGGGCGCAAACAGCCGTGCCGGCCGATGAATTCATCAAGACCATCAGTACCGATGCGATCGACAAGATCAGCAAGGACAAGGACATTCAGGCCGGCGATATCAAGCGGCTGTCCGATCTGGTCGACACCACCATCATGCCGAACGTGAATTTCGAGCGCATGACGGCGCTGACTGTCGGTCGCGGTTGGCGTCAGGCGACGCCCGAGCAGCAAAAGCGCCTGATGTCCGAGTTCCGGATCCTGCTGCTGAGAACCTACTCCGGCGCTCTGTCGGCGGTCAGGGATCAATCGGTACGGATGAAGCCATTTCGTGCTGAGGCCAGCGAGTCGGACGTGGTGGTTCGCACCGAGGTGGTTCCGAAGCGCGGCGATCCGATCCAGCTCGATTATCGAGTCGAGAAGGCTGGCAATAGCTGGAAAATTTATGACCTCAATGTGCTGGGCGTCTGGTTGGTCGAGACCTACCGCAACCAGTTTGCTCAGGAAGTCAGCAACAAGGGTATCGACGGGCTGATCCAAAGCTTGTCCGACAAGAACAAGTCGTTCGCTGGCGAGAAAAAGGGCTGACTATGGCCGTCGAGCGAACGCTTGCCCTGCCAGCGGCCGTCACGGCGGGCAATGCGGCTGACCTGTTGGCCCAATATGAATCGGCCTTGCCCGGCGATGGCCCGCTGGTGATTGACGGCACGGCACTGACGAGCTTCGACTCGTCAGTTTTGGCCCTGTTGCTGGCCCTGCGCCGAAGGGCCGAAGTGGCAGAGAAAACCCTGCTCAGTCGCAACCTGTCGCCGAATGTGCGTAAACTGGCGCTCCTTTACGGGGTCGAGAGCCTGATTTAGCAGCTCGACCGCTCCTTGCCCCGATTCGCTGCCAAGGTTACGTGTGCCGGTCGCCATTGATGTTCAATCCGTAGTCAAGCGCTACGGAAAATTCGAAGCTCTAAAGGGTGTTTCCCTGCGAATTCAGCAGGGCGAATTCTTTGGTTTGCTGGGCCCAAACGGTGCCGGCAAGACTTCACTTATCTCTGTCATGGCGGGCCTGTCGCGTGCCAACAGTGGCCGAGTGTCGGTTCTGGGCTTTGACGTGGTCGAGCAGTTTCGCGACGCCCGGCGTTCGTTGGGCGTGGTGCCGCAGGAACTGGTGTTCGATCCGTTTTTTACCGTCCGTGAATGTTTGCGTCTGACCTCCGGCTATTACGGTTTGCGCAAGAATGACGCCTGGATCGATGAGCTGCTTGCCAATCTTGAGCTCACGAACAAGGCCGATGCCAACATGCGGTCTCTATCGGGCGGCATGAAACGCCGCGTGTTGATCGCGCAGGCACTGGTTCATCGGCCGCCGGTGATTGTGCTGGACGAGCCGACGGCCGGTGTCGACGTCGAATTGCGGCAAACACTCTGGCGTTTTATTCGGCGTCTGAATGCCGAGGGCCACACCATCGTACTGACCACCCATTATCTGGAGGAAGCGCAGGAGTTGTGCCAGCGTATTGCCATGCTCAAGAGTGGCCGCGTGGTGGCCATGGACGAGACCAGCAAGTTGCTCAAGCGCTTTGCCGGTGGGCGTTTGACGATCAAGCTGTCAGGCGCCGACTTGCCCACGACGCTGTCGGCGCGGCTGGCCGAACCGGATATCCAGAATCAGCGTCGTTATGTACTGCGGGTCGATCAATACGACGAGGTCGAGCCGATCTTGGCCGAAGTACGGCTGGCCGGTGCGCGGATTGAAGAAATGGAGTTCGCCCACACCGACCTCGAGGATGTGTTCGTGCGCATCATGGCCGACCAACATTGAAATGAGTCGCGGATGAGTCGAATCGGTTCCGGGTTCTCGACCTTGTTGCGCAAGGAAGTTTCGCGCTTTGGCAAAGTGATTGTCCAGACAGTGGGCGCGCCGGTCTTGACGGCGGCGCTGTACCTGTTTGTGTTCGCCCAGGCCTTTGAAGGTCGGGTCATGGTGTTCGAAAAAATTCCCTATTCGGCCTTTCTGGTGCCGGGTCTGGTCATGATGTCGGTGTTGCAGAACGCCTTTGCCAATGCCTCATCGTCACTGATTCAAAGCAAGATTACCGGCAATATCGTGTTTGTGCTGCTGCCGCCGTTGTCGCACTGGGAGTTGTTCGGGGCCTACGTGCTGGCGGCGATGATTCGCGGCGTGGTGGTCGGCCTCGGCGTGTTTCTGGTGACGGTTTGGTTCGTTCCGATCAGTTTCGCCGCGCCGGCGTGGATCGTGGCCTTTGCCGTGTTGGGCAGTGCACTGCTCGGAACACTTGGACTGGTGGCCGGAATATGGGCCGAAAAATTCGACCAGATCGCGGCCTTTCAGAACTTCGTCATCATGCCTGCGACCTTCCTGGCCGGCGTGTTCTATTCGATTCACTCGCTGCCGCCGTTCTGGCAAACGGTGTCGCATTTGAACCCGTTTTTCTATATGGTTGATGGTTTTCGCTATGGTTTTTTCGGTGCGTCGGACATTTCCCCCTGGATCAGCCTGATGATCGTGGCCGTCGCGCTGGTCATCTGTGTTGCGACCGGGCTGCAAATGTTACGCAGCGGCTACAAGTTGCGTCATTAGCGTAAGACACAGCGTAAAACACTAGCGTAAAACACCACACTGGGAGCCTGTCCGGGTCAACTGAGAGTGCCAAGATTGGCTGCGCGCAACGCACTGGTCCGCACTTTGCCCTGCAATTGCCCTTACTTTGCGTTCCCCAAGCGATAATATTTCCATTCATTGTTCCGAGACCACACCACTATGGTTACTCCTGATAACGTTCGTTCCTACATCGCCGAAGGGCTCGCTTGCGAACAGCTCGAAGTCAGCGGCGACGGCCAGCATTTCGAGGCGGTGATTGTCTCCGGCTTGTTTGAGGGTAAGCGGCTGATTCAACGACATCAGCTCGTTTACGCAGCCCTCGGCGATCGCATGCGGGCCGAGATTCATGCCCTGTCCATGCAAACGCTGACGCCGTCGGAATACGCTGCCAAGCGCGCCTGATCATGGATAAACTGAATATCATTGGCGGCGCGAGTCTGAAGGGCGAGATCGTCGTTTCCGGCGCCAAGAATTCGGCGCTGCCGATTTTGTGCGCCAGCTTGCTGAGCGCTGACGTATTGAAGTTATCCAACGTACCGCAACTGCAAGACGTCGTCACCACCCTGAAGCTGTTGGGGCAAATGGGGGTTCGACACGAGCGCCACCTCGACCAGGTGACTCTGCAGGCCTCGGGCATCAATTCGGTGGAAGCACCCTACGAGCTCGTCAAGACCATGCGCGCATCGATACTCGTGCTGGGTCCGCTGGTGGCGCGGTTCGGCGAAGCGCGGGTGTCCTTGCCAGGCGGCTGCGCGATCGGCCAGCGGCCCGTGGATCAGCACATCAAGGGGCTGCAAGCACTGGGCGCCGAAATCCATATTGAGCATGGCTTTGTCGTCGCCAAGGCGCAGCGATTGCAGGGCGCGCGGATTCACACCGATATGGTCACCGTGACCGGGACCGAAAATCTGATGATGGCCGCGACCTTGGCCGAAGGTGAGACCATCCTCGAGAATGCGGCGTGCGAGCCTGAGGTGGTTGATCTGGCGAATGCACTGATCGCCATGGGGGCGCGCATCGAGGGCGCCGGCACCGATACAATTTGTATTCACGGCGTCGCGGCCTTGCACGGCGCCAGTCATCGGGTCATGCCCGACCGCATCGAGGCGGGTACCTTCCTGTGCGCCGCAGCCGCCACCCGAGGCAGCGTTCGCCTGAGCTCGGCGGCGCCGTTATCGATGCACACGACACTGCAAAAGCTCAGGGCCGCTGGCGCCCGGATCGAAGTCGGCGCGGACTGGGTAACGCTGCACATGAACCATCGTCCGTTAGCGGTTGATATCGTTACCGCGCCGTACCCGGAATTCGCCACCGACATGCAGGCTCAGTTCATGGCGCTGGATACCGTCGCCGAAGGCAACAGCCAGGTCACCGAGACGATTTTCGAGAACCGATTCATGCATGTACTCGAAATGCAGCGACTCGGTGCCGACATCACTATCGACGGCAATCGCGCTTTGGTGCGCGGAGTGTCGCAGCTTTCGGGCGCGGTCGTCATGGCCACCGATCTGCGCGCCTCGGCGGGGCTGGTGATTGCCGGCCTGGTCGCCGATGGTCAGACCACGATCGAGCGCATCTACCATCTGGATCGCGGCTACGAAAAAATGGAGTCCAAATTGCTGGCTTTGGGCGCACAAATAGAACGAGTCAAATAGAACGATTCAGGCAGAACGAGTCAGGCAGAACGAGTCAAATGATCACGCTGGCAATTTCCAAGGGTCGCATTTTCGACGAAGCGCTGCCACTGTTGCGGGTCGCCGGCATTCACGTGCAAGGCGATATCAGCAAAACCCGCAAGCTCATTCTGGCAACCAATCATCCGGATTTGCGGCTGCTGATTGTGCGCGCCAGTGACGTGCCAACCTACGTTCAATACGGCGCAGCCGAACTCGGTGTAACCGGTAGTGATGTGCTGCAGGAGAACGGCAGCGAGGGCTTGTACCAGCCGATCGATCTGGGCATCGGCCGTTGTCGCATGTGTGTCGCCACCGCCCGCGGTTTTGATTACGCCAATGCGGTGCGGCGCGGCGCCCGGCTGAAAGTGGCCTCGAAGTATGTGAACATCGCTCGCGAGCATTATGCGCGCAAGGGCGTGCATGTCGATCTCATCAAGCTCTACGGTTCGATGGAGTTGGCGCCCCTGGTCGGCCTGGCCGATGCCATTGTCGATCTGGTGTCGACCGGCAGTACCCTGAAGGCCAATGGCCTGGTCGAGGTTGAAGATGTGCTGACGGTGTCGTCGCGGCTGATCGTCAATCAGGCCGCGCTGAAGACCCGGGCGGCGGCTTTGCAGCCGATTTTGCTGGCCATTGAAGCGGCCGTTGCCGCATGATTACCCGACTCGACTCGATGTCCGCCGATTTCGGCGCCCGGTTGGCGCGCTTGCTGGCTTATGAGCCGACGCAAGATGCGGCCCTCGAACGGGTGGTTGCCGACATCATTGCCGATGTGCGCTTGCGCGGCGATGCCGCGCTGCTCGACTACACCCAGCGCTTTGATCGCCTGAAACTGGCCGACTCCAGCGCGTTCGAGTTGCCGAAAGCCGAACTCGAGCGCGCCCGTGATCAATTGCCCGCCGCGCAACGACAGGCTCTGGAACAGGCGGCCGCGCGCGTGCGCAGTTTTCATGATCGCCAGCGCGCCGAGTCCTGGTTTTATGTTGAGGACGATGGCACGCGGCTCGGCCAGAAGGTCAGTGCGCTGGATCGTGTCGGCATTTATGTGCCGGGCGGCAAGGCCGCCTATCCGTCGTCGGTGCTGATGAACGCGATCCCGGCCAAGGTCGCCGGTGTAGGTGAAATCATCATGGTGACGCCGACACCGGATGGCCTTCGCAATCCGATGGTTCTGGCGGCGGCTGCCATCGCGGGCGTCGATCGGGTATTCACGATCGGCGGCGCACAGGCGGTGGCCGCGCTCGCCTATGGCACCGGCGTGGTGCCCAAAGTCGACAAAATTGTCGGACCCGGCAATGCTTATGTCGCCGAGGCCAAGCGTCGGGTGTTTGGAGCGGTCGGTATCGACATGATTGCCGGTCCCAGCGAAATTCTGATTATTTGTGACGGTAAAACCCACCCCGATTGGATTGCGATGGACTTGTTCTCGCAAGCCGAACATGACGAAATGGCGCAATCGATCCTGCTCTGCCCGGATGCCGGGTTTATCGACGCCGTCGACGAGGCGATCGCAAGGCTCTTGCCGTCGATGCCGCGCGCGGCAGTGATTCGACGCTCGCTCGCCGATCGTGGCGCGCTGATCAAGGTACGAGATTTAGCCGAAGCGTGTGCGATTGCCAATGAAATCGCCGCCGAGCACCTGGAAATATCGACCGAGAATGCACGCGAGGTTTCGGAATCGATCCGTCATGCCGGTGCAATGTTCCTGGGGCCCTACTCGTCGGAGTCGATTGGCGATTATTGTGCCGGGCCGAATCATGTGCTGCCGACCATGCGCGGCTCGCGCTTTTCCTCGCCGCTGGGCGTCTACGATTTTCAGAAGCGCACCAGCGTCATCGAGGTGTCGCCGGCCGGCGCGCGGACGCTGGGCGCTCTGGCCGCGATCCTGGCCGATGGCGAGGGCCTGCCGGCCCATGCGCGCAGCGCCCGACTGCGTCTCGAATAGAATCTGCGAATTGAACAGTGCCAGCGACTTGAATCGTGTCAAAGACTTGAATTGAATCCGTCCTTGCGAATGAACCCAGGCCATGCGTAAAGCCACAGTGACCCGCAATACTGCGGAAACCCAGATTACCGTCTCGGTGAATCTGGACGGCAGCGGCCAGCAAAAGCTCGCCTCGGGCGTGCCTTTTCTGGACCATATGCTCGATCAGATTGCCCGCCACGGCATGATCGATCTGGATATTCGTGCGGTCGGTGATTTGCATATTGATGCCCATCATACGGTCGAGGATATCGGCATCACGATGGGGCAGGCGATCGCGCAGGCGATGGGGGATAAAAAAGGCATTCGCCGCTATGGCCACGCCTATGTGCCACTGGATGAAGCGTTATCGCGCGTGGTCATCGACTTCTCCGGCCGGCCGGGCCTTGAATGGCATGTCGAATTCAAGCGCGCCATGATCGGTGCGTTTGATGTCGATCTGGCGCATGAATTTTTTCAAGGCTTGGTAAATCACGCGTTGATGACCCTGCATGTTGATAATTTGCGCGGCGACAACGCCCATCATCAATGCGAGACGATTTTCAAGGCCTTTGCGCGCGCCTTGCGCATGGCAGTTGAAGTGGATGTGCGTGCCGCCGGTCGTATTCCGTCGACCAAGGAATCGTTGTAAGCGATATGAGTTGCATCGCAGTAGTGGACTACGGCATGGGCAATTTGCGCTCGGTCGCCAAGGCGCTCGAGCAGGTCGCGCCGAAACAGCGCGTGATTATCTCCAGCCAGGCTGCCGAAATTCTCGCCGCCGACCGGGTGGTGTTGCCGGGGCAAGGCGCCATGCGCGACTGCATGCGCTATCTCGAGCAATCCGGCTTGCGCGAGACCGTCGTCAAGGTAGCCAGCAGCAAGCCCCTGTTCGGCGTCTGTGTCGGCGAGCAAATGTTGTTCGACTGGAGCGAAGAGGCCGACACCCAGGGTCTCGGCCTGTTACCCGGTCGGGTCATGAAATTTCCGCTTGAGGCGATGCAGTTGGCCGATGGCCAGCGACTGAAAGTACCCCACATGGGTTGGAACCGGGTGCATCAGAGTGCCGCTCACCGCCTGTGGGACGGCATCAAGCAAGATAGCTACTTTTACTTTGTGCACAGCTATTTCGCCGCGCCGGCGCTGAAAAATCAGACGGTCGGTCGCTGTGAGTACGGTTTGAGCTTTACCTGCGCGGTCGCCAGCGATAATATTTTCGCTACGCAATTTCATCCCGAAAAAAGTGCTGCTGCCGGACTTCGCCTTTATCAAAACTTTGTCGACTGGCGACCTTGAACGGTTAACTTGAAGATCTGCTCCCATGTTGCTGATTCCTGCTATTGACCTCAAAGACGGTCGTTGCGTGCGCTTGCGCCAAGGCAACATGAACGACGTCACCGTGTTTGCCGAAGACCCCGCCGAAATGGCTCGACATTGGCTCGATCAGGGTGCGCGACGCTTGCATTTGGTTGATTTGAACGGCGCGATTGCTGGCAAGCCGAAAAACGAAGCCGCGATCCGCGCCATCCTGCGACAAGTCGATGGCGCCATCCCGGTTCAGTTGGGCGGTGGCATTCGCGATCTCGACACCATCGAGCGGTATCTCGATGGTGGCCTGGAATTTGTCATCATCGGTACGGCGGCGGTCAAGAACCCCGGTTTGCTGCATGATGCCTGCGGGGCTTTTCCGGGTAGCGTGCTGGTCGGGCTCGATGCTCGTGACGGCAAGGTCGCGACCGATGGCTGGAGCAAACTGACCGGGCACGATGTGCTCGATCTGGCCCGCAAGTTCGAGGATTATGGAATTGAAGGCGTCATTTACACCGACATTGGCCGTGACGGTATGCTCTCGGGGTTTAATGTTGAAGCGACCCAGCGGCTGGCCAAGGCCCTGAAAGTACCGGTGTTCGCCTCGGGCGGCATTGCCTCGATGGCCGATATCGAACAGCTCTGCGCCCTCGAATCGGACGGCGTTGCAGCGGCCATTCTGGGCCGCTCGCTCTATGAAGGTCAGATCAATTTCGTCGATGCGCAAGCGCGCGCCGATGAACTCAATGGCTAGTAACCGGTCGCGCGCTCCTGGTCCGCGCGCTCCAAAGTCGAGTCTGAACGAACAACGGTTGCGTCAATGCTGACCCGACGCATCATTCCCTGCCTTGATGTCACCGCCGGGCGGGTCGTCAAGGGCGTCAATTTTGTCGCACTGCGTGATGCCGGTGATCCGGTTGAAATCGCCCGTCGTTATGACGGCGAGGGCGCTGACGAGCTGACCTTTCTCGACATTACCGCCTCGAGCGACGAGCGCGACCTAATTTTGCATGTCATCGAAGCGGTGGCCAATCAGGTCTTCATTCCCTTGACGGTGGGCGGCGGAGTTCGCGCGGTCGCAGACGTTCGCCGATTGCTCAATGCCGGTGCCGACAAGGTGTCCATCAACACCGCCGGCATTCAAAACCCGGCCCTGATCCGCGATGCCAGCGATCGTTTTGGCGCGCAGTGTATTGTCTGCGCCATCGATGCCAAACAGACCGAGCCTGGCCACTGGCAGGTATTTACCCATGGCGGGCGCAACAACACCGGCCTGGATGCCGTCGAATGGGCGCGCGAGGTCGAACGCCTGGGCGCCGGCGAAATTTTGCTGACCAGCATGGATCGCGATGGCACCCGAATCGGCTTCGATCTGGCCATCACGCGCGCCGTTGCCGATGCGGTCGGTATTCCCGTGATTGCGTCGGGCGGCGTCGGCAGCCTGCAGCATCTGGCCGATGGCGTGACGCTGGGTCGCGCCAACGCCGTCCTCGCCGCCAGTATTTTTCACTTCGGCGAGTACACTGTCGGCGAAGCCAAACGATTCATGGCCGACCAGGGAATCGCCGTTCGCCTCGATTGATCCTCGCCCTCGACTCACCTGCGTCCTTGATTGTCCCGTGCCCTCGACTAACCCGCACTGTCTAATCAGTTAGCCCAATTTTGACCAACCTGACCGCCCCAACAGCCGCAACGAGCAAGACCCCGGACACTGATATTGCCCGGCCGGCTAGCCCTGCGCCGGGTTGGCTTGACGCGGTCAAATGGGACGCACGTGGCCTGGTGACCGCGATTGCGCAGGATGCCAGCAGCAAGCGCATTCTGATGGTCGCCTGGATGAATCGCGAAGCCTTGCACTTGACGGCGGTTACTGGCAAGGCGGTGTACTGGTCGAGGTCTCGCGAGCGGCTCTGGCACAAGGGTGAGGAATCGGGGCATATTCAGCTCGTCAATGAACTGCGCCTTGATTGTGATGGTGATGTCGTGCTGTTGCTGGTCGATCAGGTCGGTGGGCTGGCCTGTCATACCGGTCGCGAGGCATGCTTTTTTCATAAACTGGACAATAACCAGTGGGTGGTCACCGATCCGGTCGTCAAGGACCCCGAGCTCATCTATAAATGAGCAACGAAGGTTAAGCTGTCATGGATACCCTGAGCCGATTGGGTGAGGTCATCGAGTCACGCAAAGGCGCGGACCCGGAGGAGTCCTATGTCGCTCGATTATTCAGCAAAGGCGAAGACGCCATTCTGAAGAAGATCGGCGAAGAGGCTACCGAAACCGTGATGGCGGCCAAAGATGGATCACGCGAGCGAATTGTCTGCGAAACGGCTGATTTGTGGTTTCATTGCCTGGTTATGCTCGCCCATTACGATCTGACACCGGCCGATGTGCTGACTGAGCTGGCGCGCCGCGAGGGTCTGTCCGGACTCGACGAGATTGCGCTGCGTAAATTGAACGCCCGGGAGCGGCCATGAGTAAGCCAACCGACTGTATTTTCTGCAAAATTGCGGCTGGCCAGATTCCGAGCCGAAAGGTGTTCGAGGACGACGACATCCTGGTTTTTCACGACATCAATCCGTCGTCGCCGGTTCACTTGTTGATGATTCCAAAGCTGCATCTCGAGAATCTCTACGACGCCGATATGAAACATCAGTTATTGTTGGGCAAAATGCTCGGAATGAGCGGCGAGCTGGCTAAATCGTTGGGATGCAACGATGGTTTCCGGGTCGTCATCAACAACGGGCGGGTCGGGCGGCAGGAGGTGTATCATCTACATGCTCATCTGATGACCGGATCGGAGCCGTTGCGATCGGGGATGAAACCTCCGGTGGCTTGATCCGTTACGGATTAATCTCGAATTTTCAGGAGCGAACAATGGGTTCGTTAAGTATTTGGCACTGGCTGATTGTGCTGGTGATCATCATGTTGATTTTTGGCACCAAAAAATTGCGCAACATCGGGTCTGACCTGGGTGGTGCGGTCAAAGGCTTCAAGGAGGGCGTCAAGGATGGCGCCGCCTCGGTCGAAAAGGCGGTGGACGACACCAGCTCGTCGGCGGCCAAGACCATCGACGTGCAAGCCCGGGAAAAGCGCTAGGACTCCGCTCGAGCCATTGGAGCCTCGGGGGTTGCTGCGGCGCATTAGGTTCGCGCGCCCGTCCGGCGGCGCCGGCTCATCTGAAACCTTAGCCTCCACTTCACATGTTTGATATTGGCTTTACCGAGATGATGATCATTGCCGTGGTGGCGTTGGTCGTGATCGGGCCTGAGCGCTTGCCGAAGGTTGCGCGACAGGCCGGTGAGTGGATGGGCAAGTTGCGCCGTTATGTTGACGACGTGAAATCCGACATCAACCGCCAAATGCAACTCGACGAGTTGCGCAAGATTCAGGCGGACGTCAAGGACGCGGCTCAGAGCCTGAAGAATTCGGTCGACAGCGTCGTGTCGGAAGCGGGCGGCGAGTTATCGTCGCTGAACGCGGCCTTCGAAGGCGCCGCCAGCACCACGACCGATGAACCGCGAACCGACTGGGATCGAATCTACGCGGCCCGCCGGCTGCGCGAGCGCATCAAGGATCGGCGCATCGAGCGCTCCAAGGAATTGGGCCTGAAGCGCCCGAAACGCGCTTACCTTCGATTTACCCGACCGCAGGCCGAGGTGCCCACTGAAATTGCGGCGCAGTACACAGTCGCACAGGACACGTTGACACAGGCCACGGTGGTACAGGAGCCGGTTATACAGGCCACTTTGGCGCAGGCTGGCGTCGAAGTCGCGCAGCCCAAGCTGTTCGAAGCCATGGCAAACGAGGCTTCACGGTATGAACCAGCGCCAGCCATTGACTCCAAGCCGCCCGCGTCGACTTCGTCTGTCTCGACTTCGTCTGTTTCGACCCCGCCTCTTTCGACTCCGCTCGCCCCAACTCCGCTCGCTTGAACGCCGCATTGAAGGTATAAACGCATGGCATTGAAGTGGCTTGGCAAACGTAATCGTACCGGCAACGGCACAACCCCCGCACAGGATGAAAGTTTCCTGTCGCATCTGGTTGAGTTGCGCGATCGCATGATCAAGTCGCTGGTCGTAGTGCTGATCCTGTTTGGCGTCTGTTTCTATTTCTCGGGCGAGTTGATGCGCTTTTTGTCGCAACCGCTGTACGAGGCGCTGCCCAAGGGCACCAAGCCAATCTTTACCGACCAGGCCGGCGCGTTCTTTACGCTCACCAAAATGTCGTTTCTGGCGGCCCTGCTGTTTTCGTTGCCGTGGGTGCTTTATCAGGCCTGGGCTTTTGTGGCCCCCGGCTTGTACGAACACGAAAAACGCTTCGCCTTGCCGCTGATTGTCTCCAGCGTGTTTTTCATGGTGGTCGGCATAACGTTTGCCTATCTGTTCGTCTTGCCGGCCGCCTACAAGTTCTTTATTTCGTTTTCAGCCAGTACCGGCGCCGAGACCTTGCAGGATTTGCAAAAGTACTGGGACTTTACGTTGTCAATATTTTTCGGCTTCGGGCTGACCTTTGAAGTGCCGGTGGTCGAAATGTTGCTCGTCAAGCTGGGCATGGTCACGACGCAGCAACTCAAGGACGCGCGTCGTTATGTCGTGGTCGGAGCGTTTGTCGTCGCCGCCGTGTTGACGCCGCCTGACGTACTGAGCCAATTCATGCTCGCGATCCCGCTCTGCATCCTGTACGAGCTGGGTATCTTTCTGGCGGGTTTTATTACCTCGGTCAGCCGCGCGCCGACCGCACCCGATGTCGGCGCCAACGGTACGCCGAGCTGAAACACAGCGAGTTGGCACACAACGAGATGAAACATAACGAGATGAAACACAAAGCGTTCAATCTTACTCGGCGGGTCGCGGGTTCGCTTTCGGGCGTTTGCCGACGGTAATTTTCAAGCGCGTTTCCTTGCGTTCGCGAACAAAGTTGAATTGAGCGGCGCTGCCCGGCGTGATTTGAGCAATCATGTTGAGCATGGTCGCCGTGTTCATGACCGGTGCGCCGTCAATTTCAATGAGAATGTCGCCGACCTTGACGCCGGCTTTTTCGGCTGGTCCACCTCGGACCAGCCCGGCAATGATGGCACCGTCCTTGCGCGGTAAATTGAATGCTTCGGCAATTTCGGGCGTGACATCTTGTGGCTCGACACCGATGTAGCCGCGCGTGACACTGCCGTTGGCAACGATTTGATCCATGACCTGTTTGACGGTGGACACGGGAATGGCAAATCCAATCCCCAGCGATCCGCCACTGCGAGAATAGATGGCCGTGTTGATGCCGAGCAATCGACCCTGGGTATCAACCAGTGCGCCGCCTGAATTGCCCGGATTGATGGCGGCATCGGTCTGTATGAAGTTCTCAAAGGTATTGATCCCGAGCTGGCTGCGCCCCAGCGCGCTGACGATGCCCATGGTGACGGTCTGGCCGACGCCAAACGGATTGCCGATCGCCAGCACGACATCGCCGACGCGCGCCTGCTCGGCGTCGCCCAGTGCAATCGCCGGCAAATTGGTCTTGTCGGTGCGCAGGACCGCCAAATCGGTTTCCGGATCGCTGCCGATTACTTTTGCGCGCACACGTTGTCCGTCGGAGAGCACGACTTCGATATCGTTGGCTGCGTCCACCACGTGATGATTGGTCAACACCAAGCCATCGCTGCCGATGATCACACCCGAGCCCAGGCTTGCGGCCGGCCTTCGCGTACCGGATTGCGGGTTGCTACCCGGTGCCTGGTTGCCAAAAAAGCGCTTGAAGGCCGGATCATTGAGCAGCGGATGATTGGCGGGCAGCTTCGGTTGTTTGTCGGTGACGATGTTCACGACGCTCGGGATCGCGCGTCTGGCGCCTTCGCTGTAGGAAAGAATCGCCACCGCATGCTCGTCTTTTTTAGGCGTGACGGTTTGGCTGGGTTTCGCGGCCGGCGACGTCGCCTTGGCATTCGCGTCGGTGGACGTTCCCGGCTGCGTTAGCGGTGCTGGCGGCGTGGCGGGTTCACTGCGGGCTACTGTCCGATCGGAGGGACGTTCGGTGGTTTGGATCGGCGACGAAGACGTCCACTGCCGCAGGGCCTGGGACGGCGCGGTCAACCATTCGGGTTTCATCGCAGCCGCCAGAAACAGTAGTGCCAGACCGACGGTGACTACTTGAGAGAACAACAACCAGAGGCTGCGTAACATGAATGGTTCGAATGCCGCCGTGGCGACCCAATGCGCGAAAAAAGAGATTCAGAAGTACCGAATGATTTGACAATTATTGCGCAAACCGCTGGATGGCGAAAGGCGCGACGAATATAAAAATGCCCGCTCGCGGCGGGCATTTGTAACCTGGTTCGAGACTGACCGACCGGATCAACGCTTGGTCAGCGCGTCGCGGATTTCTTTCAAATAGAGCTCACTGGCTGGCGGCGATGCGGGCGGTGCGGCCGGTGTTTCCTTGATCATGTTGGCTTTGGCTCTCTGGTAGATGCGAACCAATTGGAAAATGATGAAGGCCAGAATAATGAAGTTCAACAAGATCGTAATGAAGTTGCCCCAGGCGAACAACGGAACGCCTGCCTTGGTCAGCGCTTCGTAGGTGTTCGGTCCAGCGAACCCCGCAGGCGTTTTGCCTAATTGTATGAAGTAGTTGGAAAAATCAAGGCCACCAAAAATGGCGCCTACGACTGGCATGATGATGTCCTTGACCATCGAATCGACAATCTTGCCAAAAGCAGCACCGATGATCACTCCGACGGCCAAGTCAACCACATTACCACCGACCGCAAAGGCTCGAAAATCTTGCATCATTGCCATGTTAAAACCCCTCTGTTAAATTTGTAAGATTCTGTTTCAAAAGCAGAATATCGAGTTTTTGTCATCCCGATCGCCCGTTATAGCATCAAGCAAAAACCCCCAGTACGCAAAAAAATCCCGATGTCGCGTGCGGATTGAATCTGGAAACGGTTTACAACACCTTGTGTCAAGGAGGCCACAGCTCCATGCCCCGATGGACTTCCTCGCCGAAGCCAAGCGAACCGGGGCTGCTAGAATGCAAGGTTGCCGAAAATCCACACGCGAGCAGCACTACCAAACAAAACACTAGTACGGACATGAGTACGGAATGAGTACAAAGCAATCTTCGATGGCGCGCAGCGCCAACCATGATTCCCGAGCGGATGCCGAAGCCCCCAACTCCAGCCGGCGCGGCGCCATTGGCATGACAGCAGCCGTGGGCGCGGTCGGCGGATTGGCGGCGGCGCTGCCGTTTGTGGCCAGTTTCCAGCCCTCCGAGCGTGCCAAGGCGGCCGGTGCGCCAGTCGAAGTCGACATCGGCGGCTTGGCGCCGGGCGAACTGCTACGAGTCGAGTGGCGTGGCAAACCGGTCTGGATCGTGCGTCGGACCAAGGAAATGCTGGCCACGCTGGCGAAACACGAATCGCAGTTGGCCGATCCGAAATCGCTGCGTACCGAGTATCCGACGCCGCCTTACGCCAAGAATGCTTACCGCTCGATCAAGGAAGAGTACCTGGTGGTGGTCGGTATCTGTTCGCATCTGGGATGCTCGCCCAGCGAGAAGTTTCAGGCTGGTGCCCAGCCCTCACTGCCCGACGACTGGCAAGGCGGCTTCCTGGGCCCGTGTCACGGTTCGACCTTTGATCTGGCCGGCCGCGTATTCAAGAATAAGCCGGCGCCAGACAATCTGGAAGTACCGCCGCATGTTTATCTGAGCGAATCGCGCCTGCTGATCGGCGACGACAAAAAGGCGTAAGCAGAGGGTGTAGCTTGCAGGTAAAAGCAATCGGTAGTGGTATGGGCCCGACCGGTTTGCGCTTTCATATAATTGGGTCTTTGTGTTGTTGAGTTCGACGGGCGACGGTCGGCCTAGTTCGAGTTCACGTAAAAGTCCAGGGTCGCCGATGGCGTCCCGCCGAGGAGTTTCGAATCATCATGGCTTCATCGAAGCAAGTCTCCAGCAACGGTCTGCTAGGCTG
>JANLTP010000221.1:0-11033 GCA_031363055.1 Burkholderiales bacterium | reverse complement strand
TGCGAGATCAGGCGGTCGCGGCAGCCTCCTAGCTCTCAGCCGCGCGTTTCATCGCTCGGCGTACCACCGAGCTCAACGATCATTTGTTTGACCTCCTCGAGCATCGCGTCAAGATCAGCCGCGACGCTGCCGCGCATGACCAGCGTGGTGCCATAGCGATCATTGCGGCTGAATGGATAACTGCCGAGATCCAGATGCGGGTAGCGCAACTGAATATCGCCAAGCCGTTTGGCAATATGGCTCTCGGCCAGAAAGGCGGTCACCGAGCGTGACTGGATGCTGTCACCGCGACGCAATTGTCCGTCCAGTGAACCGATCATGGCTTGCATGACCGATGGGATACCGGCCATCACGTACACGTTCTCGATGAAGAAGCCGTGCGGCCCGTTCGGATTACGAACCAGGCCACCGCCGGCTGGAATCCGTGCCATGCGCATGCGCGCTGCCATGATTTCCGGTGGCGCCGACCGTCGCTGCAGAATCTGCGCAATCTCGTCGTTGATCACCAGCGGTACACCGAAGGCCTTGGCGACACAAACGGCGGTAATGTCGTCATGGGTGGGGCCAATGCCACCGGTCGTGAACACATAGTCAAAACGAGCCCGCAAGGCATTGACGGCAGCCACAATGTCGGCCTCGATATCGGGTACCACGCGCGCCTCGAGAATCTGAATACCGTACTCATTGAGTTTCTTGGCCAGATAGCCGAGATTGGTGTCCTGCGTGCGGCCGGACAATATTTCGTTGCCAATGATGAGCACCGCTGCGCTGACTCGGTTGGTAGGGGTTGTCATGGATTAGGGTGCTGATCGAGAGTCGCTGCGTTGATCGATGGGTTCAATGATGATTATAGAAGTTCGCAGGGTCAAAGACTCGTTGAAACTTCGCACGCAAGGGGCGATGTTGCGCGTGGCTCAATCTGGTTAGACTGAAAGCCACTATGCTGTTACCCACAATAAGGAGAGCGATATGCGTGATCTGAAGGGAAAAGTGGCCTGGATTACCGGTGCTGGCACCGGCATCGGAGCGGGCTCGGCCTTGGCCTATGCCAGCGCCGGGATGCGGTTGATCCTGTCGGGTCGTCGCGAGCGGGAATTGCAAGTGATTGCCGAGCAGGTCAAGTCGCGGGGCGGCCAGGCGAGAGTGGCCCCGCTCGATGTCACCGATGCCAAGGCGGTGCAGGCAGTGGCCGACGATATAGCCAAGCATGAAGGCCGCATCGATGTGCTGCTGAACAGTGCCGGGCTGAATGTGCTCAAGCGCAACTGGAAACATCTGACCCGGCCCGACTGGGATCAAGTCATTCGCATTGATCTCGATGGCGCGTTTTACTGCTGTCATGCGGTGTTGCCGATCATGCGGCAGCAGCAGGACGGGCTGATCATCAATATTTCTTCCTGGGCGGCAAGACACGTCAGTTCGCTGACGGGCCCGGCCTACAGTGCAGCCAAGGCCGGCATGAATGCGATGACCGAGAGTATCAACATCGAGGAATGCATCAACGGCATACGGGCGACTGCCGTGTGCCCTGGTGAGGTATCAACACCGATACTCGATAAACGTCCGATCCCCGTCAGTGCAGAGGATCGTGCGCGCATGGTGCAGCCCGACGATTGCGGCGAACTGATGCTGTTTCTGGCCCGCATGCCGGCGCATGTCTGCATCAACGATCTGACCATCAGCCCGGCCTGGAATCGCGGTTATGTCGCGCAAGCCAAGACCATCGCGAATTGAACGGCGGGCCTAATGGACGCACAATCAATGGACGCACAATTGTTGGCGCTCGGTGAGACGGTTGGAAGTCTCCTTAAAGAGCGCAAGGAAACGGTCGCTGTCGCCGAGTCCTCAACCGGCGGACTGATTGCCGCGACCCTGTTGGCGGTGCCTGGTGCATCGGCCTATTTTTTAGGTGGCGCGGTGGTCTACACGCGCTTGGCTCGGCAGTTGCTGATGGAGATGTCCAACGAGTCGATGCGTGGCATTCGTTCGGCCAGCGAGCCTTATGCCTTGCTGCTTGCCCAGCGCTCTCAGCAACGTTTTTCTGCCAGTTGGGGACTGTCTGAAACCGGCGCGACCGGACCAACGGGCAATCCTTATGGTGATCCCGCCGGCCACAGTTGCCTGGCGGTGGCGGGCACCATTGAACAAGTGATTACGCTGCGTACTGGCAGCTCGGATCGGCTACAGAACATGATCGCCTTTGCTTGCGCTTCATTGACGTTGTTCGCGCAGGTGCTGGGTGAGCGAGCGCACCAACCTTGAGTTATACCGCCGTGAGCAGGATCGCCGCTAAATGCTCGTGGCGGAGCGGCGCGACAGCAATTGGTTCTGGCCGTGAACGTCAACGCCGCGCATCAAGTAGACCTGTCGTCTGGAGTGGTCCGTAATTTTCATGGTGCGAGTTTTTTCGCGCGCATAGTCGCGATCAAACAAACTGCTGGTGGGCATAAAGCGCATGGTCATGCCGCGACGCGGCTTGGATGACGTGTTCGGCTCCGAGCCATGCAGCAGATAGACATCATGCAACGAAATCTGGCCGGCGCGAAGCACGATGTCAACCGCGTCGGCTTCGTTGAACTCCTCGGGCTTGAGCTCCTGGGTCAACGTGACTTGATCGCTGTTCAAGGTGTTGTGAGCCTTCAGGGCGCGCTCGTTGTGCGAACCTTTGATCACGCGCAGGCAGCCATTTTCGGTCGTTGAATCGTCGAGCGCGAGCCAGGCGGTACAAGTAGCCAGCGGGCGAATCGGCCAGTACTCGCCGTCCTGGTGCCAGGGCGTGCGTTTGCCGTTACCGGCTGGTTTGGCGAAAAAGCTCGTGTTCCAGAGGGCAATGTCGGCGCCGATCAATTGCGTCACCATATCGAGAATGGCTTCATTTTCGCAATACTGAAAGAAGCCCGGATCGTATTCGAGCAGGGCAGGGCAATAGTCGCGAAAACCGGGCTCACGCAACAGCAAGGTGGCATGTCGATCACGAATTTGAGTCAGAATTTCCGCCGGCATGGTGAAATCCGGAACCACGTAGCCGTCGCGGTGGTATTGGCCAATTTGTGTTGGGCTTAACATCGACTGAGCCTTGTTTGAGTCTAAATTGAGCCTTGTTTGAGCTGCGTTTGAGCTTTGTTTGAATCTCGTCCGAGTTCGGGTCGCAGATCAGGGTAGCAGATCAGGGTAGCAGATCAGGGTAGCTGATTCGACAACACCAGCGTAGCCGCCGCCGTAAACATGCCGCCCACGCCTTGAACCACACTGGTCTTGACACCGGCGACCTGTTTGTAGGCCTCGCCGCGTAACTGTCGAACCGCTTCAAGAATGGCGAACATGCCGTACATGCCGGTGTGCGTGTACAGAATGCCGCCGCCGTTGGTATTCAACGGCAGCTTGCCGCCAGGACGGGTGTGTCCGGCCTGAATGAACGCACCGGCTTCGCCTCGTCCGACGAATCCCAGGTCTTCGAGGCCGTACAGCGGAATGTGCGCGAATGCGTCGTAGACCATCAGGTGATCGACGTCCGCATGTTTGATGCCGGCCTGGGCAAACGCATCCTTGCTGGAACGCTTGAAGGCCTTTGATGAGGTCATATCGTCCATCATTGAAACCATCGGACTATCGCAGGCCTCGCCCGAGCCCAGCAAATAAACCGGTTTGTGGGCGGTGCGCAAATTGCGCGCGCGATCGGCACTGGTGATCAGCAAGGCGCCGCCGCCATCGGTCACGACACAGCATTCGAGCTTGTGAAAGGGGTAGGCGATCAGGGGCGATGCCATGACGTCTTGTACCGTCAGTAACTTGTTGCGACTGGCGCGCGGGTTACCGGCGGCCCAATGACTCTGCGCCACCACGACCTCGGCGAGCTGTTCGTGGGTGGTGCCGGTGTCTTTCAGATAACGCATGACCGGCAAGGTAAACATGTTCGGCGGCGCAAAGGCGCCATAAGGCAATTCGAACTGACCCAACATGCCGTAAGCCGGACGCTGTCGAGGGACTGCCCCGACGCGCGAACGCCCCGACTCGCCGTGCAAGACCAGCACGGTGGTGCACAGGCCGGCGCGAATGGCGGCAGCGGCATGGCGCACATGAACCAGGAACGAGCAGCCGCCCACCGATGTGCCGTCATACCAACTTGGGTTAATCCCCAGATAGTGCGCCACATCGATCGGTGATTCGACCGCACTGGTAATGCCGTCGACATCGGCAATGCCGAGGCCGGCATCAGCGAGCGCACGGTGTGCTGCATCGGCACGCAGATCCAGTTCGGAGAGGTGCGGCAGCGCGCCCAGATCGGTCTCGGCAGCACCGGCAATGGCGATGATCGCAGGCTTCATTGTGAAGCTCCCCGATTGAGCGCCGCGGCGTTGCTGTTGCTCGGCTTGAACAACGGCAGCATCATGTTGCCACGCGCCTCGAACACAACTTCGAGCGGCGTGTCGAGCACCAACGCTGCCGGATCGGGCGGCACCCCCACCAGGTTCGATAACATGCGCGGTCCTTCGTCCAATTGAACGACGGCGATCACGTACGGTACTTCGCCCTCCCAACCGGGCGCCGCCCTATGGCTGATGACATATGAATAGAGTCGCCCGCGGCCACTGGCCTTGACCCATTCGGTATTCGCTGAGCCGCATGACGGGCAGTGCGTGCGCGGATACAGAAAGTGGCGCGCGCAGGCCGTACAACGCTGTAGTCGTAGCTCGCCCGCTTGGGTACCCTCCCAGAACGGCCGGGTAGCCGGTGTGGCAACCGGGATTGCCTTGGCGACTGGGGGACTCTTGGCATTCATGTGGATCGCTCCGATGTGTCAGACCACAGGCCGATCTTACCTTTTCGCAGCGCGCATCACAATGTCGTGCATCGTGGCGACGTTTCGAGTCCAGGTGAAATTGCGTGCATGGGCGACGATCTTCGCTGAGTTCCAGGAGTCGGCAAGGGCTTCATCCAGCGCGATGGCTAGCGCGTTGGTGTCGCGCGGTGCTACCAATCGACCCGCAAACGGCGGCAAGACTTCTGGAATTCCGCCGACGCAGCTTGCGACGACCGGGCGACCGCAGGCCATTGCTTCGAGAATGACATTAGGCACGCCTTCCGCGTGACTGGGCAGACACAAAAGATCGGCCGCGACATACCAACGGACCAACAGCGCATGGTCCTGTTTGCCGGTGAATCGCACGGCATCGGCCAGATTCAATCGTCTGACTCGTTGCTCTAGGCTCAAGCGATCGGCACCATCGCCAATATAAATCAGTTGCGCAGTGGGTCGTCGCTCGCGAAGTTTGACGAATGCTTCGAGCAGATCGGCGGCACCTTTTGAATCCAGCACATTACCCACGAAGAGGATCACCGGAACATGGGCTGCGATGTTCAACTCGAGCCGCGCAGGCGCCTGCTCTGAATCCGTGAACCGCTGCTGATCGACGCCGTTATAGTTGACCGCGACGCGCTTCCGATCAACACCGATTGCAATCAATCGATCGCCCAGCGCCTGGCTCACGCAGACGGTCTTGTACGCTCCATTGCAGGCAACGCGAATTTGCCAGCGACGCAGCGCATTGAGCGTGTACAGATTGACATCACTGCCGTGGACCTTAAGCACGACCGGTATGCGCAATATTTTGCCGAGCACGCTGGTCGCAAAGCCGTCCGGGTACGACCAACTTCCAATCAGGCAATGGGCACGCGCTCGAACGATTGGCACCCCCAACTGCGTGATCAGTGACAACAAGTACAGGACGCCGCTTAGAGAGCGGCCGATGCCCGGCAGATGAAACGAAACGAAGTACCGTATCGGATAGTCGCGCAAGGACGGTGACCGGCGAGCGCTCATGAATGCCGCGAAGTTGCGCAGCACCACGGTCCAGGGCACCGCAACCATCACCGACAGCTCGACCTGTTTGGCCAGTCGATCGAATTGCTGCTGGTTATAGATACCGCGCGTCGGATCCCAAGGGTAGCCGAACAGCCAGGTCACCACTACCACCCGAGTGCGCTCAGTCGCTTCGCGCGTGGGGTTCAACATACTCGTGGAACTCTCACTCCGATGGCGCGCAGCACTCTAACTTTTCTTGGGCTCGATCTGCAATTGCTGCACGGCCATTTGTATTGAGTCGAGTTGTTGCGAGATCCGGGCGAGCGATTGTTCGAAGTGGCTGCCACCCTGCTGCGTTTCGGTCACGATGCGGCTGTGATCGGAAACCGCCGGCAGCATTTCGGAGCCGACCTCGTTGACATCCGAGGCTTTTATAACCGCTTGCTCGTTCAGAAAGCCGGCCAGCAAGACGCGATCGAACAAGGCGTTGATTCGTCTGGGTACGCCATCGGTGTTCGTGTAGACCGCATCGAAGGCATCATCTTCAATATTGGGGTGGTTGCTCCAGCCCGCGAGCTTAAGACGATGTTCGATGTAGCTGCGAATTTCTGCAGGTGCGAGCGGACCCAGGTGATAGGTGGCCAGCACGCGTTGCCTGAGTTGCGCCAAGGCCGGGCTGTCGATAATGTCGCGAAACTCGGGTTGACCCATCAGAAAAGTCTGCAACAAAGACTCGTTGCCAATCTGGTAGTTGGATAACATTCGCAGTTCTTCGATGGCCGATACCGAAAGGTTCTGTGCTTCGTCGACAATCAATAATGCGCGCTTGCCTTCGGAATGCAAGGCGACAAAATACTGGATCAAGGCATTCAGCACGCCAGGCTTGTCGGCGCCCGCCGCGTCCACACCGAATGAGGTGGCGACCAGACGCAGCACATCGTCAGGATCGAACAGGGTGCTGACGATCTGGGCCGCAACAATTTGCTCGGGCGGAAGTTTTTGCAGCAACCGTTGAACCAGCGTTGTCTTGCCGGTACCGACGTCACCGGTTACCACAATGAAGCCTTCGCGCTTGTGAATGCCGTATTCAAGATTAGCCATGGCCCGTCGATGGCCGAGGCTCTCGAATAGAAAGGCCGGATCCGGGTTGAGCCGGAACGGCAAATTGGTCAAGCCATAGTAGGACTCGTACATTTCAGCAATCGTACCGGTTAGTAGCGTATCGTTGGTCAGCGTACCGTATGGCAGCGTACCGTATGGCAGCGCATCGTTTAGAAGCGGGCATCGATGGCCGCCACTACAGCATCCTGGTCATAGCGTGCGACTGCGGTGCCGCCAGTGCGCTGTTTGCTGCGGCGCAACTCGATCGAGCCGCGCCAGTTTTGAGACAGTTGTGCGTAGTAGCCACCGGAAAGCGATTGGACTTGCGATTGCGCGTCACCGCTGTCGTTACGCCAATTCGATACGGTGCCCCGGAAAATCAAAGCGCTGGTCCCGGAAAGTGCGAAGCGATACGTGATAATTCCGCCGTTTGAATTGATGATGGTACCGCCCAGAGCCGTCGGCAAGCCCGCCTGGGCGTCGGCCGTCAAGGGCACGGCGGCGCGCCGCGACGAGAACAAGGTCAGCACCGCTGAGTTGGTCGAGCCCAAAATACCAAACGAGGCATTCAAGCCGGTCTCGAGCGTCAGGGCGGCGGTTGACAGGCCGGTCACGAACAATGCGCCTGCCGGGTTGGCCAGGCCCTGCAATATCAGGCCATCGGCAATCGGGTTGTTGGTGGGTCGACCTTCGCCGACGCCGAATTGTTGCGAAGGATCGAGAAACAGAATGTTGGTTTCGATCGGAGAGACCAGCGCTCGTTGCGCGTTCATCGAGAAACTCCAGCTCGGTGCGCGGTGCGCAAAGCGCAAACTGCCGGTGTCACCATAATACTGTCGGGCGCCAATCAGGCTCAATGAAGTCCGTTCACTGGGCGTCCAATTGGCCAGAAAGCCGGGGCCCCAGCCACTGGTTCGACCTTGACTGTCGACCACGATTTCGACTTTTGAATAGTTGGCACTGAGCCCCGCTCTAAAGGCCGGGCTGGCAGCGAGCATGGCGGTCATGATGAGCGCGGACGATCCGTAGTCAAAACCGTTATCGAAGCGACGCCGGCTGCCTTGCGCCGACATCTGCCAGCCGAGCCGGCTGAAGTCGCTGTCGCTGCGGGCGGTTGCGATCAGCGAGTTCTCGGTGGTCTTCAGCTCCGGGACGCCCGAGTCGTAGTAGCCGGCGCGATAACGGATCTGATAGTCGGCAACGTTATCGATGCGTCCCAGATAATACGGCGATAGCTCGAATCGTTTGTAAAGCACCCGATTGGCCGCTGGTGTGGTCGCCGTGTCGACCGATGACAGCGCAAACGGCGAAGCAATGCCGTTGGTTGCGAAGCCTCGAGCGCTCAGGCGCAGGCGGTCACTGCCCAGCCCGAGATCGCCAAATCCTCGCAGGTCGTGAAGAATGGTGTTCGGAATGGTGTTGTTGTACGAATTGATCGCGCGCAATCCATAGGAAGCGGTACCGCGCGCATCAGGTCGATTGGCCGTAGCGAGAATGGCTGGGCTGACTTCGCTGATCAGGTCTGACTTCTTGGTTGTGTTCGCACTGAGTGCGCCGTTATCCGTGAACGTCAGTCGGGCAGTCGCACCAATCGTAACGGTCGAGGGCGTGAGATTCGAGTCCAGCGGCGTGAGGCCGCGTCCGGTAGCCGACGGACGCACAGCCTCTGGCGAACCCGGCGCCGGTGTCTCCGTACTCGGTGGTGCAGTAAACGTCGGCGCAGTATAGGGTGGCGCCGCATTGGGTGGTGCTGCATAGGGTGGTGCTGCAAACGGTGACGGCGATTGCGCTGGCACGGCTGAAGGTAAGGGCAACGGAAGCAGCGGCGGCGGCAGTACCTGAACCGGTGGCGTCACTTGTGCCGGGCGAGACATCGGCGTCGGTGCCGGTGCCGGCTGAGGCGGCAAAACGGGTTCAACTTTCAATGCCGGCAGAACCGGTGGTGTCGGCGCAACTTGCGGAGCGGGTTGAGCGGCTGGCGTCGGTTGAACCTGTGGTGCCGGCTGCACTTGCGGGACCGACTGCACTTGCGGCACCGGCTGCGGCTGTGGCGCAGGTTGAACCGCTGGTGGCAGTACTCTGGGGCGCGGCGGTATATAGGGGGTTAGCGAATCGCGACTGTTGGGATCCTGCGCATGTGCATTGGCGACCCATAGGGTCAATGCACACAGCTTGATGGCTGCGGCAGTTTTCGCTGACAGGGCCGTCGACCGAAGACGCCGGGCGCGACCGCGAGGATTGCTAGTCTGAGTCACGTTTGTACTTGCCATAGCCGTAATTTTCCGAACCATCCTTGAATTTTTGTTTGTTGAGCAGCAGCGCGACGGATGGGTGATCGGACAACATGGCGCATGCCTCTCCGACCGCCTGTCTGGGCGTCTTGTCGGCCTCAACGACCAGAACCACCTGGCCCATATGGCGCGATAACGCCAACGACTCAATGGTCGGCAATAACGGCGAGGTATCGAATAACACAATGTAGTTTCGCAGCATGGCCTCCAGTTGCCGCAATCGGCGCGCGGTTCTGCTGCTTGACAGCAATTCGGTGGTGTTGCGAATCGGCGTTCCGGATGCCATCAGAGACAGGCCGCGTATGTTGGTAGGCAGGATCAGATCGGAAGGTGATTCATCATCGCTTTTGAGCCAATCGGTCAGGCCAGGACCGGCCTGCAGCCCCAGTGCGTTCATCACGCCGGGGCGCGCAAAGTCGGCATCGACCAGCAGTACCCGCAAATTGCGTTCCGCAGCCAGTGTAATGGCCAGGTTGATGGAACAGAAGGTCTTGCCCTCACCCGGCAACGCGCTGGTGATCATGATTCGCCGAGGATGCTTGCGGGTCTCGCCCGATCGTTGCAGTGCGTTATCAATCAGTATTCGCTTGATCACCCGGAACTGATGCGCTACGCGAGTACGGGCGCGTTCCAGTGTGATGAACCCTTGCGCGCGCAAGACGTCCGGGGCAATCGCAACACGTTTACCGAGGTGCGCAGAAGCTGAACGAAGCGGGGGGCGCTCATCGATCAGCGTTTGCGCCTCCGGGGTTTCGGCCATCAAGGTTTCCGCCATCAGCGTTTCCGGCATCAACGTTTCCGGCATCAACGTTTCCGATTCTTCCACCGATTCGATCTTCTCGATCTGCTTGATCAATTCGGCTTCATCAGCGAGCACCGGTGGCACCGACTTGGGCACCAGACGCACCGCCGGCCGCGAGCTCTTCACCAGTTTCGGGTCAGGCGAGGGTTGGAGCTTGGGTTCAAGTTTGGGTTCGAGCTTCGGTTCTTGCCTGAGCGCGGGCGCGGTCGTCGTCGGCGCGTTGGCAGCGGCCAGTTTGGCGATGGCACGTTCGATAAGGCTCATAGGGGTTCCAGCTCCGGGGTTCTAGCTAGCCAACGGATTAAGTATCGAAAAACCGGCAATCAAACCAAAAATTCCAAGGTAGGCAAGCGCGGCGAGGCCGAAGCCGAGTGCACGCATCCGGGCATCACCGAGATCATTGGCCATGCGCGAGCGAGATACCGTCCCCAGGACCGGTAAGCCGAAGGCTTCATACAAGGGTCGGGAACTGTGAAACGTTGGTTTCAGGTACGAACGCAGGAACGCGAACGCCAGACCGATGAGGATCGACCCCAACAAGCTTGCCAGAAAAATCAGCGGTCGATTGGCCGACCAGGACACCAGCGTCACGCGCGGCGGATCGACAGTCTTGAACTGCACAACGCCGGATTTTGTATCCAGGTCTTCCGAGATTTGTGCAGACTCGCGGCGGGCGAGCAACTGCTCATAATTCTTCTTGTTGATTTCGTAGTCGCGATTCAACTGTGCATAGTCGGCTTCGACCTTCGGGATGGATTGAGTGGCATCGGTCGCTTCGCGCATGCGCAGTTCGGCCTCGGCGACGCGCGCGCTCAGCGACGCGATCGTTGCTTCGGTCTGGGTCAAATTCAGCTTGATGTCCTGATAGACCTTATTCGGTACCGAAACCGTTTGAGTCCTGCCGGTTTGCGGCTTGGGGTTACGCAACTCAGCCGCACGCTCTTCGGTCAGTTGCTCAAGCACCCGCCGGGTGCCGATGACGTCCGGGTGCTCCTCTGTAAAGCGCGTCAACAACTCATCAAGCCGTTTGCGGTTA
>JANLTP010000134.1:0-7313 GCA_031363055.1 Burkholderiales bacterium | reverse complement strand
GCGCAGCCAGCATGGTCTCGCAGGTCCGACGTAAATCGCGCATCTGGAACGGCACCTGAATCAGCTTGGCGTTCACCAAACTCTTCGAAATCTGCGTCACCACCGTTGACAGCGTTTCGACCCTTACGGTGGTTTTACCGTCAGTCGAGAACAGACTTGCGGCGTCAGGATTGTTATCGACCAGCCGGCTGAACAGATCACGGGTCTTTTCGGTGAGCGGCAAAACATGCAACCGCGCCTGTGATCGAGCGCCTTTGGCATCGCGCAGCCTGACCGTGAGCGCTTCCAGATCAAGATCCTCAGCACGCGCCCGTACCAATTGCGTCGGCCGCTGCCCACCAAGGTATAGCGCCAAGAGCAGTGCCGTGCGGACCGACTCACTTTTTAGAGCAGAAACAGCCTCTATATAGTGTTTCAGTTCACTGGTTGACAAGTTCCGCTCGCCGCGCCGATTGAACTGATTGAGCGACGGCACCGCATCTGCCGGATTGATCTCGATATCGAAGCCCATCACCGAAGCGGGCGACGTCGGGTCGTTTTCCGACTTGATCGCTAACGAATAGGCGGCGCGGATGTAACTGCGCAACTTCCCGGCGGTTCGACCTTTGCCTGCCTCGATGACCTTTGCCAGGACCGGCCGAAGATCGCCCGACCTAATCTCAGCAGCGGGCCTCGCAGCCAACCCTGGGTGCGCAAGAATGACGTGATTAGTCAGCATGTTCTCGACATCACTGGCCGACTGCTTGCGTGACCGCTCAAGGTGCTGCCAGTAGGCGTGCAGCAACGCTGCTAAATTGAACTTCGCACGGCGCTCGACTTCGGCCATGACTCGGGCTCGTTCAGCCTGCTCTCCCGCCGTTGCCGCCGTCAGCGCAGCCCGCTCGGCCTGTTCCGCCGCATCCGCCTTACGCTGCTGGCCCGCAAGATGTTCGCGAACGCTCCGAGCACCGTCGTTCAGGATCTTGATGTACTCATCGAACCGGGTTCGCGCTTCTACCAGCGTGAATGTGCCCTCCCGAGTCTTGTCAGGATGATAGTCGCCGATCAGGAATGTGTCGCGAACGCCGCCGCCCAGGCTCTGCCGAAAATAGAAGGTCTTGCGACCGGAAGCGCTCGCACGCAGCAGCAACTGGCCCTGCCCGTGACGCCGGCTACAGACCAGCCAAACGTCCACATTCGCCGCTTTGGCGGTCTGAATCTCCCGATCTGTCACGTCCTGACGCTTGCCCATTTCGCACTCCGTTGCCAATCGGTTGCCAATTGACGGTAGACAGTGATGTATTCCTATGGGCATTGTAGAACAACGGATAACCTTATGTGATTGATTTTATTGATTTACAAATTTCTGAATGGACAGGCATGAACAGCGGAGAACACCAAAATAAGGGACTCATAATCCCTTGGTGCCGTGTTCGACTCACGGGAGGCCCACCATTCACTTCAAGGCAAGTCGCAAGCGAATAGCGCCACGGTAGGGTTGCTCAGTTCGCAAAACCGTGCCCCGTTGGGCGACCAGCACGACGCCGGCGCGCGCCAACTCGCGTGCATGGTTGCGCACCTCGGGCATCAAGGCTCGCCAATCGGATTCGTTGTCCGTGAGTGCGCGGGCGACTTCAGACGGACAGATCGAGGCCGGATGTCGCGCTTGTAGCAGCGCCATCATCCGTCCTTGAATTTGCGACCTCAGCTTGAGCGTCGCTGCTTCGGAACCACCTTCGCTCATAAGCCCTGGCCAATGCTTTCGTTACAATTGTTGATAATAAATTCGAACCCGGAGACAGACTCATGATCAACAGCCTACGGCGCAACCTGCTGCTTGCCAGTGCTGCAACGGCCGGCGCAGCGTATTCAAATGTACGTGCACAGACGTCAACCTACCCGAACAAGACCTTGCGGATTCTGGTCGGTGCTGCCCCGGGCGGCCTGAGCGACGCTTATGCCCGCTTGTTCGCCGAACAATTCACGGCGCGCTTCAATCAACCGGTGGTGGTCGAGAATCGTGCCGGCGCCAGCGGCATCATCGCGATCGAAACCATGCTTAAGGCGCCGCCCGACGGTTATACCTTGCTCTCCAGCACCACCGGCATGCTCTGGCAGACGCGCGTGTTGTATCGGAAACTGCCCTTCGATCTGGCCAAGGACATTACGCCGATTACGGTGTTTCCGTCTGGTCCGCTGGTGATCGCAGTGCTGGAAAAAACCGGCGTTCGAAATTTGAAGGAACTCACCGAGTTCGTGACCAAAAGCCCGGTCACCATGGGATCCTACGCCATGGCGTCGTACCCCCACGTATTTGCCGAAACCTTGAACCGCGAGTTGGGGGCAAAAATTGAAACCGTGCAGTACAAGGGTGAAGGGCCGATGTGGATTGAGATGGGCGCCGGTGCCATCAACCTGGCGGTTGGAAGTTATCAGGCATTTGCGAGCGTGCGTGAAAAAGGCATTCGGCCGATTGCCGTCAGCGGTCAGATCCGCAGCCCGAAGTTACCCGAGATTCCGACGCTCATCGAACAGGGCATGAAATCGCCCATTTCCCGCCTCGAAGGGGGATTGGCGTTAAGCGCCCATTCGTCGGTGCCGGTTGAAATTCTGGAAACCTTGGCCAAGGTCGCCGTCGAGGGCAACAACACGCCTCGAGCCGTTGCCTTGCGCGAGAGTTTTGCGATTCCGGACGCCACCAAGGGCAGGGCTGATGCGTTGAGAATGTGGCGCGAGGACGCTGCGGTCTGGATCAAGGAAGTCGAGGCATTGGGGGTGAAGCTGGATTAGAGCTGCACCTGCGATTTGATTCGTTCAACGGCCTGACCCGCCTGAGCGTGCAGTAACTTCATGTCGACGCCCGCGAGTTGACCGTCGCGAACCAACTCTCGCCCGCCCACCAGCAGGCTGCGCAATCGGGCACTGCCGCCGGAAACAATCGGGCTGATCAGCGGATCGAGGTGACCGAAATAGCGCGGATCGCGACTCAGGTCATACAGCGCCAGATCTGCACATTGGCCGACCTCAATAGTGCCCGTCGCAGGTAGTCCCAGTATGGCCGCGCCGCCGGCCGTGCCCCAACGAAGCACGTCGAGCGCATCAACGAGCGCGATATCGCGCTCACCCTGGCCGCCGCGAAATTGCGCGACACTGTGTTCGCCGGCGCGAGCGCGACTCATGAGCCAGGCGCAGTGAACTTCACTGATCATGTCGGCGGCCTCGTTCGATGCGGCACCGTCAACGCCGATCGATATCGGCACACCGGCCCGCTGCAACTCGGCGATCGGCGCGATGCCGCTGCCCAACCGGCCGTTGCTCTGCGGGCAGTGGGCAATGCCGGTGCCCGTTTGTCCGAGCAACGCGATCTCCTCGGCATCGAGCTTGACCAGGTGCGCAAACCAGACGTCGTCGCCTAGCCAGTTCAGCGACTGCGCCAACGCCACCGGTGACAGTCGATGGTTCTCGTGTGCGTAGTCCTGATAACTGACGGTTTCCGACAAATGTGAATGCAGACGAATACCGAGTGCCCTGGCCAGCGCGGCCGAGTCACGCATTTCTTCGGGGCGCATGGAAAACGTTGGCGTGGTTGGCGCCATGACGACGCGTTGCATCGCATCGCGTTGCGGCTGGTGATGACGAGAGACCAGACGCTCAACGTCACGCCAGTAAGCCTCAATCGATTCCGGTCGCAGCGCTTGCGGCAATTCGGCCTCGAGCTGTCGTGTCAGCGTCGCGCCACCTCGGCACAACACAAACCGCATTCCAAGTGCTGCGGCCTCTTCAAACAGAATGTGTGATGGATCGAAACGCTGACCGGGAAAGTAAAGGTAGTTATGGTCGGCTACCGTGCCACAACCCGAGAGCGCAAGCTCAACCAAACCGACGCGAACCGCGACGCGAAAAATATCTTCATCGAAGGCGGCACGAAATCGGTACGGCGTCGCTGCCAGCCATTGTGTCAACGCCTGATTTTGTCCCTGCGGTTCGGACTTCAGCAGGCTTTGAAACAGATGATGATGAGTGTTGACCCAGGCCGGGTAAACCACGCTGTCCTGCGCGTCAATCGTCCTCTCGCCAGGCAGGGCGGACAGCGTGCCGAGCGCGGTGATCACGCCGTCTTGAATTCGGATATCGGGGCCTGGATGCCGCGCGGCAGTACCGCCGAGGCCGGTGGCGATGCCCATGCAATGGCGGATCAGTACGGAGGTCATCAGCGCGAAGGCCTGTTTGAACGCAACGCCATCTCAAAGCTCGCTTTCATGCCAGCCCTTCAGAAAAAGACGGGTGATCGAGGTCATCATAAAAAATAGTACGACACCGCTCAGAGCGATCAGCAACAACGCCGCGAACATCAACGGAATATTCAACTGAAATCCGGCTTGCAGAATCTGATACGCCAGTCCGGTGGCACTGCCGCCTGTGCCCGCCACGAATTCAGCCACGACGGCGCCGATCAGTGCAAGCCCCGACGAGATGCGCAAGCCGCCGAAAAAATAGGGCAGGGCGCTGGGCACACGCAATCGCCACAAGGTCTGCCAGCGACTGGCGTGATTCAGCCTGAACAAGTTCAACAGCCCGGGACTGACGCTGCGCAATCCCAGCACCGTGTTGGAGATGATTGGAAATAGCGCGACCAAGGTTGCGCACACCGTCAGCGCCGGCACCGGTGACTTGACCCAGATGATGATCATCGGCGCGATGGCAACCACCGGTGTCACTTGCAACAAAATGGCGTAAGGCAGCAAGCTCGCTTCAATGATGCGGCTTTGAACCAGTAGCAACGCAATCCCAACCCCCAGAATGATTGCGCCCAGAAACGCCAGGCCGGTGATCTTCAACGTAACGAGCAGGGCGGACCACAAGTTGCCCCACTCGGCGATCAACGTCTTGGCGATCAGCAGTGGCGAAGGAACCAGAAAAACCGGCACCTTCCAGACATCGCAAACGACTTGCCAAATGCCGAGCAGGGCCAGGCCCAAGGTTAGCGGCGCTGCCAATTGCAGTAATCGCTGCTGATTCATCGGTTCATCAATTTATATATGGCTGTATCGGTTCATCGGTTCGCTAGTGCCAACAAGTCCGATAGCCGCTTGCAAGTGCGAATGAACGGCTCGGACACCCGATAGGCATCGTCGCGCACTTCGGGTCCGTCGATCTCGACTTCGGCGATCACCCGCCCTGGGCGGGCACCCATCACGACAACCTTGCTCGACAGGAACACAGCTTCATAGATGCTGTGTGTCACAAACACCACCGTCAGATCGCTGCGGCTCCAGAGTGCGCGCAAATCGGCGTCGAGTTTCTGGCGCGTGAATTCATCGAGCGCACCGAACGGTTCATCCATCAGCAACAGATTCGGTTGCGTGGCCAGTGCCCGTGCAATCGAGACGCGCATCTGCATGCCGCCCGAGAGTTCGCGGGGCCAGGAATGGTGAAAGTCGCCCAGTCCGACTGCGGCCAGCGCGTCAGTGGTACGTCGGTTACTTTCGGCCGTCGGCATGGCGGCCAGATCGAGCGGCAAGCGCACATTGCTGAAAACATTGGCCCACGGCATCAATGTGGCTTCCTGAAACACCATGCTCATGCTGCGACCCGTTTCGCCGCGCGGAATCGCCGCCTGATTCCACCATCGCAAATGACCACTCGAGGGATACTCGAGACTTGCAAACATCCGCAGCAGGGTGCTTTTTCCGCAACCGGAAGGGCCGAGCAGCGAAATGAAATCACCGCGCTGCACCCGCAGACGAACTTCATCGAGCGCGTGCGTGCCGTTCGGATAAGTCTTGTCAACGCGATCGGCCCAGAGCACGGTATTCGAATCGGGCGCGGTGGCGGGCGCAGGTACCGACGCCGGACCAGCCACACTGGTCTGGACTTCAGACACGAAACACTTCCTCTTCACCATGCGCCTGCAAGAGCGCAAAGAGTTGCTTGCGGATCATGAGGCCGGGTTTATCCGAGGCCATGTGAAACTCGACGCGTCGGCGCGTGTCGATGCAGGCATCCGAATCGGTCGCTTCCAGAATATCCCGATCCTCGGCCGTGATCGCGGCGTCCCAGTCGATCAGTTCCTGTGCCGAACACTGAGCCTCGCTGTCGCTTCGATAAAGCCACTGCACCAGCATCATGCGATCATCATCGATCGGGGTCGCGCAGTTGTAGATGATGTGGTCAATGCCGCTGGCCGGGTAATGACAACCGAATCGGCGCGAAAACGGCAGATAGTAGCGATTGATCAGATGCCGGTGCGTGATCGGTTCGCTGGTTCCAGTGATTCGAAAACTCTCGGGTGGATTGCGCACCGGCACCAGCGTCTCGGCTTCAAATCCATAGTCGGTATCGCGAAATTCATAGCCGGCCGGTTGCGGCTGATCGAACAAGCCGAAATTGGCCTTGTGCACAAACGAGAAATGCGAGTTATCGAACGAGTTCTCCATCATGCGCACCGGGCTGGTGTTCCATTGTTCGTAGAACTGCAGTATTCGGCGATGCCGGCCGCTGTATTCTTCGGGGAAATCCGGAATCGGGCGCAAAGGCTCATCGAGTGCCACCCAGACATAACCGTACTTGGCCTCGGCATGATAGGCCGGTACCTTCGCCCCTGCCGGAATCGACGCCTCGGCGTTCTGCGGAATTCGAACGCAGCGCCCTTCGCTGTTATAGGTCCAGCCGTGGTATCCACACACCAGGTTGTCGGCGTCGACGAATCCCTTCGAGAGCTGGGCGGTTCGATGGCAGCAGCGATCGCGCAGCGCCGCCGGTGAGCCATCGGCCTTGCGCCAGACGACGATTTTTTCGCCCAGCAGGGTGAACGGTTTCGGGCCGCTATCGAGGTCGCTCAAAGGCATCAGTGCGTACCAGAACTTGCGCAGCACGGGTTGTCGGGTGACCAGCATGAGTTTGACTCCTTGTTTCAGTTTCGCCGTGTTCTTTGAGCAGTTGAAATAATCGTTGCCGCATGAGGATCCCCGGCCGATCACTCTGCATGTTCTCTTCATCGCGCCGGGCAATGTCGACCGGTGCGTCCGGGTCGGTCGCTTCGAGTATTTCCTTGTCTTCGGCGATGACCCGCAGATCCCATTCGTTGAGTTCGTCAGCCGAGCAATCGGCTTCCTTATCGTTGCGGTACAGCCATTGAATCAATTCAATGTGCTGGTCATCGACCGGCGTCGCACTGGTAATGATGAGGTGCTCCAGGCCGTTCGGATAATAAAGCCCCAGTCGCCGCGTGAACGGCAGATGCCACCGATTCCTGAAGTGTCGTTGTATGGTCGGTGCTGTGCTGCCGGTGATGCGGTGCGAGGCGACCGGATTGTTGATCGTCAGTTTGGTCT
>JANLTP010000119.1:0-29374 GCA_031363055.1 Burkholderiales bacterium | reverse complement strand
GGCCTGCCTTTGCCGCGCCGAAGCCGAAGCCGCGGGTATTTGCCAGCCTGCGACAAGCGCAGCGCGCCTAATATCCGTAAACGCGGATGTACAGATGAACACCCTCCCACCCAGCCGTTTGCGCAAGGCGCCTGAGCACTTCATCGCTGGCAGCGATGCGGGCCGGGTCCTTGACGAAGCGCGCGCAGGTCGCAGAGATTTCCTGCGCACCGCGTGGGCCGGCGCCCTCGCAGCAACGGCCGCGAGTGCGGCTCGCGCTGAGGAAGGCGGCGATCCGAACATCCTCAACCTGCCGGCCCACAGCAAGGGCCTCGGCCAGGCGGTGGCGACCGACGGTTACGGCAGGCCTTCGAAGTTCGAGGCCAACGTGCAGCGCCGGCAGAGCCCCGGGCTGACGCAGACCGCGCAGGCCAGCGTGAGCTTTGCGCCGCTGCAAAGCTTCTTTGGCATCGTCACGCCGAGCGGGCTGCACTTCGAGCGCCACCATCAGGGCTGGTGGGACATCGATCCATCCAAGCACCGGTTGATGCTCAACGGCAGCGACGCCACGCTGATGAAGACACCGATGGTCTTCACCATGGACGAATTGATGCGGCTGCCTTCGGTGAGCCGCTTTCACTTCATCGAGTGCGGTGCCAACACCGGCATGGAGTGGGGCAACGTCGCGGTGCCGACCTGTCAGTACACGCATGGGATGTTGAGCTGCAGTGAATTCACCGGCGTGCCGCTGAAGCTGCTGCTCGACCGCGCCGGGACCGATTACAAGCGTAGTCGCTTCGTGTTGGCTGAGGGCGCCGATGGCTCCGGGATGACGCGCACCATCCCGATGGCGCTGGTCGAGTCGGGCGAGGTGCTGGTGGCCTACGGCCAGAACGGCGAGATGCTGCGGCCGGAGAACGGCTACCCGCTGCGGCTGGTGGTGCCGGGTGTGCAGGGCGTGAGCTGGGTCAAGTGGTTGCGCCGCATCGAGGTCGGCGACATGCCCTATGCGGCCAAGGACGAAGTGCTGCATTACGTCGACCTGATGCCGGGTGGGCTGCACCGGCAGTACAGCAGCACGCAGGAATGCAAGAGCGTGGTCACCACGCCGAGCGGCGGGCAGGTGCTGCTGGACCGCGGCTATTGCCAGATCAGCGGGCTGGCGTGGAGCGGGCGCGGCGCGGTGAAGCGTGTCGATGTGTCGGTCGATGGCGGGCGCAATTGGAAAACCGCTCGGCTTGAATCCCCGATTCTGAGCAAGTGTTTGACGCGCTTCAATACCGATTGGGTCTGGGATGGCCGCAGCGCGGTGATTCAAAGCCGTGCGATTGATGAAACCGGCCACATTCAACCAAAAATGAACCAGTTGCGTGCGGTGCGCGGCACGCGCTCGATCTATCACAACAACGCTATCCAGTCCTGGCGAGTGGCAGAGTCGGGCGAAACCTTTAACGTGCAGGTTTTTTGATGTCAATGCGGCTGTGGTATTCGTTCTTGACGTCGGCGCTGACTTTGGCGCTGGCGCTGTTCAGTTCGACAAACGCAAACGCACAAGCGACCGCTTCGAGTCAACCTCGACCCTGGAGTGATCTGGGACGCGCGCCGACTGTGGCCGAGATCAAGGCCTGGGATATTGACGTACGACCTGATTTCAAAGGCCTGCCGCCTGGCTCAGGTTCGGTCGCGAAGGGTCAGGAGGTTTGGGAGTCACGTTGCGAGTCCTGCCACGGTGCGTTTGGTGAATCAAACGAGTTCTTTACCCCAATTGTGGGTGGCACGACTCTGGACGATATCAAGACCGGCCGGGTCGCCAGCTTGCGCCGCAACGACGTGCCACAGCGTAGCACCCTCATGAAAGTGGCCAACCTGTCGACCCTGTGGGATTACATTAACCGCGCGATGCCCTGGAATGCGCCGAAGTCGCTCAGCGTCGAGGAAGTTTATGCAGTGACGGCCTTTATCCTGCACCTGGGCGATATCGTGCCGGCCGATTTTGTCTTGCATCACGGCAACATGGGCGAAGTTCAGGCCAGGATGCCCAACCGCAACGGCATGGTGCGGCAGGCCGCAATGTGGGAGGGTCGCGGCAAACCGGATGTCCAAGGTGACGCCTGTATGCGCAATTGCGCCGGCTCCGACACAATCCGCTCGTCGCTGCCCGATTATGCGCGCGACTCGCACGGCAACCTCGCTGACCAGCAGCGATTGATCGGACCCGTGCGTGGCGCAGTGACGGCACGAGCCACCGCCGTCAATGCCAAAGTGGCCGGTGTGAATAATGTGAACGATGTCAACGATCAGCGTGTTCAAGCCAGTGCGGCCATTTTGGCGAAGTCTGCAAACTGTACGACTTGTCATCACACAGCTAACCGAATGATTGGTCCGTCGTTCAAGGAAATCGCCGACCGCTATGCCGCACAGGCGGCGTCGTCGGCGCATTTGGCCGAGCGGATTCGCCAGGGCGGGCAGGGCATTTGGGGGCAGGCATCCATGCCGGCGCATCCGAATTTGAATGATGATGAAATTTCTCGACTGGTCCGCTGGATTCTGGCTGGTGCGTTATAAAGTTGACCTGAATATCTTTTATTTTTATTTGCTGGAGTTGCCATGAATCAAAATCGTCGCAAGGGTTTGGCCGCCGCCGGGGGCGCCGGTTTGTACAGCACGCTGGTTGCGCTCGGATTGATTCCGGCCGCAAGCGCCCATGCGCAAACTATAAATCCGGCTGCGTTTCAGACCAAGACGTTGGCCGATACGCTGAAGGCGCTCGGAGCGGTCAACACGCTCGATTCCAAGGACGTGCTGATCAATTCGCCGGATATTGCCGAAAACGGTGCGGTAGTGCCGGTGGGCGTCCGCAGTAACCTGCCCAAGACCGAGCAGATTTCGCTGATGATCGAGAAAAATCCGAACATGTTGTGCGGCACCTACGAGATCCTCGAAGGCTGTGAGCCCGATGTCAGCATGCGCGTCAAGATGGGTCAAAGCTCGGACGTCATTGCGTTGGTCAAAGCCGACGGCAAGTTTTATATGACCAAAAAAGAAATCAAGGTCACCTTGGGCGGTTGCGGCGGTTAACGTCATGGCACTGCAAGTTTGATCATTCACAGCAACTGTCGGCAACAAATTAGGAATTCATGATGTCTGATCCAATGAGAATCCGGGCTACTGTCAAGGATGGTGTTGTCGATGTTCGCGTACTGGTGGCCCACGAGATGGAAACCGGGCAACGCAAGGACGCGGCCGGCAAGCTGGTTCCGGCCTGGCACATTACCGAATTGAACGCTGCCTTGAACGGTAAGCCGGCCCTCAAGGCGTTTTGGGGACCCGCAATTTCGAAGAACCCCTTGCTTCAGTTCAAGGTCAAGGGTGCCAAGGCCGGTGACAAAATTACGGTCGCCTGGGTCGATAATCGTGGCGAGAAAAGAGCTGATGAAGCCATCGTCGCTGAGGCCAAGGCTACTTGAACAGGTTACGTAAAATGCCCAGCAACATGCTTCGCATCAGACGACGCAATTTGGCATTGGCACTGTTGCTGCTCTGGCCGGTCTACAGTTCCGCGCAGCGAGACGCCGATGCGACTGTGAAAGAAATCGAGCGTTATCGGCAGCTTTTGCAGGACGGTAATCCGGCCGAACTATCGGTCGCCAAGGGCGAATTGCTTTGGCAGGCCAAACGCGGCGCGTTGAATGCGTCGCTGGAGCGCTGCGACTTGGGTCTGGGCGCTGGCGTGATCAAAGGCGCCTATGCGCAGTTGCCGCGGTACTTTGCCGATGTCGATCGCGTCATGGACTTTGAGAGTCGCCTGGTGCATTGCATGGTCAACCTGCAGGGCTTCAAGCGCGACGATCTGATCCGCAAACCGTTCTCATCCGAAGGAGAGCCGTCGACCGATGTCGAAGCCTTGACCGCTTACGTGGTTGAAGAGTCGCGTGGCCTGCCGGTTGCGCTGCCGCAGGCCCATCGCAAGGAAATCGAATCGTTCAAGCGTGGCGAGAAGATTTTTTATTTCCGGGGTGGACCGTACGATTTTTCCTGTGCTACCTGTCATGCGGTCGATGGCCAGCGAATTCGTTTGCAGGATCTGCCTAATTTGACGAAGGCTGTACCCGCGCAGAAAGCCTTTGCGACCTGGCCCGCCTACCGGGTCTCGCAGGGCGCATTGCGAACCATGCAATGGCGTTTGTATGATTGTTTTCGACAGCAGCGTTTTCCCGAACTGAACTACCTATCCGATGTGTCGATTGATCTCATCACGTTTTTGGGTGTCAACGCCCGAGGCGGTACGATGGACTCGCCGGCGATCAAGCGATGAGCCGAGGATCGATGAGCCGACAAGCGATGAGCCCTAAATCGATGAGCCCTAAATCGATGAGCCATAAAGCGCCATGGAACACACGACAAAATCTTGGCGCGCTAGTGTTCACCTTGATCGCCGCCTTTTTCGGCCTGGCTGGCTGCGCCGCGTTGCTCTCTGACAGCACAAGCGACGGCGCGATTGCGACCCAGATGAAGTCATCGTTCAGCGAACGCGGGCCGGCCAAGCTCGATCGCGTGGTGCAAAATGAACTGCAGCAAGCCTGCACCGAACACGCTAGAGGGGTATTGCCTCAAGCTCTGCGAGAAACGCTGGAGCGAGCCGCGCTCGCTGCCATTCTGTATCCGAGCGATGGCAAGTGGCTGGGTGAATTCGTCGAAGGTGAAAAAATTGCGCAACTGGGTCGAGGCCTGCAGTTTTCCGACCCGGTCGGTGCCGCTGGTGGTGGCAATTGTTATGCCTGTCACCAAATGACTCAGTCCGAGTTGTCCTACGGCAACATAGGGCCGTCGCTCTACCACTACGGCAAGCTGCGCGGCAATTCGGATGCGATGCTCAAATACACCTGGGGCAAGATCTGGAACTCGCATGCCTATAACGCCTGTTCGCAAATGCCTCGCTATGGTGAAGCGAAAATTCTGACCGAGCAACAGATCAAACACCTGATGGCGCTGTTGCTCGACCCGGCATCACCGGTCAATCGGTAAGTACCGCACAGCCTGTCGAAGCACTATGAAGCGCACGACCTGTCGAGTCCCATGAATCGCCGCGAGTTTGTCCATTTGATGGCGTTGGCCGCCGCGGCCGGTCTGCCGGTCGAGCGGCTGGCGGCGCAGCCGAATTCCCAGCTCTACGACGGTCCCCGATTCGGCAATGTCAGCCTGCTGCATTTCACCGACTGCCATGCGCAATTGATACCGAGCTACTTTCGCGAGCCGAGTGTCAACATTGGTATTGCACAGGCTGCCGGTCGTGCGCCGCACCTGGTCGGCGAGCAACTCCTGAAGGCGTTCGGTATCGGCGCGCGATCGGCCGAGGCACACGCGTTCACCTTTCTGGACTTCGAAGCCGGCGCCGAAGCCTGGGGCAAGGTCGGTGGGTTTGCGCATCTGGCAACGCTGGTCAAACAACTGCGGGCGTCGCGACCGGGCGCCTTGTTGCTCGATGGTGGTGACTCTTGGCAAGGCTCGGCGACGGCACTGTGGACCCGGGGACAGGACATGGTCGATGCCAGCTTGCTGTTGGGCGTTGACCTGATGACCGCTCATTGGGAATTCAGCCACGGTGCCCAGCGAGTGCAGGAGATCATCGAGAAGTCCTTGAAGGGCAAGATCGAGTTTCTGGCGCAGAACATCAAAACCAACGATTTCGAAGATCCGGTCTTCAAGTCGCATGTCGTGCGTGAAATCAATGGCGTGCCGGTGGCGATCATCGGCCAGGCGTTTCCGTACACACCGATTGCGAATCCGCGCCATCTGGTCGCCGATTGGACCTTCGGAATTCAGGAAGTGCGCCTGCAAAGTATCGTCACCGAGTTGCGCGGCAAAGGCGCACAAGTCGTGGTCCTGCTGTCGCATAACGGCATGGACGTTGACTTGAAAATCGCCAGCCGATTGACGGGTGTCGACGCGATTCTGGGCGGCCATACGCATGACGGTGTGCCTCGGCCGATCGTGATCAGCAACCGGACAGGTAAGACCTTGGTGACCAACGCCGGCTCGAACGGAAAATTTCTCGGCGTTCTCGATTTTGATGTTCGAGGCGGTGCGATTCGAGACTACCGTTATCGATTGCTGCCCGTGCTTGCGAATGCCTTGCCCGCAGATCCGGCCATGCAAGCCTACATCGATCGAGTTCGTGCCCCCTTCAAGGAAAAGCTTGAGGCGCCGCTGGCGACTACCGAGGGATTGTTGTATCGCCGAGGTAACTTTAACGGCAGTTTTGATCAGTTGATTCTCGATGCGCTGATCGAGCGCAAGGAAGCACAAATTGCGTTCTCGCCCGGTTTCCGCTGGGGTACGACCTTGCTGCCTGGCCAGGCTATTACCCGTGAACATTTGATGGATCAGACCGCGATTACCTATCCGTTCGTGACCCTCAATCAACTCAGCGGCGCGATGATCAAGACCATTCTCGAAGATGTCGCTGATAACCTCTTTAATCCGGACCCGTACTACCAGCAGGGTGGCGATATGGTTCGCGTCAGCGGTATGACTTACGCGATTGATCCGAACGGCAAGGCCGGAGCCAGGATCAGCGACCTGCAACTTGACGGCAAGCCGATCGAGGCCGACAAGACCTACAAGGTGGCCGGCTGGGCACCGGTTTCCGAAGGTGCGCAAGGCGAGCCGATCTGGGATCTGGTCGAGGCCTATCTGAAGGACAAAAAAGTGATCACCCCGCGTCGGCTGAACCGTCCTCGCCTGGTCAACTTTCCAGCCAACGCCGGTCTGGCGGAGGGTAATTGAACGTGAGTGTGATGAAGGCAGTCTGGAGGACGGCAGTTTCTATCGCGGCTGCTTTGGTGGCAGTCAGTACGACCTCGGCATTCGCACAGAACGACGCCGAGCAATTGCTGACCCAGGTACTGAATGCCGTTGCCGCCAAGCCGCTGGATGCGATGCCGTTCTTTGAGCGTCGCATGTCGTCGCTCTATTCACGACCGCTTGAATCCAAGGGTACCTTGAGTTACAAGCCGCCCGGCATTCTGGAAAAGTTGACGACCTCGCCAATCCGCGAACGGGTCACGGTGGCGGCGGATCTGATCACCGTTCAGTCCGGCGACAGCGCCGCAGTGAACATGATCAAGCTCGACGGTCAGCCTAACTTGCAAGCCTTTGCGAAGGGCCTGCGCGCCGTGATGGCGGGAGAAATCAAACCGATTCGCCAGTACTTTGATCCTCTCATCACAGGCAGCTTTGCGCAGTGGAATTTGAAACTGATACCGATTGATTCGGCCATGAAACGCGCGCTCAAGCAGATTGTTGTTACGGGTCAGGGTGCCCAGGTTCGGGTCATCGAGACCACCGAGCTCGGTGGCGATGTCAATGAGTTGACGCTATTGGCCGATCGATAATTTCGATTGCAATACCGGTTCGCCCAGATTCAACATCAGACGATTGGCCCAGGCGAAAATGGCGATTGAATGAACCAGGTCCAGAATTTCGTCATCGCCCAGACCGACCGCCGACAGTTTCTCGATACTCTGTGCTGATACCTGTTCGGGCGTGGCGGTCAACTCAATCGAAAACGCCGCAATGGCGCGCTCGCGTTCATTGGTGCCAGCGGTGAGGGGGTTCTCAAAAACCTGCGCGATGACATCCTGACGCTTGGCCATTTGCTCGAAGCGTTGCGCATGGACCGAAGCGCAGTAGACACAACCGTTCACGCGTGACACCACGGTTGCACCCAACTCGCGTTCGGCTCGCGACAGACCGCCGGGTGCGTACATGATGGCGTTAAAGGCAATCGAGCGTTGCCGCAGAATTTCCGGCTGGTGCACCAGAAAAAGATAGTAGTCCGAGACTTTGGCCTTGGGATGGCTCTCTTCCAGCACTGCCATTTGTGCCGCGCTGGCTTGTGATACGTCGACGGTGTCGAGCCAGGCGCTCCACTCGAGCGATTCGTTGGTGAAGCCGTTGATGTTTAGCAGGGCGCTCATGCGTTTGACTCCGGCTGGCGGCGATTCTGGGCCGACTGCATCGCCGACAGACTTGCGACCAAGCGAATTTGATAGGACAAAAAAGCGATCAATTGCGCCAGCGTGACCACCGCCGGTGTGCTGATGCCAGCCCGCGTCAGAGCCAGCAGGGCTGCTTTATCACCCTCGATGGGCCGCAATATCAGGGTGCGGGTGAAGACCAGCATCGCGTGAAGGCGCGCATCTGCGCAATGCAGTGGATGGGCGGATTCACCGGCTTCCCCGGATTCACCAGCTTCGGCAACGCCTAGCGCCTGCGCATCGGGCCTGAGTTCGAGCGGCAGGGCTTCAATGCGGTTGCGGTAATGCGCACTCAAGTTGTTCGCTTTCGACAGGCGGCAAGCGTACATCGCGACCAACAGGCGTTCAGCCGAACTCAGCCCGGGTAAGGCTGGATCAAACAGGCTGTCGTAACTGCCCTGGGTTGCCAGCGCAACCTTGTCGCGCCGGTGCCGCAGCAGATGGGTAGCACCGCCCGGCGTCAGGCCGACCAGCGTGTCGATCAGATCGGTGTTGTGCTCAGGTGCGGCGGCTATGTTCATAGGGGCTCCAGCAGCCCGACAGGCTTTTGGATATTCAAGTTGATCGGCTTCATTTTTTCAGCTCAATTTCAAGGTTGGTCGTTTTCGCCCGCAGCGCGCCATTCGTCGCCCAGCAATTCAGGATCGTCATAGTCTTTCATTCGCGTGAAGTGCTCGTCAATATCTTCGTTGAAAAGCAGGCTCGCGATGCCTTGCGCGAGCCGGTGCGCGCCTTCGCTGATCGCCGGTACGTCGCCGGTCAAGGCGCCATGAGACAGGATGGCCGGATAACAAAAACAATGAATTCTGGACAGCGCCGGGCACGCACCTGGCGTTTTTTCCTGAAACTCGAATACCGGACCGAGGTCGGGCGACTCGGCCAGTTCTTCATCCTCTTGTCCCGGTGCCGGGGCATAACGATCTTGCCAGAATCGCACGTGCGACGCGAAACTGGCGAACTCCGGGCGCAGCCCGAAATCAACTCGAAAACCGGTGCAAAACACGACGAAGTCAAGCTTGAAGATACCGCGCGCGGTCGTCAGGTGAATTACGTTTTCATGCATGCGAGCGTCGAGCACCGGGCAACCGAGAAAGAATCGCGCATGCTCGTGTTTCGATACGCGCAGCATACTGCCGTGTGGCGGCGGCGACTGTACTTCGTTCAAGTAACGGCGGATGCGCCACTTCCAGTCATCCGACAGCGCATAAAAACCATGCGACATGCCCGGGCTGCCAGCGCCTTTGCCCTTGTTGATGCGGGGCAGGTCGCTTCGGCGTATCAGCAGATCGACTTTGGCCGCGCCAGCTTCGAGCGCGGTTGCGGCACTGTCCATGGCCGATGCACTGCCACCAATCACGCCGACTTTGAGCCCGCGCAATTGTGAGTAGTCGAGCGTATCGGCCGAGTGCCCCCAGCGCTGTCGTGCAATCGAAGCGGCGAACTCGGGTACCCAGGGTGCACCCAGACCATCGCGACCGGTGGCCAGAATGAGGCGGCGGGCCTGCACGCTTCGAAGCTGGCCCGCATGACGGATGCGCAACTCAATCCGGTTGGTCGCCGGCAACAGAACCTGTTCGACGGTTTGTTGATTGTGTACTTCCAGGCTGAGCACCTGGCGATACCAGCGCAGGTAATCCATCCATTGCAGACGGGGAATCTTGTCCAGCGCCTGCCATTGTTCGATGCCGAACTGTGCCTCATACCAGGCCCGAAACGTCAACGCCGGCAGGCCCAGCGCGGGGCCGGTCAATTGTTTGGGTGAGCGCAGCGTTTCCATGCGCGCCGTCGTCGCCCACGGACCTTCATAACCGGCGCGCGCGCGATCAAAAATGACCGCATGAATCCCAAGTAGCTTGAGCGCACCGGCGGCCGCCAGCCCCGCCATGCCGCCACCCACAATGGCCACATCCAGCATCGGCTGATCGTTGAACGAGCGAGCGATGACCCAGGGTTTCGGTGGCAGTTCGAGCCAGGACAAATCCTGGCGCAGGCGAGCTTCGAGCGCTGCAAGTGTCATGTGAATCAATCGATCGAGGCACCTGAATACTTGACCACCGCAGCCCACTTCTTGATTTCGGCGGCCAGGTGTTGACTCAGGATCGTCGGTGAGCCGCCTGCAGGTTCGAGGCCCATGCCGACGAGGCGTGCTCTTACAGCCGGGTCGACCAGCGCCCGATTGGTCGCCTCATTCAATTTGCGGATGGCCTCGGGCGGTGTACCCGTGGGAAACAATAAGGCGAACCAGGTCTGCGATTCAATCGGCATGCCGAATTCTTTCATGGTCGGCACATCGGGTAGCGCCGGCGAGCGTTTGTCGGCCAGGACGGCGATCGGCCGCACCTGCCCCGACTTGATTGCACCCTGCGCACCGGTAATCAAATGAAACATGAGTTGCACCTGGTTACTAACGAGGTCTGTCGTCGCTTGACCAACGTTGTGATAGGGCACATGCACCATAAAGGTTTTGGTTTCTTTCTTGAACAATTCGGCCGCCAGATGCATGGAGCTGCCGCTGCCGGACGAAGCGTAGTTGAGCCGGCCAGGTCGGCTACGCACGTATTCGGTGAATTCTTTCAGGGATCTTGCCGGCAACTCGTTATTGACGACGAGCACGTTCGATACGCCGCCGATGAGCACCACCGGGTCAAAATCGCGAATCGGGTCGAACGGCAGGTTTTTGTAGAGACTGATGTTCGTTGCCAGCGTGCCAGCCCAGGAGAACAGTGCCGTATAGCCATCGTTTGGCGCGCGCGCAGCAGCAGTAGCTCCGATGTTGCCGTTGGCGCCGCCGCGGTTTTCAATGAACACACGCTGGCCGAGCAACTTGGTCAATTCTTCAGCCAGCACCCGCGAAACAGGATCAGCCGTGCCGCCGCCGACGTTGGCCGGAACAATGATCCGAAGCGGCCTGGTTGGCCAGGCATCGGCTTGAGCTTGAGCTTGAGCTGGGCCGCCGGTCACGAGGCAGATCAACATCAATAGCGTCGTCGCCGTTGCCGTTTTCGCCAGTGCAGTCAGCTCTGTTGATCGGCGATCAGTCACGAGGCTTGCACCGGCACGCCGATCGACGGTGGACATTCCCAGTCCAGCATTTCCGCCAGGCGCCGAACCACCCAACCCGCCTCTGGACTGGCCAGCACGGACGTATCGATCAAGAGGCCGCGATGGCATTGCAGCAGCACATCGGATTCGGTGATACCGAGTTCGAGCAGCGTTGCTCGCGCGGGTTCGCTCATAAGGCTGGCGAGATCCTCGCAGAACTCATACCGATCGCCGATGAATACGCGCGATTCAGTCGGTTTGGACTTGCCCGGGGGCACAAACAGCGCCACAAAGGAGCGCGGTATTTGAAACTGATTTTCGTCGGTCATACGTGAGTCGGTCATGCTTTGGTCAGACTTATTTTCATCGGTCATGCGCTTACCAGTCAAAGACGACATGATGCCGCATTTTTGCGCGTACCGTCGGGGCGGGGCGACGTCGCGGAACGGACCAGGCAAAGACACGCCCGTGCTTCGGTTAAAGTGGTGCTAAGCTTTGGCACGGCCTGGTAGTGATTGATTAATTCTGGGAGTGTTTTGATGAGTACGAGATCGATCCGAATATTGGCCCGCCGACTTTTCGAATGCCGCGTTTTGTCGCGCCGCGATATATTGTCCCGCGTCATGTCGCTCGGCCTGGCGTTGGGTGGCCTGGTGTTGCTGGGTTGCGGCTCAGTGGTCTATGCACAAGTTTACTCATCACCGAATCAGGGTCCTTTTCGAACTCAGCGCGAGGGCGCCGATGCGCGATTGATGCTTGAGGGTCATGACCCGGTCGCCTACTTCACGAAGAACGCAGCGATAAAAGGTGATCCCGCGATCAGCCTCGATCATAGCGGCGTCACCTTCCGATTTTCTGACGAGGCTAATCGCATACGCTTTTACCAGTCGCCCGAGCAATTTATGCCGCAGTTTGGCGGCTACTGTTCGAACGGTATCAATTACGCGATTGCCGGTGGCGGCGGCGGGGGGCCCAACACCTGGCGCGTTTATCGAAGCAAGCTGTATGTTTTTGGAGGCCAAAGTGCTCGCGACCATTTCGAAATGGACACCGAACGCAATTTGGCGTTCGCTCACAAGTATTGGAATGAAGAACTCGCCGGTGTCGATGTCAACGTCTCACGCGAACGTCGCCGCAATGATCGAGTACCGCACTACCTAAGCGACCGTTCGCTACAAGACGAGTACGAGAGCAAGCTGGCTGCAAAGACGCTGCCGGTCATGCCGGGCGCCGGACAGGTTGTTCCAGTGCGCTGATCGACACTCTCCGAATAATTCGCCGGCTAATACGCCCGATTATTCGTCAGATATCGTGCGCGTCCGGCTTGCGCCTACTTCGGACCTCGCAGGTGACAGGACACCCATTGGCCGTTGTCGGCCTGTTTCAGCGTCGGCGTCTCGGTCGAGCAGCGCGGTAACTCGCGGATCGGGCAGCGCGTGTGAAAGTGACAACCCGACGGTGGGTTGATCGGACTGGGTATGTCACCCTGCAGCATGATGCGTTTACGTTTGATCGAAGGGTCAGGAATCGGTACGGCTGATAACAACGCCTCGGTATACGGATGCAGGGGCCTGGTGTAGAGGTCATGCGCGCTGGCGATCTCTACGATCCGGCCCAGATACATAACCGCCACTCTCGAGCTGATGTGCTCGACTACCGACAGATCATGGGCGATGAATAGATAAGTCAGATTGAACTGTTGCTGGAGATCTTCCAGCAGATTGATGACCTGCGCCTGAATGGAAACGTCGAGCGCCGACACTGCCTCGTCGCAAATAATCAGTTTGGGTGACACGGCCAACGCGCGCGCGATGCCGATGCGCTGGCGTTGACCGCCTGAAAATTCATGCGGGTAACGTCGCATGTAATCCGGATTCAAGCCGACGGTTTCGAGCAGTTGCACCACCCGGTCTTCCAGCTCGCGCGCATTGGCGGCAAGCTTGTGAATGATGAGCGCTTCACCGATGATCGCGCCCACGGTCATGCGCGGATTCAGTGACGCATACGGGTCCTGGAAAATGATCTGAAGATCGCGGCTCAAGGCCCGCAGTTCATTCTTGCCCAGTTTGGTAATGTCCCTGCCCTCAAACCAGACCTCACCCGAGGTCGGCTCGATCAGCCGCAAAATGCAGCGGCCGGTGGTCGACTTGCCGCAACCCGATTCACCGACGAGTCCGAGCGTCTCACCGGCTTCCATTTCGAAACTGACGCCGTCGACCGCATGCACCTGTTCGATTTCGCGCGTCAGTAGGCCACCACGGATCGGAAAGTGTTTGACGAGATTATTGACGCGCAGCAACGGCACGGCGGGTGATGACAGCGACGACGCCACAGACGCTGGCGGCGTCGATGGCACGGAAGAAGGCTGGTTTCTCACAGTATGCAGGCGACTTTATGGCCAGGCGCAACTTCGCGCAGGATCGGCGTCGCGGAGCCACATTCCTCAGTCACAAATTTGCAGCGCGACGCGAAGCGACAACCAACACCGGGTGCAATGAGTTTCGGTACCGTACCGCTGATCGCTTCGAGGCGAACTTTGTGCGCGGCAGCGGTATCAATGCGCGGAATCGAGCGGATCAAGCCTTGCGTATACGGATGGCGCGGATTGCTGAACAGCTCGTTGACGTTAGCCTCCTCGATGACCTGACCGGCGTACATGACAATGACGCGCTGCGCGGTCTCAGCGACCACGCCCATGGCATGTGTGATCAGCATGATCGCCATGCCGATCCGTTCCTTCAGCTCATTGAGCAGATCGAGAATTTGCGCCTGGATGGTCACATCGAGCGCCGTGGTCGGCTCGTCGGCAATCAACAACTGCGGATTGCACGACAGCGCCATGGCAATCATGACGCGTTGACGCATGCCACCTGAAAACTGATGTGGGTAATCATTGACGCGGCGCTCGGGTGTCGGGATTCGAACCAGCTTGAGCATCTCGGTGGCGCGATCGTGCGCATCGCGTCGGTTAAAGCCTTCGTGAATCCGGATGACCTCGGCGATCTGCGCGCCGACCGTGTAGACCGGATTTAATGAAGTCATCGGCTCCTGAAAGACTATGGCGATTTCCTTGGCGCGCACCTTGCGCATGCTGGCGGCATCGAGCGTGATCAGATCGCGTCCTTTCCAGAGGATCTGACCGGCTACAATTTTGCCAGGTGGCATCGGCAAAAGCTTGAGCACCGACATGGCGGTCACCGACTTGCCACAGCCGGACTCACCGACCACACCGACCGTTTCGCCTCGGTTGATGTTGATATCGACACCATCAACCGCATGCAGCCAGCCGTCATCGGTTGCGAAGTGTGTCTTCAGGCCACGAATCTCGAGCAGACGTTCAGCCATGTTTCGCGCACCCGACGAGCAACCGTTCAGCCATGTTCAGAGCACCCGACGCGGATCGAGCGCATCGCGCAGGCCGTCACCAACGTAGCTGATCGACAGCACGGCCAGAAAGATGGCACCACCGGGGAACAGCGCCCAGTGAGCACCAATGTCGAGATAGTCCTTCGAGTCGAACAAGATTCGGCCCCAGGTCGGGATATCAGGTGGAAAGCCGAGTCCGAGAAACGACAGTGTCGACTCGGCCAGGATAGCGGCGGCGACATCGTTGGTACCCGCGACAATGACTGGCCCCAACGCGTTCGGCAGTATGTGCCGGACTATCTGGCGCGTATTCGACGCACCCAATGCACGGGCGGCTTCGACAAATTCTTTTTCTCGCAGCGAGAAGAATTGCGCCCGGACCAGTCGGGCCACCGGCATCCAGCGCAACCCGCCAATCACCGCGACGATCAGGATGAACACGCCGATCTCGGGACCGAAGGCGACCTTCAAGCTATCGCGAAACAGATAAATAACCAGCAACAGCAGCGGTAATTGCGGCAGCGCCAGAAACAAATCGGTCAGCCACATCAGTGCGGTGTCGACCCAACCGCGTGAGATGCCGGCCAGCGAACCGACGATAACCCCGACCACGATCGCAACAACCATGGCCGCCAGTCCAACGGCCAGCGAGATCCGGCCGCCGTACAGCATGCGGGCGAGCAGGTCCTGGCCGAGATCGTCGGTGCCGAACGGATGTTTCCAGGAGGGCCCTTGCATGCGCGCGGTGAAGTCGAGTTCGTTGATTGGCAAGCGCCAGACCAGCGGGCCGAACAGCACCATGAGAATCATGATCAGCAACACGGCCAGGCTGACGACGGCCAGTTTGTGGCGTCGAAAACGCCGCCAGGCCTCGCGTGCTGGCGACAAGCCGCGATCGTGCGCACCGCGGATCGGCGCACCGTTAGCGGTAGGAGATGCGGGGGTCGAGCCAGCCATAGAGCAGATCGGCAATCAGGTTGAACATAATGACCAGGCAGGCGAATACAAAGGTGACGGCCATGATGACCGGGGTATCGTTCGACAGGATCGAGCTGATCAGCAAGGAGCCGATGCCCGGAATTCGAAAGATCTGCTCGGTGACGATGGCGCCGCCGAACACGGTTGGCATTTGCAAGGCGACTAGGGTGACGACCGGGATCATGGCGTTGCGCACGACGTGTTTGAGAATCACCGCGAATTCGGTCATGCCTTTCGAGCGCGCGGTGGTCACGTAGTCGAGCCGGATGACATCAAGTGCGGCCGAGCGCACATAGCGGGTCCAGGAGGCACCCTGAAACAATCCGAGCACGGCCACCGGCATGATCGACTGTCGAATATGTTCCCACAGCCAGGGCCAGCCGGAGCCGCTGATATCGGCGCGATACACAAATGGCAACCAGTCGAGCTTGATGCTGAACGCCAGGATGAACAGAATGCCGGTGAAAAAGGTCGGTAGCGAGAAGCCGATGAAGGCCAGGGTATTGGCGATCTGGTCAAACAATGAATACGGCCGGGTCGCGGCAAATACGCCGACCGGCAAGGCGATCAGGAGTGCCAGCAACTGTGAGGCGCCAATGATGACCAACGTGGTCGGCAGGCGCTGCAGAATCAAGCTGTCGACATCGATTCGACTGACAAATGAAAAGCCCCAGTCGCCTTGCAGCATGGCCAGCAGCCAACGGCCGTAGCGCAGCATGATCGGGTCATCGAGGCCGAATTTCGCACGCAGCATGGTCCGAACTTCCGCCGGCACATTCGGATTGGACGCCAACTCCTCGAACGGATCGCCGGGTGCCAGCGCCAACACGGTGAACAGCACCAGGCTGATGCCGAGCAAGCTCGGCACCGCCAGCAGCAGCCGTCGCAGGATGAACTGTTTCAAGCCTCGCGATACCAGTCGTAAAGCGCAAACAGATCGTTATCGAAGCCGGACAGAACCGGCATGAGTTTGGTTGACACACCGGAAGTCCTGGGCAGGAAGGCGACCGAGATCACGACGTTATCACCGATCACGATATCGTTCATGCGGATGAACAGCGCGGCCCGTTTGACCGGATCCAGTTCACTCTCGGCGGAGCGAAACGCCTTGTCGTATTCGGCGTTACTCCAACGCGTGATGTTGCGGCCCTGCCATTTGTTCGCCTTGGTCGACACTTCCCAAGTGCAGAATTGCTCCATGAAGCGCTCCGGATCCGGCTGCGTCATGGTGGTCGTGAACATCTGCACGTCGGCATTGAACTTCGTGTAGGTGTCAGGGTTCGCGACGTCGGACGAAAAGAACACTGACGGGGTAATCGATTTCAGCTCGACATCAATACCGGCCCGTTGGCAGGCCTGCTTGATGATCTGCTGACACTTCTGCCGCGCGCTGTTGATGGAGGTCTGGTAGACCAGTTTGAGTTTCTTGCCATCCTTCTCGCGAATGCCTGCCGCCGACTTCTTCCAGCCGGCTTTTTCGAGCAGTTCGCTGGCCTTGTCCGGATCGAATTCCCATTTCAGATTCTTCGAGCGAAAACGCTCGGGCCGATTCAGAAAGTTCACCGTGGTCAGGTTCGGTCGCGCATAGACATGGTCTTGGATCGATTGACGATCCACCAGCATGGTCATTGCGGCGCGCACGGCCGGGTCACTGAATAGCGGATGTTTGCTCTTGGCGCTCGAGCGTTCGCCCTCGACCTCGGTCCACGGGTCGGTCGTATTCATCTGGATATGTTCGATATTGCCGGTCGGTGTATTGATCGTCCGACCACGACCACCTGCTTCGAGGCGCTTCAGAACATCGCCCTCGACCTGCAGATTCCAGGCGTAGTCGTATTCGCCGGTTTGCAGTACGGCGCGTGCGGCCGAGACGGCATCGCCACCGCCTTTCATCTCGATGCTGTCGAAATGCGGCCGGTTCGGCATGTGATAGTTGTTATTGATTTCGCCGCGCACGATATCGCCCGGCTTGAAGTCAACGAACTTGTAGGCACCGGTGCCGACCGGTTTCAGATTGGTCGGTGCCTCGCGCGATTTGGCGCCGGTGAAGCCCTCGAACAAGTGTTTCGGGAGAATCATGCCGCCCGTTCCCACCAGCGGATCGGCCCAAAACGGAGTCGGTTTGTTAAAGGTGATCTTGACGGTATGCGAGTCGATCTTCTCGACTTTGCAGTCCTTGTAGACGCCGACCGTGACTGCGGCCGTTTCCGGATTGCGTGCGTACTCCCAGGTGAAGACGCAGTCATCAGCGGTGAACGGTTTGCCGTCGTGCCACTGGACGCCGCGCTTGAGCTTCCAGATGACCGATTTACCGTCGGCAGCGAGTCCACCGTTCTGCAGGGAAGGGACTTCGGCGGCGAGAATCGGCACCAGGTTGCCTTCGTTATCCCAGGCGCCCAAGGGTTCGTAGAAGATTCGCGAGCCTTCCTGATCCTTGGTGCCAACGGCGAAGTGAGGATTCAAAAGCGTTGCACCTTGCCACCAGAGAATCTTCAGGGCACCACCGCCGCCGCGCTTGGTGGGCCTATAGGTCGACGGTGTTTGTGCCTGCACAATGCCCGAGTGCATGAGCATTTGGGCCGCCATGGGGGCCGTCAGACCGAGGCCGGCCATCTGCTGGATGAAGCTGCGGCGCGGCAAGCTGCCTGCGCGAACTTCTTCAATCAACGAGCGCAATTCGTGTTCGTTCACGTCATACTCCCCAGGCCCGAAACGGGCTCAATTGTTTTGGTGATTTCCGTCTGAAATAATGGTACCTCAAAGCCGATCCTGAAAAAGTAGCGGCGCACCATCTCGGGGCGAGAAGATTGGTATCCATGCGGTGCGCGTGCCGTTTGGCGGTGGCGCAATACCTGGTGTCTGCCAATACTCAAGAGCCCAACGCCAATGGCCGAGCGTTTCTTCATGAATCTCGTCGAAACAGTGGCTACGCGGGTATTGAGCTGCGAACCGATGGAGCCGCGCATTCTGTACTCGGCGGGTGCCGTGCCGCTGCAATTGGCCGAAGCGGTTATACCAGTGGCTAGTCAGTCGACTGTTCAGATTGCAGCGAACGCCACTTCATCACACGAGTTGGTGGTCATCGATGCGCGAGTGGCTGACTCGGTACGGTTGTCCCAATCCCTGCAAGCCAAACAAGCGGCCGGTCGCTGGATTGAAGTGCTGCTGATTGACGCTGATAGTGATGGCATTCAGGCGATATCGAACGCGCTGCAGACCGGCCAGGGGCGTTTTGATGCCGTACACCTGATTGCACAGGGCGAACCCGGTCGCTTGCAGCTTGGCTCGAGCATGATTGACATGACGACAGTTCGTGCTCATGCCGGGACCATTGCAGGATGGGGTTCGGCGTTGTCCGCCGACGGCGACTTGTTGTTGTACGGTTGTGACCTGGCGGCAGGCGAGGGCGGCACCGAGATGATCGATGCGCTGGCCGCACTGACGGGCGCTGACGTGGCCGCCAGCACCGATGCGACCGGTAGTGAACGATGGGCTGGTAACTGGATGCTCGAGTACTGGACGGGAAACATTGAGGCTGATCTGGTGATCGGCGCAGTCGAACAGAGTAACGGGCAAGGCTTACTCAGTACCACGCCAGTCAATGCGGGTTTAGATACGATTGTTAACACGACGACCAACGGTTCGCAGCAAACCACGACCAAGTTCGCCGGCCGACAAATTGCAGCTAACGCAATCGGGTAGGCGGTTGCAGTGTGGGTTGGTTCAGCCAACGGCGGCGAAATACGGGCTCGACTCTTTGATGCCACCGGCGCTGCCGTCAGCGCCGAGCTGAGCGATCCAGGCGACACAGACAATAGTCCGAACGATTTGCAGAATACGCCCAACCTGGCCGTGATCGATTGGTCGTTGACGAGTCTGAGCTTGCAGAGCGCGCTCAATAGCGCAGCCAACGCGTTCTATCGAATCGAGTATTTTGCGGCCCGACGCGCGACCCCAGTGGTCATGGCCAAGCACAGACGTTCCTCGGGTTTACAAACGTCGCCACCGACAGTTTGGGTGATACCAGCACGAGCACAACCTTCAGCGGAACGTTTGTCTCGGGTGTGGCCGTGACGGCGATCGCCACCCGAACCGATTCCAGCTTCTTAGACTACTTCGGTACGTCAGAATTCGCGCAAAGTGTTGTCCTGAATCGAGCACCGTCCGTGACCTCAGGATCGAGCTATTCGATTATTGCGCCTTCCAGCTCCGCCAGCGACGAAAACCGCTCGCTGCTGTTCGCCGCGGTATCGGCAAATTCGATCGAACTGATTGACGCCGACCTCGGTCAAGGGCCCGTTACGCTGACCATCCGGGCTTAGCAAGGCACCGTGAGTCCAGGTCGCTTGGACGGACTCATGATGGTCCAGGGTAGCGGTCAAGGGGACTCGCTTGCCGAGTTCACCGGTTCCCTCGACGCTTTGCGTGCCGCGCTGACGACACTTTCTTTTACGCCAACCACAGATTTCAGTGGTGACGCAGCTCTGGAACTCATGATCAGCCATACCTCGGATCCGGGTTTGAATGAGCGACGCCGAATCGACATCATCGTCAGGGCGACGCCCGTCGTGCGGCAGACTGATCTATCGGCCAGAACAAGTGCGTTCGTCGGGCGCATCGCGTCAGCGCCATCCAGTGCAATTAATGGCAGCTCGGCAAACGCGTCCGCCAATAGTGGCGATTTGGTTTGGCAGCCGCTGTCGAGCGTACGAGAGAATTCCGGCGTCAGCGAACTATCGACGAATGTAGATGGATCGAATGTTGCTGCCTCAGACGCTTTGGGCGTCGGTGGCGCCTTGGGTACCCCTGCCGTCGTCAAGCCGGGCGCCCTATCAGGGAGCGCATTGGCCAGCCCATTGGCTAGCACCTCGAGCGGCGGGCGCGATCAACGTAGTGGCGGCCATGATCCTGCATCATTGCGTGACCCATTCAACCTGGGTAATGAGTTGATACGTCTTGCAATCGATGCCGATCGGTCACTGCGTTTTGAAACGAGCGCGGCAGCAACGCTCAATCCGCTGGCGTCAATGAACCCGGATTCGCAACGATAGTGATCGGCAAGTGGCGTTTGAGTACAGCTTCGCTGCCTCCTCGGCGGGCTTGAGTGCCGGAGTTTCTATTGGCTATGTGATATGGCTGTTACGCGGCGGCGTGCTGCTGTCGAGTCTGTTGGCGGCAATGCCAGCCTGGGTCGCGCTCGATCCGCTGCCGATTTTGTCCAAGAGCCACGATCGGTCAATGGATGAAGACGAAGTTGCCTCGCTGCAGGCGATCCTGAAGCGGGCTTGCACTCGGTCCGGTTCGGGTAAATCAAGCGCTATTGCCAACGAAGACAGCGCCGAGCAAGTATAAGTCAATACTTAATAGTATACATTAGATAAATACTGTAAATAATTGTTTTTAATAAAACAACTAAAAACAATTTTAATCTCTTAATCTCTGTTTGTTCCTGTCACTATCACTAAAGTGGCTTTGGCGGCTTCTGTAATCTACGCGGTTTTGAGTCATACTCCACCTGGAGCACAGCGCTGCGAAAACGTATCTCGTCTTGTTTTCTTGCGTCAGATTCTCGCTGCCGGCAATTCTAAAAACTCAACCAGCCCAGGGCCCCATCATGCGTCTTCAGAACGATCTCCCCGAGTCATCGAAATCGACCGCGCCGCGCCAGGTGCGCTTGCTGCGCACATCCTGCCTGGCTGGCGCCCTATTGATGGGCGCGCTGTTTGGTTCATGCAGTGATGGCGCCGCGCCGCCACCGTCCGCAACCAGCGCCGATACTTTTTTGCCACCCGAAGGTACGTCCGGCTTTACGCCGAAGCAAATCACTTACACCAATCGCGACATGGTGGCAGCCGCCAATCCACTAGCGGTCGATGCAGGAGTTGCAATATTGAGGGCCGGTGGCAGCGCCGTCGATGCGGCGATTGCCGTTCAAATGGTGCTCAATCTCGTTGAACCGCAGTCCTCGGGCATTGGCGGCGGCGCGTTCATGCTGCACTACAAAAATTCCGAGAATAAATTGGTCGCCTTCGATGGACGCGAGACGGCGCCCGCGGCGGCCACGGCTAACCAGTTTTTGAATCCGACCACGGGCGCAGCCTTGTCGTTCGCAATCGCAGTCAATGGCGGATTATCGGTCGGCACGCCCGGTGCCGTCAGGATGCTCGAAGATGCCCACAAGAAATATGGCAAATTACCCTGGAAGGATTTGTTTGCGGCGGCCATTAAATTATCACGCGACGGTTTTCCGATATCGGCTCGTTTGTTCGCGTTGCTGAGCGGCAGCACCGATCTGCGCACGCAACAACCAGCGGCTAGCTACTTTTATCAGGCGGACCCGGCCGATGCGACCAAGCTGGTGCCGAAGCCGGTCGGAACCCTGCTCAAAAATCCGGAGCTCGCAGCCAGCCTGGAGACTTTGGCCAATGGCGGCGCCACTGCGTTCTACACCGGACCGCTGGCGCAATCGATCGTCGATAAGGTAACCAGCCATCCGACCAATCCCGGCCGCTTGACGATGGCCGATATGGCCGCCTATCAAGCCAAGGAACGCGACGCCGTGTGCGGTACGTACCGCGTGAAGCTGCGTATTTGCGGCATGCCCATGCCCAGCTCGGGCGGCACGACGGTGGCCATGATCATGGGGATTCTCGACCAGTTCGATGTCGCCGCGCTCAAGCCCAATACCGTCGAGTCGGTCCATCTGATTGCGGAAGCGCAACGGCTGGCCTATGCCGACCGTGCGCTCTATATGGCAGACAGCGATTTCATCAACGTGCCGGTGGCAGGCCTGCTCAAACCCGCCTACTTGAAGACTCGCTCGGCGCTGATCGATCCGGCCAAGTCGATGGGTGTCCCGAAAGTAGGCGTACCCGACGGCCTGGTGACCGCGTTTGGCGTCGACAACTCGTTAAGTCTGCCGTCGACCAGTCATATGTCGATCATTGATGCTGACGGTAACGCGGTGTCAATGACGACCACCATCGAGAATGGCTTCGGCAGTCTGCAGATGGTCGGCGGCTTTTTGCTGAACAACCAGTTGACGGATTTTTCGTTCACGCCCAAGGACGCTGCTGGTAACGACATCGCCAACCGTGTGCAGCCGGGCAAGCGGCCACGCAGTTCGATGTCGCCGACCATTGTGTTCAACGACAAGAACGAGATCGAAATCATCGTCGGCTCGCCGGGTGGCAGCAATATCATTCAGTACGTCGTGAAATCCCTGGTCGGCATGATTGACTGGAAGCTCAACGTCCAGCAGGCGATCAACTTGCCGAACTTCGGTGCGCAGACATCGGCAACCACTTCATTGGAGCGCTTGACGAGTGCCGCCGATCTGAAGGCCGGGCTGGAAGCCAAGGGGCACGTGATTTCGGTGCTGGATATCAATAGTGGTTTGCACGGCATTACCTTTAACGGCCGGCGATCGGACGGTAATTTTGGCGCGTTTTCGCAGGCGGTTGATGCAAAGTGGGCGGGCGGTGCAGATCCTCGGCGCGAGGGGATTGCTGCGGGGAATTGAGTGGCTGGCGGTAAATTGAGTTGATGGTGGGCGGCACAGGGTTCGAACCTGTGACCCCTGCCGTGTGAAGGCAGTGCTCTACCGCTGAGCTAGCCGCCCGCTTGGAAATGCGATTATATCGCGCGTTAGAATTCGGGGAACGCCTCGCGCAATACAAGATCACATCCCTAATGGATCTCAGCCCCTAACAGATCTCAGCCCCTAATGACCGCCGCACCTGTAAGAACCCGTTTCGCCCCCAGTCCGACTGGCTACCTGCACATCGGCGGGGCGCGCACCGCGTTGTTCGCCTGGGCATATGCCCGACATTTCAAAGGGCAGTTCACTTTACGTATCGAAGACACCGACATCGAGCGATCCACGTCCGAAGCCGTTCAAGCGATCCTCGATGGCATGCGCTGGCTCGATCTATTGCATGACGAAGGTCCGTTCTACCAGATGCAGCACATGGATCGTTATCGTGCGGTGCTGGCCGATATGCTGGCCAAGGGCAATGCCTACCACTGTTACTCATCCCGGGCGGAACTCGATGCAATGCGCGAAGCACAGCGCGCCCGAGGCCTGAAGCCGCGTTACGATGGTCGATGGCGCCCGGAGAATGCCGCCGGCAAAGTGCCGCCGGCCGGGGTTCAACCGGTCGTGCGGTTTCGTAATCCGCTGGGTGGTGGCGTCAGTTGGAATGACCTCTGCAAGGGTGCAATTACGATCTCCAATGATGAACTCGACGATCTGATCATTGCCCGCTCGGACGGCACTCCTACTTACAATTTCTGCGTTTGTGTCGACGACTGGGATATGAAGATTACCCATGTCATCCGCGGTGATGATCATGTCAACAACACGCCGCGCCAGATCAATATCTTGGCGGCGCTTGGTGCGGCGATCCCCGTCTACGGCCACGTGCCGATGATCCATGGCTCCGATGGTGAGAAGCTGTCGAAGCGCCACGGTGCGGTATCGGTCACTCAATATGATGACGACGGTTATTTGCCCGAAGCCGTCATCAATTATCTGGCCCGTCTGGGCTGGAGCCATGGTGACGAAGAAGTGTTCAGTCGGGCGCAGCTTGTTCAGTGGTTCGATGGCTCGCATCTATCAAAGTCACCGTCGCAGTTTGATCATGAAAAACTCAAATGGCTGAACGGCCTCTATATCAAGCAGATGAGCAACGAAGCACTGGCGAGTGTTTTGGCTGAGCGCGTCAGGAGAGCTGCCGGTGCCGCTGAGCAGAATCAGCCGCACCAAGCGGGCCTGACGGCGCTATCGACCGCGCAATGGGTAGCCATTTGCGGGTTGCTGAAGGATCGGGCGCAGACGCTGAACGATCTGGCCGATGGCGCGCAATGGATCATGGCCGAGCCGCGCGCGCTTCCCGAGGAGGCGCTTGCACTCATGTCCTCGTCGGTACGCGAACATATTGCCGCCTTCGCCGAGCGCCTGAAAGTGGGCGACTGGAATCAGGCGAAAATTTTGACGGCCATCAAGGCAGTGGTTAGCGATCACAAAATCAAGATGCCGCAGTTGGCAATTCCTGTTCGCTGGGCGGTGTTTGGCCGCGCGCAGACGCCAGCGATTGATGCGACCCTTGCGCTTTTGACGCGCGATGAAGTACTCAAGCGCCTGAGTCGTATTTGAATCGGGAGTCGTTTAATTATGTCCGGTAGCAGCATTGGTCACAGTTTTGTAGTCACTACCTTCGGCGAATCGCATGGCCCGGCGATCGGCTGTGTGGTCGACGGCTGCCCACCTGGCCTGGCACTGACCGAAGCTGACATTCAGGCCGATCTTGACCGGCGCAAGCCGGGCACATCGCGACACGTTACCCAACGCCAGGAAGCCGACGAGGTAGAAATTCTTTCGGGCGTCTTCGAAGGCAAGACCACCGGCACGCCGATCGCCTTGTTGATCCGCAATGCCGATGCGCGCAGCAAGGACTACGGCGCTATTGCCAAGACGTTTCGACCCGGCCACGCCGACTACACCTACTGGCACAAGTACGGTGTGCGTGATTATCGGGGTGGCGGGCGCTCGTCGGCGCGACTGACGGCGCCGGTGGTGGCGGCTGCAGCGATTGCCCGCAAATGGCTGCGCGAGCACTATGGCACCACCATTCGCGGCTATATGGCGACGCTGGGCGAGATTGCGATTCCATTTGAGCGTTGGGAAGCGGTTCAGAACAACGCCTTCTTTGCGCCGAACGCTGCCATTGTTGCCCGCCTTGAGGCCTATATGGATGATCTGCGCAAGGCAGGTGATTCCTGTGGTGCCCGCATCAATGTCGAGGCGACCCACATTCCCGTCGGTTTGGGCGAGCCGCTGTTTGACAAGCTCGATGCGGACATTGCTTACGCGATGATGGGCATCAACGCGGTGAAGGGCGTCGAGATTGGCGCCGGTTTTGCGGCCGTCGCGCAGCACGGCAGCATTCATGGTGACGAACTCACGCCCGAAGGTTTCGTCACCAATAACGCCGGAGGCGTGCTCGGTGGCATCTCGACCGGCCAGCCGATCACCGTTTCAATTGCCATCAAACCGACTTCCAGTATTCGCACGCCGCGCCGCTCGATTGACCTGCAAGGACTGCCCACCGTGGTTGAAACCCTGGGCCGGCACGACCCCTGCGTCGGCATTCGGGCGACACCGATTGCCGAGGCGATGCTGGCGCTGGTGTTGATGGATCACGCCTTGCGCCACCGGGCGCAGAACGCCGAGGTTCGCGTGAGCACGCCGGTGATTCCGGGCAGCGTCGATTAAGCTGTCGCCTGAACAGGGCGTCAGTGCGCTCTTTTTCACCTACTTTGCGCTGATCGGCGGCCTGTCGCCCTATCTGGCGTTGTATCTGGCTGGCCAAGGCCACTCAATCGAACGCATTGGCGTGCTGATGGCGCTGCCGCAGGTGGTGCGAATTTTTGCGCCGCCCGTCTGGGGTTGGCTCGCCGATCGAACCCGGCGCTACGGCTTGCTGCTGCGGGTGAGCGCGGTGGCGAACCTGCTGCTGATGGCCGCCATGCCCGGCGTCGTGGACTCGTACGCAGGGATTTTTGTATTGCTGTCGCTGTTGTATTTTGCGGGTGCGGCGCAAGGTCCGATTGCTGAAGCCAACGCCCTGTCGATTGCTGGTTCGGACTCCGGACGTTACGGCAAAATCAGGCTTTGGGGCTCGATCGGGTTTTTGCTGGCCGTAGTTTTGATCGGCCCGATCCTTGATGGCCTCGGAACCCACCGTCTGCCGCAGGTGCTGGCGGTCATCTCAGCGCTGCTGCTCGGGGTCATTTTCGTGTTGCCGGAACCGACGGCGGCACCGAGCCAAGCCAGCGTAGGCAAGATTCGCGACCGACTGCGCGAACCGGCGATCGCGCTATTTTTCGCATCGGCGTTTTTGATGATGTTTGCGCATGCGGCGCTGTACGCGTTCTTTTCGCTGTATCTCGAACGATTTGGATATTCGAAGACCACGATTGGCTTGATCTGGTCGATCGGCGTCGTTGCCGAGATCGGACTGTTTCGGGTGCAGCGTCGGCTGTTCGAGCGTTTTGGCGCTGCCTGGTTGCTTGGCTCCAGTCTGCTGGTGTCGATGATCCGGTTTGCGCTGGTAGCCGTGTCCGGCGGTGGTTTGTTGTTGCTGTTGTCGACGCAGTTGTTGCATGCGGTGACCTTCGGCGTACACCATAGCGCCTGCATGGCGTACTTGCAACGTTGGTTCGGTGCTCAGCAACAAGCGCGCGCGCAGGCGCTATTTGTCACCGTGGCGTACGGCTTGGGCGGTACCTGTGGTGGCCTCATGGCCAGCCTGCTGTGGACTAAAATCAGCCCGGAAGCGGCGTTCTGGGGCGCTTCATTCGCCAGTTTGCTGGCGTGGTCCGTTTTTGAGGGTTGTCGGCGCTTCGATCGCCGAAACCATCGGGAGTAGTTGTTTCATGTCTGATTTAATGAGTTCTAAATATACAGAATGCGAAAAGTTGCGCCACGAGAAATCCCCCCCCGCACGCGCTTGCTTGAGCCTCGTTACCCTGGTATGGGTAAGTCTCTTCTTGAGCGCCTGTCAAACCGTCAAGACGACGCAGGCCGGCGCTATCGGGGTTGAGCGCGAGCAGCGCATGTCGACGATGGTCAAGGAAGAAGATTTGCGCGCCAGTTCAGCCACTCAATACAAGGAGGTCCTCGGTAAGGAGCAAGGCAAGGGGGCGCTGAACAGCGATCCGGCGCTGACGGCCAGGGTTCGTGCGATCGCGAAGCGCTTGATTCCGGTCACGGCGACCTTTCGCTCCGATGCGCCGGCGTGGCCCTGGGAAATCAACGTCATTCAGTCGGATCAGCTCAACGCCTGGTGCATGCCGGGTGGCAAGATTGCGTTTTACAGCGGTCTGATCGAAAAACTGGCTATGACCGACGACGAAATCGCCGCCGTCATGGGTCATGAGATTGCGCACGCGTTGCGCGAACATGCTCGCGAGCGAATCTCCGAGCAAACCGCCTCGCAAATCGGCATCACCGTCGCCTCGGTGGCCTTGGGTGGTGGCAAGGCGGGTGCCGATCTGGGCCAAATGGCCTATCAAATGGCGTTCAGCCTGCCGCACAGTCGTCTGCATGAGACTGAAGCCGACCGGATTGGCGTCGAGTTATCGGCGCGGGCTGGTTACGATCCGCACGCCGCCGTCCGGGTCTGGCAGAAAATGGCAAAACTCGGGGGTGCCAAGGGACCTGAGTTTTTGAGTACCCATCCGTCGTCCGAATCGCGGATCAGTGATCTGGAGGCTTATTCGCAGCGGGTCGCGCCGCTCTACGAGCAGGCCAGACGCTCGCGCTGACCCGCAACCGGCCGCCCCCCACATTCATCGACTCGCTGTCTGTTTGCTGTACTGAAATTTGCCGGCTCGCTTGCTGTCCGCAGAACTGAAATTTGCCGGCGCGCTCGCCGTTCGCCTGCCGCAAGCTCGCATGCCATAATTGCAGGCTATTCACCAATAAGGTATCCCGCAGGATGCCTTTCGGACATCATGGCTCTGGCGGCGCGAACCTTATACGATAAATTGTGGGATGCTCACGTCGTTCAACAGGAACAGGATGGCACCTGTTTGATTTATATCGATCGCCACCTGCTGCATGAAGTCACCAGTCCGCAAGCCTTCGACGGCCTGAAGCTCGCGCATCGCAAGCCCTGGCGCATGGCCGCAAACCTGGCGGTGGTCGATCACAATGTTCAGACCACCGATCGCTCGGTCGGCATCGCGGATCCGATCTCGCGCCTGCAGGTTGAAACACTCGATGCCAATGCCAAAGAACATGGCATGACCTACTTCAATATCAACGATGTTCGGCAAGGTATTGTTCACGTCATCGGTCCGGAGCAGGGCGCGACCTTACCGGGCATGACGGTCGTTTGTGGCGACTCGCACACCAGTACGCATGGCGCCTTTGGCTGTCTGGCCTTTGGCATCGGCACCTCCGAAGTCGAGCATTCGTTGGCGACCCAGACCATCGTCGCGCAGAAAATGAAGAACATGCTGGTGCGCATCGATGGTCAGTTGACTCGTGGTGTGACCTCGAAGGATCTCGTGCTCGCGGTCATCGGCAAGATCGGCACGGCTGGCGGAACCGGCCACGCGATCGAGTTTGGCGGCTCAACCCTGCGATCGCTGTCGATGGAAGCGCGCATGACGGTCTGCAACATGGCGATTGAAGCGGGCGCGCGTTCCGGCATGGTGGCTGTCGATGACGTGACGATCAACTATCTGAAGGGCCGGCCATTGGCGCCGAGCGCCGAGCAGTGGCCGCAAGCGGTTGCGATGTGGCGCGGCCTGAAGAGCGATGAGGGCGCGCATTTCGATCGGATCGTGACAATGGATGCGACCCAGATCAAGCCGCATGTCACCTGGGGCACGTCGCCGGAAATGGTGGTCGCGGTCGACGAACGTGTGCCTGACCCGGAGAAGGAAAAAGATCTGGTCAAGCGCGAGGGCATGGAGCGAGCGTTGCAATACATGGGTCTGACACCGAACACCGAGATTCAGAAAATCGTGATCGACAAGGTGTTTATCGGCTCGTGCACGAACTCGCGAATTGAGGATTTGCGGCAGGCCGCTGCCATCGTCAAGGGTCGCCGCAAGAATGAAAACGTCAAGCTGGCGCTGGTGGTACCGGGCTCGGGCCTGGTCAAGAAGCAGGCGGAGTTGGAAGGGCTGCACACCATTTTCACGGACGCCGGTTTCGAATGGCGTGAGCCCGGCTGTTCGATGTGCCTGGGCATGAACAATGACCGGCTTGAGCCAGGCGAGCGCTGCGCGTCGACCTCAAACCGCAACTTTGAGGGCCGGCAAGGTGCCGGCGGACGAACCCATCAGGTCAGCCCCGCGATGGCGGCCCCCGCCGCCCGCGCGGGCCACATTTTGGATATTATGCGCCTCGGGTTATTGAAAACCAGAAAAAAAAAAGCGGGTTGGTGGGGGCC
>JANLTP010000101.1:0-3042 GCA_031363055.1 Burkholderiales bacterium | reverse complement strand
CGACCAAGTGCGCCGCCGTCTGCGCCATCCGGCGAGCACCGCAAGACGGACAAAAGCCGCGCCGTTTGCAGGAGAACGCAACCAGCTTGTCGTGCCCACAGTCGCCGCATCGCAGACGCAGAAAGCTATGGGCCAGGATGCCACATTCGAGGAATGCTTCGAACTCGTCCTTGACGAACTGGGGAACGCCGGCGCCTGCTGCGGCTTCGACCTGGGCGAAAAAGGTCGCGGCGTGCTCCTGAACGAGGCGATACAGGGTGGTCTGTTCGGGACGGTGACGTTCGTAATGAACCCGGGCACCATCCGGCAGGTGACAGGATTGCCGAGCGATGGCTTGCATGCGAAAAGCTCCCGAGGTTTGAGCCTCGGAGCATCCCGTTCGGCACCAGGCGGCGCAATCGACCTGAATGCCTACTTCTGCGTGCGTCAGACTGCGGGACTACCAGCGCGCTAAGTTCATTTGGTCTGGCAGAAACCGCTGCCGCATGTGGGATTCGCCAGCGGTCAAAGGCCCGATCTTGACCCACGCGCCAACGCGCAAGTCGATTGCTTGGTTTCCGCGCGATGAGCCTGCTACAACGCCTGACCGGTCTGGCCGAGCGCGCGAAGCTTGCCTTCCTTAACCAGCGGCAGGCTCGACGGCATTTTGCTCTTTGAAATATTAGAGTCGAACAAGCCGCGTGGTCATGCGGCTTTTCGGGATGCCGTTTGATTCAGGCGATCGGCCGAAGCGGATTCGCCAGGAATCAGTAGCGATCCCGCTCCAAATTGGTCCTGGCATGCTCAACCCCTCGGCTATGAATTCCGAGCAAGTGCCGTAAGTGACTTTATGATGGACTCGCTGACGAAGACACGAACACTGGTGTCGCACGTAATGCCTACAGGAAACATGTAAGACTCACATCACGTCAGTATTTTCGATTCCAAATCTCCCGAATCGCGCTCGGCATTGCTTAGCGCGGGTTGGAGCGTTAACTCGACTCGCGGGACGGCGAATACCGGTGAATTCACTTACTCCATGGTGATTTCCATGCTGAACAGACCGGACCTGGTACTTCTCGTGACGGCAGAATAGGCTTTGCAGGAAAGCACCGCTGCACTACCGGTTACCACTAAAAAGCGCCCGCACCCGCTGGCCGTGGTCCCGACTGGCTTACCGTCAACCATTGTCAATGCAAGTTTTAGATCAGTGTTTACCCAAGCCGCGTGCACACCCGGCTTGCGGTAAAGCCCCGAGCTCGACAAAGCGACTCCTGTTGGGCCGTTCCACTCGTAGATGCCGCTGAAGGGGCCGACCGCTCCATCGAGCGGGCCGCCTTCGATTCGGCAGGTACCCTCGACAATTTGCAGCGAGTGACCGTCTCGATCACCGAGTGGCTCGGGCGCGCGGGAGATGTTTGTACAGCCTGCTTTGAACGTGAGTGTTGTACAGCTTGCTTTGAACGTGAGTGGTATCTGCGCGAATGCGGCGGATACGGCTGTGGACAAAATTCGCCCAGAAGTTTTGAAGAAAATTGCGCTGAAAACGGCGGCTTCACTACAACGCCTCGGCGTTCACGATCATTTGCTTGAGTCCAACCTGCCCGACCACACCATACTCGCATCACTTCTCAATCGAGACTGATTTGCGTCGAACCGGTTGATCACAAAATATGGCAGTTGTCACTCCACAGCAGTTATCGCCTTAAGGCCTGTAGAACGCTCAAACTGGTGCCGGTCGTTCGAATCTCCTTGAGTCCCCAGCCCGCTGCATCGAGTAGTGCCCGGTATTGGTCGCGGGTACGCTCGCGTCCACCCGTCATGACCAACATATTTAGGTCCGAAACGCTCACTGCTTGGTCCTGTGGGTCGATCTGAACCGGATCGGGCAGCAGACGTTCGATCAACAACAGGCTGGCGCCGGGCGCGGCGGCGCCGTGACAGCAACGTAAAATCAGCAGCGCCTGTTCATCGTCCCAGTCGTGAATTACCCGAGAAAGGCAATAGGTCTGGAGGCCGGCGGGCACCGCATCGAACATGCTGCCCGCGATGAGCTCGCAGCGCGCCGTCAGGGCGGCCCGCTCGAATCGCGCGCGCGCTTTTTCGATGACCTGCGGCTGTTCGAGCAGCACCCCGGAGAGCCGGTCGTCGGCGCTGAGCAAGGCTGCCATGAGTTGGCCGTCACCACCACCAATGTCAGCAATGTGGGCGAACTGTTTAAAGTCGAAACTCGCCAGCAGCGCGTCATGATGAGCGCTGAGATAACTTGACATCCCAGCATCAAAGGCTGCGGCGCGCTCCGGGTTCGCGCTGCGGTACGACCACGGGCTCTGGCCAAACACCCGTTGGAATGCCAGTCCACCGCTGCGCACGCTGTCCTCAAGCGCACCCCAGGCCGCGTAGTGTTCATCGCCAAGTTGACCGATCGCCCACCCGCGTAATGAGTGCCGGGCCTCGGATAACAAGGTTCGCGATAGCGCGGTGTTTTGTACCCGTTGTTCGCTATCGAGCGAGAACACGCCGACGCTAGTGAGGACCCGAATCAGGCGCAGCAACGCGTCCGCGTCGGTGCCGCTGGCTTTCGCTAGATCGGCCATCGACCGGGGTCCGGATTCGATGTGATCCGGCAATCCCAGTCGGCTCGCGACAAACAGTGCTCGTGACACTTGAAAGCCACTGATCAGCTGCAGCATGCGAGTAGTTTCGGGCGTCTGCGAACACATTATGATCTCCCCATTTTCTGAGCTCACATCTTTTAGTCGACTTGCAAGTTGGCAGATTCGATGACCTTGCGCCATTTCGCGGAATCGGCGGCGACCAGCCGGCCAAATTGCTCGGGTGTGTCGGCGATGTTGGTCAGACCCATACTTTCAAGTCGCTCGCTGACCGCCGGATCGCGTAACGCCTTGGCAATCTCGGTATTAAGTCGATCGATGATCGGCCGAGGGGTGGCGGCTGGTGCCACCACGCCAAACCAAACGCTGACTTCGAGACCCGGCAAACCCGCTTCGGCGGCGGTCGGCACATCTGGCAGCCGGCGGTCCCGTTGTGCAGCGGTCAGGG
>JANLTP010000074.1:0-8532 GCA_031363055.1 Burkholderiales bacterium | reverse complement strand
GAGATGATCTGCTGCGCCACCGGCACCGAGCGCGAAGCGTCGGCCACATAGACCACCGGGCCTGAGTAGTTCGGCGCGATCTTGACGGCCGTGTGGACCCGCGAGGTGGTCGCGCCACCGATCAGCAACGGCGTCTTGCGCGAACGGAAGTATTCGTCGCGCTCCATCTCCTTGGCGACATGCGCCATCTCTTCGAGTGATGGTGTGATCAGGCCTGACAAGCCGATGACGTCGGCGCCCTCCTCCTTGGCTTTAGCCAGGATTTCCGAACAGGCGACCATAACGCCCATGTTGACGACATCAAAGTTATTGCACTGAAGCACCACCGAAACAATGTTCTTGCCGATGTCGTGCACATCGCCCTTGACCGTGGCGATCACGATCTTGCCCTTCGATTGAACATCGCCGCCGGCAGCCGCAATCAGCAGCTTCTCGGCTTCGATATAGGGCACCAGATGCGCCACCGCCTGCTTCATGACGCGCGCCGACTTGACCACCTGCGGCAAGAACATTTTGCCGGCACCAAACAGATCGCCCACGATGTTCATGCCGTCCATCAGCGGCCCCTCGATGACCTCGATCGGCCGACCCTTGCGGGCGGTAATCTCCTGCCAGACCGCCTCGGTATCTTCAACGATGAAGGTCGTGATGCCATTGACCAGTGCATGGGCCAGGCGCTGCGCGACCGGCTGCTCGCGCCACTCGAGGTTTTCTTCCTTGCGGGCGCCGCCGGCTTTCAGCGACGCCGCAAATTCGATCACTCGCTCGGTCGCGGTCTTCTCGCGCTCGGCTTTGACATAGGCCGGATAGTCGGCCTCGGCGATCGGGCTGGTTGCTGGCCGCTGATCCGGAATCACCGGAATGCGATTCAAGACAATGTCCTCAACGCGCTCACGCAACTCGGGTGCGAGTTGATCGTAAACGCCCATCATGCCGGCGTTGACGATGCCCATGCTCATGCCGGCCTTGATCGCGTGGTACAGAAACACTGTGTGGATGGCTTCACGCGCCGGGTCGTTACCGCGGAAGCTGAACGACACATTCGAAACACCGCCGGAGATCTTGGCGTACGGCAGGTTCTGGCGAATCCAGCGGGTGGCGTTAATGAAATCGACCGCGTAATTATTGTGTTCTTCAATACCGGTGGCGATCGCGAATATATTCGGATCAAAAATGATGTCTTCGGCCGGAAAGCCAACGCCATCGACGAGCAAACGATAAGCACGAGTACAAATCTCGGTCTTGCGCTCAAACGTGTCGGCCTGACCTTTTTCATCAAAGGCCATGACGATCACGGCGGCGCCATAGCGGCGGCACAATTTGGCCTGACGCAAGAACTCGGCTTCGCCCTCCTTCATTGAAATCGAGTTGACGATCGCCTTGCCTTGCACACACTTCAGGCCGGCTTCGATGACCGACCATTTCGAGCTGTCGATCATGATTGGCACGCGCGAAATATCAGGCTCGGACGCAATCAGATTCAGGAACCGCGCCATCGCCTTGACCGAGTCGAGCATCGCCTCGTCCATGTTGATGTCGATGACCTGGGCGCCGTTCTCCACCTGCTGGCGCGCCACCGTCAGCGCTTCATCGAACTGCTCGTTCAGAATCAGGCGCGCGAACGCCTTCGAGCCGGTGACGTTGGTACGCTCGCCGACGTTGACGAACAGCGATTGCTCATCGATGTTGAAGGGCTCGAGCCCGGACAGTCGGGTCGCATGTGGCCGCACTGGTATCTCACGCGGCGCCAGACCGACGATCGCCTTGGTGATCTCGGCAATATGTTCGGGCGTCGTGCCGCAACAGCCGCCGGCAATGTTGACGAAACCCGCTTGCGCAAACTCCTTGAGCAAGGACGACGTGACATCCGGCGTTTCGTCGAAGCCGGTCTCGGCCATCGGGTTCGGCAGGCCGGCATTCGGGTAGACACAAATGAACGTGTCAGCCTTCTTGGCCAGCTCTTCGATGTAAGGCCGCATGAGCGCGGCACCGAGCGCGCAGTTCAGACCGACCGTCAACGGCCGCGCATGACGAATCGAGTTCCAGAAGGCTTCGACCGTTTGGCCTGACAGGATTCGTCCTGAAGCATCGGTGACCGTGCCGGAGATCATGATGGGAAGAGGGGGCAACCCGGCCGCCGCACGTTCCTCCATGACCTCATCGATGGCGAACAGCGCCGCCTTGGCGTTCAGGGTGTCGAAAATGGTCTCGACCAGCAAGAGATCAGCACCGCCATCGATCAGGCCGCGGGTTTGCTCGTGATAGGACGCGCGCAGTTCCTCAAAGGTGACATTGCGGGCGCCCGGATCGTTGACATCCGGCGAGATCGAGGCGGTTTTGGGCTGCGGCCCGAGCGCGCCGGCGACGAAGCGCGGCTTTTCCCGCGTGCTGAACTTATCGCAGGCCGCGCGCGCAATCCGGGCGGCTTCAAGGTTGATCTCATAGGCCAGTTGCGGTAAACCGTAGTCGCCGAGCGCGATGGCGGTCGCACCGAAGGTATTGGTTTCGAGCAGATCGGCGCCGGCCGCCAGATAGCCTTCATGAATCTCGCGAATGATCTGAGGCTGGGTCAGCACCAGTAACTCGTTGTTGCCCTTGACGTCCGAGGGATGATCGGCAAAGCGCTCGCCGCGATATTGTTCTTCGGTGAGCTTGTAGCGCTGGATCATCGTACCCATGGCGCCGTCGAGAATCAGGATGCGTTCGCGCATGAGCGCGCGCAGTTGATGCTCGACTGCGCTGACAGTGGAACTGGCCGAGGCCGCGGCGCCGGGTGAGGCGGCAACGCTTTGCAGGATGGCGTCGCTGGACGTAAGGGCGGCGCTGCTCGGGACGGTGGCGTTAAAGGTGTCGGATTCGGATAGGGGCATGAGTGGCTCTTGAATCAGCTGATTTTATCGCTGCACCGTCAAATTGGTGTGTAAAGGCAATTGTCGGAAGTTTTCGGCGGCTACTATCCGTTGCGTGCCCGTTTCAGGAACCGCCCGTGGCCGACTCGTCCATTGTTCTGCGTATCGAAAAACTCTGCTTTGCCTACCCGCAAGGGCAACTGTTCGATCGTCTAAGCGCCAACATTCCGGCCGGGCTCAGCCTCATCTGCGGCGGCGAAGGCAGGGGCAAAACCACACTCTTGCGCTTGCTGTCCGGCGAAATGAGTGCTCACTCAGGAACGATCAAGATCAACGATGTGTTGCTGTCTAGTGAGGCTTCTGGTTACCGTCAACAGGTCTTCTGGGCCGATCCGAGCACCGAATCCTTTGAGAACCTGACGCCTTTGCAGTATTTCGATACTTTGCGATTGCGCTACCCGGGCTTTCCCGGCGCGGCGGCGCGGCCCTTGCAGGAACTGTTGGACGGCTTGGGACTGGAGCCGCATCTGGCCAAGCCAATGTACATGTTGTCGACCGGTTCGAAGCGTAAGGTCTGGCTGGCGGCGGCGTTCGCCGCAGACACCGCCGTGACCTTGCTGGACGACCCCTTTGCGGCGCTGGACAAGGTGTCGATCGAATTTGTCCTCAGGCAATTGCGGCAGTTCGTCAAAAGCCCGATGCACGCCTGTTTGCTGACCGGCTATGAGGCGCCCGACGATCTGTCGCTCGCGCTGATTGTGGATCTCGACCAACACTAAATGAGGTTTTAATCCCGGTCCGGCGCCCCCAGCGGAAAGTATTGCCGAAACGGTCTACCCTCATCGACGACTCGAGCAAATGCAGGCCAGGCGAGCAGACAGGAGCGGTACGCCCGCAGTGTTGAAAATTTCTCGGCGATCGGGTGTACCCAATCGGCGTAGAACAGCGACGGCGCCGCCGCACAATCGGCAAGGCTCAGGGTGTCACCGGCCGCCACGCGTCAACATCAGATGCTCAATAACGATGGTCGACTCGACGACGGTGCGGCCTTCGTCAACCAGGACTGGAAACCGCGCGAACGGCCAGCGCTCCTTCAACTCAGCCGTCGCCGAGGGCTCTTCAAGCGTTCGATATTCGAACGACACGTTGTTCTCGTAAAGTGCCACCAGCACTTTTTGGCAATAGGATGAAAACGGATGGGCGTAAAGCGTAAGCGACATTAAGCACCTCAACAGTTTGCAGGTTCCCGATGGCCTTCAACACTATTCGGATGGAAGTACTTTGGCAAGCCTCGAAAGGGCGGTGACGAGCAATTGCACGCTCACGACCTGCCCTGCTCGCGCAGCACCTCCGACTCGACCAGCTTTCGGAACTGCAACAGCGCAGCATCGAAATGCAAGGGCACCATCGAGGCGCCACCGGCGAGTCCAAGGTTGCGGTGTTGCGCACTGATCATGGCGCGATCTTCTTCGAAGGCGCAGACCAAGGAATCGTAAATCGACTGGGTCACGGTGTCATCGCCGAGTCCGGCTTGGTGAGACTGCTGAAAGAAATAGTGTGTGCTGTTTTCAGTTTCCGGGCTCAGCGTTTGGCAGCTATGCAACTGTACCGCGTTGGACAGGTCGTCCGGAGCATCATTGACGGGGCGGCCGCCCGAATGCATCAACAGGGTGCCAGGCATCAGAAACTCGTAAATGAACCAGCGATCGAGGTGGGTATTAAACGTTCTGAAGCGTTGATAAAACGGCGGGGCCGGTACATTGGGGACCCGCCGTGTGACTTTGATTCCGCGTTGACCGGGCGTCGTCACCGCCTCAATCTGCGGACGGGACTGCGCGATGGCAGTTGAGCCTCCCAACGTTTTCTCATGCACATAACTCAGGTGCGAAAAGTCCAGCAGGTTGTCGCAGATCAAAAGGTACGGGGTATCGTAGTGCAGATAGCCGGGCAGGTTGCGCCATTGGCTGTGGGCGCAGGAGAAATTGTCCGGCAGCGCAATAGGGTCAGCGAGCGCCGGATCACCCATCCAGATGAAGATCCAGTTATTCTTCGAAACGACTGGGTAGCAACGGCTACAGATTTTTGCAGGCGCTCGCTCCATACCTGGAATCTCGACGCACTGCCCCTGCGCATTGAATTTCAGGCCGTGGTAGCCACAACGAATATCATCGCCCTCTTTTCGGCCTTGCGATAGCGGGGCATGGCGATGAGGACAGCGATCTTCCATCGCAACCAGGCTGCCGTCGCTTTTGCGGTAAACCAGGATCGGTTCGTTGAGCAGCTTGCGGCTAAAGAGCTGCAAAGACTCGGCAGCAGGTATCTCATGCTCCCAGGCAATCACGTACCAGCAATTTCTTGCCCACATCATGCGTCCCTTGATCGTATCAATGACTGATTTCGCTTTTCTTGTCTCCGGACTTGACCGCATCCTGCATTCGCACCGGCGGCACCACTGGCGTGAGACCGGCCATGACCGTTGAAGGAATTTGTTCGATCAATTGCTCGAGCGTAAACACCGAACCGTCATTGCTGAGGGTCTTGAAGTCCTCGCCGTAGTAGTAGCTGTTGATGCGGCCGCGCTCGACATGAAAGACATGACCGTTGATGAAATCGGCGCCGTCGGTGCACAGGTAGGCAACCATCGGCGCAATGTGCTCGGGGCCACGGCCGACAAAGAATCGATCGTACTGCTCCTGCGTCATCAAACCGGCCTCGAGCTTGCGCTTCTGATTGGCGATGACGGCGTCATTCATCATCATGCGGGTGTCGGCGGCCGGACACAGTGCGTTACAGGTAATGCCGAATTTCGCGGTCTCGCGCGCGATCGAGCGCGTCAGTCCGATGATGCCGGCCTTGGCGGCACTGTAGTTGCACTGACCGACCGAACCCTTGAACGCATCGGATGAAAAATTGACGATTCGCCCGTACCCCTCACGGCGCATGTACTTGATGGCGTGATGCGACATCGCCCAATGGCCCTTCAAATGGACATTGATTACCGCATCAAAATCATCCTCCGACATGTTCCAGATCATGCGCTCGCGCAACATGCCGGCGACATTGACGAGGATGTCGATCTTGCCGAAGGTATCGACACACTGGGCAACCATGCGGCCGGCTTTTTGATAGTCGGAAACGCTGTCGTAGTTGGCCAACGCCGTGCCGCCACCCGACCTGATTTCAGCCACTACATCGTCAGCCGGACGCTCATCGGTCGGCTCACCGCCACGCCCGACGCCAGGATCATTGACGACGACCCGCGCGCCTTGGCGCGCCAGCAATAATGCAACATCGCGCCCGATGCCGCGTCCGGCGCCGGTCACGATGGCGGATTTACCTTCGAGATGCATGCGATTGTCTCCTCGCCTGTTAAGGTCTGCTTGGGATACGCCATTATCTGCTCAGTTCAACGCCGAACTCAATTGACGCCGCCACTTTGACACCAGTTCCGGCTGAGCGCTGGCAAGTTGGAACACCTCGATCATTCGCTTGCGCCCGACGTCCTCGCCAAAGCCGCGGTCGCGACTGACCAACTCGATGAGCTGGGTGAACGCCTCATCCCAGGCCTTGTATTTGACGCAATGCTCGGCGTAGTCGAGCCGCGCCTGCAGGTCGGCCGGGTTTGACTCGATGCGTTGTTCGAGCTCGGGGCGTGGCGGCAAGTGATTGGCCTGCGCCGCCTGACGAATTGCCTGCGCAAGCGCCTGAACCTGCGGGTCCTCGAGGGTCGCGTTGGACAGCAGATCGATCTGCGCCTGGGCCGCACCCGGGTCGTCTGCCTGCAGTAACACCTGGGCGTACATGAGCCGCCCCGATTCGTTGGCGGGGGCTAGCGCAATGGCCTTGCGGATATGTTCGGTGGCCAGGCTGACGTTTCCCGCCTCGAGCGCTTCAGCAGCGTGATCGAGCTCGAGCTCGGCGGGATTCGGCATCAGTTTGTCGATGAATTCGCGCAGCTTGCCCTCGGGCAGCGCACCCTGGAACTGATCGACCGGCTTGCCGGCAACGAACGCATAAACCGTCGGAATCGATTTGATGCGGAACTGCTGGGCAAGCTGTTGCTCGGCATCGGTGTTGATCTTGACCAGTTTGAAGCGACCCTGATAGGCCACTTCGAGTTTTTCGAGCAGCGGCCCCAGCGACTTGCACGGGCCACACCAGGGCGCCCAGAAGTCGAGCAGGACCGGCGTCTGCATCGAGGCGTCGATCACATCGGCCTTGAATCGGGTAGCGTTGGTTTCAATCATTTGACTTTAGGGCACGCAGAAGTTCGAGAAGTCGATGATTTTCGCATGAACCTTAAAAATCAATCACCAAACGCAGCCCTTTCGCTCTCGAGCAGCAGGGCAGGAACTGGTCGTTGGCCTCCTGTTCCTCCGGCATCAGATAAAAACCCCTGCGCACGAATCTGGTCTTGTGTCCTGCCCCGCAAATACCGAGCATAAAGGCAATGCACTAAAGCGATGCAAGCGATCGGCCAGACGGCAGATGATCGGCTGCGCGCCCAGGATGATGTCGTTCGAAGACGCGAAAGTGCGTGTCGTCGACCGGCAACATGAAATCCTGCGTATCGATAACACTGCGACTGCCAAACGGGTTCGGCACACCACGAATCGCGGGCAATACGGTCAATAGTTATTGCCACGGCTGTGGTGTTTCGCGCCAGCTTAGTGATGGATAGGGTTTCGTGCAGCAGACAGGTTCGCACAGCGTACAGAATCGGCCAACAGTACTTGGGTTAAGATGTGCTCGAACAGAACCTGGTTCACACAACCCGTCTACGGAGCCCATCTTGAAGCCTACCTGCATCCTGCGGCGAGTTGCGTCTTTGATCGTGGTCGTGCTGGCGCTTCTCGCCAGCGCCCAAATGGGCCACGCCCTCGCACAAACGCCAAAACCAGCTACCCGGTTACCGAGTGGCGAACCCTGTTCGGTGCTGCCCTTGTCTGAAGTGCAGCGGGCCTTTCCCGGCGCGAAGCCCGGTGAGCGCAGCACGAGAATAGAAAAATACGGCCTTACCGAATGCCAATGGAAAGACAGCAGCGGTGTCGTTGTGTTTGGCGTTCAAGAGTTTTACGGCAACGACACGGCAATGGCAGAGGCTGAAGGCATGGCAATCGGTTTTATCGACCGATCCAAACCGGGTGCCGCGCGCAATGTGCGATACGAAATATTGAACGCTGTCGGTCTGGGCAACGGCGCCGTGGCTTTCGTCGAGGTCAGCGATGCCAAGCGGGGTATTCTCAGCGACGGCGCAATGCTGGTGCTACACCGCGGCGAACGCACGCTATTCCTGACATCGCCCAGCCTGCAGCAGCGCGATCGCGCCTCGGCGCTAAAGACCTTGGAGGATCTGGGCCGGATTGCGGCCAAGCGGCTCGATTGACCTGGCGGCTCGGGAAAGCCGCTATTGACGGAGACAACCATGAAAAAAATTCCATTCTCGGTAGCTCGGCGATGCCTGGCGATGCTCCTGTTATTAGCTACCCAAAGATCTGGTGCAACCGGATTGGCCACCTGCGATTCAGAACCGCGATCGCAGTGGCAGACTCAGGAAGTCCTGGAAAAAAAGCTGATCGAACGGGGATGGAGAGTCCGTCGGATCAAGGAGGACGGTGGCTGCTTTGAGGTCTACGCGCTCAACGACAAGGGGGAGCGGGTCGAGGCCTATTTTCATCCGCAT
>JANLTP010000064.1:0-69023 GCA_031363055.1 Burkholderiales bacterium | reverse complement strand
AATCAACGCAACCGGCAACACGGTCATGAGCACAAAAACGCTGGCCATGCGCGCCATCAGGCGGGTACCGAACAGGCCGGCGCGATAGCGGACAATCAGCCGGCGCAACAACTCGAGCACCATGATGAACAACGCCACCGCAATCGTGCCCGTCAGGCTCAGCAGTAACGAGTAATGCTCCTGGAACAGCGACGTGTTGGCGCTGGCGATCGCCAGGATTGCGAGCAAGATCGCCGCCATTGCAACCGAGGACATCAAGGCCCAGCGCAATACCCGGCTTATTGAACGCTTTTTGTGGTCTCCGGATTGAAGTTGAAGCGCTTCCATTCAGCCTGCAAATTCCAGTCGCGATTGGTCAGCGCGGTGATCTGAAACGGTTTGGGCAACTGGGCAAGATCCAGCCGCATGCGTACATACGCGTCGTACTTGATGCCCGCCTTCGGGCGATCCAGATCCATGATCTTCCAGGCGCGCATGACCGACATGCCCTGCAACGCTTCGCGCAAATTTGAGAAACTCTGCTGAAAGCCATTGACCGTGACCCGATATTGCCGGGTCAGTGCATGATAGGACAAACGATAGGTCTGACTGGCCTGAGTCAATCGTTCATCCCACCAATACCAGCGCGACCGATAAACCTCCAGGTCAACCACGAAATACAGGGCCACCCCCTGGTTGATGGCCTCCTCCAGGCGACCCGGCAGCGGCACCCGGAAGTCGGCGCTCAACACCCAGGCGTCACCACTGTTGGACACCAGCAGCCGCGCATTGTTGATCTCGATGGTTTCGCTGGCGACTGCACGGGCGTTTGGCGACGCGAGGATCAAACAGAGGGCGAGGCTCAGTGAGAAGGCGAAGCCCACCGAGAAGGCGAAGCTCATTGAGCGGGTGAAGCTCACTGATAGACCGTAGCTCAGCGCTCGCCAACGGCGCAAACCAGCCTTGACCCCCGCAATGTCTTTGAAGGCCAACATTTCACCCGGCCCTCTTTTGCAAAAGGGCGTAGAAAAAACCGTCGTGGTCACGCACCAACGCATCGCTGGCCTGAGACGTCAGGTCCGAGCGAGTCGGTAGAAACTGCAAGGTGGCTTCAGCAGTAAACACGGCGGTCGCAGGCTCTCCTGGCTTCGAGGTTGAAGTCGGCGAGTTCATGCCTGCGGCCCAATTCCAATCCAAGGTCAAAACTGAAGCATCAGGGTTGCGCTGCATAAACCCTTTGACGACCTGCGCGCCTTCCGCGCGAAACACCGAACAGGTCGCATAAAGTAATTTACCACCTGCGCGAAGCAGCGGCCAAAGGGCATTGAGCAGGCGCCATTGTTGATCTGCAAGTGTTGCGATATCGCCACGTTTTCGGAGCCAGGGAATGTCCGGATGTCGCCGGACAATGCCCGATGCGGTGCAAGGGACATCCAGCAGAATCCGGTCAAACGGTCGACCATCCCACCAGGACTGCGGCAGGGCGGCATCGGCCACCTGCGTCTGCACCTTCGTCTGTCCCAGCATCTGTGCCTGCAAGCCAAGCCGCTGCAGATTGTCGTGCACCCGCGCCAGGCGTTTGCCGTCTGAATCGATGGCCAACAGCGAGATCGCGTCGTGGCGCTCGAGCAGATGAGCCGTTTTGCCGCCTGGCGCGGCACAGGCATCCAGAATGCGCTGCCCGGGCGAAACATCGAGCAGATAGGCCGCCAATTGAGCGCCGGCATCCTGAACCGAGAACCAGCCCTCTGCGAATCCCTCGCGCGCCGTGACATCGAGGCTGCGCGCCAGCGCGATGCCGTCCAGACCAACCGGTTGCGCCACGATGGCATCGTCACGAAAGGCCTGTAACAGGTCGGCGCGATTGGCCCGGCGGCGATTGACGCGCAACGTCAATGGCGCCGCCTGCGACTGCGCCGCAATGATCGCCGGCCAGTGTTCGGGATAATCAAGCTGCAACTGTTTGAGCCACCAGTCCGGCAGGTTGTAGCGAGCCTGTGAGTCGTTCGCCAACGACGCGTTCAAGGCGTCGCGCTCGCGCTGAAAGCGGCGCAGAATCGCATTCAGGAACGCACCCCGTCCAGGGTGCTGGTTGCCAACGCGCGCCGCGATCACCGCCTGGTCGACGACCACCGCCGGATGCCGCGCCGGTTGCGCCGCGCCGAGCACATGTTCAAGCTGAACCAGTGCAACCAATTGCAACGCGTACAACTCAGGGTCGGGGCGCTTGTTGTTGAGCAATCGGGCCAGCGCCTGTCCCCAGCCCAGACGTCGGGTGGTCTCGAAGGCTACGTCTTGCAGAGCCGCCCTGGAGCGCCCGTACAGGCCGTGAATCTGCGCGGCGTGGGCGATGCCCTCGGGCAGGCGATGACCAGCCAGCAGCCGGGCAATGCTGAGGGCGGCCGCCTGCAGGATCTCGGACAAAGGTGCCTGCTGGTTGGTCGGTTGGTTGGCCGGTTCCGCTGCGGCCGGTGGTGTGCTCATGGGTGCGTCAATAGGTTGATCAGACAAACCGATCGTCAACGTTGAGCGGGAAACCCTTCAGAAACTCGGCGCTGGGCAAGCGTCTGCCACCGGGCTTTTGCAGCTCCAGTACGTCGAGCCGGGAGTTGCCACCACACTGTACGCTAACCTGTCCGTTGTTCAAGCCGATCAGGGTACCGGGTTCGATTGACCGAGCGCGATCAGCCGATTGAGCCCCCTCCGTCGACCGAGCCCAATCCGCTACCGGAACCCCCAAGCTGGGCACCTGCGTCCGCCAGATTTTCAGGAGTTCACCACCGACGGCTTCAGTCAACGGGGTTACGCGACGGGTGACGCAGCCCGGTAACGGATCAAACGCCCGAATCTTGTCGTGAATTTGCCGCGCCGGCAGCGACCAGTCGATACCGGCCTCGGATTTCTCGATTTTCCGGGCGTAGGTAATACCTGCTTCAGGCTGCGGCGTCGCGATCAGCTTTCCCGTCTCCAAGCCAGCCAACGCACTGACGATCCGGGTCGCACCAATTGTCATCAGACGGTCATGAACAAGGGCGGCATTGTCCGTTAGCGCGATCGGCAGGGTCTCGATCAGCAGCATATCGCCCGTGTCCAATCCTTCATCCATTTGCATGATGGTGACGCCGGTGCACTCGTCGCCTGCTTCGATCGCACGCTGAATGGGCGCAGCTCCGCGCCAACGCGGCAGCAGCGACGCATGAATATTGATGCAACCCAAGCGCGGCAATCGCAACACCTCGGGCGGCAAAATTCGGCCATAGGCGGCCACCACCATAACATCGGCTTTTTGGTCAGCGAGCACTTGCACAAGGGCAGGATCGCGCAAGGTTTTGGGTTGCAGCAGCGCAATCGAATGTTCGATCGCTGCACGCTTGACCGGGCTGAATTGGATCTGCTGCCCCCGACCAGCAGGTTGATCGGCGCGAGTAAGTACTAACACAATTTGGTGGCCAGCGGCTACGATCGCCCGCAGCGCCGCCTCGGCGAACTCTGGCGTTCCGGCAAATAGAACCCTCATTTTGCCGGGGATCCTGGCGAACTAAATGACGTTGTGGGTAGTTGATTCGGACGCCGCGTCGCGCCCTGAGCCCTCGGCTCGGTCGAGCTTGTCGGTCTTCTCGGCCTTGACCAGTCGGGTTTTGATGCGGTTTTGCTTCAGGCGCGACAAGTATTGGACAAAGACCTTGCCGTTCAAGTGATCGATTTCATGTTGCAGGCAAACCGCCAGCAAGCCGTCGGCTTCGAGCGTGAAGGGTTTGCCGTCGCGATCCAGCGCCTTGATGGTGATCGCCTCGGGCCGCTCGACCTCTTCGTAGATGCCGGGCACCGACAGGCAACCTTCTTCGTAGGTTTTCCGCTCATCACTGGCGTTAACGATCTCCGGGTTGATGAACACGCGTAGCTCGTTCTTTTCTTCCGATACGTCCATGACGATCAGGCGAATGTGGCGATCAACCTGAGTGGCCGCCAAGCCAATGCCGGGCGCCTCGTACATGGTTTCGCTCATATCCGCGATCAACTGGCGAATGGAATCGTCGACCTTTTCGACCGGTTGTGCAATCCGGTGCAAACGAGGATCGGGATAACGAAGGATGGACAGTACGGTCATCGGCGAAAATCAACCGCTGGTGGGGCAAATTAGTTGCAACATCAATGCATTAGAGCCAGAATCTAACATAAACTCTCGGAATTCGAAGTGACGGGCCTTCAGAATGAAAAATTTTAGCACGCGGTATTTTGCGCACGCCGCATTGATCGCTTCGGCACTAGGATGGTTTGCCCTGAGTGCAACCGGCGCATTGTTGCCGAACGCGCAGGCCGCCGCCACTTCGCCAGTACAACTGTCCAAAGATGCGCCCGATCGCTACACGGTGGTACGCGGCGACACGCTGTGGGATATCTCCGGTAAATTCCTGCAGAAACCCTGGCTCTGGCCGGAGGTTTGGCAACTGAACAAAGAGCAAATCAAGAATCCGCACTGGATTTATCCGGGCGATGTGGTCTACCTCGATAACTCTTCCGGTTCGCCGCGGCTTCGCTTGGGCAAGGCAGTGGGCGACGGTGCGGGTAGCAGCACTGAGCGGCGCGGTGCGGTGCAACCGATGGCGCGCTCGAGCTCGCTCGAGACCTCGGCGATTTCAACCATCAGCGCCGCGGCCATTGACGCCTTTCTGAACCGGCCCCTGATCGTCGACGAAGCCGGTTTGCGAACCCATCCGCGCATCGTCGCGACGCAGGAAGGCCGGGTCTATCTCGGTCGCGGTGACGTCGCCTATGTCCGCAGCAAGGAGGCACTGCCGACTCAAACAGAATGGCATATATACCGCCAGGCCAAGCCACTGCTCGACCCCGATACCCGCTTGCCGATTGCGTTCGAGGCCTTGTATGTCGGCACCGGTCGCATCGAGCGATCCGGCGATCCATCAACCTTGCGCATCGTTGGTACCAGCGAGGAAGTGGGTGAGGGCGATCGCCTGATGCCGGCCGAGCGCGGCCGCATTGTGAACTATGCACCGCACGCTCCCGAGAACGAGATCAAGGGCCGGATCGTATCGGTCTATCGCGGCGTGGCGCAGGCCGGTCGCAATTCGGTAGTCGCCCTGAACGTCGGCAAGGATCATGGCCTTGATGTCGGTCATGTCCTGTCGATCCAGCAGCGCGGTGCTGTTGTTCTAGACCGCGAGAGCGAGAAGCGCGAACTCATCAAACTGCCGGATGAGTCGACAGGCTATCTATTAGTTTTCCGTGTATTCGATAAGATCGCCTATGGCTTGATCATGGATGCACGTCGTGCGGTATCGGTCGGTGATAACGTCGTGACGCCCTAGGGTCGAGCTGCGCCGGTGAAGCGAGCCGCTCACGGCGGCCGCTCATGCACGGGTCCGACTGGCTGCGGACCGAAAGGCGATCACCCCCATGTCCACAGTTCCCGATCGGCGCGATGAGCCCGACGTTGAGCCCGACGTTGAGCCCGATCTTGTTGGCGCGCTCGAGCAATGCCGACGACCGAGCCGAATCGAGGTCCTCGATCAGTCCCAGCAGTCGTGCCAAATCGAGACCCTTGAGCGGCGGGCGCTCTGGCTCAAACTGGTGTTGACCCCGGGTCTGGGTCAAGCGCGAATTTATCGCCTGCTGCGCCAATTCGGCTTGCCCGAACAGATCTTCGATGCGAGTCTGGACGCATTGTCCGAGTTCATCGAAGCGCCGCTCGCCCGTTCGCTGAAGTCAGACGACGATGCGCGCGCAGCGGCCATCGAGCTCAATCTGAATTGGCTCAGACGGCCCAACCATCATCTGCTGGCGCTGGGCGATATCCAATACCCCGAGTCGCTGCTCGACTTGAGCGACCCACCGCCGTTGCTCTGGGCGATCGGTGATCTGACGCTGCTGCACCGGCCCGCGATTGGCGTTGTCGGCAGTCGACACGCAAGCCGCGGTGGCGTTGAACACGCGCGTGAATTCGCGTATAGCTTAGGTCAGGCCGGATGGACCATTTTGAGCGGTATGGCGCGCGGCATCGATGCGGCGGCCCATCAGGGCGGCCTGGGCACGGCCGCCAGCACGATTGCGGTGCTGGCGCATGGGCTGGAGAAGATCTATCCGGCCAGCAATCGCGAGCTCGGCTTGGCGGTGGCCGCCAAGGGCTTGATCGTGTCGGAGTTCGCGCTGGCTACCTTGCCGTTGCGATCGCACTTTCCACGCCGCAATCGCTTGATCGCGGCACTCGGCGAGGGCGTCCTGGTGGTCGAGGCCGCGCGCCAAAGTGGCTCGCTGATCACGGCGCGGCTGGCCGCCGAGTTGGGGCGTGATGTGTTCGCGCTGCCCGGTTCAATTGATTCGCCTCTGGCCAAGGGCTGTCACTACCTCATCAAACAAGGCGCCAAGCTGGTCGAGTGCGCCGACGATATCCTCGGCGAAATTGCGCCGGCCAGTTATCGCCGCGCTAACGCAATCGGGCGGCAATCAGTTACTCAATGGAGTGGTAAAGCCCTCGGGAACACCGAAAAAGTCGCCACCGCGATTGGCGCAGACGAAGCCATTACGGGTACCAAAAATGAAGCCTCTACAAAAAGCGAAGCCTCTACCTATGCAAAAGGTGAAGCTACCACCGATGGCAGCATCGCTATCAATACTGACGCCCGTGCCGTGTTGAACGCGCTCGGCTGGGACCCGGCCAGCATCGACGAACTCAGCGCCGGCCACGATATTTCAGTCGCAACCTTGAGTGCGCAATTAACGATGCTCGAGCTCGCGAACGTCATTGAGCGGTTGCCGGATGGTCGCTTCCAAAGACTCAAGGCTGCACGACATTCAGCACGGCAGCAAAGCTCCGTACTTAGCGCGACGGACAGCGCGACGGACAGCGTGACTGACAGCACGGCAGGCAGCGCGATAAACGGCGCAAGCTTTGCCTGATTTTTATGCCTGCCAGCAGGCCCGCTTGCGTTTTTCGGCGTTCGCCACTTACTATTAGGCCCGTTTTTTACAGTATTCGCTGAGAGCCTCCTGCAGACATTTGATGTCCAAAACACTAATCATTGCTGAGAAACCATCGGTCGCTGCGGACATTTCGCGCGCGCTCGGCGGCTTCACCAAACAAGGCGATCACCTCGAAAGTGATCACTATGTCTTGTCCTCCGCGGTCGGGCATCTGGTCGAGATCAGCGCGCCCGAGCAGTTCGAAGTCAAACGCGGCAAATGGTCATTTGCGAACCTGCCCGTGTTGCCGACTCATTTCGATCTGAACCCGATCGCCAGGAGCGAAGACCGCTTGAAGTTATTGACCCGGTTGTTGAAACGCAAGGACGTCAGTGCCCTCATCAACGCTTGTGACGCCGGGCGCGAGGGCGAGTTGATTTTCAGGCTGATCGTGCAACATGCCAAGGCGAAGCAGCCGATCAAGCGGCTCTGGTTGCAATCGATGACACCGGCGGCGATTCGCGAGGCGTTCACGCGTCTGCGTGACGACGCCGAGATGATGCCGCTGGCCGACGCAGCCCGCTGCCGTTCCGAGGCCGACTGGCTGGTCGGCATCAACGGCACCCGGGCGATGACGGCCTTCAATTCGCGCGATGGCGGCTTCTACCTGACCACCGTTGGCCGGGTGCAGACGCCCACCCTGGCGGTCGTGGTGGAGCGCGAAGAGCGTATCAAGCGATTTGTGGCCCGTGAATATTTCGAGGTCAAGGCTCAGTTCGGTGCCCAGGCCGGAGCCTATGAAGGTCGCTGGTTCGATCCGAAATTCAAGAAGGACGAAAACGACGCCGAAGTCCGCGCCGAACGGCTCTGGGATCGCGGAACGGCTGACAGCATTGTTCGTGACTGCACCAATCAATCCGGGCAGGTCACCGAGGAGTCGAAACCCAGCTCGCAAATGGCGCCGGCCCTGTTTGATCTGACCAGTCTGCAGCGTGAAGCCAATGGCCGGTTTGGACTGTCGGCAAAGACCACCTTGTCGATCGCCCAGGCGCTGTATGAACGACACAAGGCCATAACCTATCCGCGAACCGATTCGCGCGCGCTGCCCGAAGACTATCTTTCCACGGTCAAGCAGACCTTCACCGAGTTGCAGGCGACGTCCACCTTTGGGGCTGTCGCCAAGCAAGTGCTCACTAATAGTTGGATCAAGCCGAACAAACGGATTTTTGACAACACAAAAGTATCCGATCACTTCGCGATTATTCCGACCGTTCAAACTCCGAAGTCGCTGTCCGACCTCGAACTGAAAGTTTACGAACTGATCGTCAGACGATTTGTTGCAATCTTTTTCCCGGCGGCAGAATATCTGGTCACCACCCGGATCACTACCGTCAAGACGCATCAATTCAAGACCGAAGGGCGAGTGCTTACAAACCCCGGATGGCTTACAGTATATGGACGCGCTGCCGCCGAGGAAACCGGTAATCTGGTTCCTGTCAAGCAGGGCGAGCTAGTACTTACCAACTCAATCGACGCCTTGGTCCTGAGCACCAAACCGCCGGCGCGGTACAACGAGGGTACCTTGCTGTCGGCGATGGAGGGGGCGGGCAAACTCATTGAGGACGATGAATTGCGCGCCGCCATGGCCGCCAAAGGGCTGGGTACCCCGGCGACTCGGGCGGCGGTCATCGAAGGGCTGATTTCCGAGAATTACCTGATTCGTGATGGCAAGGATCTGATCCCGACCACCAAGGCATTTCAGTTGTTCACTCTGCTGCGAGGGCTGGGTGTTACCGAGCTGACGGCACCGGAATTGACCGGCGAATGGGAATACAAGCTCGCCCAGATGGAGCGCGGCGGCCTCAAGCGTGAAGACTTCATGCGCGAGATTGCTGATATTGCCCGTCAGGTCGTCGAGCGCGCCAAGAATTATCAGGCCGATACCGTTCCGGGTGACTACGCAACTTTGTCGACGCCGTGCCCGAAGTGCGGCGCCGTGGTGAAGGAGAACTATCGCCGATTCGCCTGCACAAAATGCGATTTTTCGATCACCAAGATCCCGGGTGGTCGGCAACTCGAGGTGATTGAAGCCGAACAACTGTTACTGAACAAGACGCTGGGGCCGTTGCAGGGATTCCGCAGCCGCTTGGGGCGCCCCTTTGCGGCACTGCTCAAGATGACCGCCGAACACAAGCTTGAGTTCGATTTTGGACAAAATCCGGACGGCGAAGACGGCGAGGGCATTGATTTCACCGGCGCCGAGCCGCTCGGACCTTGCCCAAAGTGCGGTCACAAGGTGTTCGAACATGGCCTGACCTATGTCTGCGAGCAATCCGTCGCCGTGCCCAAAACCTGTGACTTCCGATCCGGCAAGATCATCTTGCAACAGGAGATCTCGCGCGAGCAAATGACCAAGCTGCTCGACTCGGGCCGTACCGATCTGATGCCCGGCTTTGTGTCGATGCGCACGCGCCGAAAATTCAAGGCGTTTCTGGTTCGTGGCCCGGAAGGCAAGGTCAGCTTCGAGTTCGAACCGCGTCCCGAGCGGCCGGCCGGCAAGGGCGCTCCGCCCAAATCGGCGGCGGCGACGGCCGCTTCGGCGGCGGGTGCGCCGGCGGGTGCACCGGCGGCGAAAACGCCGTTAGCGAAGAGGCCCGTGGCGAAAAAGGCGGCCGCGAAGAAACCCGTCGCCAGGAAGCCAGCCGCCAAAAAGGCCGTTGCGCGCAAACCCGTCGCCAGAACCGCAGCAGCCGGCAAATCGGTAGTGGCCAAAAAGGCGGCCGCCAAGAAACCTGCTAACAAGACCGCCGTCAAGACCGTGAGCAAAGGGAAGTCCCGATAATCGTGGGGCCAGTCGAGTGATCACTCGGGTGATTAGTCAGGTAATTTGAAGCCATCACTGCACGGCGCTGGTTGCGAATACAACACTCGTCGGCCCAAAACCCCAATCCGGCGGCTCGGTCTGGGTAAACTTGCCCGAACAGAAGGTAAGCGGCTAAGATTTTCAGATGCAATTGATTCTCGCTGATTGGGTATTCGGGTACGGCTCGCTGATCTGGAACCCCGAGATTGAGTACGAACACGCCGAACTCGCACGACTGCACGGCTTTCATCGCGCCTTTTGTATTCGTTCGACCCGCTATCGAGGCACGCCCGAGAATCCAGGTGTGGTGCTGGGACTTGATCGCGGCGGCAGTTGCACCGGCGTTGCGTACCGTTTGCGCCCGCAGGATCGCAACGAATCAATCGAAAAACTGTATGCCCGTGAAATGCTCAACCGGGTCTATGCACCGACCCTGGTGTGGCTCATGCTCGATAGCGGCAAAAAAGTCGAAGCACTGACCTTTGCGGCCAACAAAGAGAGCGACGCCTACCAACGACTCGACGACACCGAAGTCTTGCGCCGATTGACGGGTTGCTGCGGCGAGCGCGGCCCGAATGTCGACTATCTGGTCAACACCTATCATTCGCTGAAAGAGCGCGGCGTTCACGACACCATGCTGACCCGCCTCGTACAGAGCCTGACTGCACCCGAGGCAGACAACCAGGCCGCTTAGCGCTCGTTCATTTTAAGTCCGCAACGTTTCTGCGTACCGCAGCAGCGGTGCATAATTCCTGAAATCGATATCGGGAGTTACCGTGAACCTGGCTGCTATCTATTGCAATCGTTTTATTTCTTCCTGTGATGCAAGCGTCAACGCCGTAATCAGGACGGCTGCAGGCTTAGGCCGCGCACGGCGTCCGGTGAATGTGCTCGGAATGCTCGCCATGGCCCTCCTGATGGGCGCCAGTTTGTTCAGCCTGACCAGTCAATCGGTCAGAGCACAAAGCACCGCCTGGCCCACCAAGACCGTCCGTATCGTCGTTCCGTTCCCACCCGGCGGCTCGGTCGATCAGGTGGCGCGTTTGGTCGCCCAACAGTTGGCGTTGCAGACCGGACAAAACTTCATCGTCGAGAACAAGACCGGCGCCTCCGGTGCCATAGGCACGCAAATGGTCGCCAAATCGGAACCCGATGGCCACACGCTGGTGGTCGTCTTCGATACCCATGCGACCAATCCCAACCTGATTCCGAATCTGGGCTTCAACACGCTGAAAGATCTGGCGCCGATTACCTTGATCGGCACCGCACCGATGGCAGTGGTCGCGCACATCAGTCAGCCATTCAACAGCTTCTCCGATGTACTGGCAGCCTCGAAGGCCAAGCCCGGATCGGTGGCCTATGGCTCGATCGGCTCCGGCAGCCTGGGCCACCTGGCGATGACGCAAATCGGCAATCTGCTGGGCACCGAATTTAATCATGTGCCGTATCGAGGCGGTGGACCGCTGATGATCGATGCGGTCGGCGGGCAAATCGGCGTCGCCGTCGGCACGGTTTTTCTGGTCAATCCGCACATCAAGTCAGGCAAGCTCAAAGCGCTCGGCGTGACCTCCATCAAGGCCGATCCGCAACTGCCAGGCGTTGCGCCGATCGCCGATCAAGGCGTGCCAGGCTACAACGCGCTGGCCTGGTGGGGCGCGTTTGCGCCAGCGGCAACACCGGCGCCAGTGCTCAAGCGCATCCAGGAAGAATTCGTCAAGGCCTTGCGCAACCCTGCCATCGCCGAGAAACTCAGCGCGCAGGGCATGGATCTGGCGGCGAGCAGCCCGCAAGAGCTGCAGAGTTTTGTTCAGGTCGAGATCGACCGCTGGGCCAAGGTCATCCAGCAGAACAAGATTCGGGCGGGTGATTGATCCTGCTGATCATCAACGGCTATGCCACACTTTCGTTTCGTGCAGACACTTGGTTGCAGGTCACTCGCTGCAGTGTGCAAGCTGCCGCCAACCCAAGACCTTGCATCCTTGTCGCTCAAAACTGTCATCGCCGCCGTACACAATAAACGGTGCCAGTGACTCTTTTGAAATCGCCTGCCATTGCTGCAAGCCTTGCGTCCAAGCAGCAGTCCAGGTGCTACCCGATTTGATTTCAACCGCCTGCAAACCTTGCGGCGTTTCGTAGACGATATCGACTTCGCGACCCAGGCTGTCGCGCCAGAAATATAAATCTGCAGGCTGCCCTTGATTAAAGCGTTGCTTGATCAGCTCGCTCACCGCCCAGGTCTCAAAGAGTGCGCCACGCACGCTGTGAGTGGCAACACTTGCGTCATCGCGGATGCCGAGCAACCACGCCATTAGACCCACATCCAGAAAATAAAGCTTCGGCGTTTTGACCAAACGCTTGCCAAAATTGCGGTGATACGGCTGAACGATCGCCACCAGATAACTGGTTTCGAGCACCGACAGCCACTGCTTTGCGGTCACAGAACTGATGCCGCAATCATTGGCGAGCGAACTCAAATTAAGCAGTTGCGCCGAACGCGCAGCGCACATTCGCACGAAGCGTTGAAACTGGTTCAGATCACGCACGTTCAACAACTGGCGAACGTCGCGCTCCAGGTAGGTGGAAACGTAATTGGGAAACCAGTCGGGTGGCGATAAGTCGCGATCGTAAAGCGCCGGGTAGCCGCCGGTGAACAGCGTCTCATCCAGCGAATTCCGCGCGGCTTCTGCTGACGACAATGGCAGCAATTGCACCCGCCCGACGCGCCCGGCCAGCGATTGGGTAATACCCGCCATCAGGTTGAATTGCGCCGACCCGGTCAGCACGAAATCGGCCATTCGCTTGCGTTCGTCGACCCACTGCTGTAGCCACGACAACAGTTCAGGCACGCGCTGTACTTCATCGATGATCGCGCCGTCGGGGAAGCGGATCAAAAACCGTTTTGGGTCACTTTGCGCGAAGCCTCGTTCCTCAATGTTTTCCAGAGACACATAGGGCTTGTCAGGGAAAGCCAAGCGTGCGAGCGTCGTTTTGCCGGATTGCCGTGGCCCGGTTAACAACAGGATAGGAAACCCCTTGGCCAAGCGAAGGACGGTTTGATGAGCCTGGCGAGGAATCATGTACAAATATTAAATTAGACTTTAATATTGTAATAATACTGCGGATTCAATGCTTTGCGGGTCCATTTCGGGCCAGAGAACGATCCCTATCAATTCAGTCTGGAACGATTGATTCACAATCACCCCGTCACCTTGGAGCACCCATGATCAGCCTTGAATTCCTCATCACATCGCTCGTGGTGGTACTTATTCCCGGTACCGGCGTCATTTTCACCGGATCAACGGGTATTTCTCAAGGGCGACGGGCCAGCTATTTTGCCGCGCTTGGATGCACTGCCGGCATCGTTCCGCATCTCATGGCGACGGTCCTTGGCCTTGCGGCCGTGATGCATGCCAGCGCATCAGCCTTTCAAGTGCTCAAGTACGCGGGTGTGGCCTACCTGTTCTACGTCGCCTACGCCACCTGGAGCGATAAGTCAGCGTTCGCAGTCGATCGATCCCAATCGACGATCTCCGGAACCGGCTTGGTCGTCAAAGCCTTTCTACTCAATATCCTGAACCCGAAGCTGACCCTTTTCTTCTTCGCGTTCTTGCCTCAGTTCGTTGAACCCGGTGACGACAATCCACTCTTTCAGCTTGTTCTGCTAAGCGCCATCTTCATGGCCATGACCTTTGCAGTCTTTGTTGTCGACGGCATGCTGGCGCACGCGTTCCGCAGGCGGATCATGGATTCCGTTCGCGTGCAGCGATGGCTGCGCTATGGTTTTGCCGCCACCTTCGCCGGGTTGGGCGCGAAGCTCGCACTCACCGAAAAATGATTGGCGTTTGCTGAAAACAAATCGCCATTAAGGTCAACCCGAATAGAACTCGTTGACTAGGCACAGATACCAGTATTAACCCAATCGCGCTTGGGTTAAGATCGAACGGTGCCGACGATCTTTCGAACAAGCCAAGGCTGGAGCGTGCGGATCTATCCAAACGATCATCGCCCGCCCCATGTCCACGTGGTCAGTCTGAACGGCGAGGCACGGTTCTAGCTGATCTGCGATCTCGGCGGCGTTCAACTGATCGATAACTTCGGATATTCGTTTGCTCAACTATTCGTTTGCTCAACTGAACTCAATTGCGACGCAGTTAACCCGACAAATCACCACGCTTTGCCGAAAATGGGGAGAATTCCATGGCTGAACCGATTACCCGCGAAGCATTCGAAGCCGCCAACGCAAGGGGTCGCCGCGCGATTGCTCGCGGACCGACCGCCATCGCCGCCCGTTATGAAAAGGGCCGGATTGTTGTTGAGCTTAATAATAGCTGCACTTTCGCGTTCCCGGCAGACCAGGCTCAGGGCCTTTCCGGCGCAGACGCCGCCGACCTGGCGGTGATCGAAATCACCCCTTCCGGCCTTGGCCTGCATTGGCCGAAGCTCGACGCCGACTTGCATGTCCCTTCGCTGATGCAAGGAGTCATGGGCACGCGGCAGTGGATGGCGCAGATCGGGCGCACCGGCGGCAAAGCCACCTCGTCGGCCAAGGCTGCCGCCGCCCGAAGCAATGGCGTCAAGGGCGGCAGGCCCAAGACAGCGGCAGGAAACCGATAAGCTACGCGCGGCTTATAGCCATGTGAGCTCTGCGCCGTGCGGGTGGGCGAAGGCTAGCAGCTCGTCCGAACGCCGTCCGTTGGTAAATCGCGTACGGCCAAGCAGAAACCGAGACTCGCTGGCTGAAGGTGCCAGGCAAGTTAGCTCAGGAATGACGCCCGGCGGTTCGTTCGACAGCCAGACAAGATCCCGATGTTTCGAAGCGTCGGCAAGGGCCATCGCGAATTCTTTACGACGATCAGAGCTGACGTACCCCAGCACGGCAGAGTGGAAGACGACGAGCTGAGCGTCCTCCGGTACGTCGGCAATGACGGCCGCAAGATCATCTACCAAATCGCCCGCACTGACCATGGGAGGCTGAATCCTTGCCAAATCGATCGCCGCTTCGAGTCGACACCGACGCTCCGGATGATCCGGCCAAACACAGGCCAGCAGCCACTTGATCGCATCATCGTCCCGCACGTTGATCGGACTTAGATCCAGACCGCGTCGCCAGACAACTTTCGGGACTGCAGCAGGGAGTGCGACCGGACCACTGACCTTACACTGCAATCGAACGGGCGAAGACGCATCACCGAGGTGACTCGATCCCCATTTGTAGTAGAACTGGTCAAGGAGCAAGCATAGGCCAGCGCTGGCACCGACCTCGACGAGGGCCAGAGGGCCGGGCGGCAAAGCCGGAAGCAACACGGCACAGCGCCCAACCTCGTTGGTCTGTGTCCGTCGCGAGCGCATCGCTTCAGCCACCTCGCGGCCGCGGCGCTTCAAGAAGGTTCGCAGCTCGGTGCCATCCATCGGCATATGCTCAGGCCCGGTCAAGAGCTGAACAGATGCGAGGAAGAGGTTTGGCTGAATCACGGGCAATTGCGCGATAAAACCGATCACTTCGTCGTCCTCAGACACCGCGAGTGCAAGCCGGTAGTAGATGTCGGAGTAACCCTTGCACTCGGTCTCGGCGAACCGCCAATAGGTCGTCTTGATTTTCGCCGCATCAATCATTCAGACGATCCTTTTCTGGACGACACTGAATACGCCATATCCTGCAGCGCAGCGGCGCACGCATGAAGTAGAGGTGTCGGTCATGACGTCTTGCCCAGGTCGTCTATCTTGGACTGTCGGGCCGGTATTGGCTTGTCAAGTGCGGCTTGTAGCCTGAGAATCGTTTCATCGACATTTGCTCGTTCGGCAAACAGATCGTCCGCTTCAAATGCGGGGCGAAACCGACTCTCCACACTGTCGAGATCCAGCACGAATCGCTTTGCTCGTTCTCGGCTTTCTCTTGAGAACGATTCTGGATACTTTTCAGCCAAGTACGCTACATCGTAGAGATCACGGGCAGCCGTGCGGCCTTCAAGGGCTGCGAGTATATGTTCGCGCTCTGCTGCTGTTCTTGAACCCATTGGTCGATAAGGCTAAGTTGTACTGGGTCGCTGATCCGGGCTTTCAACTCCTTTAGTCGGCTCAAAACAGAATTTAACTCCCGATCGGGCAGTAATTCGCTGGCCTGCAGGAAGCTCGCCCGTTTATGCTCACTGGTTGTCGTGAGTACGAGATCCAATATCGCTCGAGCATAGGTGACCGCATAGAACGGTTTTCCTTCCGGAATACTCCCGAATGCCTTCCTGGCCGAGGATTTTCTGGGTGCTCGGAATATTCACCCCGGCCACACGGAATCGCGTGCCTTGCCGCAAGAAGGCCACATCGAAATGCCAGTCCGCAACATCACCCTCATCGGTTGGGATCGACAAAGCAGAGGTGCCCGTGAGATAACGCTCGGGGGACGTTTCAGGGAGTGCGCTAGCCATATTCCTCTTCCCCGGCGCACGCAATACCCTATTTCGCGGCCGGCCCCGCCAATGCCTGCTTTGCCAGCCGTTTGGCCTTTTTGGCTGCGGCATCGAGCAGTTTCCTGGTTTTTTGATTCTGACGTCTAGCTTTCAGCATGGACGAGTGACTCATTTTGATCTCCAACAGATGTGAAATTAAATTCGCCCGTATTTTGATACGATTTCGCGTTCGTGCCTAACTGACCGCAGAACGCACCTGGCCAGAGGCCGGTCCTTCGCACGCAGCATTACAGCAACGAGGCCTTGCCGCGCCACGCTTCTGGCTGGTGGATCGATCTGGCTGCGACCGTCCAGGATCAGAGCGCGCCCAGCGATGAAGGCTGGGGTCAGGTAGCGGGGCATGTCGCCGTCTGTTTGTGGCAGCACCGCAATCAACTGATCCCTGCGCCATGGCGTGGACGAGAGGCCGTGCTCCTCGATCGGCAAGGTCGCTACAGCAATTTCCTCGTCGTCAATCCGGCTTGTCCGGCCAGGACGGTTCCGGAATTCATCGCCTACGCCAAGGCCAACCCTGACGGGGTGAATGTTGCCTCGGCCGGAAATGGCACGAGTCAACACGTCGCCGCCGAGTTGTTCAACATGATGGCCGGCGCGACGATGCGCCACGTGCCGTATCGCGGATCCGCCATGGCTCTGACTGACTTGCTCGGGGGTCAGGTGCAAGCGATGTTTGCGCCGGTCGCGGCGTCGATCAAATACGTCACGAGCAACAAGTTGCGCGCAATACGGCAGCCGAGATCGTGAACAGGCTCAATGCGGAAATTGCTGCAGTCCTCGATGATCCGAGGATAAAGGTGCGACTCGCCGAGGTCGGTGTAACACCCTTTGTACAGTCGCCCACGGACTTTGGTCGGTTCATTAGCGAAGAGACCGAGAAGTGGGCCAAGGTCGTCAAGTTTGCGGGCATGAAGCCGGATTGAGCGCCTTCGCAGCGACGCTGGTAGATGCCACAGGTCACCGAACTGCGCCTTGCGAGCAAGCCACGCACAGACGCTCTCAGGCGACGACAACCTCGCTGATTTGAATAACCGGGGCCAGATCCGTGTAGTTGGGAATGTCCGCCATGATTGCCTGCGCGTTCGGGCCCATTGCCGCTTGAAATGCCTCGACGGAATTGAAGAAGAAATGGCACATGGCGACGTACGCGGCCGGCGCACCGGGCGCTCCACCAGCCAGTCCACGATCGACCGTGTAGTGCGTGCAGGCGGCGCCAAATTTGCTCTGGCACATCGGCATGTGCTTGTCTTTGTAGTAGCCGTGGTCGAAACGGGCTCCGGGGGTGTTCGGGTACATCACACTGACTTTGATCATGATCTCTCCTTGACTCGAGTTTGGTATCCAATGACAAGAGTGAGCGGCTTGGTTACCTGCCGCCGCGCGGCAGCGATTGTTTCGCAGAACGCTGCCGCATCAGGATACGCGCGCGTCGAAGGGACGTCCAACTTAAAGTTACGCACCAACTCGCCGAAGGGAAACCGACATGAGCGCTGAGGATAACAAAATAGCTCTTTTAAAAGAGCTATTATCAGCTCTGTAATATGCGCTTACAAAATGTCACGGAGAACCATTCCATGCAAACCTTGCTGACCGACTTGACCATTTGTATGTCGGATTTCAAGAAGAACCCGGCCAAGGTGTTGCGCGATGCGGGCACGCGGCCGGTGGCCGTGCTGAACCGCAACAAGGCGGCGTTTTACATCGTCGATCCGGAGTTGTTTGAAGCGCTGATCGATGAAGTCGACAATGCGCAGTTGCTGCCGCTGCTCAAAGCGCGCATCGCCAGTGCAGCGCAGGGAAACTACACCGAAGTCGATATTGACAGTGACTAAGCGCAAAGGCGCGGTTTCACCTGCGCCTGCGGTCAGTACAGACTGGCCTTCGAGGACACGGCGCGCGCCGAATGGGACGCGCTCGATGGCTCGATCAAAGAGTTGCTGCGCAAGCTGCTAAAAATGCGCCTCGAATCCCCGCGTGTGGCGGGTGCGCAATTGCACGGTGAGCTGGCGGATTGCTACAAGATCAAGCTGCGTAAACAGGGCTATCGGTTGGTGTACCAAGTGATTGATGATCGGCTGATCGTGTTGGTGATTGCGGTGGGTAAGCGCGAACGCGAGGCGGTGTATCAGGCGGCGGTGAAGCGCTTGCGCGAGTTGGCCGCTGGGACGAATCGCAATCATGGCGCTTGAGCAGAGCGCCGTCGCTATTTACACAGAGCGGTTTACAGGCTCGTTTAAGCGTTTGGCCCGGGCGATCCGCCGTCTTATTCAGTGCGCGTCATGATGGCCGACACCCGCCCGTAGTGACGCCGAAGCCACCGAGGTCTTTCGGTGCCGAGGACTCCTTTACCGCGCACTCGATCCAGTTCGCGAAACAGTTCGGTCGCAAATTCGATGAATAGCCGCACCCTTGGAATGCGGCGCACGCTCGCGCGAAAGAGCAGATTCACCGGCGGCGCTTCGGTCGACTCCCAGTCTTCGAGCACCCTCACCAATGAGCCGCAGGCGAGTTCGGGCAGGTTGGTCCAATCCAGTATCCGGATAACGCCATGTCCCGCCAGTGCAAGCGCGATCACCAGGTCACGATGGGCGTTGCTGGTGGTCAGCCAACCGCGCACTGCTACTGACTCTTGCTCCTCACCTCGTGTGAAAGCCCACACGTCCATCACCGTGCCGTCGACCGAGCGGATCGGCAGGCACACATGCCGCTCCAGATCACGCGGACGCCGGGGCGTGCCGTGGTTGGCCCAATAGGCCGGGGCGGCGGCGATCAAAAATCGGCCTGCGGCTATGCGGTGCAGCACCAAGTCCTCCACCTTGGGCCAGCCGAGGACCAGCATGACATCCACGCCGCTGATCTGCTCGTCGGTCACGCGCTGAAAATCGCGAACGTCAACCTCGATGTCGGGATAGCGTGCGTGAAAGCGCGGCAGGGCAGCCGTCAGACATCCGCGGGCGATGACATGCTGAACGCCGACCACCACAGTGCCTTTCGGCCGCAACATCGATTCGCGCAGCCGCTCGTCAGCATCGTCAAGTTGCGTTAGCGCCGGTTCGCATGCTTCGAGGTACCGAGCCCCTTCCGCAGTCAGCGTCAAGCCCCGCGCCGTACGATCGAACAGCTTGGCACCCAGATCCTTCTCCAGCGCGTTGATCAGCTTGGCGACGGCGGTGACACTGACCCCGAGCCCGCGGGCCGCGCCAGACAAACTCTTCTCTGCAGCGGCTGCCGAGAAATACTGCAATGCCCGCAACTTGTCCATGGAAATACCTCCGCCGAGCTTGAACCAAAGGTTGCAGCCGTCTGCAACCGCTAGAGTATTCCATAGCACCCAGACCGCGCATAGAGTGGTGGCAACCCGAATCGTTGGGCAGGAGATTCAAATGAATCGCATGAACCTGATGGCCTCGCTCGCGTTCAGCGTGGCTGCCGTGCTGCATTGGCCAGCCGTTGCCGAAGAAGCGCCTTGGCCCGCCAAGCCGGTTCGCATCCTGGTGCCGGGCGGGGTGGGCGGGGTGACAGACATTCGGGCGCGCTGGTTAGCCGAGCGTCTGGCACCGCTACTCGGCCAAAACGTCATCGTCGAGAACAAGCCCGGTGCTGGCGGCAACGTTGGCATGGAGGCGGGCGCCCGCAGTGCCCCGGACGGCTATACCTTGATCATCATTCATCAGGGCGTCATGACGGTCAACCCGCACTTGTACAGCCGGCCCGGCTACGACCCGCTCGCCGACTTTGCGCCAATCACATACCTTGGGGTCGGCCCTTTGCTCCTGGCTGTCCATCCCGACGTGCGCGCCAATACGGTCGCCGAGTTGGTTCAACTGGCCAAGACGAAACCGGGCAAATTGAATTTTGGATCGCCCGGTGTCGGAACACCGCCGCACATGGCCGGCGAATTGTTCAAGCGGACGGCGGGGATCGACACCGTGCATGTGCCTTACAAAGGGGGCGGGCAAGCGGTGTCCGATCTCATCGCGGGCCACATCAGCTACTCGATCGAAGGATTGACCGCGCAGTTGCCACAGGTGAAGGCAGGCCGGCTGCGCGCGCTGGCAGTCACTGGCCCGCAAAGAGTCGCATCACTGCCTGATGTGCCGACGATGGCTGAAGCCGGCTTGGCCGGGGCCGAGTTTCAGGGGTGGGTCGGCATTGCCGTGCCAGCGGCCACTCCGAAAATCATCGTGGCACGGCTGTATCGGGACATCAGCACCATTCTCGCGACGCCGGAGGCCCGCGCATGGTTTGGCGAGGTCGGTGCCGATGCCCGCACCGATCCGCCGGACGTATTCGCCGCCACCATCCGCGCTGAGCACGCAAAATGGAACAAGATCATTCGCGACGCTGGCATCAAGATCGAATGATGCAGCGCGGTGCAAAGCAAAAGGATTCTCCCATGACAACGCACGAATCGCCGTCTGCCACGGCAACCCAAATCGTCGACGCGCGGGCGCGGCTGCTCTGGCTCATCAACGCGAACTGGACAACGCAGGCGGTATCGGTGGCCACCCAGCTGCGCCTGCCCGAGCTGCTGCGCGACGGACCGCAGACCGCCAACGCATTGGCGCAAGCCACGCACTGTCATGGGCCGTCCCTTACTCGACTTCTGCGTGCCCTGACAAGCATCGACGTGTTGACCGAATCTGCGAACGGGCGGTTCGAGCTCACGCCAATGGGTGCGCTGCTGCGCGAAGATGTTCCCGAATCGCTCGCGGCGTGGGCCGAGTTTTGCGGCACGCAGTCCTGGGCGACTTGGGGCCGCCTCGTGCAAAGTGTCCGCAGCGGGGACAGCCTTCGCAAGCAGACAAGCGGGGCTGACGGCTTTCACCATCTGGAGGACGATGCGCAGGGCGCGCTGTTGTTCAACCGCGCGATGGTCGACCTGACACGGCCAATCGCCTTTGCCGTGGCGCGAGCCGTGAACTTTTCCGGGATGCACCTCATCGTCGACGTTGGCGGCGGCTACGGCGAACTGATCGCATCGATTCTCTCTGAATACCCGTCCGCACGCGGGATCGTGTTCGACCTTGCGCACGCGACCGCTGCCGCCGGCAGTCGTCTGGCCGCCGCAGGCGTCGAAGATCGTTGCACGCTGGTCACCGGCAGTTTCTTGGACATGGTTCCTGCTGGAGCGGATGCATATCTTTTGAAGAGTGTTCTGCACGATTGGGATGACGATCAAGCGGTGAACATTCTGCGCAACTGCCGCCGCGTGATGGCACCGAACGCCAAGTTGTTCGTTATCGAGCGCATCGCACCGCAGTACTTTTGTGATTCACCTCACGATCAGGGCATTGCACGGTCCGACCTCAACATGCTCGTTGGCACGGGCGGACGTGAACGGACGGAAACTCAGTATCGGGAACTACTGGCCGCTGCAGAGTTGCGAATCACCCACTTGCAGGCATTGGGTGGCCCGTACTGCATCATCGAATCCGCACCGATTTAGGGGCCGCGCGCCCTTGCCGTATTCAGTTACATCCCAGCCGGGGCATAGCCGATATCGATCTGCATGGGGAGTGTCCTTCTCGATTCTTGTGTGCCCGAGGCCGGATCGATGATCAACCAAGACTATTAACCTTTCTTACGTCTCGACTCACGGCACACTATACCGATAACCTATTTTCTAGCTATGATTGCCGATTACTTTGGCGCATTGAGTTCCAGATGCCGATCGCGTTCGATATTTCGCGCTTTGAGTTCGGATGCTGGAATCGCGTTTGCCGCAAATAGAGCCTTGGCGCTCGCGCGCTAAAGCATGGCCTCAGCTCAGGCGAGGGCGCGAAAGCGATGACGGCTGCCGGCGATGTCGCCCCGGATTGCAATGCGTTTCACTAGCGCTGTACAGGATAGAGCAACTCGTCCGGTATGACACCCGCGTCCCGCTTTGCGCCGCCAGTTTTTGCCAGCGCCGCCTTCGTGGACTCGATCCGGTCGCTGCGCTGTTTCAGATCGTCGAGCATCGACTGACGCGAAGGGTACTGACCGCCCAGCAGGGTACACGGGTTCTGAATGGCCGGTCCGAATCGCGCAGCCTGGCTAAGCGTATGCGCCAATTGCAACGTCGAGATCACGACCAAAGCCACCGCCAAACAACTCCGCGCACTCGCTCTGGTGCAGTCGATCAAACTGTAGTCAGAAACTCAAACCCGAAACTCATGCCAAGTGCTTGATGGAACACAACAACTCGCCCAATCGGCGATGGAACTTCAGTTTAGTTCCGACGTTCCGCTGCTGTCGCACGGTTCGCTCGCAACAATGCGCGCAGCGATCAAGGCCGCCATGGATGCCACTGGGAAGGATATGAAACGCGATGGCGGCCTTCAAATCCTGCAACCTAACGACCGCCAAGCGGCAGAGGATCTGCTGGCCCAGTTGCGGGCCTATGGAATATTTGTCGTGCCAGGGGCGAGCTTGAGTCTTGGATGAAGAACCTTGGTGCTACCGGACATGGTCCGTCGTGGCTCATTGACATGTTCGAAAAAATTGGGCGAAGACCCAGCAAATCCCGCCTACGTGCGCCCAAGTTCCGATGATGTTTGGGCCTTTTTGAGCGAGGTAAGAAAGTCGCTTGTAGATCCCCATCGGAAAGGCATTCCCTCATGAGCATTGATAGTGTACGCCCGAACCATTCACTCAATCGGACTACCTTCGGCAGCCGTTGAACTCAAACACGTTGAAGCGACTTTATCTATGTCAGATAACGGACGTTATCATTCGTCCAAATAAGCCGCCCAAAACCCCACAAATTCTGTTGAACAGCAACTAATCTGCTGAAAATCAGCCGGTCTGACGTAATCCCCTCGACTGGCACTTCGCCCACAGACATAGGCTACGCCGCCAGGAATCCCAGCCCCTTGCCAACATCGGTCGGAGAATGAACTGTCAGCAGTTCAGCCGACCGCAATGTGTTCCTGCAACTGACGCACATCGATCTCAAGTTGAAATCGGCGTACCACCAACTGCGGAATCCGCGAGCGCCTCGTACCTGGGACCACTCGCACAATCGCCATCGCCTGCAGTTTGGCCAGCGTGCGGCTCAGATTCGATTCGGCCCGCCCGGCCAGCTTCGCCAACTGCGCCATCGACTGCGGCCGCTCGGCATCGATCAGAGCAAGCAGCGCGCGATTCTCTGGATTCAGAAGCCGCAACAACGCCTGCGCTTTCAAAACTGGGGCTCGACGCGTCAGCCTTTGCAGGTCGTCCTCCCTGGACAACCGCCCGCATTTGATCGCGCAAGCTCTGCGCGGATTGAATTTTCATCGCATCTCACCACTACTCCGCCTGTACATCAAACGGCGCAATGCGCTCTTGATTTTCCCCAATCAATGATCCTCCGGCCGAATCCCGGTAGCCACCAGCACTCGCGACACCATGTTGTACGCCGCGATCACCGTGATCAGCTCGAACATCTGCTGATCGTTCGGCAGATGTCGGCGCGCGGCCGCAAAGGTGGCATCGCTGACATGCACGCTGCGGGTGATTTCAATCGTCATTTGTATAACCGCTCGCTCGGCCTCGTCGAAGTGCCGATGGTCCGAAGTCGCTGCGAACACGTCGCGCATCGCTGCGATCTGTTCCTCGCGTCCCCCTTCCTTGACGAAGATCGGCGCATGCGCGACGAACTCGTACTCGGCACCATTGAGCACCGCGACTACACACATGGCCAGTTCGCGCCATTTGCCGGGTAGCGACATTTGCGTGCGAACGGCACCCATCAGACTGTTCCAGCCCATCGCAACCGGCGGGCTGTTCAGCAACATGCGATCGAGCGCCAGAAACTTGCCGCCGCGACGTTTCTTTATGGCTTCAACGACCTCGCGCGGCTCAGTTAGTGTTTCAGCGACAAACGGAATTCTTGGCAAGATACAGCTCCTCAAGGTTGCATTGAAATATTGCTTACGCAGTACTCACACGTGCGCGAGATCTTTACGGACGGACATCGACTGACATCGGCTGACATCGGCTGACATCAATTAATGTTTGCCGGCGAGCAAGCGGCGCGCCAGGCTGAAGCGATGCACTTCGGACGGGCCGTCATACACCCGGAACGCCCGCAGCTCTCGAAAAATCTGGGCGACCGGCGTGTCGCTGGTCAGCCCACTGCCCCCCAAAATCTGCACGCAGCGATCGGCCACCCGATACAGGGCTTCGGATACGATCACCTTGGCGCGACTCGATTCCATATTGCCCTTGCTGCCCTGATCGAGCTGCCAGGCGGCCTCGCGCGTGACCAATCGAGCAATGTGCAAGTCCATGTCGTTGTCGGCCAACATGAAGCCGACGCCTTGATGTTCGCCCAGCGATTTGCCAAACGATTGGCGGCGGCGCGAATAGTCGAGTGCGATGTCTTGTGCCCGGCGGGCCGCGCCCAACCAGCGCATGCAGTGGGTCAGTCGGGCCGGCGCCAGACGAACCTGCGCATAGCGAAAGCCCTTGCCGATTTCACCGAGCACATCATCGGCGCTGACGACCAGCCCTTGAATATCGAGTTCGGCATGGCCACCGGTGAATGACGAGTCCATCGAGTCAATCGAGCGCACGCATTGGACGGCCGGATTGGGTAGATCGACCAGGAACATGGTGGCGCCGACATCGGCGCCATTGACGACGGTGCGCGCCATCAGAATCATGAACGGTGCGCCGTCAAAGCCGGTAATCAGCCATTTTCGGCCACTGACTTCAAAGCGCTTGCCGTCGCCGACCGCCGAGGTTGACAGCATCGAGGGATCGGAGCCGGCGCCAGTGCCGGGTTCGGTCATGGCAAAGCAGGACCGGCTGACCGCGCTGGCCAGCGGCACCAGGTACTTGTGTTTTTGCGCCGGGCTGCCGATCAGCTCGAGCATATGCATATTGCCTTCGTCGGGCGCCGAACAATGCACGGCGATCGGCCCGAGCGGCGAGTAGCCGGCCGCCTCAAACACCAGCGCGCGTTGCATCTGCGACAGGCCCAGGCCACCGAATTCAGGCGCGACATGGGTCGCCAGCACGCCGGCCTTGCGCGCCAATTCGTTCAATTCGCGACGCAACTCCTCGGTCGGACCATGGGCGGTGTTGCGCGGATCGGTTTCGTAGGGGATCACCGATTCGCGAACAAACTCCTCGACTTTTCGGGCCAGGGCCTCGTCTTTGGGTTCGAGACTAAAACTGATCATAAGTAACTCCGATGGCAAGAACGATCCGCAACGCGAGGCGGCGGCGAATCAGTGGACGGACGGACAGGCGGTCGACTATGTCAATTCCTGACCGGTTCGTCAACCCAGGTCGGTGCCAGAACGTTCAGCGAACACCGGCACCAGTGCGTCGGCACCAACTTTCGGAATCTTGCTTGCTAAACCACGGGTAACAATGAAGTTGGGTGGGTTGTTAATTGCCTTGACAATAAAACAAGCAAAGGATTTCCATGAACACTACTCGCCTGAATTTTGTAGCCATTTCCCCGCAACGTCGCCGTTTAATAATGGCCGGCCTTGGCGGTGGCGCCACCGCCGCCTTGCCGAGCCTCGCTGGCGCGACCTTATCTGCCCGGCCGTCGCCTGTTGGCGCTGACGTTGGTACGTCCGGCTGGATGCTGTCGGGTCAGGTACTGCACGGCCCGAAGCGCGAGGCGCTCGCCGGCGCCCGTGTCGAGGTCTGGTCGGCGACTGGCAGCATCGATTCGATCCATACCGACACTGACGGCCGATTCGCGTTGACGATCAGCCGCCGGGAAGTGCGCCCCGAGAACCTGGGCTCGCTCAAGTATTGGGTCAGCCATCGCGACAGCGGATCGTTCGCAGCCAGCCTGGGCAGCGTCAGTCCCGTCGGCCAGCGGCTTGCTACCGTCCACGCGGATGCGGCCGGCCGGTTGCTGGCGCAGGTTGGTATCACGCTCGTTTGACAGTTCATTGAAGGGGTCTCGCGCTCGCATCGAACAAGCGCGGGATTGATTCGATTCAACCTTGCGCCATTAGCGCCTCGAAGCGCGTACGCAGTTCACGCTTAAGCAATTTACCGCTGGGATTTTTCGGCAGCACATCAACGAACACCACTCGTTTCGGTACTTTGAAGTGCGCCATGTAGGTGCGGCAATGGGCGATGACTTGTTCTTCGTCCAGCGCATGCCCTGCCTTGATCACGACCACCGCCGTCACTGCCTCGATCCAGTACGGATGCGGCAGACCGATGACGGCGACCTCGGACACTGGCGCCAGCCTATAGATCATTTCCTCGACTTCACGGCTGGCGACATTCTCGCCGCCCGACTTGACCATGTCTTTCTTGCGATCGACGACGGTGATGTAGCCTTCCTCATCGATCATCGCCAGATCACCGCTATGAAACCAGTCACCCGAAAACGCTGCCTGCGTGCGCTCGGGATCGTTGAAATAGCCTTGCAGCAGTTGCGGCGATCGATGAACAATTTCACCAATCTCACCGGTCTTGACGTCATTCATGGCCTCGTCAACGACTCTCGTCTCGACATTCAATACCGCACGGCCGGCTGAACCGGCCTTGCGCAGTTGGTCCTCCGGTTTGAGTACGGTCGCCAGCGGCGCGATCTCGGTCTGACCGTAAAAATTCCAGAGGCGAATGTTCGGTAACCGTTGCGCCATTTCCTGCAACACCGCGACCGGCATGATCGCCGCACCGTAATAGCCTTTCTTCAGGCCGCTCAGATCGGTTCGCTCGAACAGCGGTGAGCGCAGCAGTGCAATCCAGATCGACGGCGGTGCAAAGAATGAATTGATTTTGTGTTTTTCCAATAACGGCAAAATGTTCTCTGCCGTCGGCTTACCGGTAATGATGTTGGTGGTACCGACATAAACTCCGGGGCTCAGGAACACATCGAGTTGCGCACAGTGGTACAGCGGCAGAGCATGCAACATGATGTCGCTCTCGTCGATCTCGCCTTCGACCAGGCAACTGACGTATTGCCAGATTACCGCCTCGTGACTGAGCATCGCACCTTTGGGCAAGGACTCGGTGCCGCTGGTGTAAATGATCTGCGCCAACGACGACCCGCTCAGGGTACCCGGTGCCAACTCGGGCGCGCTGATTTGATCGAATAGCAGCGCATCAAACAAATGCATGGGCAGGGCTGTGGCCGCGCGCTCGGGCGGCTGCGCCGGGTCTTCGCCCGGCAGCCAGACGAGTTGTTTGACGGCAGTGTCCTTGAGCGCCGCCGACTCCCCCAGTGCCAACAGATCCGGCCCGACACACAGCGTGGCTGCGCCGGCATGGCGCAGGATGTAGGCGACCTCATCAGCATTGAGCATGAAGTTGATCGGCACCAGTACGGCACCGAGCCGGGCCAGCGCAAAGCGCAACGCCGCAAACGCGTGAGAGTTGCGCGACAGGATGGCGGCGCGATCGCCTGCGGCCACGCCCAGCCCACGCAGCCCATGCGCCAAGCGGTTGCAAATCAAATCGTACTCGGCGTAGCTCCAATTGACCGAGCCACAGACAATCGCGGTCTTGCCGGGCGTGCGCTTGGCGGTGCGTCGTAAAAGATCACCAAGCGTGTGTTGAAAGATGGATGGATTCATGAAGCTACCTTTTGAAAATGAGTTTCGTTGACCTGCAGGCTTCTTTGTTCTGACTCGTTCAGGCCCAGGCCTTTTGCCGTGTCTCGAGTTCGATAGTGAAGCCTTCGTTGGTTCCGCCGAACCAGATCTGGCCGTCCTGTACATTGCAGCTTAACCGCATTGAACGGTTCGCCAGGCTCGCCAATTGTTCGCTGGCGCGAGGGTCCAGAAAACTGACGCCCAGATTCGCGCAACGCGCCAGCGCCTGACCCTGTGCCTTCCACCAGATCTCGGCCTTGGAACCGCCGTATGCAATTATCTTGACTTGGTCGGCACGGCCACAGGCGCGGCGAACCACCTTTTCTTCCGGAAGACCGACATCGATCCATTGCTTGATCGAACCGGTCAAATCACGCAGCCAGATATCCGGCTCATCATGCGTCGACAGACCGCCCGCAAAACTTAGGTGCTCGCTGGCGTTCAACGCAAACGCCAGCAGCCGAATCATCATGCGCTCCTCGGTCTCGCTGGGGTGTCGGGCAAGGGTCAGCGCGTGATCGGCGTAATAGTTTCGATCCATGTCAGCGACCGAAAGTTCCGCCTTGTAGATCGTCGACTTCAGGGCCATGTCAGCCGCCCGCCGGGCAAATCTAAACAAAAGCAGAGGTGAAAAAACCAAACGGCGCGCATATTGAGTAAAGTAGCAATCCGGTGAGTTGGGAAATAAATCAGTTAACCAATAAATCAGCCGACCAATGATTCAGACAATTCTTCCAATCATCCATGTTAATCAATTGCGTTCGGGTCAACCGCAGCGCACACCAACCGAATTTTCGAGGAGAACCCCATGGCCAAACTGAACGTCAACGGCAAGGCGCTGGATGTCGATGTCGAATCCACCACCCCGCTGCTGTGGGTACTGCGCGAGCAAATCGGGCTGACCGGCAGCAAGTACGGCTGTGGTGTTGCGCAATGTGGCGCCTGCACCGTGCATATCGACGGCGCGCCGGTCCGCTCGTGTGCCATGCCGGTCGGCGCGCTGACCGCAGCCCAGAAAATCGTTACCATTGAAGGGCTCAGTGCCGACGGCTCGCACCCGATACAAAAAGCCTGGCTGGCGATGGATGTACCGCAATGCGGCTACTGCCAGTCCGGCATGATCATGGCCGCCGCCGCGCTGCTGGCCAAAACGCCGAAGCCGTCCGATGCCGATATCGATGCCGAGATGACCAACGTCTGCCGCTGTGGCACCTACCAGCGGGTTCGTGCGGCGATTCATTCGGCCGCCGGCAACCCGCCGTCGCCACGTACTTGATCTGCACTGTTAATCCGGGCCGTTAATCGGTCTCTTGAATCAGTAAATTGAATCGGGCCGTGCTGACATCGTGCCGCCACTCAAATCAGGGAAATCGACCATGACCACCAATCCATCACGCCGCCAGTTTGTCGTCGCCTCGGCCACCGCCGGCGCCGGCCTGTCGCTGGGCTTTACGTTCCCGGCGAAACAAGCGCTGGCTCAAACCGCCGCACCCGCCGGCGCGCCGCCCGTCGCTGGGCCGTTCTCGCCCGAGGTCAACGCCTGGGTCGTGGTCAAACCGGACGACACGGTCGTGATCCGGATTGCCCGCTCGGAGATGGGCCAAGGCACCTTGACCGGCTTGGCGCAACTGGTCGCCGAGGAACTCGAATGTGACTGGAGCAAGGTCACCACCGAATACCCGACGCCTGGCCAGAATCTGGCGCGCGGCCGGGTCTGGAAGGACATGTCAACCGGCGGCTCGCGCGGCATTCGCGGCTCCCATGACTATGTCCGGATGGGTGGTGCCGCCGCGCGTGAAATGCTGCTCGGTGCGGCTGCCGCCGAATGGAAAGTGCCGGTCAGCGAATGCAGTGCGTCCAACAGCATCATTACCCATAAACCGACCGGCCGCACCACCAGCTTCGGCAAAATGGCGACTGCGGCCAACAACATTGAGCCGCCCAAGGACATCAAGCTCAAAGACCCGAAGGACTGGAAGCTGGCCGGCAAACCGCTGGCGCGGCTCGACACCCGGGATAAAACCACCGGCAAGCAGATTTACGGCGCCGACCTGAAGATGCCCGGCATGTTGCATGCCTCGATCAAGGCCAGCCCGGTGTTCGGTGCCAAGGTGGCGAGTGTTGACGACGCCAAGGCTAAGGCCATGCCCGGCGTCAAGCAGGTGCTGCGGGTGGGCGATGACGCGGTGGCGGTAGTGGCCGACACCTGGTGGCGTGCCAAGACCGCGCTCGACGCGGTAGTCATCGGCTGGACGCCGACCGCCAACGACAAGGTGTCGAGCGAATCAATCAAGGCGATTCTGGCGGCGGGCCTGAACGCGACCGAGGCGGGCGTGGGCAACAAGGTTGGCGACGCCGCCGCTGCAATTGCCGGCGCAGCACGCAAGATCGAAGCCACCTACAGCTATCCGTACCAGAATCACGCGACCATGGAGCCGATGAACGCGACGGCACTCTGGACGGCCGATAAATGCGAGGTCTGGTGTCCGACTCAAAACGGCGAGGCCGCTCTGGTGACGGCGGCCAATGCTGCCGAGCTGCCGCAGAACAAGGTCGATGTCCACAAACAACTGCTCGGGGGTGGCTTCGGTCGGCGCGGCAATTTTCATGACTACGTGCGTCAGGCGGTGCAGATTGCCAAACAGATGCCCGGTACGCCGGTGAAACTGTTGTGGACCCGCGAGGAAGATATGGCGCACGGCGCCTACCATCCGGTGACCCAATGCAAGATGACGGCCGGTCTCGACGCCAACGGCGATATCACCGGCCTGCATATGCGAATCTCCGGCCAGTCGATTCTGGCCGCTGTGCTACCGACGTTGATGGCCGATGGCGTCGATCTGCTGACCTTCCAGGGTCTGCTGCCGGTCGGACATCCGCGTTTTGCCGATCATGCGATCAGTTATGACTTTCCGAATTTGCTGATCGATCATGCGATGCGCAATCCGCATGTGCCCCCCGGCTTCTGGCGCGGCGTCAATGCCAATCAGAATGCGGTGTATATGGAAAGCTTCATCGATGAGATCGCCCATGCAACCCAGAAGGATCCGCTCGAGGTACGCCGCAAACTGATGTCCAAAAATCCCAAAGGTCTGGCAACCCTGGAGGCGGTGGCCAAACAGGGCGACTGGGGCAAGCCTTTGCCGAAAGGCTCGGGGCGCGGTCTGTCGGCCTTCTATTGCTTTGGCTCCTACATCGCCGCCTGTGCCGAAGTGTCGGTCGACAGTGCCGGCAAGCTCAAGGTGAATCGCATTGTCGCCGCCACCGACTCGGGCTACGCGGTCAACCCCAAACAGATCGCGATGCAGGTCGAGGGCTCGTTCGTGTATGGCCTGGGCGCGATGTTGTATCAGGAGTGCACGATCAAGGATGGCTGTGTGGCCGAATCGAACTTCCATGATTACCAGCCGTTGCGGATCGACGAAATGCCCAAGGTCGAAACCATTGTCATGCCCTCGGGCGGCTTCTGGGGTGGCGTCGGCGAACCCACTATTGCGGTGGCGGCACCGGCTGTGCTGAATGCGATTTTTGCGGCCACCGGCAAGCGCGTGCGCACTCTACCGCTTAAAAATGTCGACCTGAAAGCATGATCGGGCTGAAAGCATAAGCAAGCCTGAGACGTCATCCCCTAACGAACCAAACTGTCCTGCAAGCCCGCCACCGGAGCGCAAATGACCAAGTTCAAGTTCCCCACCTCAACCCTCGCGCAGTCAGGCCTGCGCACGGAGCCGATCGAGCGTCTCGATGCGCTGATTCAGCGACACATTGCCGAGGATCGTTATCCGGGGTGCCAAGTGGCGCTGGCACATCACGGCAAACTGGTATTCGAGCGGACCTACGGGCACGCGCGGATCACCGCCGTCAATAGCGGCACTGGCGGCAGCGTCCCGAGCAACAGCGGTACAGGCAGCGAACAGCTCGCCAACCAAGACACCTTGTGGTTGCTCTATTCGAACACCAAAGTCATCATCGCAATGGCACTTTGGAAATTGTTCGAAGAGGGCGTATTTCGCTTCACCGACCGGGTCAGCGATCACCTGTCGGGCTTTGCCGAACATGGCAAGCGCGACATCACCGTCTTGCAGGTCATCACGCATCAGGGTGGCTTTCCAAATGCGGTGATGCCCACTGAAGGTTGGCTGGACCACGCCAAAATGCGGGCCGCCGTATGCAACTTCAGCCTTGAATGGACGCCCGGCTCTAAAGTCGTCTACCACGGCCTGTCGGCCCATTGGGTGTTAGCTTGCCTGATCGAACACTGGACCGGCAAGGACTTTCGCCAGTACATCAAGGATGCGATCATCACGCCGTTGGCCCTTGAGCATGAACTATTCATCGGCTTGCCCGAGAGTGCCGATGCCCGGGTATCCACGATGTACGAACCGAAGGCCGACGCGCCGCGCCGGATGGCACCGCTGGCCGACAGTAATAACTCGACCTGGCGACGCGCCGGCGCACCAGGCGGCGGCGCCTACGGCACGGCGCGTGCCATGGTCGCACTCTATCAACTGATGCTCAATGGCGGTGACCTCAACGGTGTTCGATTGTTCTCGCCGCGTACCTTGTCGTATGCCATTCGCAATCACACCGGGGAGCGAGTCGATGAGTACATGGGCATGCCCATGCATCGCGGGCTGGGGCCGCATCTGCGCGGCAACACTGCCTCGATACGTGGCTTGGGCGCGATCGCATCGCCGACCACCTTCGGACATGGTGGCGTCGGCAGTTCCTACTGCTGGGCCGATCCGGAGTCAGGACTGGCGTTTGCATATTTGACTAACAATCGGGTACCAGACCCGTGGCACAGTCAGCGTCTGGATGTCGTCAGCAGCCTCGTGCACTCGGCGATCATTTGAGTACGCTGTAACTAACGTCAGGGAGCCTCGGCACGTTTTCCGGTGGCGCCCAGACGGGCTTCGAGCACGTTTAGTTTGGCAGCGATATCAACACCGACCGATAACTGCGGATTCGAAAACTCGGCACCCGGATCGTATTGCTTCTCGCGCTCGCGAATGATTGGTAGTGCCGCTGTGAAGGCCTTCTCGAACGAATAGGTCTTGCGCAATTCTTCGTCGAAGAATGCGCGACCGAAATAGGTGAACTCTGAGTCGTCACTGCAACCGAACGACGTTCGAAACGAATCGGCAGCCGTCATGATGAGCGAGTTCTTGTCTTTCAACGGCGCCAGGAATCCGCCGGAATAACAGGCCGACACCACAATCACCTTGAAGCGCACGCCGGCTTCATCAAACAGGCTTTTCAGCAGCGCCGGATCGAGGTTGGCAAGCTCAAGCGGCGGGTACTCGACCGCTAACTGATGATCCTTCGAGCCATGAGAGGTCAGGTAGAGCATCACCACATCTTCAGCCGGATCAATCTTTTCCCGGATCGCTGCGATCGTTCGTCGTAAATTGCTGACGGTGGCCAGTGGAAACTCGCGCAGGGTGGCGCTGTTATTGACCAAACGGATCGAGCGATTGGCAGTATCAAAGCGCTGATCCATCAGCGGGTGAATGACCGCCAGCTCCTTGCGAAAAACATCTTGTGTCGCATAGCCACCAAAGCCGATAAAGTACAAGTCAACGACACCGGGCCGATGCGGTTCGAGCGCGTTGAGCTGGTCATAAATCAGCGTCGATTGCAGTTCCAGAATCTCCTCACTGACGACCGATTCCTGGCTGGCCTGATCACCGATCTCGGTCGCATCCGAATACCAGAATCGAGTCGATGGGTAGGCTACGGACCAGAAAATCATGCCAGCAATCGGCACGGTCAGAACCACCGAGCTGAACCAGGACAGGCGGATCACGCGCCGGAACACCGCCATCCCGATCAGCAGTTGCCAGACCACCATGGCGCTCGCCAGCGACGCCGACATCTGCACCGCCGTCTCGCCGACATAGTTGTATTGCAACAGCGTATGCAGACCGTAGCCCAGCAACTGGCAAACGATCCACGCTGCGATCAGCGCAATCGGCGTCAGCAACGGCCAGTTCATTGCGCCCGAGTTGCCTGAGTTGCCCATGCCGCTCGAGTTGACTGAGTTGCTCGAGTGCTGTGCCAGCCGGCCGGCGGCCAACCATCCAAGCAGCAACAGAATCGGCAGATCCCAAAAGGCATCCCTGAAGGCAAGCGGGTTAAAGCTGCCGGGCTTGGGATCAAGAATCAGCCAGTCGAAGAAGATCGTCACACCCAGGCTGGCCAACATCAAGATCAGCAATGAGCCGACCGTAGCGCGCCAGGCGTCGGCAGCAACCGGCCTGAAGAAGGCCAGTTTCAGGCCGAGAAAAAAATGATGAAACAGCGAAAACATGAAACTTGATGACTCCCTGGTTGCCCAGCCTTGATCAGGCTGAACTAATCTGCCAGCGCGATATTTGCATAGAACCCGGTGTACGGCATCTGCTTTAGGCAACAATCTGACAGTGTGTTGATGACTCGAAACCCGTGCCGCCAGGCCCTGAAACCCGTTTTACCCAAGCTGGGCTGGGATATAGTGGCGGCGCTTAACGTAACACCTGAGGAGCTTCAGAATGTCCCAGCCCTTTCCTGCCGACGAACCTTTTCTGAGTGGCTACTACGCGCCGCTTCATTTTGAAGCCGAGGCCTACAACCTGCCGATTACCGGCGAGGTGCCGAAGGCATTGAACGGCACCTTGTATCGAAACGGCCCGAACCCGCAGTTCGCACCGCGCGGCCCGTACCACTGGTTTTTTGGCGACGGCATGCTGCATGCCTTCACGCTCGGCAATGGTCGCGTTCACTACCGCAATCGCTGGGTACGCACGCCGAAATGGCAGCTCGAGCACGAAGTCGGCGAGGGCCTGTCGGGTCTGCCGGGCCATCCACAATTCAATGATTCGCGGGTGGTCGAACTGGGATCGACCCTGGCCAATACCAACATCATCTGGCACGGCGAGCGGCTATTGGCACTCGAAGAGGCGCACGCACCGTTCGAGGTCGATCCACATACCCTGGCCGCTATCGGTTATCACAATTTTGATAACCGCTTGGTCGGCCCGATGACCGCCCATCCGAAGTTCGACCCGGTCAATGGTGAGATGATTTTTTTCGGCTATGCGGCCAAGGGGCGATTCACTCCCGACTTCGCCGTGCACACCGTCGATCGCGAAGGCAATCTGTTACGCAGCCGCCATTTCGAAGCGCCGTTTGCGAGCATGGTTCATGACTTTGTGGTGACCCGAAAATATATTGTCATGCCGATTTTTCCGCTCACCAGTTCGATGGATCGCGCCAAAAAAGGTTTTCCCGCTTATGCCTGGGAACCCGAGAAGGGCACCCACGTCGCCGTCATTCCGCGTGATGGCAAAGCCGGGCAAATTCGCTGGTTCGATGCGCCGGCCGGTTATGTGTTTCATCCGATGAATGGGTTTGACACGGAAGACGGCAAGCTCATCTGCGACATGCAGAAATATGAACATGCGCCGTTGTTTCCAAAGGCCGACGGTACCCCGGTGGCCAAGTATTCGCCGGAGGCAAAACTGGTCCGCTGGACGTTCGATCTGAACAGCAAGGCACGCAGCTTCAAGGAAGATCCGCTCGATGATCACTCCGGCGAGTTTCCGCGTTTTGATGAACGCTTCGCCATGCTGGAGTATCGGCACGGCTATTTCAACGCCGCACCGGCAACGGCCGCCACCCAAGGCCGCGAAGCGCGTGCCGGACTTGCCCACATCGATTTGAAAACCCGCAACACCGTGCTCTGGCAACCGCCGTTGGGCGACTACTGCGGTGAGCCGATCTTTGTGCCTCGCGATGCGAAAGCCGCTGAAGGCGATGGCTGGATCTTGAGCGTGATATTTCGCGGCGCCGAAAATCGCAGCGACCTCGCCGTGTTCGATGCCGGCCAACTCAGTGCCGGACCGATCGCACTCGTTCATTTGTCGCATCGCGTGCCGGCCGGGTTTCACGGCAACTGGCGCGGTCATGGTTGACGCTGCGCCGACGCACTGGGAATGCTGCGATAAACTCAAACTTTGTGATTGACTCGGTGTTTCCTTGATAGGAGCCTGCTTTTGAAAGTCAGTGATGCCCTGAATTCCCGCCGCTCGGTGCGCGGCTTTCTCGACAAACCGGTGGCCGGTGACATGATTCGTCGCGTGCTGCAAACGGCCGCGCGCGCTGCATCGGGCGGGAACCTGCAGCCTTGGCATATCCACGTAGTGGCTGGCGATGCGCTCGGCGAGTTAAAAGCGATCATGGCGAGGCGCGTCGTCGAGGCGCCCGGTGGCGAACCGGTCGACTACAAGATCTACCCCGATAATCTCTGGTCGCCGTACCGCGAGCGACGCTACAAGATTGGCGAAGATCTGTACGCGTCACTCAGCATTCCGCGTGAAGACAAGGCCGGTCGCGCACGGCAGTTTGCGCGAAACTTCCAGTTCTTCGGCGCGCCGATGGCGTTGTTCTGTTATATCGATCGCGGCATGGGCCCACCACAGTGGTCCGACCTCGGCATGTATCTGCAATCGCTCATGCTCTTGCTGCGCGAGGAAGGGCTCGACAGTTGCGCCCAGGAATGCTGGTCGATTTACCCACAGACCATCAGTGCCTTTGTCAACGCGCCCGAACAACACATGATTTTTTGCGGCATGGCGATTGGTTTCGCCGATCCTGACGAGCCGGCCAATCGATTGGTAACCTATCGCGCACCGCTGGAAGAGTTTGTGAGCTTTCGCGGCGTTTGACTCATGAGTATCCCTGCTGATTTTCACCGCCTGCAAATGGCGGTCAACCCGTTTATTGAACTGAATGGGCCGCTATACGGGCGCTGGGCGGACGGCACCTTTACGCTCGGGTTTCGAGTCGAGCTTCGGCATTGCAACCCGGCCAAGAGCTGCCATGGCGGCATGATCATGACGCTGGCCGACATGACCATGCTGATTGGCTGCAACCTGCAGGGCACCTTGAATCAGTACCTGTTGACGGTTAATCTGACTACCGATTTTCTCGGACCTGCTAATGAGGGTGTCTGGATCGAAGGCCGCTGCGACGTGCTGCGTGCCTCGAAGAACATGGTGTTCTCGCAAGGCATGCTGTCGGTCGAGGGCAAACCGATCGCACGCATCAACGGCATATTCAAACCGATCGGTGTGCCGAACTCGAAACCGGGGCTCAATACTTTTTTCGAGGCTGAGGGCTGATTAGTTGACGTCAGGGAATTCCGCGTCCAACAGCCGAGCGATGACCGGGTGATACTGCTCACCGAAGCCGGCGTCGATCGCCTGGCTGTACAACACATCGACATGGCGCGCCGCCTGCGCATCGACGCCCACCTGTTCGGCAAGGCGCAAGGCATAGCCGAGGTCCTTGCGCGCATAGTGAACCGAAAAGGCGCGGGTTGGAAACTGCTTGGGCAAGATCGACTTCATGCCGTGGTTGCGCAACGCAAAGCTGTCGGCCGAGCCTTTCGACAAGGTCTCGAACAGTAGCGCCCGATCCATGCCGGCGCGCTCGGCAATCGCCATCGCCTCCGACAGCGCGGTGACGGTTTGAAACAGCACCATGTTGTTAAGAATTTTCGCAATCTGGCCGCAGCCGATGCCTCCGCAGTGCGTGATCTCGCTTGCGAATTTAGCCAGGAACGGCTCAATCTGCTCGAAATGTTCGGGCAGGGCGCCGACCATCACCGACAGCTCGCCGCGTTCGGCGGCGGCGCGGGTTCTGGCCACCGGCGCATCGACATAGGCTGCGCCTCTTTGCATCACCAGCGCGGCAAGACTGCGAGTGGTATCGACCGCCGAGGTGCTGAGATCAACAATCATCTGGCCGGCTTGCAGATGAGGCAAGAGTTCATCGCACACCAGACGCTCGACCACTTCGCCTGAGGGCAGCGACAGAAAAATGATCTGAGCCTGTTGTGCGATTTCAGTGACGTTTTGGGCGCGGACGAGTGCAGCGTTCGCGCTCGATTGCGCGAGTCGCTCGAAGGCGTCCGAATCAAGATCAAACGCGATGAGTTTGCGTCCGGTCTTGTTGACGAGATGGCGACACATGGGCTCGCCCATGACGCCCAAGCCGATAAAGCCGAGCAAATTGCGATGAGTCATGGGGTTCGGTATTTCACAGGTTGGGTCGTTTATGCATCGCGGTGACTCAAAGATAAATCCAGGATCTCGCGATACGATCGCGCTTTTGAAACGCATCGATTGCTGCGCCGCGTTGCAAGGTCTGGCCGATTTCATCAAGCCCCTTGAGGAGCGCATCGCGCCGCATCGGTTCAACTGAAAAACTCAAACATGCACCCCCCGGGCTACGGACCTCCTGACGATGCAGATCAATGCTCAACTGCGGCTGCCCGCCGTCGGTCGCGGCAGCAGTTGCAGTCGCGGTCAGGCTGGCCTGCAGCGACTCCACCTGATCCACTGGCAGCACAATCGGCAACAGGCCATTTTGAAAACAGTTCGAGAAAAAAATGTCGCCGAAGGATGGGGCAATGACACAACGAACACCCAGGCCGGCCAGTGCCCAGACCGCCATTTCACGCGAGCTGCCGCAGCCAAAGTTCGGGCCACAGACAAGGATCTTCGCACCGCGAAAGGCACTTTGATTCAGCACAAAATCTTCGCGTTCAAGTCCCTGTGCATCGAAGCGAATCATCTCGAACGCCCACTGGCCCAGTTCGTCCTTCGGAACGCGGGTACAGCGCTCGATGCGAACGATGAGGTCGGTATCGACATTGGCTCGCAAGATCGGCGCCGCAGTGGCAGTCAAGGTGGTGAATGCATGCATGGATGAGTGATGTCAGAATTTTTCTGCGAGGCTAAACGTTGTCTGTGAGTTCAATACAGGTCTGCGCGATCAGATTTTTCGCGGATCGATGATGACGCCGGCGATCGCCGCGGCCGCCGCGCTGATCGGGCTGGCCAGATGAGTGCGCGCCCTCGGCCCTTGCCGACCTACAAAGTTGCGATTCGAGGTCGACACACAGCGCGCTTCGGGTTCAACAAATTCTCCATTGGCGCCAACACATAACGAACAGCCCGGCGCGCGCCACTCAAAGCCGGCCGCTTTGAACACCTCGTCGAGTCCTTCGTCTTCGGCGTCCTGCTTGACGCGCATCGAACCGGGAACCACCCAGGCACGCACGCCACGCGTCACCCGATGTTTGCCCACCAGTTGCGCGGCCGCTCGCAAGTCGGACAGCCGCGAGTTGGTACACGATCCAATGAACACCCGATCAACCGCCACACCGACCAGTGACTGACCCGATATCAATCCCATGTAGTCGAGCGCGTCAGTCAAGGCTTGACGCTGCTCGGCGTCGGCCGCATCGGCCAGCACCGGCACGCGCTCGTCAATGGCACCGACCTGTTCAGGGCTGGTACCCCAGGTCATTTGCGGCGCCAGCGCATCACAATCAAGATGTACTTCACGATCGAACTGCGCGTCGGCAGCGCTGTGCAATTCACGCCAGGCCGCCACAGCCTGTTGCCACTGCGCGCCTTGTGGCGCGTGGGGCTTGTCCTTGAGCCAGGCAAAGGTCTCATCGTCAGGGGCGATCATGCCGACCTTGGCGCCCAACTCGATCGACAGATTGCACAAGGTCATGCGTGCTTCCATGCTCAAGGCCCGCACTGCGGGGCCCGCATACTCGAGCGCGAAGCCGGTACCGGCGGAAGCACCGATCTGACCGATCAGGGCAAGGATCATGTCCTTGGCAGTGACCCGCGCCGACAGGGCGCCGTCAAACACCGCTCGCATGACCTTGGGCCGCTTTTGTACCACCGTTTGGGTGGCCAGGACATGGATGAGCTCGGTCGAGCCAATACCCCAGGCCATGGCGCCGAACGCGCCATGCGTACAGGTATGGCTGTCGCCGCAGACCACGGTTGCGCCGGGCAGCACCAGACCCTGCTCGGGACCGACCACATGAACAATACCCTGCTCGGCGGTATCGAAATCAAAATTGCGAATGCCGGCTTTATGGGTTTCATCGCGCAGCATCTGGATCAGCCGATCGCCCCAAGGTGCCAGCGCTGGCTTCTCGAAAGTCCGGGAAGCGGCACTCGCCACCAGGTGGTCGGGCGTCGCAAAAGTCAGCTCCGGGTTGCGCACTTGCAGTCCGCGACGCGCAACTTCCGCCAAGGCGGCGCCACCGCCCAGATCGTGCAGCAGGTGACGATCAACATGCAAGAGATCGATGCCGGGTGATAACTCAGCCACCCGGTGCTGATCCCAGATGCGGTCGAACAGTGTGTTTTGACTCATGCAGTTTTTAAAGTCCGCTCAGGACACTTGGGCAAAACGCTTTTCAAACGCCCAGACGTCGTCGAACCCGACCAGCTCATGCAAACGATTCATGTCGAACATCGGCGTCGGACAACCGAGCGAACTACCGTTCTGTTCCAGATATCGATAGCTCGATTCGAGTGCTGCACAGACCGCGCCCATGCCGATGCTCGGCCAGATCGCCAGCGAAAAACCCAGCGCCTGCAACTGTTCGGCGCTGATTTCGGGCGAGCGGCCTGAGGGCACCATGTTGGCAATCAACCAGGCGCCACTGTCAGCCAGCTCCTCGCCAATCCGCTTGAACTCATCGACTGATTCCGGCGACTCGACAAAAACAATATCGGCGCCCGCCTTGGCGAAGGCCTTGCCGCGGCCGATCGCCTCATCCAGACCCAGGCCGGTGCGCGCATCGGTTCGGGCGATCAACAGAAAGTCATTGCTGCGACGTGAATCAAGCGCGACTTCAATGCGCTTGAGCATGTCGGGCAACGGTACGACGCGGCGGTTCGGTGTGTGGCCGCATTTTTTCGGATTCTCCTGATCCTCCATTTGCATGGCCTGAACGCCGGCCGCTTCGTAGCCGCGCACTGTGTGACGAATATTGATGAGGCCGCCGAAGCCGGTGTCCGCATCCGCAATCAGCGGCTTGCTGATGCCCTGGGCGATGGTGCGTGCGCGCGTCACCATGTCGGTGTAGGTGACCAGCCCCGCGTCGGCCAAGCCCAAATGCGAGGCCGACACTCCATAGCCGGTCATGTACAAGGCCTTGAAGTTCATACGATCGGCGATACGCGCCGAAAACATTTCAAACACGCCCGGCGCATTGATGAACTCACCGGCGCTCAACAGTTCGCGCAAGGTCTTCGGGCTAGGCGGGTTCGCTTTGGTTTGCATGTTCAATCTCCGTTTGAAACACTAGTGCTGGAATGCTAATCTGACGTGGCGCCCGATCGTTTGACAGCTTCACCCCAGGTGACGATGTCGGCCTCGAGCACTTTAGTGTATTGCGTCGGGCTGCTGGCCAGAACATCAAGACCCAAACCGGCGAGGCGCTGCCGGGTTTCCGGCGTATTCAAGGCGGCAGCAATTTCTGAATTCAGGCGGGCAACCACCTCAGCGGGCATGCCGGCAGGGCCGACGACCGCTAACCAGTTATCGACCTCAGCTTTGGCAATACCGCTCTCGCTCAAGGTCGGCAAATCGGGCAATGCCGGCGAGCGTCTTGTGCCAGATAGAGCCAACGCACGGGCACGACCGGAATTGATGTGCGGCAGCGACGTATTCACGCTGACCGCAGTCATTTGCACTTCACCGGCGATCAAGGCTTGCACCGCCGGCGATCCGCCCTTGTACGGCACATGAATCATCTGCAGGGGACCGGCCGAGTGAGTGAACATTTCGAGCGCCAGATGGGATCCGTTGCCGGTGCCGGCCGAGGAGAAAGTCAGCTTGCCGGGCTGGCTTTTGGCCAAGGCAACGAACTCGCCGATGGTCCGCGCAGGCACCGACGGATGCACGAGGAGTACCGTCGGAAAAAGCGCAGCCAGCGTTATCGGCGTGAAGTCCTTGACGACGTCGTATTGCAGTTTTACGCCATACAAGGTCTTTGCAATGGCGTGCGTGCCGTTATCGGCCACCAGCAGGGTATAACCATCGGGTGCTGCGCGTGCGACCGAGGCCGAGCCAATCGTGCCGCCGGCGCCGGTGCGGTTCTCGACCACCACCTGCTGGCCGAGGCGCTCGGAGAGTCGTTGCGCCAGGATTCGGCCGAAGGCATCGGAATTGCCACCGGGCGCGTGCGGCACCACCAGTTTGATCGGCCGGTTCGGAAACGTCTGGGCCCCGGCACTGCCCGAACCAACCGCGCCAAACACGACAAGCGCGAGCGCGGCCATCAACGATCTGCGTTTACTCATCCATCCCTCCGCTTGATTTGACATGATCGGTGCGATTACTGCTGAACACTTCAGTTCAACACGACTGCTCAACCGTAGCACGAAATCAGCGCATCACTTGATCACAATTGCGATCGGCGTTTCGAACAACCGGTCGCGGCCGGTTGAATCGGGCCGTTGAATTCAGGCAATCGTTGTATGCTTTGACGCGATCATCACCGGAGGCGACATTGATTGAACTGTACACCTGGGGTACCCCGAACGGCCGCAAGGTTTCCATCATGCTGGAAGAATGTGGCTTGCCGTATGCCGTCCACAAAATCAACATCGGTCAGAACGAGCAGTTCGCGCCGGAATTTCTCGCGCACAGCCCGAATGGCAAGATTCCGGCGATCATGGATCCGGACGGCCCTGATGACGCGCCGATCAGTCTGTTTGAATCCGGCGCCATTCTGATTTACCTGGCCGCCAAGACCGGCCAATTTCTGCCCGACAGTGATCGAGCCAAGTACCTGGCCTTGCAGTGGCTGATGTTCCAGATGGGCGGCGTCGGTCCGATGTTCGGGCAAACCCATCACTTCATGCGCGCAGCACCCGTCGAAGTGCCCTACGGCATCGAGCGCTATCACAAGGAAACGAAGCGCCTCTATGGCGTCTTGAACGAACGGTTAGGCAAGGTGCATTATCTGGCCGGCGTTTACTCCATCGCCGATATCGCCACCTACCCGTGGGTGGCGCGTCACGAGTGGCACAAGGTTGACTTGAATGAGTTTGCCCATGTGAAGCGCTGGTTCGACAAGATTGGTTCGCGCGAGGCGGTGCAGCGCGGTATGGCGGTGCCGGGTTGATCGAATCAAGGTCATGGACTCAAGTTAATCGACCTGACGTAAGCGGGTAAGTCGCCCAAGTTAGCCAACTCAAAAGTATCCCCCATGAAAATACGTGAAATTGCCAGCGGCCTGCAGTTCCCCGAGGCCCCGATTGCCCTCGACGACGGCTCGGTGTTGCTGGTCGAGATTGCTCGCGGCACCTTGTCGCGAGTCAGCCCCGATGGCAAGATCAAGGTCGTCTGTGAAACCGGCGGTGGCCCGAACGGTGCCGCCTTTGGACCGGACGGCGCGGTCTATGTCTGCAATAACGGCGGCTTCAATTGGAATCGCACCACCGAAGGCCTGACCTTTCCGATCGGCCAGGCCGACGACTATTCGGGCGGCCGAATCGAGCGCATCAACTTGAACACCGGCCGCAGTGAACGCGTCTACGATAAAGTGCAAACCCGCCAGGGCGAGCGCGGATTACGTGGCCCGAACGATCTGGTATTCGACGCTAACGGCGGCTTCTGGTTTACCGATCTCGGCAAGACTCGGCCGCGCGAGATGGATCGCGGCGGACTGTATTACGCGCGCGCCGACGGTTCACTGATTCGCGAAGTCGCGCAACCGGTGTTAACACCCAATGGCGTCGGTCTGTCGCCCGATGGCAAGACGGTGTACTTCGCCGAGACCGAGGGCGCCCGGTTGTGGGGGTTTGAAATTCAGGCAGCCGGCGAAGTCACCAAGCTGCCGTTCCCATCGCCGCATGGCGGGCGCTTTCTCGGGCAGGCCAGGACCGGCTTTCAACGTTTTGATTCGATGGCCGTCGATGCCGATGGCAATATCCTGGTGGCCACCTTGATGAACGGTGGTATCACGACCTTCTCGCCCGATGGTCGTGACGTTCAGTTCGTACCGTTGCCCGATCTCATGGTGACCAACCTGTGTTTCGGAGGCAAGGGGCTGCGCACCTTGTTCGTGACGTTTTCAGCCAAGGGCTGTCTGATCGCGATTGACCAGTGGCCAGTCGCCGGACACCGGCTGCATTATCAATAACCAAAGGAAAATCCATGGCCAGCCATATTGAACTCACCGCCCGCGACGGACATAAATTCGCGGCCTACAAAGCGGAACCCGCCCATCGGCCGAAGGGCGCGATCCTGGTGATCCAGGAGATCTTTGGCGTCAACGGTCATATCCGGGCGGTCACCGACGGTTATGCGGCGGCCGGCTATCTGGCGATTGCACCGGCGCTGTACGATCGCGCCCAACGCGGCTATGAAACCGGCTACTCGCCGCAAGACATCGAGGCCGGCAGGACCATCATGCAATCATTGGACATCGACAACACCCTCAAAGACGTCGAGGCCTGCCTCGAACACGCGCGCCCAGCCGGGCGTGTCGGCATGGTCGGCTATTGCTGGGGCGGCACAATCGCCTGGGTAGCGGCGGCGAGAGTCAACTCCCTGGCTTGCTCGGTACCGTACTACGGCGGCGGTATCTTCGGCTACATCGGCGAGAAACCGAAATGCCCGGTCATGTTTCAGTTCGGCGAGCAGGACAAGAGTCCGACACCTGAACAGGCTCGGCAGGTGGTTGCCGCCCACCCGAGCACCCTCGCGCATTTCTACGACGCCGGCCACGGTTTTAACTGTGATCAGCGCGGCTCCTACAACGCCGAGGCCTCGGCGCTGGCGAAGACACGCTCACTCGAATTTTTTGGCAAGCATCTGGCGGCAAGTTGATCGGAAATATTTCGCAGCCAGCGCGGCTTGCTTCGCGGCGGTCGAGCTTCGTTGCGGCGGTAGCAGTTACTTCGCGAACAGCGAGTTCATGTCCTTGAAGGCCTTGAACTCGAGTGCGTTGCCAGACGGGTCGAGAAAGAACATGGTGGCCTGTTCGCCGACCTGGCCCTGAAAACGGATATGCGGCTTGATGATGAAGTCGGTATTGGCTTGCGTCAGGCGGTCCGCGAGCCGCTGCCACTCGGTCATTGAAAGCACCACACCGAAATGGCGTACCGGCACGTTATCGCCATCGACCGCGTTGGTCGCGGCGCGCCCGGCTTCTTCAGGTGCAAGATGGGCCACCACCTGATGGCCGTACAAATTGAAGTCAATCCATTCGTCGCTGCTGCGCCCCTCGGGGCAACCCAGCAGGTCGCCATAAAACGCGCGCGCCGATGGCAAACTGTGGACCGGAAAAGCAAGGTGAAAGGGATGCATGAACGATAACCTTGGTATGTATTGACAGGTCTTGGTGTGTAGGATTTAGTTGCGCGTCGAACTGATACTTTGACCTTGTTATTTGCGTCTTGGGCGTTTGCCGGCGGCGAGCACCGCTTGTTTTGCTGCGCCCGTCATTGCGCCCGTCATCGCACTTTTCACCGCGCGCTTCACCGACGCTCCCGCTGATTTAACCACCGCCGAACCGAGCTCACCAGCAGCAGAACCGACAGCACCGGTCAAGCGTTGCCCGGCTCGCTTGGCGGCCCGAACCATCTGAGTGCTGACAGTGGCTGCTGGCTCGTCGCCTGCAGGCAGTGGCAGGGCCCGAATATCGTCGAAGGCAATCGCAATCGAGTCGGCCAGCTCCTGGACGTCGGGCATGGCCTGCGCATCGGCCATCAAACCAAAGCCCAGCGACTGATCATAGCTTTGCACGGTGATGTTCAGACCCATGCCATGAACGATGATCGAGGTCGGAAAAATGCTGGTCAGTTTGGCACCTGCCAGATACAAGGAGACCGGTGGTCCGGGCACGTTGGAGATGACCAGATTGGCGACCAGGGGGATTCGATCGGCGACCTTGGCGCGGCCGTACAGCGAGGCGGCCGCTTCCATCAGCCAGGGCACACCAATCGAGGGGAAGTCAGTCGGCAAGACTTTCTTCAGGCCGCCCATCGTCGTCTTCATGGCGCGCGTGGCCTGGCGGATATGCTCGAAGCGCTCGGCGGGATCAGCCAAGTGCGTGCCCAGGCTGATCAGACTCATCGAGGCTTGATTGTCACTGCGCAGATCGCCCTTCTCGCGCAAGCTGATCGGCACGGCGGCCACCAACGACTTGCGCGGCAAGGTGCGGCGTTTGCCGAAGTAGCGGCGCAAGGCGGTGCTGCACACCATCAACACCATGTCATTGATGCTCGCCGAGTGCGCGCGACCCAGGCTCTTGAGTTCGTGCAAGGGTAAATCGATGCCGGCAAACGCACGGCCATTGGTCACCGAGGTGTTCAATACCGTGCGCGGCGCCAAACTCAAATTACTGACCGCGGATTTTTTGCCGCCGAGCAGCGCCGTCTGCGCCAAGGTCTGGCTGGCAACGTTTCTGACCGCACCGGCGCCGGCTGGCAAGGCCTTGACGATCTTGGTGATCTGATCGACCTCGCTGGCCAATGCGCCGCGCAACATCTCGATCATGCCGATCTTGAAGGTCTTGGTTCGCGCAACACCCTTCGCGTCAATTGTGCGTGGCCCGGGCGCAACGTCGAGGATGGCATTGGCAATCGCTACCGCCGCCTGCCCATCAGCGGCGGCATGGTGCAATTGCGAATAAACACCAACGCGTTTGGCACCGTTGCTGGCCGGTGCCAGTCCCTCGAAGACAAAAAATCGCCACAGCGGCAACTTGCGATCCAGCAGGTTCGTGTGCAGCTCACCGACTATTGCTTGCAGCGCCGCGATGGTGCTGTTCTTGGGCAAGCGGTGCTCGATGACATGCTTTTCAATGTTGACCTCGGCATCCACCCAGGCCGGGTTGGCGAGGTTGAACGGCATCATCCAGAGCCGCTTTTGCAGCACCGGCGCCAATGGCATTCGGGCCTGCAGATGTTTGCGCAGATCGCGCACGTATTTACCTTTGTAGCCCACCGGCAATTCGAGCAGATAGAGCGCACCGATATGCATGGGCATTTCGGCAGTTTCCAGATACAGGAAGCTTGCATCGAGTCCAGAGAGCTGTTTCATGATGCCTCAGTCAAAACGAAACGGATTGAAATTGGTTCCAACATCATAATGGTCCACGCCCTCAGCGCGCTTCAAAGCATTCACCAGCGCATAGGTCAGCGGCGTCGCTGCAATTTCATAGCCGACCTTGACGATATACGCCGAAACCATGGCCGATAGCAAGACCGGGGTCGGCAGCACCCCGGCAAAGGCCAAGGTCATGAAGATCGTCGTATCAACCCCTTCACCGATCAAGGTCGAGCTGATCGTACGTAACCACAGGTGCCGACCCGAGGTGCGCACTTTCAGTTTGGCCAGCACATAAGCGTTGATGAATTCGCCGCACAGATAGGCAATCAGCGAAGCGAACACGACCCTCGGCACCATGCCGAGCACGGCAGCAAATGATTCCTGCAAGGGCCATCCTGGTGCTGGCGGCAGGACGACCGCCAGCGCGAAGACCAGTGCCATCAAGAGGCTCATGGCAAAGCCCATCCAGACGATTCGACGCGAACGCGCGTAGCCGTAGACCTCGGTCAAGACATCGCCGAAGATGTAGGCGAGCGGAAACAGCAGGATGCCCGCCGGTAACACCAATGGACCGATCACAAACAGCTTTTGCGCGGCGACCGTTGATATCAGCATGACGGCAATGAACGCCATGCCAATCAGGTCAAAATATTTCGATGATCCTGCGCTCGCTTTATTCAAGGGCCGCCCGTTCGCTTTATTCAAGGGTCACCCGGTCTTTATCGGCTATCCATTGCTCGAATCCGGCCTTGCGCAAGGCGCAGGCCGGACAGTTCCCACAACCATGTCCCCAAGCGTGCAAGTTGCCACGTTCGCCCAGATAACAGGTGTGGGTGTCCTGAATCACCATATCGACGAGTGCCTGGCCACCCAGCGATTCGGCCAGTGCCCAGGTCTCGGCCTTGGCGAGCCACATGAGCGGCGTCTCGAACACGAAGTGTTGCCCCATGCCCAGTGAGACCGCGACTTGCAGGGCCTTGATCGTGTCGTCGCGACAGTCCGGATAACCGGAAAAATCGGTCTCACACATACCGCCAATAATGCTCTTCAGATCACGCCGATAAGCAAGGGCGCTGGCCAGGGTCAGGAACAACAGATTGCGGCCCGGCACAAAAGTATTCGGCAGACCCTGCTCATTGATCCGGATTGCGCTGTCCCGCGTCAGCGCCGTGTCACTGATTTCGCCCAGCGCCTTCAGGTCGATCAGATGGTCGGCCTGCAAACGCAGGGCCCATTGCGGAAACGCCTCGCGAAATTTGGCAAGGACCACCTGTCGGGCCTGAAGTTCAACCCGATGGCGCTGGCCATAGTCAAAGCCCACCGTCTCGACCCCCTCGTAACGAGACAGAGCCCAGGCCAGGCAGGTGGTTGAATCTTGCCCGCCGGAGAAAAGCACCAGGGCAGAAGCGGAGGCAGAAGTGGTCATGGGCGGCGCATTCTAACAGTGCACTTTCTGTGACTTATTGGTCATTTTTCAGACTGTCCAACGCCTGGCGCAGGACATTCGTCACATGGCAAAGCCCGCTCGTCTGCTGGAATGCTTGGCGACCGACGCAATCGGGTCGACTTGGGGATCGGGTGAATTCTGCTGTGATCTTCCAGCGGCTGATTGCGCCATTAATTATGACCCGCATCAAGCTAATTTCAAGGCTACGGTACCCTCATGACTCCGAATTCTGGCAAACAAACTGGCGCTCCGGTTTCCCCGCAGAACAATAAATCCAACACGCTTTCGAAGCGCCCCGTGAATGATTCCGGTAACGCGACGGCGTCAGAGATGACTGGTGCGGAAATCCGCCACGGCCAGCCGGTCGACCGGCTGGTAGACCGGCTGGTGGACCTGCAGGCTGACCCACAGGTTGACCGCTCGCAGATTGACCGGCAGGCTAACCTCTACGCGCAGGCCTCGGCCGAGACGATCACCACCGCGACTGAATCGGCGGCCGGCGCTACGCCTGCCGTTGAAAACGCGACTGCCACTGCCACGGCTACTGCTGAAACCGCCCCAGCGACCGCAACCGGCGCAACGGCATCGGCCCCGGTCGGTGCGTCAGCGGCAGTGACCGGTGCCGAAGCGGCTGGCTTGTCCATGGGAACCATTGGTACCGTAGCCGGCGTGGTCGGACTCGCGGCTGCCGCCGGCGGTGGCGGTGGCGGCTCAAGCAAATCAGACTCGAGCGGCGCGGCCACCCCTGTAGTGCCCAACACCACAACGGCCAACGCACCGCCAGCACCGACCATTGATTCGGTGACCGGCAACGATGTCATCAGCGGCAGTGAAATCAGCGCAGGTGTCACGGTGACTGGCGCGGGCGTCGCCGGTGCGATGTTGAGCATCGTCTGGGGCAACGCCAGCAAATCAACGACCGTGGATGCGGCCGGACACTGGTCGGTGATGTTTGCCGCTGCGGATGTGCCAGCAGCCCTCGGTAGTAGCGCCATCACGGCCAGCGTCACCAATGCCGGCCAGACCAGCGCGGTCACCACTCATAGCGTGACGATTGAATCATTACCGACACAAGCACCGTTGGCGGCGCCGACCATCGACACGGTAGCCACCGATGACATCATCAACGCGAGCGAGCGAAGTGCCGGCGTTGCCGTCAGCGGCGGTGGCGTAGCCGGTGCAGCACTGTCGATCAGTTGGGGTGCCTCGAACAAAACCACCACGGTCGATGCCGGCGGACGCTGGACCACGACATTTGCGGCGGGCGAGATCCCGGCTCTTGAGGGCGCTGTGACGTTATCGGCTACCGAAAGCCGATCCGGCCAGACGAGTAGCGCGGCTACCCGCTCCTTGACCGTGGACACGGTAGCGCCGAATGCACCGATCGTTCTCGCGAGCGCCACCGGTATCATCTCTGGCACGACCTCGGCCGGCAACAAAGTGACGCTGGATACGAATGCCGACGGCGTTGCCGATGCTACTGTGACGGCCGGCGCGAACGGCACTTTCACGTTTACGAGCGCACTGGCGAACAACAAGACCGTCAGTGTCGTTGCGTTTGATGCGGCCGGTAACGCGAGCCTGGCGGGTTCGGTAGCGGTCCCAGCCGCGCCGACCATCGCGGCGATATCGACTGACGATCTGATCAATGCCAGCGAACGGGCGGCGGGCATCACGGTGACAGGCACGGGTGTTGCGGGTGGCGAAGTCACCGTTACCTGGGGTACCACCAACAAGACCGCTAACGTCGACGCATCAGGCAACTGGATTTCTGCGTTCGCGACTGGCGAAATTCCAGGCACCGAAGGCGCGAGTTCGATCACGGCCACCGAAACCCGGTTTGGACGGACCAGCAGCGCGACCGCGCACCCCGTGATGATCGATACCGTCGCGCCTGGGGCGCCGACCTTATCGGTCAGCGGCGTAGGCGTCGTTTCCGGCACGACCTCGGCTGGCAACAAGCTGAGCCTGGATACGAACGGCGACGGCGTGGCTGACGCCACTGCAACGGCTGCAGCCAACGGTATCTTTACCTTCGCCACCGCCTACACCAGCGGTCAAACCCTGGTCGTCAATGCGTTCGATACGGCCGGCAACAAGAGCGTCTCGGCAACTGCAACGGCACCTAATTCGAACCCAACGCCCACTTACGGATCATCCGCCAACGATGTCTTGAACGGCTCCGGCGGCGCAGACCTGTTGATCGGCAGCGCAGGCGACGATCAGATTACCGGTGGTGCCGGCAACGATCGCCTGTTCGGTGGTTCGGCGGCGAGCGTGCGTAATTATCAGTTTGAATACTGGGACCTGCGCGGCGGCAACGCAGACGGTATCTGGGACAACGGCCTGGTCAGCGGCAACGTAGCGTTTTTCAATACCAGCGGTGGTGTCGCCGGCCTTGGTTGGGGCCTGGTTGACTATGTGGGCATCGCCTCCCGACAGTTTGGATCGGGTCCAAGTGCAGAAATCCAATGGTTGGGCGTACCGGATAACGTTGCCACGCCGGGCGTCGACGAACACATTCCACCGCTTTATCAACTACGATCAACCGCTGAAGTGGGTATTAATGAGACCCCTGATACCTCCGGGAATGGCGGTCGTTACCTGCTGGCTGCCGCCATTGATCCGACCCAGGGCGGAACCGAAATTCTGCAGACGATCATCACCAATCCGAACGATACCTATTTGCTGAACATACACGCCAGCAACCCGGACCTGTCGAACAATTCGATCGTGGTTCGCTGGAAGGGCACAGAGTTGGCGGTCTACGATGCGATCACCAATACCTGGTCAGGCACAGCGCCGACTGTGACGACCGACGGTGCAAGCCATGTCAATTTGAGCTGGACCGTTAATCCGCAGGCCGGCTCGGGCAGCAGCGACCTCGATATCAGGGTCTACAGCACCCGCACGACCACGCCACAGAACCAGCACAGTCTGCGAATCGATTCGGTGCATCTGGATGCCACGACGGTCGATGGCAACGATCTCCTGGTCGGCGGCGCCGGGCAGGACATCTTGTACGGTCAAGCCGGCAACGATACTCTGTGGGGCGGTGCGGCAGGCGCGGTCGATACTTCCGGCAACGTGTTTGTTTACTCTATGCGTTCCAACAGCGGCAACGATGTCATCAAGGATTTTCAGGTCGGCAATGATCGCTTGTCGCTGATCGATCTGGTCGACTCACATCTTGGAACCGGGGTCTGGAGCGCCACTACCAATGCGGATGCCTCGCGCACGCCCGACTCGATTCGGCAACAAGGCGGCCCAGGCGGCCCGCTCGTGCAAGCCACCGGGACCACCAATGACGCTGACAACAACCTGAGTTTCCATGACCTGGTTCAAGCCACCAGTGCCAATCAGTATCTGGACGTCACTAGCGACGGCACGGCAGCCAACAACGTCAAGATTACCCTGCATGGTGCCGGTGGCGCCACGATCGGTTCGATCGTGCTCGAAGGCGTTCAATACGGTACCGCAAGCGGGCAATACGACACGGTCCAGGACCTGATGGGCAGTGGTTACCACGACGCCTCAGTAGCAACTCCGGTGGGCGCACCGCCGCAAATTCTATTCGTCACCATGGAAGGCTATAACCCCAATCTGCTGGTCTGAGTCCTTGCTGGCCTGAGTCAATCAATCGATCTTCGCGCCCGAGTCCTTGACGATCTTGGACCAGCGCGCAAGATCCGATTTGATCGTCGATAACAACTGCTCCGGGCCCACCGACCACACCACCGCACCCAGCGATTCGAGCCGCGCTTTCATTTCAGGCGTCTCCAGAATGGCAACGACCTCGGCATTGATCCGGGTCACCACGGCGGCCGGCACACCCTTCGGCGCCATGATCGAGTACCAGGTCGACACGCTGATCGGTGCCAGCTTCGACTCCAGCATGGTCGGCACCTCCGGCATGGCCTTCGAGCGAGTCTCGCTGGTCACCGCAATGGCGCGCAGCTTGCCGCTGTTGATGAACGGATGCGACGACGGTAGCGATGCAAACGCCAGATCGACCTGACCGCCGACCAGATCGGTCACGGCCGGCGCAACGCCGCGATACGGTATGTGAGTCATCTTGATTTTTCCGGCCTGATTCAGTAGCTCACCGGCCATGTGGTTCATAGTGCCATTACCGGCCGAACCGTAGACCAGCGGTTTGGTGCGGGCGTACTGAACCAGCTCATCGAGCGTCCTGGCCGGGAAATCGTTGCGCACCACCAGCACCAGCGGTACGTCGGCGATACCGACGATATTGCTGAAACTGTCGATGGGATCAAACGGCACCGACGCATACAGGCTCGGATTGATTGCCAGCGTCCCGACGTAACCAACCAGCAAGGTGTAGCCGTCGGGCGCAGCCTTGGCGACCTGGCCGGTACCAATGTTACCGCCAGCGCCGACCCGGTTCTCGACCACCACACTTTGACCGAGCCGCTGTGACAGGCGTTCAGCCATTGCGCGCGCCAGAATGTCCGAGGTGCCACCGGTGGCTTGCGGCGTCACCAACGTAATCGTTTTGTTCGGCCAGCTTTGAGCATGGCCCGCAACACTCAGGGCCGAGGCGCACAACGCCGCCAGGCTCAGGCAGGCTCTGCGCATAGAGAATGATCGATATGATTTCATGGTGGTCTCCGGTACTGGGTCTCGCGTAAACTATACGCGATGTGTGATTGCGCCTGAGCATGTTCTCCGAGTTCAGCTTTCGGCCGCGCTTGATCGAGAGCCTCAAGCACTACGATCGCAAAGACTTTTCCGCTGACCTCGCAGCCGGCCTCACTGTGGGCATCGTAGCGTTGCCGTTGGCCATGGCCTTCGGTATTGCCTCGGGCGCCCGACCCGAGCACGGTATTTTTACGGCCATTGTTGCCGGCTTCCTGATCTCGCTGCTCGGCGGCTCCAAGGTCCAAATTGGCGGGCCGGCCGGCGCCTTCGTCGCGCTGTTGTATGCGATCGTCGAGCGTTATGGTCTGGCGAGCTTGCTGATCAGCACCATGATGGCCGGCGTGTTGCTGTTCCTGATGGGCGCATTCAAGCTCGGCAACCTGATCCGCTTCATTCCGGTCTCTATTGTCATCGGCTTTACCAACGGTATTGCCGTCATCATCGCGATCATGCAGATCCGCGACTTCCTGGGTCTGCAAATCAATGCGATGCCGTCAAACTTTTTCTCACAGCTGGCGGCGCTGGTGAGCGCGGCGCATACGATCAATGGCTCGGCTGCCGCCATCGGGCTGGGTACGCTGGCACTGGTCATGTTGTGGCCAAAATCCTATCAGGCCAACGATCGACGTTGGCGACGCATCCTGGCCAGAATTCCGAGCACGATCGTGGCGTTGTTGATTGGTGTACTGGCCGTCAAGCTGTTCAATGTGCCGTTGGACACCATTGGCAGCCGCTTCGGGCAAATCCCGCAAGGGCTGCCCGGTATTGCGCTACCTGAGTTCGATTGGTCGAGCGCACAGAGACTGGTGGTGCCGGCCTTGTCGATCGCCTTGCTGGGCGCGATCGAATCGCTGTTGTGCGCTCGCATTGCCGACGGCATGATCAACGATCGGCACGATCCGAATCAGGAACTCATGGCACAAGGGGTGGCCAACTTCGTCGCGCCACTGTTCGGCGGCATTGCCGCCACCGGCACCATTGCGAGAACGGTCACCAATGTTCGCAGCGGTGCACGCTCGCCGGTGGCCGGAATCGTTCACTCATTGACCTTGCTGCTGATCATTGTCGTGGCTGCGCCCTTGGCCGAATACATTCCCATGGTGTCACTGGCCGCGATTCTGCTATCGGTCGCCTGGAACATGGGCGACTGGGCCGCGTTCCGGCGCTTGCGTCACTATTCGATCAGCTACCAGACAATCACCTTGCTGACCTTTGCCTTGACGGTTGCGTTCGATCTGACCGTCGCGGTTGAAGTCGGGCTGGTGCTGGCGAGCCTGTTTTTCATTCACCGTATCTCGACCTTGACCCGGTTGGACGAAATCCGATTGCCCGCCGATCTGGCCAAGCGCAGCGACGGCCGCTCGGTCGTCGCGTATCGGGTGTTCGGTTCGCTGTTCTTTGGTTCGGTCACCAAGCTCGAGCAACTGTTCGATCCGGCGCGACCGCTGCCCGATGTGTTGATCCTCGAGATGCATCAACTGATCAATCTGGACACCACCGGCCTGGAGGCGCTGGAGGCCGTGCATCGCATGTTATGCAAACGAGGTGGAAAACTGATTTTGGCTGAAGTCAACGAACAACCAGCGTCATTGATTCGTCGCTCCGGATTTCTGGAAACCTTGGGCGCCGAGAATGTTTTTGATGACCTTGACGAGGCTCTGGGCAAGGTTTGAGGTCGGACGATTCACCCTATACTTGCTGCCGCAGCGCGCGCTCGAAGACGCCAGCGCACAGATCAAAATACGGAGACACTAAAACCATGCAAAATTCACGAGCTTATTCTCGCCGATCGAGCCTGCGCGGCATCAGCGGACTCGCACTCGGCTCAGCCATTGGCGCGGCTCTAGGTCCACTGGCTGCTCAGCCAGCGCAAGCGCGTGCAGCACTCGCCGGCAATCAGATGACCAGTGTGCATCGGCTAAAGCTCGGCAACTTTGAGGTCACAACGTTACTCGACGGCTTTATCGATGTGCCGCCGACGGTACTGATTGGCGATCCGGAAGTCATGAAGCAGCACCTGGAACAAGCCGGTATAGCGGCCGGCGCTCCCTTGCTTTTGCCGGTCAACACGTTCCTCGTGAATACCGGCGAAAAGCTCGTGCTCATCGACACCGGTGGCGCCAAGATGTTGGGTCCGACGGCTGGCCGACTGCCGCAGGCCTTGGCTGCTGCCGGCATCGAGCCCGGCCAAATCGACGAGGTCTACATCACTCACATGCACGGCGACCATCTGCACGGCGCCGTCACGCCGGAAGGTGCCAAGTTGTTCGCCAATGCCATCTTGCGAATGGCGAAACCCGATTTTGACTACTGGACCAGCGCCGAAGTTGAAGAGAAGGCACCGCCAGCACAACGATCCCGGTTTGTGCCGGCCAAACGGGCTCTGGCCGCCTATGGCGATCGCATCAAGACCTTCACCCTGGGTGACGAACTGACGCCGGGCATTCGTTCAGTGAACGCCGCCGGGCACACGCCGGGCCACAGTTGTTACATGGTGCAATCCGGCAATGCGCGCTTGCTGCTGTTCGGCAACCTTATGCATGTGGCCCCGGTGCAGTTTCCGAGACCGGAATTCACGGTCGCCTTCGACTGGGATCAGACCATGGCGCGGGCCGCCCGCAAGGCACTGTTCGAGCAGGCCGCCACCGAAAAGTTTCTGATCGGCGCGGTCCATGTCACCTTCCCGGGCATTGGTCAGTTGCGCAGCAGCGGCAGCGGTTACGCGTTTGACCCGATTCCTTGGCAATTGTTCTAACGAGCGTTGGCTCTATAAAGTAGTGATGCAGGCATGAAACCAAATTTAGTGCGGCGAGTTCTGTTGTTGGGTTGGTGGCGGACGGGCGGGGCAATCGCACTGATAAGCGCGGCCTTGCTGGCGGGCTGCGGCACGCTGTTGCAAGGGCCCCCTGCCGATCCTCGAACCCCGATTGTGTTTGTGCATGGCAACGGCGATTCGGCTGCAACCTGGACGACCATGCTATGGCGATTCGAATCGAACGGTTGGCCGCGCAGTCACTTGCATGCCGTTGATTTCCCGCTGCCGCTGGCCCGCGACGAAGACGACAAGCCGCAAGTCGGCCGCTCCGGAACCGATGACCAACTGCGCTACTTGAGCGACGAGGTCAAGGCGGTGTTGCGACGCACCGGCGCACGCCAGGTTGCGCTGGTCGGTAATTCGCGTGGTGGCTATGTCATTCGCAACTACATTCGCAACGGCGATGGCGGGCGCACGGTTTCACATGTGGTGCTGGGCGGTGTACCGAATCATGGCGTCTGGGCGACCGACTTTCGACTGAACAGTGAGTTCAATGGCGCCGGACCGTTTCTGAGCGCGCTGAACGCGCCACAAGGGCCGGACGGCAACGAAGTCACTCCCGGGCCACGCTGGTTGACCTTGCGCTCACAGGGCAACGATAAATTTGCCCAGCCCGACGGCCGCTGGATCGGTCAGCCGAATCTGAAAACCAACATCACCGAGGCTGGCCCGGCACTGAAGGGCGCGCAGAACCTGGTGCTCGGTAAACTCGATCATCGCGAAGTGTCGTACCACACCGACGCCTTCGTTCAGACCTGGTCGTTCGTCACCGGACAGCCACTGCGTCAGGGCGGAATCATTGCGCAAGCCAGCGTCGTGCTGGACGGTCGCATCACCGGTTACGAAGGCACGTTCGTGACCAACCAGCCGCTACCCGGCAGCATGCTCGAGATATACAAAGTGAATCCGGGCACCGGCGAGCGACTGGGCGCGGCAGTGCACAGCAAAACGGTGACGGCCGATGGCCGCTGGGGGCCGTTCACGACCGATTCGTCGAGCGCACACGAATTCGTCGTCAGCGCCAGCGGGTTTGCGACGACTCATATCTACCGTTCGCCGTTTGCACGCAGCAGCGACTTAGTCAATCTGCGGCCCCGTCGGCTGGCGGACGCCGATCGCAACCTGGCCGCCATCGTTACGCTGGAGCGACCGCGCGGCTACTTCGACGCAGCGCGCTATCAAATGCAGTTGGACGGCAAGCCGCTAGCCGGAATCGGTGAGGGCGTGGCAGGCATCGCCAGTGCACGAGTAGTGGTGGCCGCGACGCCACTGCGCGCGGTCGTCGGCTTGTTCGAGCGCGAGCGCATCGTCGTCAGAAATTGGCCCGTCAGCGAGAACCGAGTGGTCATTGCCGAACTGCATTACTGAGGAATGTCGAGAGCCAATATGCCTCATGCGTTTAGACTCATGTACACAACCCCATGACCCAGCCCTCAAGCTCACCCGGCACCTTGAACGTTGCCTCGATGCAGCCTCGTTGCACGCCCACCGAATGGCAAGCGCGAATCGATCTGGCGGCCTGTTATCGGCTGGTCGATCTGTATGGCCTGTCAGATATGATGGCCAATCATATTTCGGCGCGCGTGCCAGGCGAAGACGGTGCCTTTCTGATCAACGCCTACGGCATGATGTACGAAGAGATCACGGCCTCAAGCCTCATCAAGGTCGATCATGCCGGCAAGATTCTCTCGACCCCTGATTTTGGCGAGCTGCAATACGGTGTCAACCAGGCCGGCTATGTCATCCACAGCGCCGTGCACGAGGCGCGGCCTGAAGTGGCCTGCGTCATTCACACCCACAGTTGGGCCTCGATGGCCGTATCGTCGCTGGCCTGCGGCTTGTTGCCGATCACTCAGACCGCGATGCGATTCCTGAAGGTCGGCTATCACGATTATCAGGGTGTTGTGTTGAACACCGACGAGCAAGCCGCGCTGATCAGCAACCTGGGGCAGAGCGAAGTGTTGATCCTGCGCAATCATGGCGCGCTCAGTGTTGGCCGAACAGTCGGCGAGGCCTTTAACTGGATGCATCGGCTCGAGCTGGCCTGCCGCTCACAGTTGGCAGCGATGGCCTGCAACAGCCCACTCAATGCCGTGACGGCCCAGGTGCTCGAGGAGACCTGGAATAACTATCAACCCAAGACCCGACGGCCTTACGGTGTCATGGAATGGCCGGGGCTGTTGCGCAAGCTCGACCGGCTCGACCCAAGCTTCCGGAACTGAAACACTGCGCTCCTGCACCGGTCCTCGGGGCGGGTCTGCACATCGGTCCTCGTTCAGGCGCTGGTAAGTCGCAGCGGTAAACTGGCCAGCGCCCGCAAGGTGTTGTTCAACCGTCGCACGGGTGTACCGACGATTTCGATATGCTTGACCTTGCGTGCGAGCGCCGACAGGATGAACTCGCCCTCCATGCGCGCCACCACCTGACCGACACAGGCATGAATGCCGGCGCCAAACGCGACATGGCCGACGGTGCGCCGCTCGATATCAAAACGATCCGCATTCGGCCACTGTAGCGGGTCCCGATTGGCGCCCCCCAGAAACGTCACGATCTTGCTGTTGGCAGGAATGGCGACGCCCGCCAGTTCGGTATCACGCGCGGCGGTGCGAAAAAACGTCTGCACCGGTGACTCAAACCTGAGCACTTCCTCGAAGGCCAGACGCGCCCGGCTCGGATCGGCACGCAATTTCGCGTATTGATCGGCGTGTTGGGCCAGGCAGTACAGAGCGTTACCGAGCCCATTGACGGTCGTATCGACACCCGCCGACAGGAACGATCGTACCAGCAGCGGCGCTTCCTCCTGCGTAATTTCACCGGCATCGGCCGCCTGGTAAATGAGATCGCCGAGTCCACCGGGCCGCAGTGCAGCACGCCGACAATGCTCCATGATCCAACTCGTCACCGGTTTGACGTTCGCGGCGGCGCGCTGCAAAAGTTCATTGCTCGGACCAAACGAGTTGAAGATCATGTCGCCGTAAATCAGCAGATTGGCACGACCGACTTCGTCGAGGCCGACCGCGTCCGGGAAGACCTTCAACGGATAAACTTCAGCCAAATCCTTCGCGCCATCAATGTCGCGTGCCAACACCAACTGATCGATCAGTTGCTCGGCATCGGCCATAAAACCGGCCCGCAATTGCTCAACCGATCGGGGCGACAAGATACGCGCCAGAAGATTGCGCGCCCGGCCGTGCGCCGGCGGATCCGCCTCGAGAATCAGACTCTTCGGTCGAAACGGCGGCTCCTTGTTGAAGTTGGCCAAACCGACGCCGGCTGAAGATATAAACACTTCATGGTTTTGCAAGACGGCCCTGACCTCGGCATGGCGCGCCGTGGCAAACAGGTCGTAGGTCGCAAGCTTGACCACGGCGCCGGCTGAACGCATCCGTTCGTGCATCGGGTACGGGTCGCTCAGATGTTCGACGCTGAACGGATCCAGGTCGAGTTCAGGAGCGGTTTGAGCCACGGCAACTCTATTCTTTTGGTGTTTCCAGGGCTCAGGAGTCGGCACTGAATCCGATTGATTTGATCAGCGGCGCCCAACGCGTATTGTCTGCCTTGAGCATCGCCGCCACCGGAATCAAAAGTATATGCCATTGAACGGCGATGGATTCGGGACTTGCCGTCGATTCGGCCACCCTGCAATACTCTGCCCGGCATCAACCCACTCGGAGAACGTTTATGAAAACCTACACCATCGCGACCATTCCCGGAGACGGCATCGGCAAGGAGGTGGTTCCGGCCGGCCGGCAAGTGCTGGAAGCGCTCGCCAGCCGTAGCGCGTCATTTCGCTTCGAGTTCGAGAACTTCGACTGGGGCGGCGATTACTACCGAGCGCATGGCGTCATGATGCCCGAAGACGGTCTGAACGCACTGCGTCACAAGGACGCCATTTTGTTCGGTTCGGCCGGTGACCCGCACATTGCCGATCACATCACGCTGTGGGGCCTGCGGCTGAAAATTTGTCAGGGTTTTGATCAATACGCCAACGTCCGTCCGACCCGTATCCTGCCTGGCATCGACGGCCCGCTCAAACGTTGCGGACCCGACGACTTGGACTGGGTCATCGTTCGCGAGAACACGGAGGGTGAGTACGCCGGTGTCGGCGGTCGCGTCCATCAGGGCCATCCGATCGAGGCTGCCACCGACGTGTCGTTGATGACCCGCGCCGGCGTCGAGCGCATCATGCGCTTCGCGTTCAAGCTCGCCCAATCGCGGCCGCGCAAACTGCTCACCGTCATCACCAAGAGCAACGCCCAGCGCCATGCGATGGTGATGTGGGACGAAATCGCTGTGCAGATCGCCCAGGAGTTCCCCGACGTCACCTGGGACAAGGAACTGGTCGATGCCTCGACGGCGCGCATGATCAATCGTCCGGCCTCGCTCGACACGATCGTCGCAACCAACCTGCATGCCGATATTCTGAGCGATTTGGCCGCAGCGCTAGCCGGCAGTCTGGGCATCGCACCGACCGCCAACATCGATCCCGAGCGCCGCTATCCGTCGATGTTCGAACCGATCCATGGTTCGGCCTTCGACATCATGGGCAAGGGTCTGGCTAACCCGATCGGCACCTTCTGGTCGGTAGTCATGATGCTCGAACATCTGGGCGAATTTGACGCCGCGAAACGCGTCATGGAGGCGATCGAACAGGTCACCGCAAACCCGGCACTACGTACCCGTGATCTGGGTGGCACGGCGAGTACGGTGGCGGTTACACAAGCTGTGTGCGGCCAACTGGCCACTACTTCGCGATGACTTTGCCATAACGCATGAAAATCAATCCTCGACGATCGGCTGCACCGTCCGGGCGCGGCGTTGCTGAAGTCGGGCAATGGCGGCGTCCGCGTCTTGAGAGTTCGCCCGGCGGCGATGTCGGCCAAGCCGCGCTTGGCGTCGTCGATCGGCAGAAGGTGGATGCGCTCGCGCTCGAGTCGATGATAATAATCGAGCCTCTCGGCGTCGATGAGGGCTACGTAGCTCTCGCAGTTCTTGGTGATGATCATTTCGGCGCCAGCCTTCACCTGCTCGGCCAGTTCGGACAGATTGGCGCGCGCCTGGGCGAACGGCACCACATCGCTGGCAGATATGCCCATTACGGGATCCTTCGTGAAGTTACAGAATTCTGTGCCGTCTAAATATCTTCTTGCTGTACGGCAAACCCGTGCCGAGTGTCCTGCCCCGCAAATACCGAGCATAAAGACAAGGTGAGATGAGTTTTTGTGCGTACCCGCACTGTTAATCGCGGTGCGAGATCTCCACCACCCGCGCCCGCTGCGCCAGCCGCTCGATCAAGACCAGTGCTTGCGCCCGATGGGCATCGTCAAGATTGGCATCCCATTCGTCGAATAGATAAATCGAACCGGTGGTGGCACTGACAATCTCTTGCAAAGCGCGGATCTGCCGCTCTCCCGAGGAATAACCGGTTTTCGCCGGGAGCGCTTCGCCGGCGTCGTCCTCGTCATCCGCCTCACCCCCGACAAAACCAAACGCCAGCGAGTCACTGGTGGGCCAATAGTAGGCCTGCCCCTTCAGCGACTCCTTCAGCGCAGCCAGCAGACTCGACTTGCCCGTGCCGTTGCCGCCTCGCACATGAATGCGCCCGGTCGGCTGCATTCGCACGATGCGCAGCGCATCTTCAATGTCCGAGCACCGTACCTCCGTGTCGCCTTGGCGTAAAGTCAGGCGCTCGAAACGGATGCGCTCATCAAACTGCGCAGGCCGTTGCGGATGCATGTGCCCGACCACGCCACCGACACGCGTCCACAGCGCCAGCAGGTCATTCCAGCCGATCGCAAAGCCGTGCACGTCATGGGTCAGCGAAATCTGCTTCGGCAAGGTCGCGGCCATCGCTACCAACAGCGCCGTTTCGCTGCCGTCCTTGCTGACCACCCAGGCCATGGTGGTAAAGATGATGACGAGTCCGATGATGCCGCTGACCGAACTCAATCCCTCGCGCATCAGGATGACGTGAATCTGTGCCTTCAAGGCTTGCTGCAATCGCTGCTTGAAGGCCCGGTGCCAAAGCCTGAAGTTATGTCGGTTGCCGCTGAAGATGTTGTCCCAGGCGGTGTAGGTCTGTGCGGTCAGCCGATTGGTGAACTTCTGGTTATTCAGATTCGCATTGGCCAACGGCCGACGCAAGGTCCACTGCAAGGTCATGACCACCAACAAAATAAACGCATAAGCAATTGGAAAACCGCTGTCGATTTCATGGCCAATGACCAGCGCATTGAGCAGCAGGCCGAAGGCAATCTGCAACGTGGCCTCGAATTCGTACATCGCTTCGAACAACAGATGAAACGTCTCATTGGTCAGAAACGGCTCAACGTTCTCGCGCACATCCTTGGCGTTCAGCAAGGTGGCGTGGTGTCGGTTATCACGGGTGAACAACATCAGGTAGCGCGCGAACGCGCGGAAGCCAGCCTGCTCGCCAAAGATCCAGCTCACCGTGTGCAATAAATAGGAGCCGGCCTGCGCCAACAGGATCCACAGAAAGTCGCCGGCGACAAACACATTTCAAGGGGCGTTACCGCTGTCAACCTTGGGTGCGTTGATGCCCAGATAGCTGGCAATCACCTGCGGATGTACCAGCAGTTCGCTGCCCTGACCCTCGAGGGCCAGCTCACCGTTTTCAAGGACGTATCCATAATCGGCCAGTTGCAAGGCGGCGCGCGCATTCTGTTCGACCAGCAAAATGCTGATGGCCTGTTCGCGCATGGCCACGATGGTCTGAAAAATGTCGCGCACGATCTTCGGTGCCAGCCCCAGGCTTGGCTCATCGAGCATCAAGAGGCGCGGCTTGGCCATCAGCGCGCGGCCAAAGGCCAGAATTTGGCGCTCACCGCCTGACAAGGTTCCTGCCAATTGCCGGCGCCGCTCTTTCAGGCGCGGGAACATCTGAAATATCGATTCAAGGCTGGCGTCCAGTCCGCGCTCGCCACGCCGATAGCGCGTCAGCGCACCGAGCTCGAGATTATTTTGCACGGACATCTCACCAAACAACTCGCGTTTCTCGGGCACCAGCGACAGGCCGTTGGCGACCCGCTCTTCAACGGTCACGCCTTGTTGCTCGACGCCGTTGATGCGCACGCTACCTTGCGACGGTAACAAACCCATGATGGCGGCCAGCAGGGTCGTCTTGCCGGCTCCGTTCGGACCCACTACGGTAGCGATCGAACCGGCGTTCAGGCGCAGCGACACTTGATGAACCGCTTCGACCTTGCCGTAGGCGACACTGAGCGCGCTGACCTCGAGCAAGGGTGGCGCTATCGCACTGGGCGGTGCCTCGTTCATGCCGCATCCTCGCTCAATCCGCCCAGGTAGGCGTCAAGCACCGCCGGGTTTCGCTGGATCTCGGCGGGTCGGCCTTCGGCCAGTTTTTCACCGAAGTTCAGCACCAGCAATCGATCGGTCAGACCCATGACAAAATTCATGTCGTGTTCCACCAGCAAGATACTCATGCCCTCGGCACGCAATTGAGTGAGCAGATTCGTCAGATCCCGTTTCTCCTGGTAACGCAGCCCGGCCGCGGGCTCATCGAGCAGCAGCAACACCGGGTCAGCGCACAAGGCCCGTGCGATCTCGACGATCCGTTGTTTGCCTAACGGCAGACTGCCGGCGGGCTCATAGAGATGGGCCTCCAGCCCGACCCGGCGAATCTGTTTGGCGGCCTCGCGACGCAGTGCCAACTCCTCGTTTCGATCCAGACCCAGGCAGGTAGCCACCATACCCTTCTGACCGCGCAGGAATCCGCCCAGCATGACGTTCTCAAGCACACTCGATTGACTGATGAGCTTGACATGTTGAAAGGTCCGGGCGATGCCGAGCCGCGCGATTTCATCGGCATTTCGACCATGGATGGCCTGACCGTTAAAGCGGATCGAGCCCGAACTCAAAGGCGCATAACCACTGATGAGATTGAACAGGGTGCTCTTGCCGGCGCCGTTCGGTCCGATCAAGCCCAGAATCGCGCCACTGGGCATATCAAAGCTGACTTGATTGACGGCCACCACACCGCCGAAGCGCTTGACGGCATCGGTCACGGTCAACAAGGCGCGCAACTCGCGCTTGAGTGAGCTGCTTTTCGCGGCTTGCTCAAAACGTTGGGTGGTGACCCGCGTCGGCAAACCGGATTCACCCTCGATCACCGGGGTCGCAGCAGCCGGCAAGAGCTTGCGCACCCAAGGCCACAAGCCATCGCGCGAGCGTTGCAACAGGATGATCACCAGGATGCCGAACACGATGAGCTCATACGGGCCGCTCTGGCCGGTCAGCCCGCGCAGACCGACTTGCAACAGCTCTTTGAACAGCGTGATTGAAAAGGCGCCCAACACCGCCCCCCAGACACTGCCGGCGCCACCCACAACCGCCATGAACAAATATTCGATGCCCTGGTTCAACGAGAACGGCGTCGGGTTGATGAACCGTTGCATGTGGGCGTACATCCAGCCCGACAGCGCCGCCAGCAGCGCCGCCAGCACAAACACCTGGATGCGCAGTCGGGCAGGGTTGACACCGAAGCTCGAGGCCATCGAGGCTCGTGCCTTGAGCGCACGGATCGCCCGTCCGAGCCGCGAATCGAGCAGATTGCCGCAGGCCCACAACGCGAGCAGAACGATCAGCCAGATCAGATAATAGAAATGGCGAAAATCACGCAACTCGAAGCTGCCAACGCTGAGCGCCGGCAGATCACTCATGCCGCCAAAGCCGCCGAGCTGTGGCACGGTACCAAACAGATAATAAAGACTGATGCCCCAAGCTATCGTGCCCAGCGGCAGAAAGTGGCCGCTCATGCGCAAGGTGATGGCGCCAATCAGCCAGGCCGACAAGCCGACCAGCAACAGCGCAACCAGCAAGGTAAGCCAGGGTGACAGTGCAAATTGGGCCGATAAATAGCCGCTCGTGTAGGCGCTGATTCCGACAAACGCTGCTTGTCCAAACGACGTCTGACCGGCGACGCCCGTCAGGAGAACCAGTCCCAGGGCGACCAATGAGTACAGACCGATGTAGTTCAGCAAGGTCACGTAGTACTGCGGCAGCAACAGCGGCAACACGGCCAGCAGCAACGCCAGCGCCAAGCCCGGCCAGGAGATGCCGCGGCTCGTCATCGCGTACTACTCCTCTTCCTCGTGATGAACGGCCGTCAAGGACAACCAGATCAGCACCGGAATGATGAGCGTGAAGACAATGACTTCCTTGTAGCTACTCGCCCAGAACGACGAGAACGACTCGAGCACGCCGACCAGAATGGCGCCCAGCGCCGTTAACGGATAACTGGCGAGCCCACCGATGATGGCGGCGACAAAACCCTTCAAGCCAATGATAAAACCGCTGTCGTAGTAGATCGTCACCAGCGGGCCGATCAGAACGCCGGAGACCGCGCCCAGGAAGGCCGCAAACGCAAACGTGATGAGCCCGGCGCTGGTCGGTGAAAACCCGATCAGCCGGGCGCCGATCCGGTTAAACGCGGTGGCACGCAGCGCCTTGCCGTAAAGCGTGTAGCCGAAGACCACGGCCATGCTGATAATCAAAAGTATGGTGACGACAAAAATGCAGAGTGCCTGACCGGCGATCTTGATTGACCCCAGGGTCAGGGACAGGTCGGTAAACGGTGGCGTCTTGAAACCCTCGGCGCCAAAAAATACCAGCGCCAGTCCGGCCAGCGCAAAATGCAGTGCCACCGAGGCGATCAGCAAAACCAGCACCGAGGCATCGGCCAGCGGCTGATAAACCAGGCGATACAAGAGCGGCCCCATCGGCGTAATCAGCGCAATGGTCAGGAGCACATCGACCATCAGCGGCAAGTCGCGGCCCGCGAGTCCCCAGGCAACCGCCACCAGAAACAGCGGCAGGCTCAGAATGCGAAACAATCGCCAAGGCAACTCTGGCAGCGCCTGACGCCGAACGCTGTCGTAGAGTTCAAGGCCGGCGACAGCCAGCGCAATACAGAGCAACAACCAGACCGAGCCCGGTAGCTTGTTGGCTTGCAACATGGCGAGCGTCAGCGCGCCGAACGTGACGAACTCGCCCTGCGGCACAAAAATAACGCGCGTCACTGCAAATACCAGCACGGTGGCGATGCCCAACAGCGCGTAAATTGCGCCGTTGGTCAAACCATCCTGGATTAACCAGAGTGCAATTTGCGCATCCAAGAGTGGCTTACTTCAGTACTTTCCAATCGCCATTGACGACCTGTACCAGCACGGCACCGCGGGTGTCCAGTCCGTAGTGATCGGTCGCGGTGTAGTTATAGACACCGTTGACCCCTGGCACTTCCTTCTGCGATTCGACGGCCGCTTTCAGCGCCTTGCGAAATTCCGGCGTGCCCGGCTTGGCGACCTTCTTGGCCTCGGGGACGGCGCGTTGCAGGATCTGCAAAGCATCGAAGCCGTGAGCACCGAACACGACCGGTGATTTTTCGCCGAACTTGGCGGTGAATGCTTTCACGAATTCGTTGATGATCTTCTTAGAGGGGTGATTATCAGCAAGCTGCGACGGCACCAGCACCGGTCCAATCGGCAGAATGACGTTCTCTGCCGACTTCCCGGCGATGCGCAGGAAATCGCCCGAACCAGCGCCATGCGTCTGATAAATCTGGCCCTTGTAGCCTCGCTCGGCGAGGCCGGTCTGCGGTAAGGCTGCACCAGTTCCCGACCCCGCTACCAGGATCGCATCGGGGGCAGCCGATATGAGTTTAAGAACCTGCCCAGTGACGCTGGTGTCGGCGCGACCATACTTTTCGTTGGCGACGATCTTCACGTCACTGCCCTCAAAGCCTTTGGACAACTCCGCATGCCATTGCTCACCCCAGGGATCGGAAAAGCCGATCAGGCCCAGGGTCTTGAATTTGCGCGCCTTGATATCCTTGACCACAGCGGCGGCCATGAGGTTCACCGATTGCGGGACGACAAACGAATAATCGGATTTTCCAGGCGGCAGCGGAATCGGCGCGAACGCCATGTGCGGGGTCTGTGTCTCTTGCGCGACGGTGGAGATCGCGATCCCTGTCGGTGTTGTGCTTGATCCCAATAATAGGTCGACCTTGTCCTCGGTGGTGAACTTGCGGGCGTTGCGCAAGGCCGCTGAAGGGTCGCCGGCATCATCGATGACGATGAGGTTGACCTTTTCGCCGGCAATTTCGGCAGGCCAAAGATCGAACGCGCCCTTGGTCGGAATGCCCAAAGCCGCAGCCGGACCGGTCAAGGACAGCGATACTCCGATGTTGATTTGTGCAAGGGCCCACTGCGGCGTGGCGCTCAATGCGGCGGTGGCGCACAGAGCCATCGCCCAGCTTGGGCTTTGCCAATCGGTCAGCGCATCTTTAAGTTGTTTGAACATTATGTGTCTCCGAAACGTTATCGCTCGGATTCTAAGCCGAAGTCAGAATCGGGTTCCGAAGGTCAGAAAGATACGAGGCGTCAGACGGCGCTGCGATTGGTCCGAGTAAACGATGCCGTTGCTATCGACAATGACGCGGCTGGTGTTCTTGTTGAAGTCGGTGATGTTGTAGAGGTTCAGCCGCCAGAATCCCCAGCGCGTATCGACCGAGCCAATGTATAAATCGAGCTGCGCATGGCCGCGATCACGGCCGCGGATACTGACCCCTGGCGAACTCGACTGGGTCAGGTCGGCGTCGCCAACCAACGCCAAGGTGCCGCCGCCATACCAGCCGCCCGAAACCTGTAGCGGCTTGGCGATGCTCAGATTCGCCAGATAACGCGCCTGTCCCGGAATGCGCGCGCCCAGGGTGTCGCCACTGCGCATTCGGGACTGCAACAGGCTGGCATTGGCCGACAGCGTCCATAGCGGACCGAAACCGGCCCATCGCAAGTCGCTGCGAAGGTCGGACTCCAGACCCCACACCAGTGCGTCGCCGACGTTATCGGGTTGCTGCGACCAGCGACCGGCCTGCGCAAACAATCGTCGGGCGATGACATCGGTCTGATGGCGCACAAACAGATTCAGGCCGACCTGACCTTGCGCTTGTCCCTGTGCGTTTCCCTGCGCTTGCCCCTGCGCTTGTCCCTGTTCATCGGCTGAAAAACGCCGATCGATGCCAACGTCCAGACTCAAGGTCGACTCGGGTTTCAAATTAGCGTTGCCGACGTAGTCGGGCGAATTGGCACTGTTGGCGGCCGCGCTCGGAACGGTGCGGCTGATCAGCTCCCAAACGCGCGCCGTGCGGGTAATGCGCGCCAGATTCCAGCGAAGCTGGGTATTCTCGGCGATCCGGGTGCGCGCATTTAAGGTGGGCTGCCAATAGAACTGCCGGTTGACCGGCAGCCCGACGCTGGAGTCGACCTCGATCTCATAGGCCTGGGCTCTGAGCCCGAGATTCAACGTCGACTTCAAGGCGTCGATCGGAATCTCGTTTTGTGCCCAGAGCGCTGAGCGGAGGATCGAGGCATTCAGTCCCAGGTCGCTGGTCACGCCATCACTGAGGTTGCTCGACGCGACCGAGAAGCGATGTTGGTGCCACTCTCCACCCACGGTCCAGATCGATGTGCCGGCAACGCCGGTGAGCTTGCTGTTGAGCTGCACCACGTGTTCGCGTCGGTCGTCATGAAACGACGCGCTGCGCTGGCTGGGTTGCCCGGCCAAGGTCGTTGTCGAATCGCGATCAAATCGATAGTTGCTGACGCTATGTTCGTAGGAGGCGCTTGAATCGAGCTTCACATTCTTGAAGCGATGCGTCCAGTCGGCGGCGACTTGGGCCGCCTTGCGGTCGTAGAGTTGCGGCGAGGACGTCGTGCTGGTGGTTGCCTGGCCAAAACTCGAACCCGTGCCGCTCGAATTGATAAAGCCCAACTGATCAAAGCTGGAGAACCAGGATCGGATGACGACTTGATCGGTGGCGCTGAGCCGGCCAGTCATGCGCGGGGTCAAGGTCCAGGAATTGAATCGCGTCCGGGAAACTTCGGACAGGTGCTGCGATTCCGGTGTTGCCGAGTTGACGCTCGAATCGCGTTTGACGTCGTTGCCCAGATTCCTCGGTCCACCGGTCAGGGAGATCAGATAGCTCCAGCGCGAGGAATCCTTTATGGCCTCACTTGCCGACTGTTTCGTTGCCGGGTTCGTCGATCCGTTCGCCGCTTCGTTTACCGCTCCGTTCACCGGCTCATTCGCCGAATTGACAGGAGGTGCTGCGCCCAACGGGCCGGTCTGCGAAGAGAAGATGACGCCGGCATCACGTCCCCAGACATGCTGATCGGTCAGCCACAAGTAGGTTTCGCGTTTTGCCTGCGCACCGCGCATGACCACATTGATGGTGCCGCCAGCGGCGCCTTCAAACTCGGCGGTGGGCGCCCGCACGATCTCAATGCGCTCGATTATGTCGGCCGGCAGTTCGTCGAACGGCAATTGCACGTTCTGTCGCGACGAATTGACGGCGGCGCCATCGACG
>JANLTP010000047.1:0-1516 GCA_031363055.1 Burkholderiales bacterium | reverse complement strand
TGCGCGACTGCGCAGTCGCGCGCTCAAGGAGCCAGCATGAATATGAGTTTTATCGCGGCCGAGATTGCCTTTAGCGAGGAGGCCCGGCACTTCATCGCGACGAATTTGCCCGAGTCGATTCGGCATGCGCAGTCCCTGACGCCCAGTGTGTTTGCAGAGCCGGAAATTACCGGCACTTGGCAACGGCTGCTGCACGGTCGCGGCTGGGTAGCCTCCGCCTGGCCCAAGGAATACGGCGGCACCGGCTGGAGCTCAACCGAACGGCTGATCTTCGAGCAGGAATGTGCGCGTGCCGGCGCGCCGCATCTGTTTCCGCTAGGCATACAGATGGTCGGTGCGGTCATTATCGGCTTCGGCACCGAGCTACAGAAGGCCCATTATTTGCCGCGCATTCTGTCCGGCGAGGATTATTGGTGCCAAGGCTACTCCGAGCCCGGTGCCGGCTCGGATCTGGCGTCGCTCAAGACGCGTGCCGTGCGCGATGGTGATGACTACCTCATCAATGGCAGCAAGATCTGGACGACCCATGCGCATCACGCCAATATGATGTTCGCGCTGGTGCGCACCGGTACGGACGGTAAAGAGTCGGCGCGCAAACAGGACGGCATCAGTTTCATTCTCATCGACATGAAGTCCAAAGGCATCAGCATCCGGCCGATTCGCACCATTGGCGGCGATCACGAAGTCAATCAGGTGTTTTTCGACGACGTCCGCGTACCGGTGGCCAATCGGGTCGGCGACGAGGGCAAGGGCTGGTCGTATGGCAAATATCTGCTTGAGTTCGAGCGCGGAGCCGGCGTCGCCTCGCCCAAATTGCGCGCCCGCCTGAACGCAGTCATCCGCCTCATTGATCTTGAGATTCAGGGCTATTCGTCGACACCGCACGAGAGTCTGTTTGCTGCACGCCTGGCCGAGATCGATGCCGATATCGACGCGTTGGAAATGATGGAGCTCAGCGTCATGTCCGAAGTTGCCAAGGGCAAGAATCCGGGCGTCATGGCGTCGCTCCTCAAGTTGCGGGCCAGCGAGTTGCGCCAGGACCTGACTCGGGTCGCCGTTGAAGTGCTCGGATCGGCAGCGCTCATCTGGGAGCCACGCCTACCGCTCTATGAGATCGAGGGCGAAGGCCTGCTGCCGGAGATTGCCATGACGGTGACGGCGGAGCATTTGAACAGCAGGGCGCAGACCATTTTCGGAGGGACTTCGGAAGTGCAGCGCGAGATCATCGCGAAGGTGATGCTTGGTCTGTAGGGGCTGGTGATAGTCGCGAAGTGGCCGACAGTGCCCAGCGTGATTAGCGCGCCTGCAAGGAAACCGCGCGCCTTTCAGCTCGTGGAATTGTGCTTGGGCTAAGAATGGCTGCCTAGGCCATCAGGCTGATTGCGAGATGCCTCGTTGCGTCTGACACTACGGCTTCGAAGCTTCGGAGCGTGCGGTGGCGAGAGTCGAGACAGTGGCGGTTCCCGAGACCCCGGCATTGACCTATGGCGGCCGAGTGCCGAGAACGACAACGGCC
>JANLTP010000041.1:0-16480 GCA_031363055.1 Burkholderiales bacterium | reverse complement strand
CGCTGGCGACGCGACCGCGCCTGCTGTTGCTCGATGAACCGATGGCGGGTAGTGGTCCGGAGGAGTCGCAGCAGATGGCCGAGCTCATCAACAGAATCCGCAGCAAGGTCAGCATCCTGTTGATCGAACACGATGTCGACGCGGTATTCAAATTGGCCGATCGGGTGTCGGTGCTGGTTTATGGCCGGATCATTGCGTCGGATGAACCAGCCAAGGTACGCGCCGACCCGCAGGTGATTGCGGCGTATCTGGGTGATGAGCAAGGCGCATGAGTCGGTGAAAAATGAATCCGCTGTGTCCATGAGTCCGCTAAAACAATGAGCCTCCTCAAAGTGAGTGGATTGCAGGTCGCTTATGGTGCAAGTCAGGTGTTGTCCAACATCGAGATGAACATCGAAGCGGGCGAAGTGGTGGGCCTGCTCGGGCGCAATGGCATGGGCAAGACCACCCTCGTTCGCGCCGTGATGGGGTTGAAATCGATACAGGCGGGCCAGATCGAGTTCGATGGCCGCCGTATTTCTGGTGTTTCGACGGACCGGATCGCGCGACTTGGAATCGGCTTGGTGCCGGAGGGTCGGCAAATCTTTCCGAATCTATCGGTCGATGAGCACCTGAGCGCGTTTGCCGCACGGCGAAACGACTCGTTGCAGCCGTGGACCGCGCAGCGGGTACTGCAATTGTTCCCGCGCCTGGCCGAGCGCCGCCACAATCTGGGCAATCAGTTATCCGGCGGCGAACAGCAAATGCTGGCGATTGGACGTGCCTTGGTGACCAATCCGCGGTTGCTGATTCTCGATGAAGCGACCGAGGGTTTGGCGCCCTTGATTCGTGAGGAAATCTGGGCCTGTCTGGCTGGCCTGCGGGCGGGGGGCCAGACCATTCTGATCATTGACAAGTACGTTAACCGGCTGGTTGCGATTGCCGATCGGCATTTGATCCTCGAGCGCGGCCGTGTCGCCTGGCGCGGCAGTTCCGCAGCGCTGAGTGCCGATCGGTCAGTTTGGCAACGCTATCTGGGGGTTTGAATCCGGCGCTATCTCCGCCAGAGCCAATCGCTACGAGGCCTTGCTTGAACTCGGCAGTGGCGACATAGCGGTTTGATATACAAGCGGCATCGAATTACAAGCGGCATCGAACTTTGGACTTGTCGGCATAAAATCGCGAACATGAATGCTCTTTCAGCGCCGCCCTTTACCACTCCGGCCGACTCCGTCGTCGCCGAACCCGTTGATGCTGACACCATCGACACCGACCCCCAGGAGACCGCCGAATGGCGTGAGGCCTTCACGTCGCTTGCCGAAGCGAGTGGCCCGGCGCGTGCTCGCTGGATGCTCGACGAACTGGCCCGCCTTGCGCGCGAGCAGCGCGTGGGATGGCAGCCCGAACTCGTCACGCCCTACGTCAATACCATCGGCGTCGATACGCAGCCGGCTTTTCCGGGCGATCTCGCCATCGAAGAACGCCTCGCCTCGCTGATGCGCTGGAACGCGCTGGCGATGGTGGTTCGCGCCAACCATTCGTACGGGGAACTGGGTGGGCACATCGCCAGCTATGCGAGCGCGGCCGACCTGTTCGAAACCGGCTTCAACCACTTCTTTCACGCCCGCAATGAAAGGCACGGCGGCGACCTGGTGTTTTTCCAGCCGCACAGCGCACCGGGCGTCTATGCGCGCGCGTTCCTCGAAGGTCGTCTGAGCGAGCAAGACCTGGCGCACTACCGGCAGGAGCTGACCGCGCCAGCCTTCACACAAGGCAGCGGTGCGCGCGGTCTGTCGAGTTATCCGCACCCCTACTTGATGCCCGACTTCTGGCAGTTCCCGACCGGCTCGATGGGTATCGGTCCGATCGGCTCGATCTATCATGCGCGCTTCATGCGCTACCTGACGCATCGAAATTTACTGGACTGCGAGGGCCGCAAGGTCTGGGGCGTATTCGGCGACGGCGAGATGGACGAGCCCGAATCGATGAGTGCGCTCACACTCGCCGCCCGCGAGACGCTCGACAATCTGGTCTGGGTGGTCAACTGCAACCTGCAGCGTCTCGACGGCCCGGTGCGCGGCAACGGCCGCATTATCGACGAGCTCGAAAAGCTCTTCGGCGGCGCTGGCTGGAACGTCATCAAGCTGGTGTGGGGCAGCGACTGGGACGGCCTGTTCGCGCGCGACACCACTGGCGCGTTGGCGCGCGCCTTCGCCAACACCGTCGACGGTCAGATGCAGACCTTCGCGGCCAAGGACGGCCGCTACAACCGCGACACCTTCTTCGGCCAGAACGAGGAACTCAAGCGCCTGGCGCAAGGCATGACCGACGAGCAGATCGATCGCCTGAAGCGCGGCGGCCACGACCTGGTGAAGATCCACGCGGCCTACGCCGCAGCGGCTGCGCATTCGGGCCAGCCGACCGTGATCCTGGCGCACACCAAGAAGGGCTACGGCATGGGCGCGGGCCAGGGCAAGATGACGACGCACTCGCACAAGAAGTTCGAGAGCGCCGACCTCATCGGCTTTCGCAACCGCTTCAATCTGCCGCTGACCGATGAACAGGCGACCTCGCTGCAGTTCTTCAAGCCGGCCGAAGACAGTCCGGAAATGCAGTACCTGGAATCGCATCGTGAAGCGCTCGGCGGCTCGATGCCGCGGCGCGAGACCACCTGCGCCATCGTCGCCAAGCCCGAGCTCGCGGCCTATGCAAAATTCGCCATCGAGGCGGACGGCAAGGACATGAGCACGACGATGGCGTTCGTGCGCCTGCTCGGCGCGCTGCTGAAGGACAAGGTGCTGGGTCCGCGCGTCGTGCCCATCGTCGCCGACGAGGCGCGCACCTTCGGCATGGCCAACCTCTTCAAGCAAGTCGGCATCTACTCGAGCGTCGGCCAGCGCTATTCGCCGGAAGACATCGATACGATCTTGAGTTATCGCGAGGCGACCGAGGGCCAGATTCTCGAAGAAGGCATCAGTGAAGCCGGCGCGCTCGCCAGTTGGACGGCCGCAGCGACCAGCTACAGCGTGCATGGTCTGGCCATGCTGCCGTTCTACATTTACTACTCGATGTTCGGCTTTCAGCGCGTCGGCGACCAGATCTGGGCGGCGGCCGACCAGCGCGCACGCGGCTTCCTGCTCGGTGCCACGTCCGGGCGCACCACGCTCGGCGGCGAGGGGCTGCAACACCAGGACGGCACCAGCCACCTGGTGGCTGCGACCATTCCCAACTGCAAGGCCTACGACCCGGCCTTCGCCGGTGAGATGGCGGTCATCGTCGACGCCGGCATCCGCGAGATGATGGTCGAGCAAAGGGACGTCTTTTACTACGTCACGCTGATGAACGAGAACTACGCGCAACCGAGCGTGCCGGTTGAGGCGCATGCCGACGTGCTACGTGGGTGTTATCGATTCGGGTACTACGGCGACGGTGCGACGAACGTGACCAGCGCGACCGGCACAACCAGCACAACCGGCGCCAAGGTAACGCTGATGGGCTCAGGCGCGATTCTGACCGAGGTTGTGAAGGCGGCGCAGCAGTTGGCTCAGGAGGGCATCGCGGCAGAGGTGTTCAGTGTCACGAGCTGGAGCGAGCTGGCCCGCGACGGCGCGGCCTGCGAGCAGGCGGCACTGCGTGGAGAAGCTGCACCGAAACCGTTTATCGCGCAACAACTTGCCGGCGGCAGCGGGCCGATCGTAGCCGCAACGGACTACGTGCGAGCCGTGCCCGAAAGCGTGCGCGCCTGGTTACCCGCAGGGCGGCGCTACCTCACACTCGGTACTGATGGCTTCGGCCGCAGCGACACGCGCGCCGCGCTGCGCCAGTTCTTCGGGGTGGATGCAGCGAGCATCGTTCGGGCGGCGCACTGGTCACTGGGGGAATCGCAACTACCGTAGCATTGCATACACGGTTGGCATCAAGACCCTGTAGAGTTCTGCTTGAACATTTTCCGGAGGCATGACATGACCGTTGAAATGGATAAAAAAGTCGACGCGCTGGGCCAGTTGGCCATGAACCAAGGGCTGTTTGACGCTGATGCGCTCGATGAGTACCGGCACCGAGTGAACGAAGAATGGCTGCCTACCAATGGTGCGCGGCTATGTGCGAAGGCCTGGACCGACCCGCATTTCAAACAGTTCCTGATGACCGACGGCAAGGCGGCTGCTGCCTCGCTCGGCTTCGCTATGCCGGAGCATCACGCCAGCCTGGTGGTCAAGGAGAACACCGAGACCGTACACAATCTCATCTGCTGCACCTTGTGCTCGTGCACGGCGTACACCATCATCGGCATGCCCCCAGGCTGGTACAAGAACCTCGAATATCGTGCGCGCGCCGTGCGCGAAGCGCGCACCGTTTTGTCGGAGCTCGGGCTCGCGTTGCCCGAGGCTGTGAGCCTCAAGGTGTGGGATACGACGACGGATACGCGCTACATGGTTTTGCCGATGCGACCGCCGGGTACGGATGACTGGACCGAAGAGCAACTCGCTCGTCTGGTCAGCAAGGACTCGATGATCGGCGCGGCGCGACTCGAGCCGCCGTATGCGGCGACCGCGCGACTTGAAACTTCCCATACTGCAACGGCGAGTCTGGCCGGTGCGCCCCTGACCAGCGCTCGCCTCTGAAAGGGAAAAGCCATGGATGGATTGCATGATCTCGGTGGCCGTCAAGGCTTCGGCCCGGTGGTAAAAAAGGATGAGCCGTTCAGTGAGGACTGGGAAGTCCGAATCAATGCGCTGATGGGCGGATTGGTGAAACGGCGCGTCTTCAACATGGACGAGTATCGGCATGCGATCGAGCGCATGGAGCCCCGACACTACGTCGGCGCATCGTACTTCGAGCGAACATTCACGTCCGTTGCGGCGCTGTGCGTGGAGAAGGCAATCATCAAGCGCGAAGAATTAAACGCGCTGGTGGGCGAAACTGTTCCGCTCTCGACGCCGAGCAAACCTGGGCGCGTAGCTGCAGAGGAACTGCCCGAGTTGAAGATCGGTGACCTGGTGACGGTGAAAAGCGAATTTGTCGGAGGGCACATTCGACTGCCAGCCTATATCCGCGGCAAGACCGGGCGCATCGTCGGTGTGTCACCCGAGTATCCGTTTCCCGACGCAGCGGGTCACGGACTTTCATCGCCCAAGCAGCGCACCTTCGATGTATGTTTCAGGAGCGCTGATCTCTGGCCAAACGGCGCCGAAGACGCCGAAGTGCATGTCGGTGTCTTCCACAGCTACTTGCACAAGGCTGTCTGAACCGAGTTCTCGCGCAAAAACAGAATGAACGATTCCTCGGTCAGCGTCCCGGCAGCCAACGACAAGATTGCCCGTGCCGCGTCCTCTTCAGTGGCCGTAAAGCGAAAACCGTTTGATTCGAGAAAGAGCACACCGACCACAAATCCGGTGCGCTTGTTGCCGTCGATGAAGGGGTGATTCTTGACGATGCCAACTGTGTAGGCGGCGGACAAAGTGATGACATCCGAGTCGCTCGCGTAGGCCAACATCTGCCGTGGGCGCGCAAGCGCTGACTGCAGCAGGCCGAGATCTCGGGTTCCCTGGCCTCCGCCGTGCAGCGCCAGGAGCCGATCGTGCAGCGCAATCGCGTCACGTTCGTCGACCCATACCAGTTCAATCACTTCGACAATTCGTGCAAGGTGTTGCGGTACCGATTGATGATGTCGTCGGCGCGGCGCATCTTCTCGGCAAACGCCGGATCGTAGGGTGTGAGCTGATAGCCGCTGTCCGGCCCCTCGATCAGAAACAGCGGTTGTCCTTCGCTGGTTTGCAAACGGCTGATTACTTGCTTGGGCAGGACCACACCCAGCGAATTGCCAAATTTGCGCACTTTGAGCTTGACCATCGGCAATCTCCATTGTTATAATAATTGTAATAACTAAGAAGTGGGTTCGTCAAGTGCGCTGTGGCGCACTCAAATCCGGACATGCAGGGCGTCGATGAGCCGGCGTAGCAACACAACACCTCCCGTTGGCGAGTCGGCGGTGCCAAAGACGTAGTTGTCGGGTCGAGCGATCATCGAGGCGGCCGCTGAAGGATTCCGTTCGGACGTTGGGCTGCGGAAACAAGCGGCCGGCGCCGGGCGTATCGGCGGCGATCAATCCGTTTTTGAGATCCGGGATCATGATCTGGCGAAACGCAGTCCGAATCGTCGCACCCTGTTCAGCCAGTAGTTGCAGGTCTCGTTGTCGTGCGCGGTCCGCGTCCCGTTGGCATATGACGCGACCCAGCCCGATCGCGGTGAGGGTCCTTTCGCGCACGTGCGGGCGCCTTTCTTCTGCGCAGGTGTCGAGCAGGGAATCGGCCGATTGATGATCGAGCACGAGCCGCAGTTTGCAGGCCAGGTTTTGTGCGTCGCGAAGACCTTGGGCCATCCCTTGCGCCATGAAGGGCGGCGTCATGTGCGCCGCCACCGCAGGCGACGATGTAGCGAGCCGCGAAGCGCGATTGATGCGCTCGAACGCGGGTTGATCAAAAACGTAATTCGGCGCCCAACCCAATCGGAATGGCGGTGGTGCCATATCCAATCATTTGATCAGTTGACCGTCCATGCCACGGTATTCGCTGGGCGGTTAGGGAGCTATATATTAGCCAACCAGATCGGCGTTCGACTTGCATCGGCGTTGCAGTTCGAATAAGATCAATGTCCCGGGATATCTCGCAGACTCCCGGCTCCCAGGCGGTGTCCTAGTCGCCCAAGTTCTGTGATTCTCGTCGGGTTTTCACTGGACACCGCACATGCTCATCCCAACGCTCATTGCGCCTGATTGCCGTAGTCACCGAAGCGTCCGCTTCGGTCTCGTGCATGTCTTTAGCACATGCATTTTTCAACACGGGCATTTCTTAATTTGATTCCATTGACGGCGGTGGTCTAAAACATCACTGTCGGTGGTTGCAGTACGGGGCGATGCAGGATCCCCCGGGAATTTTCCTCCAAGACGGTCATTCGTCCAATCCTCAAAGCATTGCGCCCGGTCATTCTGGAGGCGGCATTGTCTCTTTGAAGAAGCATTGGGGGTAGTGAAATGAACGTAATTCCAGCAACCAGACTGAACATCGATTCATCGGCCAAAGCATCGCGCTCGGGAGTCACGAATCAATCTGCTAAAAATGGGTTGCGATTCTGGCTTACTGTGGGTTGCGGGATCGTTGCCCTGATAGCCAGCCTTGACATCCACACGCAGTTGCCACAAGGCACTGGCGCCGCCGGTAGCCGCGCACAATCTACGCCCGTCTCATCCCTACCGATCGCGCAGCGTGATGCGGCGAGCAACCGAGTCTGGTCGATCGCAAACGGTGTCATTTTGCTCGGCAACGGTCAAACCGGCGCGATAGTTCGGCAATTCTCGTTGCCAGGCTGGATCAACCTCGACGATCAATTCAGTTGTGCCCCGGACTTGATCGTTGATGCGGTCGGTAACGTCGTGGTATCCAGCAATATCGAGCCAACACTTTGGCGAATTGACGCTCAAAGCCTAGCGATTGAGCGCATCGAGATCGCGATGGATTCAGAGGGCGACAAAGATTTCGGTTTCACCAGGCTTGCCTTCGCGAGTCGCGATGAATTGATCGCACTCAATACGATCCAGGGCTCGTTTTGGCGGATTCATCTGAGCGCCCGGCGCGCCAGCAAACTTCCTTTGAGGCGAATGACTGGGGGCGCATGTTTGCCCGCATTGACCAACTAAATGAAACTCAACACTGGATCCTTCCTTCAAACTCAATTGGGACACCAAAATTCATGAATAAATCGATCTTGAGCAGCCAATCGTTTTCGTTCGCCCAGGAGCAGCCCGGCACCTTACCTGCTGGTTGGCTGGTTGGCTGGTCGGCCTCACCGGCCGAGGTACTCCTCAATGGAGCGTGCTTGCAGACGACTCGGAACCTGCCCGACCAACTGTGCTGGCGCAGTCGGGCCATGGAACTTTTCCCTGGTGTGTGCGATCCGATTCGTCGTTTGCCGACGGATTCGTTGAGGTCAGGTTCAAAGCTATCGGCGGACTTGAGGATCAGGCCGGTGGAGTTGTCTGGCGCTTCAAAGATGCAGGTCATTATTACGTCGCGCGCGCCAACGCACTTGAAGACAACGTATCTCTTTACTACACCGAACGTGGTCACCGACAGACGCTGAAGTATGTTCCAGCGCCCGTGCCAGGCAATATCTGGCATTCATTGCGCGTCGAGTTCTCTGGCCGACACATTCGCGTGATATTCAACGGTCACTGCTACATTGAATTGGGCGACGCGCATATTTCAGGGAACGGCGCCGTTGGGGTCTGGACCAAGGCCGATAGCAGAACCTTGTTCGATGATTTCGTCTATGGCGTGCAGTCTTGATGACTGAATCGGCGTGAACTACTTATGGAAACTGCGCCCGTACTTTCGCCAGGTTGCCGGCGAATTGATGCTCGGATCGCTGGCTGGTATCGTCATGAACACGGCGGTCGTCCTGCCTGCGATTCTGCTCGGACGGGCGATTGATGCAGCGCTTGCCTTCGAGCGCGGGGCTGCGACGTCGCATGAGGTAACAGTGGCGGCATTGCTGCTGGTGGCCGGCACAATCCTGACCGAAGGGCCGCGCGTGCTCAAGCGCTGGTGGCTGATTACCGCCAATGCGCGTATTCGCGCCAATCTGCGCGCCGATGCATTGCGCGGAACCTTGATACGCCCGCTCGCTGATCTGCATCGATTGTCCATCGGCGATCAGATGACGCGCATCATTGGAGACGTTGAAGTACTCGGCGTCGGCATTCGTGAGTTCACCATTGAGTGCTGGGACACGGTTCTGTTCTCGCTGTCGTTTCTGACGGCAATGTTTTTCATCGACGTAAAACTGACGCTGATGGCGCTCGTGCCGGTACCCGTCGCGATGTTGATTGCGCATGCCTCCGGACGCTGGGTTGCCGCGAGAACGGCGCGGGCGAGGCAAGCGAACGCCGAATTGACCGCAAACATTCAGGAATTGTTATTGGGGACCCGTGTGTTGCGCCTGTTCGGCAAAAGCTCAGTTGCCAACGGCGTCATCGCTCATTGCTCGCAGGCTTTGGCCGCGCAGAATCTGAGCGCGGCCCGGCTGCGGCTCGGTTTGCCACCGCTATACAGCGCCCTGATGACCTCGGGTATTCTGTTCGTGATCTGGCAAGGCGGCGAACGCGTAGTCGATGGTGCCATGAGCGTCGGCGCCTTCGTTGGCTATCTGGCACTGTTCGTGCGCTTTGTCGAACGTGGCTTTCGTATCCCGCAACTACTCAATTCGATCCAGAGCGGTGCGGCGGCCTATGCACGACTATTGCCGATGCTGGCGCCGGCCTTCGATGTCGCGCGCGAACCTCGGTTTGCCTCCTTCAAGCCGGCGCATGTCGCTGGCGCCGGGCTTGAAGTCATGACCAGTCGATCCGAGGCCGTTACCGAGCACGCTGGCCCGTTGCGGGTATTGCTTTCGAAGCTCACGTTTACCTACCCGGGCGCAACCGAGGCTGCGCTCACCGATGTCACGCTCGACATCGCGCCGGGTAGCCTGGTTGCCGTAACGGGTGCCGTCGGGTCGGGCAAGAGCGCGCTGGCGCGTGCGACGTTGGGTATCTACCCCAATGACTCGGGACACGCCCGGCTCTTCACAGGGGCTGGCGTAACATCGAACGAACTGTCCGCGCGAATCGGCTACCTGCCGCAGAGTGTGCAACTCTTCTCCGGTTCAATTCGAGACAACCTGTTGATCGGCAACCCGGCGCTCGACCCTGAGCACTTGGCTCGAGCCCTTCAGATTGCCGCGTTGGATACCGATCTCGCCGATTTTCCCGAGGGCCTGGATAGCCTGATCGGAGACAGTGGCGTGCGCCTCTCAGGTGGCCAGCGTCAGCGCCTCGGTTTGGCTCGTGCGATTGCGGCGTTCGCCCCCGAATTGCCAGGCCTGCTGGTTCTGGATGATCCGTTTTCCGCCGTTGACATTGCGACTGAGACGCTCATCATTGCAGCACTGCGCGACGCGTTCGGGCCGGACCGCCCTGCCGAGCGCAGAGTGACGATATTGCTGGTTTCACAGCGCCTGGCCGTTTTTCCCAAGGCCGATCAGGTCGTCGTGCTCGACCAAGGCCGGATTGCCGAGCAAGGTACTCATGTCGAACTGATGGCAAGACGAGGTCGGTATGCGAGCATTTTTCGGGCGCAGGCACGCGGTCAACTCGCCACTTCCAGGATACCTTCTTGAACGCAATTGAGCGCACCGGGTCCAATAGCGCCCGGTCCAATACCGCCATCGGCCGCGCGCAATCGCGGCGAGCGCTCGGGCAGCTCGTGCGCCCGGCCCGAAACAGGCTGATCGTGATCGTCGTACTGGTAATGGCCGGTGCCGCATGCGAGTTGCTGCCGCCCTTGCTGATTCGGTCCGTCGTCGACGATCATCTGGCGATCGGTGAGCGCAGTGGCTTGCTCAATCTGGCCTTCCTGTACCTGGCAGTGGTTGCTTTCGCGCAAGGACTCGGCTTCGCTTATGGCTACCTGTCGGCCGGCGTGGCGCAGGATATTTTGTGCCGCCTGCGCATCACGTTATTTGAGCATCTGCAGCGCCTACCGACTTCGTACTTCGATCGCACGCCGATCGGTGACTCGATCAGCCGGTGCACAGCGGACATTGATACGCTCGATACGCTGTTTACCGGCGGCGTCGCCAACCTGGTGGCGAATTTGAGCCGGCTGCTGACGATCACGATTGCAATGATTACCCTTAGTCCCCGGTTGTCGCTGATCAGCGCAATCACCTTGCCGCCGCTGCTGCTGGTCACCCGCTACTTTCAAGTTCGAATTCGCGCTGCCGAACGTACCAGTCGGCGGGCCGTTGCTGAAATGAACGGTCACCTGCACGAGACGTTGCAAGGCGTCGAGGTCATTCAGGCCTACCGTCGGGAGTTGAGTTTCGTGCAGCGTTTTCGGAGAATCCTGCAAGGCGCTCTGCGGGTGTCGAACCGCTCTACGGTTTACGGCTCGGTCTATTCGCCGGTAACGGCACTGCTGACTTCTTGCGCCATTGCCCTTTTGTTGTGGGCAGGCACCCGCCACCTTCCGGCGACAGTAAGCCCTTCAGAAGTCCAGGGTGTCATTAGTGCCGTCGGTTCCACGATTGGCCTAACCGGATTCTCGACCGGCGTCTCGATCGGCACCTTGATCGCGTTCGCGCTGCTGCTACAGCGATTCTTTGGACCACTGACGGCATTAGGCGATGAGTGGCAAAGTGTTCAGGGCGCACTCTCGGGGGCCGAACGTATCTTCGAAGTATTGGCTTTGCCCGTCGACCAGCCGCCGTCCTTGCCATCTCAGGCATCTCAGGCGTCTCAGGCATCTCAGGTGTTCCAGCCGTCGGCGGGGTCCAAGTCGCCACGCGGCGAACCTGCAGGAGGAATTTTCTGCGAAGGCGTGGTCTTTGGATATGCAAGCGGCGCGGCGGTACTTCATGGCGTCAATCTACGGGTTGCGCCTGGCGAACACGTCGCGCTCGTCGGGCGCACGGGCGCGGGCAAGTCCAGCATTGTCAATCTGCTGGCCGGCCTGTACGACCCATGGCAAGGGTGCGTGCGCGTTGCCGGATATGATCCGCGAACCCTGGGCGATGATCACAAGAATCGAGTCATCGGCATGGTGCCCCAGTCGTCACAATTGTTCAGTGGCACTGTGCTGCAAAATCTGACGTTCAGCGATGACAAGATTCCGCTCTCGACGGTCGTTGCAGCCGCAGCTATCAGCGGCGCGGACGCATTCATCCGCGATCTGCCGGACGGTTATCAGACGCTCTTGCGGTCCACAGGTGGCGGGTTGGGCGTGCAGTTGTCAGCGGGCCAGCAGCAACTGCTGACCTTGACCCGAGCGCTGGTGTCTTGTCCGGCCGTTCTGTTATTCGATGAGGCGACTGCGTCGGCAGACAGCGCCAGCGAAACGGCCTTGCGCGACGCACTGCGCTCGACGGTACTGAAAAGCGGTACTGCGATACTGAGCATCGCCCACCGACTTGCAACCGCCAGACACGCTGATCGAGTGGTCGTGATCGATCACGGTGTCATCGTTGAGGTCGGTACCCCGGGTGAGCTGATCGCAGGTGGCGGACCCTTCGCAACGATGCTTGAGCTGGAATCTGCCGGCTGGGATTGGCAGGCTTGAATCACCATCAAAGGAGACGCACCATGGCGCTGACGAAGCTAACCTATATTGATTTGCCAGAGCATGTCGGCACTGGCGAATTTGATCATGCAGACATCCACTCCGCGACCGATCGTCTGTACCTTGCTCATACCAGTAACGACACGCTTGACGTCATTGATATCGCGCGTGACCAGTATCTTGAGTCAATCCCTGGCTTGACGGCCGTGGCCGGCGCACTTGTCTCGGAATCAAGGGGACTCGTCTTCACCTCGAATCGCGGCGAAAATACGGTATCCGTTTTTGCGCCGCTTGCCGAGATGCAAGCGTTCAAGATCGCCGTTGGCATAAAACCAAACGGGCTCGCATTCGACGCGTCTCGCGGTATCCTGATCGCTGCCAACGTCGGCGACCCCGCGATTGCAGACTCCTGTTCGGTATCGGTCATTGATGTCGCGCGACGCGAGCGTATCGCCGAGATCAAAGTTCCAGGACGAACCCGTTGGGCGGTATACGATGCGGCGCGACAGATGTTCTTCGTCAATATCGCGTCGCCTGCGAGAATCATTGCAATTGATACCCGCGATCCGACCCGAGTTTTGAAGGAGTTCGACGTTCCAGCCGTCGGACCGCACGGGCTTGATCTGGATTCGAGCACCGGTCGGTTGTTCTGCGCGTGCGATGGCGGCGTTCTACTCGCACTGGACGCCGATTCCGGCCAAGTACTGGCCGATGTTCAACTTAGCGGACCGCCCGACGTTATTTTTCTGCACTCCAAATTTGTGCGAATCTATGTGGCCGTTGGCCAACCTGGCGTCATTGATGTCATCGATGTCGCTGATACCGCACTGATGCGCCGCCGCGAAGTGGTGTCTACCGAGATGGGCGCTCATACCCTGGCGCTCGATCGCAAACGCGACAAAATCTATGCGTTCCTGCCGCAGTCGCATCGGGCGGCGGTATTTGTCGATTCGGCTTGAACGCGAGTCCGCTTAATTCGCTCACCGCATTGATGCAAACGTTGCAGGCTGAAGACCGAGCTTGTCGCGCGTGAGAAGCAGGGCAAAAAGACCGCCAGCGATCAGCGGCAACAGTTGAATGGTGTTCATTGATATCTCTGGGTTGATGAGTCGATGTTCGACCCGGTTTGAACGATAGCAAGATCGGCGAGGCGTTTCCGCAGAAACGCCTCGCTTATTGAATGCGTTGGCTTTACGGCCGGGACGGTCCAGCCAAACCGAACGATAAACTCTCGAACAGTGTCACGCTGTCAGCCTTGGTCCAGACACCGACCGGCCCTGCCGCCGTGAGGTGCTTGTCAGAGGCTTCAATGTACTGCTTGCCGTCCAGCAAGACTCGAATTTGTGACCCGCTGAATTCAACCCGCAAGGTACGCCATTGACCCGTTGCGACCGGCGCGTCGACATAGGCGATTGTGTGGCGCTCACCGGCCTCGGTGTAGTAAAGCGCGACATTGTTTTCCAGTGCATTGGCACGAGCGACGTAGTAGTTGTCCTTGTCCTTCCAGCGCCAGACGACACCGCCTGCCTGATCCGTTCGCCCTGATAGCGGCTTGAATCGCGTTTCGACGAAACCATCTTGCAGCCGTGTGTCTTGATGAACGCACCACGGAAAATCGGCAACGCCCGATTGCTTGAGGAGCCGCGAAGTCTTGCCGCTCTCAGTGTCGTTCACGATCGACCAATGTGGTGTGCCTCGCCCGGTGGTGCCACATCGCCACGGCGCACTGACCGTGCCGATCCGCGCGTCAGAAAAGCTGATAGTTTGGGCCGCAGCGTTGTTGAGGTTGGCTCCGGCCAGCAGCAATGCACCGACGAAGACGCTGCCGACTCTGAATAATGATTTCATATCGCGATCCGATTCAAAAATGGAAATAGCAGCAAGCCGATCAGCGCACCGCCGGCTACGATAGCCGCGCCTTTGGCTCGAACAAGGTGGCGTTGTGAAGTTCGCCGCGAGCCGACCTCGCCCACGCATAGAGCGCGTCGTAGACCAGCATGCCGGCTTCCACCATTTGATGATCATCCGGATACATTGCCGAAAGTCCCAGCGAAACGGCCAGCAGACCGGCCGCTTGCGGCGCCTGCTCGGGATGTCCGGTATCGGCCGCGCGCACAATGTCAGCGACCACCGCCAGATCGGGGTCGTTCAGCGCAAATTCGGCAATGAACGCGTCAAAGCTGCACTGCTCGCCGCGATGGGTGAATCGAACCGCTGGAATGTCATACGGAATCGCGCCCAGGCGTTCGGCTTCGGCTACGACCTGGCCGCTTGCGACATACAGAAATCGCGCTCCGGGGTCGATGAAACGACGGATCAGCCAAGGGCAGGCGATCCGGTCAATTTTGGGTCGTTCACGGGTAATCCAGCTCGAGCCGGAATCCATCTGTGACGGCACACCCAGTTCCGGTCGTTTGTGGACCATCGGCGCGCCTGCAGACTGCCATGCGCTGAAGCCGCCCTCCAGATACCGCGCGTCGATGCCGGTGCGCTTGAGGACGCCGGCTGCCGTTTGGCTGACCTCGTGTCCATGGACGCAATAAACAATGACGCAGCGGTTTATCGGCAGATACTGGCTTAGGCTTTCAACGTCTTCGGGACGAAGCCTGCGAGCACTGGCCACGACGGAGCCTGACTCACCGTACGCTTGGTCACGGCGGACGTCAAAAATGAGCGGTGGATTGGATGTTGCGAGGATTGACCGGAGATCGGCCACGGAAATCAACGGAATCGAGTTGTCCATTTGGGCTCCAGTCGAGCCGGGGTGCGCAATAACGCGCGCCCGAATCGACGAAAAGCAGCGCTTGGACTGTACTCAGGTATTGCTAGCTGGGTATTGCCAGTCAGGGCCGGGATGGCCGACGGGTGTCTGCAACCCGCCTCTCGGCAGAGTAGCACCAACACGGCGCTTGAACGACTTTCGGCCTCATCGGGCGAACGCACTCGTTCAGACCAACCCCCATGTGCTGTCCAAACTTGTCTATTTGCAAGCTTTTCGTTTCACATGCTATGATCTAAGGCTCTTGGCAATTCAGCCAGGGCGTTGTTGGGTTAACGGCCAAGTTTTTTCAAAAGCCGCATTTCCCAACGTCGAACCCGAAACCACGGGGCCAATACTGACCACCCGACGGCACTGAAGCGATTCAGCGCGTCACAGGCGGTTCAAGTTGGTAGCACGGACCACGTTTGCAGAAAAGTAGAGCAGAACAACATGATTCAAACAGAATCAAGACTCGAGGTCGCTGACAATACCGGTGCGCGATCGGTGTTGTGTATCAAGGTGTTGGGCGGCAGCAAACGCCGCTACGCCGGTATTGGTGACATCATCAAAGTGTCAGTCAAGGAAGCCCAACCGCGTGGTCGGGTCAAGAAGGGCGAAATCTACAACGCCGTGGTGGTTCGCACGGCCCACGGCGTGCGCCGTGATGACGGCTCCAGAATTCGATTCGACAGCAATGCAGCCGTGCTGCTCAATGCCAAGCTCGAGCCGATTGGCACGCGCATCTTCGGACCGGTGACGCGCGAATTGCGCACCGAGAAGTTCATGAAGATCGTGTCGCTGGCGCCTGAAGTCATTTAAGAATCCATCAAGAAGCCGATCAGAGTAGAGCGGGCGCAGAAAGTTAATTATGGAAAAGATTCGCAAGGGCGACGAAGTTGTCGTCATCGCAGGGCGCGACAAGGGCAAGCGCGGTACGGTTTTGACGCGCGTTGATGAAGACCACCTGCTGGTCGAGGGCATCAACATGGTCAAGAAAAACCAGAAGCCCAACCCGATGAAGGGTCAGACCGGCGGTATTGTTGACAAGAACATGCCGATCGATCAGTCCAACCTGATGCTGTTCAACCCGGCGACCGGCAAGGGCGATCGGGTCGGCATCAAGGCGCTGGAAGACGGTAAACGCGTTCGATTTTTCAAGTCGAATGGCGAACAAGTTAGAGCCTGAATAGAAGAGTCTGGAAAAGATCAACATGGCAAGATTCCAACAGCAATACCGTGACCGGGTGGCGCCCGAGCTCATGCAGAAGTTCGGTTACACCACCGTCATGCAAGTGCCGCGCATCACCAAAATCACCTTGAACATGGGTGTCTCCGAAGGCGTTGCCGACAAGAAGATCGTCGATAACGCCGCTGGCGATATGGCCAAAATCGCCGGTCAGAAGCCGGTGATCACGAAAGCCAAGAAAGCCATCGCCGGCTTCAAGATTCGCGAAGGCTACCCGATCGGTTGTATGGTCACCTTGCGTGGTGAGCACATGTTCGAATTTCTTGATCGCCTGGTCACCATTGCCCTGCCGCGCGTACGCGACTTTCGCGGCGTATCGGGTCGGGCGTTCGACGGTCGTGG
>JANLTP010000033.1:0-11015 GCA_031363055.1 Burkholderiales bacterium | reverse complement strand
TCCTTGCCTAAGCACTGCAAGACCTTTAACGGGGCGCTCGGGTTGGCCCAAGGTTCGGCGTGGCTAACCGAAATTTGGCCGCCATTGGCGAAACTGGTCTCGGCGGCGGGGTTGGCCTGCCGATCAATGACCGTGACCTCGTGGCCGAGTTGCGAAAGATAATAGGCAGAGCTGACACCCAGCAAACCGCTGCCAAGAACGAGAACGTGCATTGGGGAACCCCAAAGAGTGGCTGGCCCGAGCTCGTAATCGCCGCCATTTTCAAGTGGCGCATCGATGGCGAAACTGAACCGTGCCGCTCCCCCTGTCCTTGGTACCTGAGAGATTCATACCGGGCCCCTGGCCAGATACTTGCTCCTTCGGTGCACCTTGCGCGCAAGGTGTCTCTCCAGACGGCGTCAACAAAACCAGCAGTAACGGACACCTGAGCGTGTATGGGAGTTTGCGCCTTCGGTGGAGTCTTGTTTTGTCATGGCGACAAGACTCTCTCTCCTGCTGGCGTGCACTTTAATGCATATTTCTTGAAATTACAAGCGGCAATAAATTGCGCACCCGCGTGGCTCGCCTGGTCTTCGAATCAGGCCGATGGAGCAGACAGGAATCAATAAGACCCAAAAAGCGTATTCAAGGCTGACACGATGTCTTGGCTTTGCGACGACAAATTGATCACAGGTTTCTTCAAACCACTTACTGGGAAAGCCGCCAACGCAGCGGTATCGAGTACCACCTTCAACTTGGAAACGGCAAACAGGGGATTCAAATCTCGCATCGCCGGACCAAAAGCTGCGGCGAGTCGCAGCGGAATCACGACACGACTTTGCAATTGATCAATGTAGTCGTTTTGAATATCCAACAAAAACGGCGTGACCGAGCGCATCGCCGGATCTGGGTGCGGAAAAACATCGAATCTAGCCACTGCTGCGCCGCTTAAAAAGAACGATACTTCGCCAGAGGCAGGCCTTCGGCTTGAATGCGAGCGTTGTAATGATCTATCGCTTCCTTGTTCTCTTCGTTCCACTGTAGCCAATATCGCCGCCTCACTTCTTTGGCCAGCAGCTCATCAACGGTTTGGGAAATATTCATGCCCAATGCCCGAGCGGCTTCCAGCACGCTGGCGTTAAGCGATAGATTAGTGGCCTTCTTGGGCCCATTCTCGAAGCGAAACATCAATTTCTCCTACGAATGAGGATAAAGATGCGCGCATTGTATGCGCATCACAAATGCTCATTTAGTTTTTACACGACTGTACGCATAAATACAAGAGATCGCACTGACCCACGGAGCGGAGGGTCTTATAGATCCTGGCCAAGGGCCGCTCTCGGATGCGGTGGACTTCAACCCAGCTTGCCCCGCAAAAGGCGGTGAAGCGGCGCTTTGCGGATTTCACGCCTCGGGTCGCGCCCCATGCTAACCTGCGGAAAATTCCGAAACAGACGCAAAACAAACGAGACCCGCCATGCCACTTCTTCAAAACCGGATCGCCGTCATCACCGGAGCCGGTTCCGGCATCGGACGCGCAATTGCAATCGGCTACGCGCACGAGGGCGCGCGGGTGGTGTTGCTCGACATCAACGGCGAGGCTGCTGCCGGGGTCGCCGGCGAGATCCGCAACACGGGCGGCGCGGCCGAGAGTTTCGAGCTTGATGTCACCCAGCGCGACGACTGCGTCGCGGTCGCGAAAAAGATCGCGACCCAAGTCGGGCAGGTTTCGATCCTGGTCAACAATGCCGGTATCGCGCGGCGCAATGGCATGCTGGGCGCAGCGCTTGCCGTGTTCAACGACTGGGAAGATATCATCGCGATCAATCTTTCCGGCGTTTTTAACGTCACCTATTCGTTTCTCGAAGCCGTGCGGACCAGCAAAGGCTGTATCGTCAATATTGGTTCGATTCAGTCCTTCGTGCATGTCCGCACGCCGAGCTCGCCCGCCTATACTGCCTCCAAGCACGGCGTACTCGGTTTCACCAAGGCGCTCGCCGCCGAACTCGGCAAGGACGGCGTGCGCGTCAACGCCATCGGCCCCGGCTTCATCGAGACGCCGCTGAACGAGAAGACGCGCGCCAGCAATCCGGAGCTGGTCAAGACCTTTATCACCCACACCCCGCTGGGCCGCGCCGGCAAGCCGGAAGACCTCGTCGGCCCAGCGATTTTCCTCGCTTCCGACATGGCCGCTTTTGTCACCGGAACAATTTTGATCGCCGATGGCGGCTACCTGACGATTTAGTTGATGCGCCACCAACCCGCAGCGGTATTGTCGAAGTGACTCGCATCTCGCAGCAGCATATTGCGACCGCGCTGACGAAGGTTAAGCAGCTTTCGTCCAAAGAGAAAGAAGGTCTAGCGGACGAGCTTTTCGTCGCGCAACCGAATTTGTTGGCATCAGTTCTGGCACTCTCAATCAGTAATGTCTCGATGAAGGACATTGAGGTGGCGCTGAACATATTGTTTGCATGTTTTGAGGCGGTGCGAGTGTCCGGCCCCATCACTCCAATGATTTCCGAAGAGGTTCAGGACCTTTGCCTGGCGAGAATCGTCGCGCGCGCAAGCTTTGCTGACGGGCTGCCGGCGGTACTGCAAACCCACGCATTGCGCGATCAAATCGATGCACACGGCGAGAAATATCTGCTGGCCCTGGGAGCCTGTCGGGGTTAAGAATGGGCGCGCAGCGAAGAGTACCGGGATTGGATGCAAGGCGCGATTAGAGGTCGATATCGCGTGATATCGACCTCTAATCGTAACGCGGCAGACGGCCCGGTACTCTTCGCCCGGAGGGTTTGACCAAAAACGGCCCTCACGTGTGCCCTCCGAGGGGGTAATAGCCCCGCTATTACCCCCTCGGAGGTCAACCGCGATCATCCGTTTCTGGTCAAACTGCGCACCCATTCTTAACCCCGACAGGCTCCTGGCTCGCATAGCTGAAGCTTAACGGGCTGCACACCGTCCGAACGGAGCAGCAAAAACGCGTAGCGCTCGCAGCGCTTAACATCGCGGAAACTATCTCGTACGTAGTGACCCGATCGCAATAAGGCCAGCCTGGCTTATTGGTTCTAAATCGTGTCGAGCGAACGGCCTTGCCCGCCTCGATTCTCAGCGACATGCAGCGCGCCATTGAAACGCCATCTTGCCATCTTGCCGTCACCATGCTACATTGCCATCATGACCTCTCCACAGCTTTCTGTTCGCAGCGCTCGCGCAAGGGATCTTGCCCATCAATTGTCTAAACGCGAACAACGGCCAATCCACGCCATTGTCGAGGACGCGCTGGAGCAATATGCGGTACGTCACCCGCAACCTAGCGCTGCATCGTTTTTGAAACGACTCAAGTCGCTCGCGGTAAGCGATGTCGACCTCGACTCACTCATTGCTGAAAACAGAAAACCTCACGACGGCATTGATTTGTGATTCTTCTGGACACCAACGTGCTCTCGGAGCTGATGAAAGCGCTGCCCGAGGCCGCCGTGGAGCGATGGTTTTTGATGCATGAAGAAGAAAGCCACATAACGTCGATTGCGATCGGCGAATTAGCGTTCGGCGTGGCCAAGCTTGAAGCCGGACTGCGCAAATCAAAACTTGAAGTCCAGATATCGGAATGGCGCATCCGATTTGCCGAGCGAACCTACGCGTACGATGTGCAAGCCGCGCTAGCTTACGGCGAAATCTTGGCTAGCGCTCGCTCAGCGGGTCGACCCATGTCAGTTCCCGATGCGCAAATCGCAGCCATTGCAAGAGAGCATTCTTGCGTTCTTGCGACTCGCAATACCAAGGACTTCGAAGCCACCGGACTGACGCTCGTGAATCCCTGGCATTAGAGGAACCAGTGCCGATCTTGGTTGAACTCTAACTGGAAGCAGGCTTCAGTGTCGCGTACACATTGTTGATCCGCGTTTCCCCGAACCCCTTGTCGTACGGCGCAAGCAATTTGATCGACAGCGTTACCTTGGCGAATTTCCAGCCGTTCGGCTGACGCCGATAGACATCGTCATACCGCGCGGACAACCACCAGGCCTCCTCCCCTGGCGGCAGCGCGTAGACAAGTGGCTGCCAGAGATACCAGTTGCCCGTTGCACTGTCACCCTGCACATCGATGACCGGATTCATGACCATGTGCAGCGCAAACGGCACCCGCCTGGACGAACCCTGGAAAAAGGTGCGAATGGCTTCACGGCCGTCATGTCTACCGATTGGCCCACCGTCCCAGACCGCGTCCTCGGTGAACAGTGCCGCCAGCGAATCGGCGTCGTAACCCGCGTCGCAGAATCCGCAGTACCGGTGCTTGAGCTGTTTGATCGCTTCAACGTCGGCGAGCCAACGCAGTTGCTTGAGCGACTCGGCGTCCATATCAGTCATGGAAAATCACCGGCCGGCGGCCGGATCACAAGCACCACGCAGCGAGACGTGTCGAGCAGTGATTTGCCAATCGAACGCTGCCACCAGCGGCTCAGCATGTATTTGCCTTCGGCAGAGCCGTTGTCGGCGATCAGAATGCGCTTGAACACGGTGCCCTCTGGGTTGGTTCCATCCAGCTTACTGGCATGCCCTCGATACGTCAACCAAACCCTTCGACAGAACGCACCGGCCACGGTCACGTCGGCGAGACAGCGCACCGCGTCACCCGGTAGTATCGGCCTTGTGACGACTTCGACGCATCATCTGAAAGGCGCCGCCGTCATCGGCGTGTTTCTGTGCTTTGCGTTTGCCTATCTGATGTCGTTCGGGATGCGCGCAGTCACCGCTGTTATCGCGCCCGAGCTTGTGCGCGACTTCGGCCTGAGCAACGCCCAACTCGGCTTTCTGGGCAGCGCCTACTTCCTGGCGTTCGCGGCGATGCAGTTGCCGCTGGGCGTCTGGCTGGACCGCTTCGGCTCGAGGCGCGTGCACGCCGTCTTGCTGATGTTCGCCGCGCTCGGCTGCTGGCTGTTCGCCAGCGCCAGCAGCTACACCGAGTTGTGGCTCGGCCGCGCGCTGATCGGCGCTGGCGTCGCTGGCGGGCTGATGTCGGCGTTGAAAGCTTTCCGCTTCTGGTACCCGGCCGACCGGCAGCAGTCGCTGGCCGCATGGATATTGATGTCGGGCTCGCTGGGCGCATTGCTGGTCACCGTGCCAGCACGCTGGGCAATCGAGTTGCTGAGCTGGCGCTGGGTCTTCTGGGGCGGCGCCAGCCTATTCATGGTGGCGGCCATCATCATCTGGCTCGGCCTGCCGCGCGACGAAGAACAGCACAGCGCGCGCGGCGCGGCCGGATCGAGTGTCGCCGAGCTAATAGCCGGCTACCGCCAGGTGTTCCGCGACCCGTTCTTCTGGCGCTTCGCGATGATGTCGCTATTTGCGCACTCGGTGTCTTCGGCCTTGACGACCTTGTGGACCGGGCCTTGGCTGATGAACGTCAACGGCTTTTCCGCCGACCACGCGGCGCAGGTGCTGCTGCTGATCAATCTGGCGGCGCTGCTCGGCTTTCTGGGCGTCGGTGCGGTGCAGCCGTGGATTCGGGCGCAGGGGTGGTCGATCCAGGCGATCTGCGCGTGCAGCACCACGGTTGCGATCGGTGCGCAACTGCTCCTTGCGCTGGTGCCGTCGACGGCGATCTGGCCTGTGTGGCTGGTCTACGCGATGACGGCGACATTCTTTTCGATGGTCCAGCCGTACGTGGGACTGGCGTTTCCGGCAGCGTTGTCGGGGCGGGCGTTGACGGGGTACAACCTGCTGGTGTTCTCGGGAACGTTCGGCTGGCAGTGGATCTATGGAGTGCTGATCGACGTGTATCGAGCCACAGGGCAAACCGACGCGGCAGCCTATCGCGCGACGATGCTGACCGCTGTCGCTGTGCAGGTGACCGCCCTGATTGTGTTTCTGCTCTGGCGGCCGAAGCCGCCCGCAGAACGCAAGACCTGAACAGGCGTCACCGGTCGAACTTCACGCCACACTTTTGCGTCATGCGCTTTTTTATGCGCTCCCGCAGCTCACGCAAGCAAATATCTTGGCCTGCCTTGGTTACGCTGCCGCTCGCGAGCAGCATTCCGTTCGGATTTCAATAGCGTCGTGAAACTGCTACTTAACGAGAACATCTCACGCCGATTGGTTGCGACGCTTGAATCGAAATTTCCCGGCACGAGTCATATTGAATTCGTTGGACTATCCGGAGCGACCGACGCAGCGATCTGTGAATTCGCGAACCGGTACGCGAGGGTGTGCGGGTGGGGCTTTCGACATCAACGGCTCCGCCGCCGAGGTCGCCAGCGAGATCTCCAACACGGGCGGCGCAATGCATGCTGGGCACGGCGCAAGCCGTGATCAACGATTGGGAAGAGATCATCGCGATCAATCTTTCCGGCGTTTCTAACGTCACCTATTCGTTGCTCGAAGCCCTGCGGACCAGCAAAGGCTGCATCGTCAATATTGGCTCGATTCAATCCTTCGTGCATGTCCGCACGCCAAGCTCGCCCGCCTATACCGCCCCCAAGCACGGCGTACTCGGCTTCACCAAGGCATTCGCCGCCGAACTCGGCAAAGTCGGCGCGCGCGTCAACGCCATCGGCCCCGGCTTCATCGAAACGCCGCTGAACGTGAAGACGCGCGCCAGCAATCCGGAGCTGGTCAAGACCTTTATCACCCATACGCCGCTCGGCCGCGCCGGCAAGCCGGAAGACCTCGTCGGCCCGGCGATTTTCCTCGCCTCTGACATGGCTGCTTTTGTCACCGGAACGATTCTGATTGCCGATGGCGGGTATCTGACGGTTTAGGCGTTGCTCTCAAAGGGCTCGACGTCAAGAGCATCTCGGCCGGGAATTATCGGCAGCGAATCTGGACGTCAATTGCCCAACATAACCGCCTGTCTGGCTGACGCATTGCCGATCATGACCACATCGAGTTTGCCGTCCCGATTCAGATCCCCGAGCGCTATATTCGCCGGCGCTCAACGTGCGCCTTTCCTCCGAGACCGGTGCTGTGTTGGGCGAGGCGTTCAAGTTCGGGAACCAGGAATTCTGACGCGCAGACGTTTCAGCGGGAACGCTCAAGCAGGCGACACAGCGGGCCGATGCGGGATTGAGCAAACCGAGCGCCGATTTAGGGGCTTTTGCGAAGGCTAATTTCTTCGTAGCTTCCGATTACAACACGTTCGATTGCTCGAACAATCAGAAAGACGATTCGCTCAGGCGTACCTTGAGCAAAAAGTATGCGCATTCAATTGGGCACCAAGGCCGACTCGCGCTTCACAAAATTAAAGACTTCGCGGACTTGCTTTATGGTGACACCATCAAACCATTCGACGAACTGCGCGGGGCTAGCACCGCCTTCGAGGGTTTCAAACCATGCCGTTACCAGCCACGCTCAAGTCCGGCAATACGGGTTAATCAGACCGTACACACCGGCATTTGTCCACACGCTGGTGCCCAATGAACCGAGTATCGCCGAGATGCGAAGCCAGCAGCCTCAGTTCTTCCCAAGTCAGATCGAATTTCGACTGACAATGTCTTTCGGAGGCCTAGAACAAATCGATCTGCAGTCTTCGTCCTACCAGCGCGGCGGCGCGCTGCAACGACGAAAGGGTCACATCAGCAGTCGGATCTAGCAAGCGGTCAACTTGCGTGCGGCTGGTTTTGAGCAGGGTCGCCATTCGAGATTTTGATACTGATTTTTCCTTCATCGCCTGTGCCAATTGCCAGGCGATGACTTCTTTGATCGCGATCGCCTGCGCATGCTCGAAGTCGCCTTCGCCCTTCAGGAAGTCATCCAAGGTTGATCCGACTCGGCGTTTATTCATGATGTCACTTCCTTTTGCCGGCTTCTCGCGAGCGCTAAATCGCGAATCGGCGTTTTTGGTGATTGTTTGATGAAGCTGTGCAGCGCGTGAAGTCGGCCGCCGTGCGCGCAAAACAGAACCCGCGCGATTCGATTGTTCGGCAGATTTGTTCGGACCTCCCATAAGCCATTACCCATTGCACGGCACAGCGGCATGCCGACCGGCCAACGCCATTGAACCCGCATTAAATCCAGGCCAATTTCGTGGCGCTCGTGTGAGTCCAAGTGCTTGAGCCACTCACGAACCGGCTCTTGTCCGTACTCGTTTTGATAAAAGCAAAGTTCAATCTTTCTAGGTTGCAAGACGGGCATGATTTACCCGCTAAGCATGTACATTATAAAGTACATTTATTGTCAATGGGTAAATGTGTCCATCGCCAAGGCGTGAATCAATTAGCTTGAAGGCTTAGGTGGCGCGGCGCAATGGCATGCTGGGCGCAGCGCTTGCCGTGATCAACGACTGGGAAGAGATCATCGAGATTAATCTTTCCGGCGTTTTTAATGTCAGCTATTCGTTCCTCGAAGCCCTGCGGACCAGCAGAGGCTGCATCGTCAATATTGGCTCGATTCAATCCTTCGTGCATGTCCGCACGCCGAGCTCACCCGCCTATACCGCCTCCAAGCACGGCGTACTTGGCTTCAACAAGGCGCTCGCCGCTGAACTCGGCAAGGACGGCGTGTTGATCACCGCCCTCGTCGTGCCGGCGCGCCATTCGATTTGTTCATTGCAATCGCGCAGTCACGGCAATATTTGACGACCGTTGAAGCGCAATCGTCGGTTAGACTCGTGCCGATTTAGGGCTATGCCGATCGGTGCCTAAAAAATGAATCGCCAAAAGGGAAAGACGACCGCGCATGACACCGGAAGGCAAAGCACGCCAGCAAATTGACCAGAAGCTGGAGCAGGCCGGCTGGGTCATTCAGGACATGAAGCAGCTCAATTTGGCGGTCAGTTTGGGCGTGGCGGTGCGCGAGTACCCTACCGACAGCGGCCCGGCTGACTACGTGCTCTTCGTCAATCGCAACGCGGTGGGCGTGATTGAAGCCAAGAAGACAGCGCCGGCGAAAACCTGACGGCGACCGAAGCTCAGACCGAGCGCTACGCCAACGCCAATCTCAAATGGCGCAAAGACAACACGCCCTTGCGCTTCCTGCTCCAGGCCACCGGCCAGATCATCCGCTTCACCGACAGTAACGACCCCGCGCCGCGTTCGCGCGAAGTCTTCCGCTTCTTCAAGCCGGAAACGCTGGCCGTCTGGGCCACGCAGCCCGACACTTTGCGGCGCCGCTTGGCCGAGCAAATGCCTGCGCTGATGGAAACGAACCTGCGCGACTGCCAGATCAGCGCCGTCCGCGGGCTGGAGAAGTCGCTCGCAATGAACAAACCACGCGCCTTGGTGCACATGGCCACCGGCGCGGGCAAGACCTTCACCGCCATCACGTCGGTCTATCGCCTGCTCAAGTTCGGCGGCGCCAAGCGCATTTTGTTTCTGGTCGATACCCGCAACCTCGGCAAACAGGCGCATCAAGAGTTCATGGCCTACACGCCGCCAGACGATGGCCGCAAGTTCACTGAACTGTACAACGTACAGCGGCTGGCCTCCCCCAACATCGACCCGCACTCGCAGGTATGCATCAGCACCATCCAGCGTATGTACTCGATCCTGAGCGGCGAGCCGATTGACGAATCAGCCGAGGACGTCTCGCTCAACGAAGTGCAGCAAACCGACAAACAGGAAAAGTTCGTCCGCTACAACCCGGCCGTGCCGGTGGAAACCTTCGATTTCATTGTCATTGATGAGTGCCACCGCAGCATCTACAACCTGTGGAAGCAGGTGCTTGATTACTTTGACGCCAGCCTGATTGGTCTCACCGCCACGCCGGACAAGCGCACCTTCGGGTTTTTCAACGAGAACGTCGTCGCTGAATACACCTACGAACAATCGGTGGCCGATGGGGTCAACGTTGGCTACGACGTGTACGAGATCGAAACCGAAATCACCCAGAAAGGCGCCGAGCTCAAAGCCAAGGAATGGGTAGACCACCGCGACCGCCAAACGCGCAAGAAGCGCTGGGGCGAAACCGAGGACGACAACGTCTACGCCGGCAAGGAGCTGGACCGCTCGGTAGTCAACACCAGCCAGATTCGCAAAGTGATTCAGGCGATGAAAACCGCTGTGGAAACACAGATTTTCCCGACGCGCAAAGAGACGCCCAAGACGCTGATCTTCGCCAAAACCGACAGCCACGCTGACGACATCATCAACATCCTGCGCGAGGTTTACGTGCAAGGCAATGCCTTCTGCAAGAAGGTCACCTACCGCGCCGAAGAAGATACCGACAGCATCCTCAGCAGCTTTCGCAACGACTACAACCCGCGCATCGCCGTCACCGTGGACATGATTGCCACCGGCACCGACGTGAAACCGCTGGAGGTGCTGCTCTTCATGCGCGACGTGCGCAGCAAGGGCTACTACGAGCAAATGAAGGGCCCGGGCGTGCGCAGCCTCGATGGCGACAGCCTCAAGCGCGTGAGCAACAGCGCCGACGGTGCCAAGACCCGCTTCGTGCTTATCGACGCCGTCGGCGTGGAGAAGTCGTTGAAGACCGAAAGCCGCCCGTTGGAGAAAAAGCCCGGCGTGGCGCTGAAGGACTTGCTGCAAGGCGTGGCGATTGGCAGCCGCGACGACGACACCGTGCTGTCACTCGCCAACCGGCTGGTGCGCCTGGCCAAGCAACTGGATGAAAAGGCGCAGGCACGCATTGAAAAGGCCAGCGGTGGCGGGTATAGGAAATTTAAACCCCTTTTTTCGCATTAGAGTTGCGGAGCGAGGTCGGCAAAATCATCGGCTGTCAGTGGTCTGCGGCTAAGTTGGGGCACAAAACACTCGCCTGGGTAGCCGTTTGCAGCTTAAAGCGTAAGAGCTGAGCGGCCGACGCCCGCAGGCACGCAGCCGGGCCCACGGCCGCAGAAACTTCTCATGGCATCGAATCCGGTCAACCTCAGGCCGAGTACAGCGGCATTTGCCCGCGCGCCGGTGCCCGAGGCGGCGCTCGCGCCTCCAGGCCCAGATGCGTGAGGATCTTCTGGATCACTGGCGCTGGCAGAATCGCCGCAATGATCTTCAGCTCGCCGCCACAGTTCGGGCAGTGTTCTAGGTCCAGATCAAAGACCCGTTTGAGCAGCCGCGCCCAACTCGGCCGCACTGGCCGGTGCG
>JANLTP010000029.1:0-18867 GCA_031363055.1 Burkholderiales bacterium | reverse complement strand
TTTTATGAAGTCGCGCAAACCGTCTCGCTGACCCAGCACGTCTACAGCCCGATTCCGCTCACGATGTCGGAGAAAACCTGGCAGAAACTCTCGGACGCAGACCGCGCCGGCATCACCCGCGCGGCACAGGAAACCGCGCTGTGGATTCGCAAGGAAATCGCCGCCAACGACGACCGCCAGTTGGCAGAAATGAAGGCCAAGGGTGCGACCATTGCACGCCCGCCGGTCGGCCCATTCCGGGATGCGGTGCAACCGGTTTACGCGAAGGCCAAGGAGAAATACGGCGCCGATGTAGAAACGTTTTTGAACGATGCAAACTCGGTACGCAAGGCTGTGCCGTCGAAGCCGTAATTGAACCCTAGATTGAAGCCTTGATTGAACCCGCAATTGAACCCGCAACCGAATCCGCAGCAAGTACTCGTAGAGCCCTTGCTACCGAGCGCCCCGAACTCGCCTGCGCCGATTCGATTCCTGGGCGCGATCGTTGACTGGACCATCGTGATCATGGGCGCCGTCATGATCACCTTGGTCTTCACCAACGTCGTGACCCATGCCTTCGGCAAGGATATCGCCTGGACCACCGAGCTGTGCGAATTGCTCATGGTCTGGGTCACCTTCCTCGGTGGCGCGGCCGCCGCGCGGCGCGGCGCACATATGTCGATCACCGAGTTCCTCGACAAGCTTAGCGATGAGCAGCGACGCGCAGCCGACGCAGCCATTCAAGGGCTTGCCATCGCGGTGCTCGGCTTGCTGGTCATCTATGGCTGGAAGATCACCCAGGCCGGCTGGAGCAATGAGTTGACTGTCCTCGGCTGGCCGATGTCAACGCAGAACATCGCATTACCCGTGGCCTCACTGTTGACCCTTCTGTTCGCCGCCTGGGATCTCGCTTTGATCGTCCAAGGCAAGACGCGCGCGGAACGTTACGGGGCTCAATAAAGTGTTCGCTCTGCAACTGTTTGGATTCTTTTTTCTGATCGCGCTGGCCGGTGTCCCACTGGTCTACGCCCTGCTCGCGACCACGGTGGGCATGATCTGGCTCAAAGGCCTCACACATCCGCTCGAGACAATTTTTCTGTCCTATATTGGTGGCGTCGAGCCGTTCATTCTGATCGCGGTGCCCCTGTTCGTGTTCGCCGGTGAACTGCTCTCGCACGGTGGCGTCGGCAAGCGCATCGTCGATTTCGCCAAAGTGTTGTTCGGCTTTCTACCGGGCGGCTTGGGCGTTGTGACCGTCATGTCCTGCCTCATGTTTGGCGGTGTGTCAGGTTCGGCCATTGCAGACACGGCGGCGATCGGATCGCTGATCATTCCAGCAATGATCCAGCGTGGCTATTCACGCGCATTTGCGGCGGCCTTGCTGGCGACCGCTGGCACCCTGGCCTTGCTGATGCCGTTGTCGATTCCATTCCTGGTTTATGCCTTTGTGGCCGGCGTGTCGATGAAAGAAATGTCGGTCGCCGGATTGGTACCAGCCGTCATATCGGCGCTGGCGCTCATTATCGTCTGCGTCTGGTATGGCCGATCGTCGGGATGCGACAATGGCTCGACGCGCTCGAGCGGGCCTGAGATCTGGGCAAGTTTCAAGGCGGCCGGCCCGGCGTTGCTGATGCCGGTCATTATTGTCGGTGGCATCTGGACTGGCTACTTCACACCGACCGAGGCGGCTGCGGTAGCCGTGGTCTACGGTCTTATGGTCTCGATGCTCTACTACGGCGACTTGTCCTGGCGGACCATCCCGGCACTGCTGCTGAAGTCGTTTCAAACCAGTGCAACTGTCATGGTGGTGATCGGCGCGACCGGCTGCCTCGCTTGGTTGATTACCGTCGAACAGGTCCCCGCGCAATTGGGCGCCTGGGTGGAAAGCGTCGCGCACCAGCAGTGGGTGTTTCTGCTGCTGGTCAACCTTACCCTGTTCCTGCTGGGCATTTTCATCGAGCCCCTGCCGGCCATGATGTTGACGGTTCCGCTGTTCTTGCCGATCGCCAAAATATTCGGGGTCGATCTGGTTCACCTGGGTGTGGTCATCACCGCCAACCTGGCGATCGCCCTGTACACACCGCCGGTCGGCGGTACCCTGTTCGTCGCCGCCAAACTGGCTGGCGCCGGCATTGGTGAAATTACCCGGCAACTGATTCCGATGATGCTGGCGACCTTCCTGGTGGTGATCTTGATTACCTATGTGCCCGCCTTGCCCATGGCGCTGGTCTGGTGGCTGCGATGAGTTCATCACCCTTGGGGACTGCACGTTCCACATAAACTCATAGCGCTCACGCATAAGCTAGCGCAAACGGACGGCGACTGCGATAACCGCTGGATGAACCTGCAAAAATTGCGCTACTTGCGCGAAATCGCACGACGCGATTTAAATCTGACTGCGGCCGCAAACGCGCTGCACACGTCTCAGCCTGGAGTCAGCCGCCAGATTATCGAGATGGAAGAAGAACTCGGCGTCGAGATTTTTGTGCGCAAGGGTCGGCGTATCGTTGAATTGACCGAGCCCGGACGCCGCGTACTGACGATTGCCGAGCGCATCCTGTTTGATCTCGAGAACATGAAGCAAGTCGCCGCCGACTATGAACAGGCCGACACTGGCACTCTGGTCATCGCCACCACCCACACGCAGGCGCGCTACAAGTTACCGGCCGTCATTCGCGACTTCAGACTGCATTTTCCAAATGTCAATATTATCTTGCGACAGGGAACGCCCGAGCAGATTGCCAGCCAGGTTGCCAATGGCCTGGCCGATATTGGCATCGCCACCGAGGCACTCTCGAACGCCGAAGGACTGATCTCGCTGCCCTCTTACGAATGGAGCCATGTGGCGGTCATGCCGTTGAGCCACGAGTTGGCCAAGGTCGGTGAGTTGACGCTCAAACAACTGGTCGCTCATCCGCTATTGACCTACGACACCGCATTCGCCGGACGCAACGCAATCAATCAGGCCTTCGCCAGTCAGAATCTGACACCGACCTTCGCCATCTCGGCACTCGACTCTGACGTGATCAAGACCTATGTTCGATTGGGTCTGGGTGTCGGACTGATTGCAAGCGTGGCCTACGATCCGTTGATCGATGATTCGCTGGTCGCGCGCGACTGTGGTCACCTGTTCGGCAAGCGCACCACGAGAATTGCGTTGGCCAAGCGCAGCATGCCGCGCAACTACGTGTTTTCATTGATCGAGCGCCTGGCGCCCGGTGCCGATCTGGTCAAACTGCGCGAGGCATTGCAGGATTGATCGTGCGCGGCGGCTCAAGCGGCCTGCTTGTACATCGAGTCGATTAGCGGCTTGTACTTCTCATTGACAAATGTGCGTTTGAGTTTCATGGTCGGCGTCAATTCGTCGTCCTCCGCCGTCAGCTTGATTTCGATCAACCGGAACGTTTTGATCTGCTCAACCCGGGCAAATTTGATGTTCACCCGATCAAGCTCTTTCTGGATCAGTTCCTGAACTTCCTTGGTTCGACAAAGACTCATGAAATTCGAAAAAGGCACTGACAGGTCTTGGGCATATTTCTCGACGTTTTCGTGATCGATCATGATGAGGGCCGTCAAATAAGCGCGACGATCGCCAATCACGACCGCGTCGGTAATGTAGGGCGAGAACTTCAGTTCGTTCTCGAGCTCACTGGGCGTGATGTTTTTGCCCCCGGCGGTAATGATGATGTCTTTCATGCGATCGGTGATCTTCAGAAAGCCATCCGCATCAACTACACCGACATCGCCCGTGTGTAACCAGCCCTCGGCATCGATGGTCTCGCGCGTTTTCTCGGGCTGATTCAAATAGCCCATAAAAACATGTTCTCCGCGCATCAGGATCTCGCCCTCACTCGAGAGCTTGAGCTCACAATAAGGTGCCGGCTTGCCAACCGTTCCGACCTTGTTACCTTCCGGTCCGTTGAAGGTTCCCCCAGCAGTCGACTCGGTCATGCCGTAACCTTCGAACATGTCGAGTCCCAAGGCCCGATACCATCGAATCAGTTCAGGCGAAATGGGTGCCGCGCCGGTTAATGCAATTCGCATTTTGTCGACGCCAATGACCTTGCGGATATTGTTCAGTACCATTACGCGTGATAACCACACGCCCAGTCCCATGATCGGACCCAGCGACTGCCCGGCCAGACGCTTGGCCGATGCCTGGTAGCCCAAGCCCAGAGCCACTTTATAGGCCCACTGCTCGAAGCGAGTTGCCTCCTTCATGCGAATTGAAATCGCCGAATAAAATTTCTCCCAGACTCGTGGCACACCTAAAAATACCGTCGGTGCAATTTCACGAATATTCTCGGCGATCGTATCCGGGTTCTCGACAAAGTTCATTCGTGATCCCGACTCAAGCGAAAAGAACTCACCGAGCATGCGCTCGGCAATGTGACAGAGTGGCAAGAACGTCATCTTGTCGTCGTGTTCGGTCTGTTCGTAAATCGGTATCGCGGTTTCAAGCACGCAGCGAATGTTGTTGTGCGAGAGCATGGCGCCCTTTGGCCTGCCTGTGGTGCCGGAGGTGTACACCAATATTGCGAGATCGCTGGCCTTGCGCGACTTGACGCGCTGCTCGAACAAACCCGCATTGGCCTGGTCGTATGCCTGTCCCTGTCGTTGGAATTCACCCAGGCTGACGATTTGCGGGTCGCTGAGCTTGGTGAGCCCTTCCATGTTGATGACGATGATTTTCTTGAGCAGAGGCAATGCCGCACGAACCTGCAAGGCTTTATCGAGTTGCTCATCGTCTTCCACAAACAGAAAACTCGTGTTCGAGTCGGCACACAGGTATTGAACTTGTGAGGCGGCGTCTGTCGGATAAATGCCTGATGAAACACCGCCGGCGCACAAAACGCCGAAATCGCAGTAACACCATTCACGCCGGGTGTTGGCGAGAATTGAGGCGGTGTCGCCGGGCTTGAAGCCCTCGGCCACCAAGGCCATCGCAATCATGCGCGCTTGCCGACCGTACTCAGTCCAGCTTACTTCTTCCCAGACGCCAAATTCCTTTTGTCGCAGCGCGACCTTCGAGCTGCGGGCCTGCACGGCCGACCAGAATTTCTCGCCCAGCGTTTCGCCCGCAAGATCTGATTTTCGGACATACGGAAGTGCGCTGGTAAAAATCATCGACGGCTCCAAATTATCTTTTAACGCCACTGCTTCTTTTTCTTCCAACGGCGCTCACCGCGCGTGTTGTCGGCCTTCATGCCCAGGTAAAACTCCTTGATGTCGTCCTTCTCGAGCAATCGATCGCAGGTGTCTTCCATGACAATTCGGCCGACCTCAATGACGTATCCAAAATGGGCAGTCGCCAGCGCAATACTGGCGTTTTGCTCGACCAGCAACATGGTCATGCCCTCTTCGCCATTGACCCGCTTGATGATCTCGAAAATTTCCTTGACCAGCTTTGGCGACAAACCCAGACTGGGTTCATCGAGCAACATCAGTTTCGGTTTGGACATCAGCGCACGGGCAATAGCAAGCATCTGCTGCTGGCCGCCGGAGAGCTGACCAGCCTCCTGATTCATACGCTCTTTGAGAATCGGAAAGTAACCATACATCTTCTCAATGTCTCTGGCGACGCCGTCCTTGTCGGCCCGGGTGTAGGCGCCCATCAGCAGGTTCTCACGCACCGTCAGCAACGCAAATACCTCGCGTCCCTCCGGAACATGACTGATGCCCTTGCGCACGATCTTGTCCGGATCCATGCGTGCGATCTCTTCACCCTCGAATTGCACCGAGCCTTTTTGCGGGTCGATAATGCCGGAGATCGTTTTCAGAACCGTCGTTTTGCCTGCGCCATTGGCACCCAGCACGGTCACCATGGCGCCGCGATCGACCTGCAGACTGACGCCCCGGATCGCTTGAACCGGGCCATAACTCGACTCAACGTTGGTGAGTTTCAGAAGAATATCGCTCATGCCAGTCGTCCGATGTCTTCGATCAATGTCCCAGGTACGCGGAAATCACTTCCGGATGCGATTGCACTTCCGACGGCGTTCCTTGCGCCAGCATCTTGCCGTAGTTGACCGCCAGCACGCGGTCCGAGACGCGCGACACCAGACTCATGTCGTGTTCAACCATCAACACGGTCACGCCCAGATCGTTCTTGATGTCCTGAATCCAGAACGCCATATCGTCGGTCTCTTCAACGTTCAAACCAGAAGATGGTTCGTCCAACAAGATGAGTTTCGGTTGTGTGCACAGCGCGCGCGCCAACTCGACCACCTTGCGAATGCCATAAGGCAAACCGGCCACCATTGAATCGCGCACACTTTGCAGATCCAGAAAGTCAATGATCTTCTCGACCTGCCTACGGTGCTCAAGCTCGCGCTTTTTGACCGATGGCAAAAACAACAGTTCTGCCAGCACATTGGTGACCGCATGCGCATGGCAGCCGATCAGCATATTTTGCAGAACGGTGGCATGCTCGAACAGCTCGATATTCTGAAAGGTTCTGCCGATGCCTTTGGCTGCGACCAGATCGGGCGCCAGGCCCGTCAGGTCCTCGTCCTGAAACGTGATCCGGCCAGCGGTGGGCGGGTAGATCAGGCTGACCATATTGAAGATGGTGGTCTTGCCGGCGCCGTTCGGTCCGATGATCGTGAATACCTCGCCCTGCTTGACCTCGAAGCTGACGTCATCAACAGCGGTCAAGCCGCCGAACTTTTTGGTCAGATTTTCTATTTTAAAAAATGACATATCGCTCAGCGCAGCCGCTCGGATTTTTGATACGATTTCTGGCGGGTAAACATGCCCTGCTTATAGAGCGGGAACATTGAAAAGTAGGTTCGTATCTTGATCCATCGACCGTAAATGCCGAGCGGTTCAAACAATACAAAGAGAATGATCACGATGCCGAACACGACCCCTTTCAATCCGGTTTGTTCGGCAACGACGGCTGGCAAGTAGTCTTTGGCAATGGTGATCAGCTCGGGCAGAACGATAATAAACACCGCGCCGAAAATTGCCCCATGCAGGGAACCCATGCCACCGATGATCAACATCATCAGAAACTCAACCGATACAAACAAGGTGAACTGTTCGGGGCTGACAAATTTGATTTGGTGGACATACAGTGCACCGGCCAAACCGGTGAAGGCCGCCGAGATGGCGAAGCTCATGGTCTTGTAGCGCGCGAGGTTCACACCCATGCTCTGCGCTGAAACTTCCGAGTCACGTATGGCAATGAATGCACGGCCGGTCGGTGAGCGCAACAAGTTCACACATAGCCAGGTGACGATCACGATCAGCAACAGGCACAGAAAGTAAAACTGGATCTCGCCGTCCAATTTGTTGAATAACAATTTGGGTGCGGGTACCGACACCCCGGCATTACCACCGGTCACCGATTCCCAGCGTGCCAGGATTTCCTCGACGATGAAGCCAAAGGAGATGGTTGCAATTGCAAGGTAAATACCGGACAGCCGTAGAGCGGGCAGTCCAATCAGCACACCGGCCAATCCGGCCAGAATCATGCCCGCCGGCGCCGACAACACAAACGGCCAACCGAATTTCTGCAAGTACATTTCGGCGTAGGCACCAATGGCCAGAAACGCCGCATGGCCCATTGAAAATTGACCCGTAAAGCCTGACAACAACATGAGCCCGAGCCCGACGATGCCATAAATGAAGACGAACACCAACTGGGTTCGGTAATAATCGGGGACGATAAACGGCGCCGCCACCAACGCGAGCAGAAGCGCCGCGTACCAGCCAGCGGTGACCTTGTCCTTGAACAATTGCAGGTCTTGGTCGTAACGGGTTTTGAAAATAAAGCGCATAGGTTCTCTCGCCCCTCTAGACTTTCTTGCGCCGCATTTCTGCGAACAAGCCCGACGGGCGAATGATGAGCACGATCAGTACGACGATGTACGGCGCGATGTCCTTGAAGCCCTCGGGCAGGAAGAACCCCGAGAACGACTCGACCAGGCCGATAATCAGGCCACCGACAATGGCACCCGGAATGCTGCCGAAGCCACCGACCACCGCGGCTGGAAACGCCTTCAGCCCGATGAATCCCATGTTGGCATGAACAAAGTGCGTCGGCGCCAGCAATACCGCAGCAAACGCCGCTACCCCGGCTGAAATGGCCCAGATGAGTGTATTGATACGCCGCACCGGAATGCCCATGTAGTTGGCGGCCAACTGGTTCTGCGAGGCGGCCTGCATGGCGATGCCCATGCGAGTTTTCTTGAAGAAGAAATATAGGCCCAAGCATAACAACGCGGTCAGCAGAATCACGGCAATGTGGTCAGTTGAAATGGCCGCTCCCGCAATGCGAACCACCCCGTCGGAGTACGGTGCTTTCATGGCGTACGTGTCAGTGCCCCACCCCGGTACCATGGTCGCGACACCGCGCACCACATAGCCAATGCCGATCGTCACCATCACGGCTGAAAAAGTCGGCTGCCCAATAATGGGGCGTAGCAAAAAGCGATCGAGCAAGGCGCCAAACAGAGCAAGAACCACGATCGCAAACAGGACCGCCAGGAAAAATGGCCATTGCCAGATCGACGCAAAGGTAAAGGCGACGAAGGCGCCGAGCATCATGACGTCGCCCTGGGCGAAGTTCACCACTTCGGTCGCTTTATAGATCAGAACAAAGCCGAGCGCGATCAGGGCGTAAATGCATCCGATCGCGACGCCTGCAAAGAAAAGCTGCAGGACATCCAAGGCGGTCTCCTCAAATAATTTTAGTAAAGCGCGAGCGCCAAAGGCAGTTGAAGCTCAAGCATGTCAGAGTCTAGCATCAGGCGCGTGCGCCGCCAGCCCTGCTTGAATAGGCGTTGTGCTATTTTCCTGACAGTCCCATGGAGCGCGTAATCAACTCCTTCATGATCTCGTTGGTGCCGCCGTAAATGCGTTGCACCCGTGCATCAGCATAGGCGCGCGCGATCGGATACTCCCACATGTAACCGTAGCCCCCGAACAGTTGCACGCCTTCGTCAATCACCTTGCATTGCAAATCGCTGCACCAGTACTTCGCCATCGAGGCGGTTGCCGTGTCGAGTTTTTTGACGAGCAGCAACTCCATGCAGCGATCGACGAACACCTGGGCAATTTGAACCTCGGTCTGCATCTCGGCCAACTTGAAGCGGGTGTTCTGAAAGCTGCCGACGGTGCTGCCAAACACCTTGCGTTCCTTGACATACGCCAACGTCCAGTCGATGGCCGCTTGCGCATTGGCAACTGCCTGGATGGCAATTTGCAGCCGCTCCCAGGGCAATTCCTGCATCAAGTAAATGAAGCCTTCATTTTCACGACCCAACAAATTGGCCACCGGCACCTTGACGTCATTGAAGAAAAGCTCGGAGGTGTCTTGCGCATGCAGGCCGACTTTTTTCAAGCGCTTGCCCTTCTCGAAGCCTGGCATACCGCGCTCGAGCAGCAACAAGCTGGTGCCCTTGGCACCGGCGGCCGGATTGGTCTTCGCGACCACAATGACCAGGTCAGCATGAAAACCGTTGGTAATAAAGGTTTTCGAGCCATTCACCACATAGTGATCGCCCTTGAGCAGCGCGGTGGTCTTGATGCCCTGCAAATCAGAACCGGCTGCCGGCTCGCTCATCGCAATCGCGGCTATCGTTTCGCCGGACGCCATTTTTGGTAAAAACCGCTTCTTCTGGTCGTCATTGCCGTAGTTCAGCAGGTACGGCGCCGCGATTTCAGAGTGCAATCCGAAGCCCAGGCCGGTTGCATTGGCGCGCGACACTTCTTCCATGAGCGCCATCTGAAACAACTTGTCGCCGTCGGCGCCACCGAACGCCTCGGGCATGGACGTGCACAAAAGGCCAGCGGCACCCGCCTTGGTCCACACCGCCCGATCAACATAGCCTTGCTCTTCCCAGGCTGCGTGGAACGGCACCACTTCCTTCTCGATGAACTTGCGAGTCGTTTCGCGGAACATCTGGTGGCTCTCGTCAAACAGCGTTCTTTCGATCATTTGCAGGCGTCCCTAAATAATTTCACCTATGATAAGCGCGGATCACGATATCTAAGAGGAAACTCATGCCCGAAGCTTTTGTTTTTGACGCCATTCGCACCCCGCGCGGCCGCGGAAAATCATCCGGCTCACTGCACGAAGTCAAACCCATCAAGTTGCTGAGTTCACTCATGCAAAGCCTCCAGGCGCGACACGATCTCGACACTTCCCAGGTCGAAGACGTCGTCATCGGCTGTGTCTCGCCGGTCGGTGACCAAGGTGCGGTCATTGCACGAACCGCGGCCATGGCGGCTGGCTGGGACCTCAAGGTCGCCGGCGTCCAAATCAACCGGTTCTGCGCTTCAGGACTGGAAGCCGTCAATATGGCGGCCCAAAAGGTAAAGTCCGGCTGGGAAGACCTGGTCGTGGCTGGCGGGGTCGAATCGATGTCGCGCGTGCCGCTCGGCTCCGACGGTGGCGCGCTGGCGCTGGACCCGGAAACCAATTTGAATTCGATGTTCGTGCCGCAAGGCATCAGCGCTGATCTGATTGCCACGCTCGACGGATTCAGCCGCGACATGGTCGACGAATTCGGCATGCGCTCGCATCACAAGGCAGCCACAGCGCGGGCAGATGGCCGCTTCAAGCGCTCCATTGTGCCGGTCACTGACGACATGGGCCTGGCAATACTCGAACAAGACGAAACCATTCGCGCCGACACCTCGGTCGCAGGACTGTCGCAACTCAAGCCATCGTTCGCGAAAATGGGACAAATGGGGTTCGATACGGTGGCCATGCGCCGCTACCCGCAGGTCGCGCAGATCAATCATGTGCATCACGCCGGTAATTCGTCAGGCATAGTCGACGGCGCTGCACTGGTTTTGATCGGCAACGAAGAGATCGGAAAACGACTGAACCTCAAGCCGCGAGCGCGAATTCTTTCGACCGCGCTCACGGGCACCGATCCGACCATCATGTTGACCGGACCCATGCCCGCTACCCGCAAGGCGCTTCAGAAAGCGGGTCTCAGTATTAACGACATCGATCTTTTTGAAGTCAATGAAGCCTTTGCCGCAGTGGTCATGCGCTTCATGAAAGAGTTGGGTGTTCCCGAAGAGAAAGTCAACGTCAACGGCGGATCGATCGCCATGGGACACCCGCTCGGTGCCACCGGCTCGATGTTGCTCGGAACGGTGATTGACGAACTCGAACGACGAAGGCTTCGGCGCGGGTTGATCACTCTGTGTGTAGGCGGCGGGATGGGGATTGCTACGGTGGTGGAGCTGGTTTAACTGGCCAATTAGCTCTCACTACCGAGCACTGTTATTTCTGACCGAATCGGCATGAAGAATTTGGCGAGTTGGAAGGCGAAAGACGGGTTCGCGATCTTTCTGAAGAATATTGATAACTTCGAGATCCGTAACCAGTTCGCCACTGTTTCGCACGGCTAACAGGCTGTCCATCGGCAGGGGCTTGGCCAGCGCCCAGCCCTGGCCGTAGTCAACGCCCATTTGTGCCAGCATCTCGACTACACGGGCGTTTTCAGCCCATTCCGCAACACAAGACATTCCCATTTCATGAGTCAAGTCAACGATCGTTCGCGTAATCGCGTAGTTGCTTCGGTCAGTATCGAGCGTCTTTACAAAAGTCCCATCGATTTTGACCAAGTCGGCTTGGAGCGATTTGAGATAGTTAAAGGACGTGTAACCCGCTCCAAAGTCATCCAGGGCGACTTTGGAACCGAAGCCACGAACGGCGTCGACAAACCGGCAGGTATTCTTCAGATCGTATAACGCCACTGTCTCGGTGATCTCGAAACACATGCGCTTGGCAGCCTCAGGATTAGCGCGAACAATTGCGAGCACATCCGCCAGGAAACGTTCATCGTTCAACGAGGCGCCGGACAAATTGATTGCACAATAGTTAAGGCGTTCGCGGTGCTCTGGGTGGGCGTTAAGCCAGTCCACCATCGTGTTCAGAACCCAACGATCCAGCCGAGAAATGAATCCGTGTCGCTCGGCCGCCTGGATCAATGCAGCCGGCGGGCCGAGGCGACCATCGTCATCAATCACTCGCAACAAAGATTCGTAACTCAAGCTCGCAAACGGCGCTTGCAGCGAAACAATGGGCTGCAGCACCATCCGCATACGATCAACCGGCAAGCTTGAATGGATCTTGGAGACCATGTCCATCTCAGCCACGTGATTCTGAAGTTCACGGTCAGTCTCGCCGTACACCACCACACGGTTACCGCCCTGTCGCTTGGCATCGGCACAGGCTCGGTCGGCGGCCGACACCGCAAAGCTCGGCGTCATGGTCCCAGTCAGGGCGATAAGGCCAATACTGGCCACTACCGAGAATTGCTTTTCTCCAACAGAGAACGGTCGTTCATTAACTTCCGATACGATACGAGCGCAAATGGACTTGGCCTCGGCCGATGGACAGTTCTTGAATAACAAAACAAACTCGTCGCCACCCACGCGAGCCAGTTCGGCGTCAGCCGGCGAAGCTGAGCGCAGACGATTGGCGATCTCCAGCAGTACCGAATCTCCGGATGCATGTCCAAACATGTCGTTGACTAGCTTGAAGCGATCCATATCCATGAAGGCAAGACAGCTCGGTGTGTTCAACTTGACTTCGGTAATTTGCTTTACCAAGCAAAGATCGAGACCTCGACGATTCAGGAGATCGGTGAGGGAATCGTGATCAGCCAAACGTTGCAATCGCTCTCTGACCTGACGTCGTGAGGTGATATCTTCAATGGAACCCTCAATCTGTAATCCAGTTCCGTACGCATGAATTCGAAACCATCTCCCTTTCGGACGATCTAGAAGTTCAATTTCGGCTTTACCTCGCTTAAAAAGCGAGTCTTTCAATTCCTGTAAGTGCGTCAAGTCAAAAAAATCACTCCATAACTTTTGATCGGCACCAGAATCGCGAAGCAGAGTAAACATTTCGGCAAATGCCGGGTTGTACTGGACAAAATTTCCCTCAGAGTCCAAAGTGAATAATCCGATTGGGACTGAAGTAAAGGTTTCCCGAAATTTAGTCAATGCCGCCACCGCTCTGTTCTGCGCCTCGATTCGAGCCTGACGCTCAGTTCGCATACGATCTGCCAAAGCCAACGCAATAAGAAAGCCCGAAGCAAAAGCAGCCGACTGAGAATTCAACAACGGAATCGATTTTGAAAGGTAACCTGAGGTGGAGGCAATTTGCAATAGAGAGCCAACGACATTCACAGTCCAGGCAAGCGCTGGCAATCTAAGGTCGTTCCTCCTAGATCCCTTGAGTGTATTTATTAGTCCAGCGACCTGTAAGATTAATGCGATAGCAGCAACGATCCATGAGATCTGAAAAAATTTCGTGTGAGGTACGATGCCAGCGATTGCGATTAACCCTAAAAACGCGACTTGAAGCGTTGTAATCGATTTCCATAAATGTTTGTTTATTCCTCCGATAAATAGTCTCTTGAAAAGAGACATGGTCAAAAATCCATGAATCGCAAAGGACCCACGCAGGGCTAGTTGACCTAGGGGGGCTGATGGATCGATACCAGCGATCCACTCAAGGTCATATCCAGCGTTTACTGCCGCGAGCCGGTAACTGGTTACAAGCCATCCCGCAAACAATAGGAAGGTGGTTTCTCTATTGATTACACCAACTACAAAGGCGAATGCAGCTAACGAAAAGAACATTCCGGTGAGTGCGCCGCCGTACCGCTCAAATGACAAAATCTGACGTGATAGCGGGTCGGATGAAGACTGTTGCGCGACTACGATTCGCGGCATTTTCGGAGCAATGTCAGCAATACCAAAATACTTGACGACACCAATCTGGCTTGAAAAACTTACCGTTGCTCCGAGAGATCCCTTTTCAAACAAGATTGGAACTAATGAGATTCGTTGATATCCACCCGAGTCGGATTCCGAATAAAGCCAGAATCGACCTTCTCTTAGCTGTAATCCAGGAAAAATAATGACAACTTCAGATCCCCCTTCTTGCCCGACAATGCCGTCGACTCGAATCCAACTATTTCTCGCCTCGAGGATAATTCGTTGAATTCCTTGATGCTTTTGGCTCGCAAGTAAGTCGGGATCTTCAGTAGTGGGGGAAGTAGGAAGAGTTGAAACTCTCAGCGAAATAGCTTTGCTCTCACTCACACCCTGAAAACCACCGAACCCAAGTATCAGCAGAGCGACGAGAAGGACTGAACCCGCAAATGCAATCGCACACGCATCAAGCGAGGAAGACAGCCTCGAAGAAGCTGTCAGAGCTGCATTGCCAAACAAACGCCGTAGTGTCGTCACAACAGGCCTAGGGAGTGAGTTCCTAGACTAAACCAAGTCAAGTTGTGATCAATTCCGCAAAGACACGCGGCTCTCGGACAGTCATGGACGGTGTACTACTGTCGCAATTTCGTGCATCAACAACAGCTAATGAAGGCTTACGAAAGTCTAGCCTCGGGAACTAGCGATAGTTGACGAAAACTCTTTGTCCAATTTGAGACCGACGAAAATATCTTTATGCCTGGAGTATATTGCTTGAAAAAGAAATGATGCCAGTCAGGAATCGCCTCACGCCAAAGAGGTTCGACATCCCACACACGCAGTGAAAGAAGCCGCACCGCACGTCCGTCTGAAAAAGATCCCGCAATTACGCTTTCCCCCTCCAATACCGGCGCAAACCCGAGACGAAAAAACAACTTATCTCGAGGCGGTGGGGTATAAAGAAACATCCATTCCACCTGCATGGCAAGAGAGTAAAGATAAAACGCCTTGAATAGTGACTTCTTTGCTTGAGCCCCATCAGGACCTGCAACTATCGAGAGCCGTTGTACCAACGAAATATTAGTACCCAGGTATTGGTCTGGTAACTCCACCGAGTCCTCAAACTCCAACGGGGTATTTGTGTTGGTCAAAACACGCATGGAGCCAAGCGTCCGACTGGACGACAAGTCAGTAGCAACAAACACTACCGCTTCTGGAGCCAGATCAAGTCGTTCCGGAAGCCGCAAAACAGCCTCCATTTCCGGAGTGTGACGTCCATACGATTGTCTACGAACATCAATCGCCTGTTCGAGCGAATCTTCTGTCCGAACTAGGCGCACCTCAACGGAAAGTGGAAGCAAGCCGTTATCGCTTAAAGCAGAAAACCCAGGAATCATCACCGTCGTCAATTCTTCCTATTCGTTCACTTGTACGCGAAGTCCGCCCCAAACCTTGAGTCATACGGGTCCGGAATCGATTCTTTACGCAGACGAACATGCAAAAAATCTGTAAGACCCACATTTATTGAATTTTGCAAATAAGCCCAATGGCCTACCCAATTTAGGTTAAGCCGAATATAGACCATGATGAAGAAAAATCCAATCGCAAAAAAGGGACAATACCGGCAAATAGGTCGAAAAATGTTTCTAACGATGCCTTAACCGAACACGCCGAGCATCAAACACGTCAAATAAATGCCGCTGAACAATTGTTCAAACCACTTGCTTTGGGAGTTACCGAAGTCACTTGAAGCGCGCGACCCGCCAGATTCATGCGTCAGCACATGAACCTGATGCAGTCTGACGACACATATAAAGAGGAAATCTACGCTTACGACTGACTGACCCGCTGGGCAACAAAGACAACCAGCAAGCCTCTCGACGCCGCAAGAAGTTGATGAATTAAGCAAAACCGAATATCGAGACGGAAGAAATTCGCAACGCGAGCACTGCGTCTGTTCAGTAAGTTGGATTGACCAAAGAGAGGAATTCACAGCAAAAAAGACTTTACAGGCTGCAGTACCTTAACCTCGGCGTATTCTCAATCGTACACGTGTCCCAACTTGAGCTATCGATTGAATCTCAACTTTATGGTTCGGAGTTTGAGCGCACAAATGGTGAACAGTAGCCAATCCTAGGCCAGTGCCTTCGACCGCATAGCGTTCAGCGTTTCGCCCGCGATAATTCATTTCAAAAAGGCGTCCAATTTCGTCGTTCGCTATTCCGATTCCGTTGTCAATGACGTCAAGACGGACTTCCTCTGGTAGCCGGGTAATTGCCAACACAACTGCTCGGTTCGTTCGCGAAGTCAATGCTGAAAACTTGACTGCGTTTTCGACAATATTAGAAATTATGCTGGCTAACGCGGTTTCGTTTGACCGAATATACACGGGCCCTAATCTTGCATACGCACGTCGTACTCGAACACCTTTAAGTAGAGACGGACCTTCGTAAATTTTCGCAACTCGATCCAAGACATCAGGCAAGCAAATTGAACTAATTTCGCTCACTGAATTACCTGGATCAACAAGTAAACGATCTACTCCTGAACAAATATAATTCAAACAGGACTCCATACGCTCAAATTGATTGAAGTCAAATTTTCCCTGGTTGTCTTTGGCGAAATGCCGAAACTGAGAAAAATAGAGATCTAGGCTCGCCAACGGCTGCCGCAAATCATGTACGACCCCGTGCAGAAGCCTATCCTTCGCCCTGGTAGAATCGACAATCTGCAACATCTGCGATCGAACAGTAGCTCCTAGTTCACGAAGCTCTTTTGCCTGAATAAAAACACGCCGCTCTCGGCGTTCAATTTGGATACAGGAAACCCAACCGACAATATTCGCGACCACGATGTACATAAGCACGCCGTACTTGTCGTTGATGTCCATTACATCAGCCGATACATAAATTGGTAAAGAAGCAAGAAACGAAATGCCGGCAGCCAACTGTACCGGCAAACGCGCGAAACTGTAGCTTAGCCAAATGGAAATCACCAGTGCAGTTAGGAGGCGATGCGAGTACTCAGGATGAGTCCAAGCATTTAGGAACGCCATTACACCGATCGAAGTACCTGCAAATGCAAGCGGTACCGACACGACAGCCACGTAATGTCGGAGGGCGAAATCTGGAGCTCTGAGGATGAGACAGGTACTTATGATGAGAAACACGATTATTGCGATGCGAATTGTCTGAGTTGTTTCGTTGATGGGTAAGACAACAATTCGGGCGGCAATCAGTATGTAGGCAGTCAACGTGAGCAAGCCGCCAAGAAACATTGCATAAATGAAGAACTGCTGGCCAACAATTCGGAACTCACGAAGAAACTCGTCCTCGTTCGAACTCAACGCGAATCGCTGCGGTGGAACGACTGTCGCGAACAGAAGCCTTATTTTGGGATTCACTCGAATCTCCCCTTCAAATGCCAATTATTTTCAGGAATGAGTTTTATTTCTTCAACCTGATACCAACTCGTTGGGACGAGTCTGGCCGTTCAGAACCGTAATGGGCGGTTCGATCGATTTGCAGCCAGATTTCACATTCTCATAGGTCAGTTCTATTTTGTTCGACTCAGTAAATAGTGGGATGACGTCCGTATTCATTCTGGCTGAGACAACAATTTGGAGCCCCTTGGAGCACGCGGCAAATAGACTCTTACCCGTGTCCCAACACCCAACTTCGAGTCCAGCTTTATTGAATGACCGACAAGTCGATCGATTGTGTCGCGGACAATCGACAGACCCAATCCAACGCCCGACTTTTGCTCTATTCCGACACCGGCCACTTCTCTGGATGACCCTTGCCAATAATGCTCAAAGACGAGCTGCAACTGCTCGCGGGGAATCCCACGTCCATTGTCCATAACGTCGATTCTTAACGATGATTTCAGTACAGTGAAAGAAGTGGCTCCGCAAATTTGAACAGCGGTATAAGTGGAAACTCCAGGCATAGTGCTGGACCGATTCGGTTCTGGCGAGGAGTTTTTGATGGTGAAGAAATCAGCGCGGCGTAGCCGCCGCAAGCATACGCCGGCGTTCAAGGCGACGGTTGCCCTGGCGGCGTTGCGCGGGGACAAGACGATGTCCGAGTTGTGTCGAGAGTATGAGGTGCATGTGAACCAGATTACAGACTGGAAACGGCAGTTGCTGGAGCGATCGCCCGAGGTCTTTGGCGGCGGATTGGCGGCGGCCGAGCCAGTCGATTTGGGACCCCTGCATGCGAAGATCGGGCAACTGGCACTGGAGAATGATTTTTTAGAACGCGCGCTCATCAAAGCGGGAATGCTGAGCGCAAAGCGATGATTGATCGAAACCACGAATTGCCGATCAGCGGCCAAGCCGAGTTGTTGGGCGTCAGCCGCGGATCGGTTTACTACTTGCCCAAGCCGATCAACCCGGTCGATCTGGCGCTGATGCGCCGGATCGATGAATTGCATCTGAGTCATCCGTTTATGGGCGTCGAGGCGTTGGCCCCTCAACCCGGCACCAGCAAGGCGGAGCCGGGCCACACGATTTACCCGTATCTGCTGCGCCACTTGGCCATCACTCAAGCCAACCAGGTCTGGGCACTCGACACGACCTACATTCCGATGGCGCACGGCTTTGTCTATCTGATCGCAGTGCTCGATGTCGCCAGCCGCAAGGTGCTGGCTCACAAAGTGGCGATTACGCTCGAGGCGGTACACGCCAAAGAGGTTATTGAGCAGGCGTTCGCCCGTTACGGCTTGCCCTACATCGTCAACACCGATCAGGGCAGCCAGTTCACGGCCAGTGAGTTCACCGACGCCGTTCTGGAGCGCGGATGCAAGCTGAGCATGGACGGGCGCGGTGCGTGGCGAGACAACGTCTTTGTGGAGCGGCTGTGGCGCAGCGTCAAGTACGAGCGCGTTTACTTGATGGCCTACGACAGCGTCGGCGCCGCGCGCCGCGACATCGCCGAGTATCTGGATTGGTACAACACGCATCGAGGTCATTCCAGCTTGAACGGGCTTACGCCCAATGAGCAATATCGGGCAACACTGCCCGCCTTGCTTAAGGCCGCGTAACATGCAGGTTTCCGTGCGCCCCGAGTTGACCACAGCGGCTTTGCGTTCGTCGCAGGCGACGCACGCCGCCGTGGACAACTCTGCACCTTCCGTGATCCGCTTGGAATCCACTTATAAATCGGGGTTTGTTGTTCAAACAAGCGGAGCCACCTC
>JANLTP010000267.1:0-3282 GCA_031363055.1 Burkholderiales bacterium | reverse complement strand
GTACGGGCGCTTGTCGCGGGCGAATTCGATTTCGATGCCACCGAGCGATCGACCGATTTGGACGAGCGACTCGGCGAGGTTCTCGACGGGCATAACAGCCTTTTCAATGATTAACCGTAGCTCAGCTTCGGTACTTCGACCATTTGAGGCGGCCTGAAGTTTGAGTGCTCTATGCACTTCATCAGGAATTTTTCGAACGGTTAAGGTCGCCCAAGGGTTTAACAGTGAAACGCCCGTTAGCGCGAAGTCGGGCAGATTTCGAGTGACTAATGTCATCCCGTGAACCATCGCAGTGGCAGCAATCAAGGCATCACGCTCAGCCCGAGGGTCGGGCACATGCAAGCGAGCGCACTTTTGCGCGACGCTGGTATCGATCGAGAAAATCCGCCCCTTGAACTCCGGCAGGACGAACTTTTCCAGCCATGTCCTCAACATCGCGCCTTGATGGGAATCGCGGCGTTCAATCTGCAAAATACCGATTTCCAGTTCCATGATGGTGATGACCGACAAGTGCAGGCTTCCTGCGTCAACGCGGTTGGCCCACGCAGTGAATTGTCGATCTGCCTTGCCGGAGCTTACTTTGCGAAGTTCAGAAACGACGTTGGTATCTAGCAGGAACATCAGGAAAAATCGGCTGGCCGAATGCCGATGTTGGCGCGGGGCGGATCAAACTCTATGTCTTCAATGCCAGGCATAGCCAGCGCATTAACGATATTTCGAATGCCGCCGGTAATACGCTGATACTCCTCAATGCTTAGGAGCACATGAGCCGGCTTGCCCCGGTCGGTGATGAATACGGGCCCGTCAGTGGCGGCCTTCTTGGCACGGCTGGTGTCCTGATTGAACTCCCTGCTGGAAAGTGTGGTGATCGGCATGGATGGCACGCTAAGGCTAGAAGAGGTTGTCGTTAAGTAGAAACGTTACTACAAAAACTTCATCGCGTCAAGATCATGCCGACGGGCTAGGCCTTGAGGTCGGGCTAAGTGTGCGTCGGCGAATCGATCCGGTGTACTGCAGTCGAGGAAGCACAACGCGCTTATTGTGAGCATATGATGCGCATTCCAGCATCGGAGATGTTATGCGCGTTAATTCACGGATAAACTCGACGGTCGCAAGCAAGCGCCCAGTAAAACTTACCCTCGACGAAGCGCTTGTCGTACGAGCGAAAGGCGACACCAAAAATCTGTCTTCGACCGTGGATTCTCTTCTCGGACGGTTCGTCGCAGAACAGCAATACGGGCAACTTCGCATCGTCGCAAAGGCCAGAAAATGTGCCGAGAACTGGAATGCGGTCAACGAAGACTTGGGTTCCTTCGCGGAAGAGTATTCAACGCTCTAATGGCTCAATTTGATGTCTTTGTGGGTCTCGAAATCATCGAAAAGATCCGCAACGATTGACGCCGCTGGTGCCTCATCAAGGCCGAAGTTTCAGCTTTTCTTGTCGCCGCTGCGCTGATCAACCGAGGCTAATGCGGTTTTAAGTGGCAAGTACAGGCCATTGGGTCGGCTGACGAATGATTGGAACCGGTGCTCTTGATAGAAGGCCAGCGCTGCGTCGTCGATTGCATCCGCGCAGATGGCATGGATGCCGACCGGCGCAGCGGCGAGGCGCGTAATTGCATCGGCCAAAAGCATGGAACCGACGTGCTGTCCACGAAACGAAAGGTCCCGTCCGAGCCAACCAATCAATACGGCGGGAATGCTTGGGTAGCGCGGCAGTTTGCGGGCGACCTCGGCAGACACTTCGGACAGCGCAATGCTATGCGAAGATAGCGTGTAAAAGCCTGCAATCTTCGCGCTCGATCTTTCGAGCAAGACGTAGCAAGCAGCGTAGCCGCGCTTTAAGTCTTGAGAGAGCGTTTTTTGAAAGTAGCTGTCAATGCGCTCGTTTCCACTCGCAAACGAAGTGCGGTCATGCTTATCGAACGGTTCGGATAAAAACGCCTTCACCGCACATCGACATTCTTGCGATGTCGACGCATGGCGCGCTTCAATGCCGCGTTTGCGGTTGGCGGATTGAGAAGGGCTTCGGCAAAGCGCTGCTGATCTTCGGCGGATAGCCGAATTATGTTGTCGTCCTCAATGACGCGCTGCGCCGCGTTTTGCGCTGCGTTGACGACGAAATCCGTAATGCTGCTGCCCTTCATCTCGGCGGCCCGCTTGAGAAGGGCATAGACGCTGGCCGGTAGCCGCGCCTCGAGTCGTGCGATTTGTTCGGTTGCCATACAATTCTCCTTGACAACAATGTACGGCAATTGGCCGTAAAAATCAATTCTCAGATGTTCTCGGCTAGTCAGTGGTTCGCCGTTGCAATCAAAACGAGACCCGTCGACGCGCAGGCGAATGCCAAGGCATGCGCCAGGCTGAATACTTCATTGAGCCAGATCACACCGACCAGACACGCCGCCAATGGCAGCGCAATCGTAAATACGCCGCTGTGACTGGCGGGCACCGACTTCATGCCGCTTAACCATAACCAGGTCGAAATCATGCTGGCGGAGACGGAATAAAAAATCAGCAGCAGCCAGGTGTTGGCCGATAATGCGCCGAAATCAAAGTTGCGCGCTTGCCAGAGGCCGAACGGCAACATGAGCGCCAATCCAATCAGATTGATCAGTGCCGAAATTCTTTTGGGGGATAGCAGCGATGTCAACTTTTTGCCAAGGATGACGTAGGTCGCCTCGCACCAGACACACGCAAATACCAGCAAGTTGCCGATCAGACTGTCGCCGCCGCCTCCCGTGTTGATTCCCGCGCTAATTCCTGCGCTATGGCCGTCAGCACCGCCGCCTCCGCTCCCTCCGCCGCTGCCGCTGCCACTTGCGCCGTCGCGCAGAATTGTCAGCGCGCTGATACCCAAAATCGCAAATCCGACCGCTAGCCAGACCCTTCGATCGAGGCGTTCCCGTAGAAACAACCAAGACAAAATGGCCACCACTGCGGGCAGAGTGCTCAGAATGACACCGGCCGAACTCGCTGTAGTCATCGACACCCCGAACAACATGGTGATTGAAAACAGAAAATTACCGAAGAACGACTGCACGAACAGGGTGCGCATGATGTGCGGTGACAAGTCGGCGTCGCCGGCGCCGGGTCGTAGCCAGGGCAACATGACGATCGCCGCGATGCCAAATCGCAAACTGGCCAGCAGATACACCGGAATTGCCGCAACCAAGGGCTTCGAGAGCGCCACATAAGTGCCTACCAGGGCCATTCCGGAGAACAACAAGGCATAACCCAGCGCGCGCGATGAACCCATGCCCGGAATTGTAGCGAGTCGGC
>JANLTP010000252.1:0-1637 GCA_031363055.1 Burkholderiales bacterium | reverse complement strand
CGCAATTTCTCCAGCTTTGGCGCGGTTTCGAGCCATTTCTTCTCGGCAAGCAAAAGTCGGGCTTCGGCAAACTCGGCGATCTCCGGGCGAACAAACCCACGCAGTTTCTCGACCGATTTACGAACGCCCGGCAGGTCGTTCGTTTCCAATTGCAAATCAATCACCGACGACATCAGTTTTTCGCTCTGCGGCAACTCCACCAGGCCGCGCTGCAATTCCGCGAGGGCCACATCGGTTTTGTTTTGCGACCTTGCAAGCAAGGCCCGCGCGCGGTAGATGCCTTCGTTTTTTGGCGACTTCTTCACACCATCGTCCAGGAGCGTTTGCGCCCGTTCGTATTCTTTCTGAGCGCGGGCCGTTTCGGCGACGGCCAGAATCACGTTGGGATCGTCCGGAGCAAGTTCGAGCGCCTTGCTAAAATCGGCTTCGGCGCGCTTGAGAACGGCCTCGTTTCCCTCTTCGTTGTCCTTGTTTTCGGTTTGCAGCAGGTAGCGGCCATGCTCCAGATACGCCTGGGCGGAGTTCTTGTTGGCCGCAATCATTTGGGCGAGCACCTGTTGGGCCCGCTCGGGGTTGTCGAGTTTCAGTCGCAGGAAATTCGCCAGTAGGATATACGCCTCGGTGTGATTTGGCCCGCGCGCAGCCTTGACATCGAACGCCTGAGTGTTGTCGTTGAAGCCCACGACTTCGTAGAGCACTTTCTCAGCGGCTTGATCGCGCCCCATCGCGATTTGACAGCGCGCGTATTTTGTGTCGATCACCGGGTCTTTTTCGGTCGCGCGCAGCAACTCGAAATGTTGGATCGCATCGCTAATCCGACCGCCGTTCATCGTGTAGTCGGCCAGCAGACGGCGCACGTCCTTCAATTCAGGGTGCAGCCGTACCGCCTCCTCGAGCATGTTGTATGCCTTCTGGCCGTCGATCCGATTGGCGCCGGGATTCTTGGTCGTGTCGGCGATGTCGGTCATGATGACCGCCAGTTCCGAATAGGCCTGCGGATCGTCGCGGTGCTTGAGATATTGCGAGTACAGCTTGGCCGCGTCGACGTCTTTGCCGTCGGCCCGCTCGCGCTGGGCTTGCGCCAGCAATGTTTTGGCGTTGCGATCCACTTGGTAGGCTTGCAGGAAAACCACGCCGACGACGAACACCAGCGTCCCCACTACCAGGTAGGCCAGCAGCTTTACATTCAATCTTCTCATGGATCAAAGCCCGTTGTAAAAGCTCGATAAAACTTAATTAAACTTATTTCAACCACAAAGAGGTCGCATCCGTCGGATGACAAACACCCGCAGTTGGATATTCCGGTGGCGCTCAGCAGCAAGTCGCTGAAAGCATCTGTGGCTGGACTTGTCAAAAGCGGGTACTCGCACTGCCCAACGCTCGGTCGCAAAAGAAATGAACTCGGCGATCGACTGCGTTGGTAACGCGCAAATTGCGATCGGAAGTCGCGTGACAGACCGTCTTGGCCTTGCTACGAACAGGCGAATCGTGCGCCTGATGCCTGACAAATGAGCATCTGTTTATCCTAACCGGTGACCACCCTCTGTCAACGAGATCACTGTTGCCTGAGAGCAATGCCTGCTGGCTTCGCTTGACTTGGTACGGGTGATGCCGTTTGCCAAGGTCGTGCGGCGTGT
>JANLTP010000191.1:0-24275 GCA_031363055.1 Burkholderiales bacterium | reverse complement strand
GCCTGATGGCGTCGCGGGCGGAGCAAGCCCACATGTTCACCGCTCGGCGTCGAAAAGTACCGCGCCAGGCACTGTCGGAAGGTGTCGTGGTGCAGACGCTCTATGAATGCCAGAAGGATTTCCAGAAGGATTTCCAGACGGCGCAAAATTTGCGTCCCGGCGAACCGCTGCGAGTTCGTTTGATCGAGATGGCGGCCGGTGCCAGCCTGCCCGCAAATGTATGCGCCGCCGAATCAACCCTGCGGTCACGACACTGCGAGTGGCTGGTGATTTCAGGCAGCGTGCAGCGCGGCGATGAGCGACTGTCGGCACGCGACTATTTTGTTTCGCCGGCCGGCCATGAATCGCCGATCTGGTTTTCAGCGGAGGGCGCACTGTTATTTTTGCGTGAGTCAGATGTTGCGTCAAATACCGACGAGCGACCGTTCACGGTTCGCGATGCCGATGCCGGCTGGCCCGATTTTGCGCCAGGGATTCAACGCCGGGTTTTGTGGCAGCGCGACGGCCAGGCGGCAATGCTGTACTACGCACAGGCTGGCGCCGAGGTGCCAGTTCATACCCACGGCCATGATGAAGAGTGTCTGATGGTACAGGGCGAGTTGTTCCTCGATGACCTGTTACTGCAAACCGGTGACTATCAATTGGCGCCCGCCGGCAGTGGTCATCGGATCACGCACACAGATACCGGCGTCGTCATTTATGCGCATGGTGATCTGGATCTGAAATTCGTCAATTGATCAATCGCCTCGTGAGCGATCAGTCGCCCCGTTGAGTGATCAGTCGCTTTGTTGTGTGGTCAATCGCCAGTGCGCAGGCTTGCGCCACCGTCGACCGGCAGCGTTACGCCGGTAATGAACCGCGCTTCGTCCGAAGCCAGAAACAGACAAGCGAACGCGGTGTCCCAGCCGGTACCCATTTTGCGGCCCAAGGGTACTCGCGCATCGCGCGCGGCAGCAATCTCGGCGCGCGGCTTGCCGGTCTCGCGAGCGCGGGTGTCCACCGCCATCGGCGTGTCCATCAAGCCCGGCAATATGACATTGGCACGAATGCCGTATTTGGCGTTTTGGGCGGCCACCTGTTCAGTGAAGGCCACCATGCCGGCCTTGCTGGTTTTGTAGGCGACCATCGGGTAGCTAGCCGACCAAGCCGCGACTGACGAAATCGCCAGCACCACACCGGCTTGCTGTGCGCGCATGATCGGCAACACGTGTTTGACGGCCATGATGTAACCGCGCAAGTTGATCGCGTTGACATTGTCAAAGGCGTCTTCGGTGATTTCCATCATGTTCTTGTCACCACCGGCCAGACTCACGCCCACGTTGTAGTGCAAGACGTCAACCCGTTGCCAAAGGCGCAGGGCTTCGGCGATCGCCGCCTGCAGGCTAGCCTCGTGCTTGACGTTGGCTTCGAAGGCGACACAGACGCCGCCCTCGCGAATGGCCTCGTCTGCGGTCTGCTGCGCGGACGCCAGATTGCTGTCGACGGCCAGCACCTTGGCGCCTTCGCGGGCCAATAACAAGCTAGCGGCGCGGCCGTTACCGATGCCTTCGCCGGGACTCTGGCCCGCGCCGATGACGACGACAACCTTATTTTGCATTCGCATGATCAGCTCTCAAAGCGGGTGGCGGGCAGTGGGCCGGGGGAAACGGGAAGCGGAAAGCGGACCAGATACTGTTGGTACTCCGGTTCGACATCGATTTCAAGGCTGGCCAGCACCCTGACCACCGCGTTGTAGAACGCGATCGTCATGACCAGGTCAACCAGACATTCCGCATCGAGATGGGCCTGCAACGAAGTGAAGGTTGCGGCAGCCATCTGGCCCTGCGCGGTGATTTCACGAGCGCCTTTCAGCACCAGGCCCGTGAGCGGGTCCAGCGTTGCCGAGCCATCCTGCGTATCAGCAATCAGCATTTCAATATCAGCGTCAGTGACACCAAAGTCGTAGCCGATCTTGATGTGATGCGACCATTCATACGCTGAGCGTGCGAGATAGCCGACTTGCAGGATCGCCAACTCGCGAAGCCGTGCATCGAGCTTGCTGCCAAAACGGATATAGCTGCCGAGGCCCTGAAAGGCGCGCAAGGCACCAGGGCTGTGAACCAATTGTTTATTGAGCGCAATGTCGCGCTTCATCAGGTCCTGATGTTCGGGCGCAACTTGAGACTTATCGAGGTAGGGAAGGCGAGCCATGGGGTTACTCCGACGGCCATGCCGCAGGATGTGATCCCGGCGGCGTCGAGGGCCTGGTCCAGGCCGACGGCGTTCTCGAGAAATGGGCGGCGTGGCGCACGGCGACCAACTCACCGAACCCGCTCGCTGTGGTCTCGGTCATACCTTCAAAGTTCGGCTTGGGCGCCTTGAAACCATCGGCAACTCGACCCATGGCGCGCAACCATAAACCAGTGCGCGCCAACGACACCCGGACATGCCAGCTTCCACCCTGCGACGCTTGCGCGTACAGGGCTGCTTGCGCGCCGAAGGCCATCAGGAATCCGGTGGCGTAGTCGAGGACTTGCACGGGCATGGCCTTGGGTTGTGATTCGCCGGCAGCACGCCCTTCGGCGTCATTAAATCCGGTGGCGGTCTGGACCAGCGAGTCGAAGCCTCGTTTGCCGGCCCATGGGCCTTGATCGCCGTACGCGCTCAGCGATACACAAACGATACCGGGTCGGTGTGCTGCAAGCGTCTGCGGATCAAAGCCGAGTGTTGCCAGCGCGCCGGGACGATAGCCCTGAATAAACACATGTGCGTCGCTCAGCAGCCCCAGCAAGCGTTGCACGCCTGGCGCCTCGCGAAGCTCGATATGGGTCGAGAGCTTGCCCCGACTGGTGTCCGCGATGGAGGCGATATTCGGCAGTTTCGGGGAGTTCACCAACATGACCTCGGCGCCGTACGCGGCCAGCGTTCGGCCGCAGACGGGTCCGGCCAGAATGCGCGTCAAATCGAGTATTTTGAGTCCCTTCAAGGGTCGTTCATTGACCCCGAGGCTCGGCCATTTGAGGGGGTCAGCGTCACCGATTCGCTCAATACTGACTAACGGTTGTGCCGCGACGATGGCTGCGTGCGGATGAGCATCCCACTGCTCGAAGTTTCTGAGCGCAGCGACCACCATGCCGGCGTCGGTGGCCGCCTGCTCGAACTCGAGCGCGCTCCAGTGGCTCAGGGCGGCAGCAACCGCCTCTTTCGACGTGGCAGCGCCGAGCGGCAGACCGAGGAGCTTCAAGACGCCATCTCGATGATGCTCGAAATTGGTGTGCAGGCGAATCCAGCCGGCGCTGCCGTCCGGACCACCAGGCGAACCACAAGGGTACAGGCCCGCGATCGGATCCCAGATCGCCGACGCCTGTCCGTTGATGCGGAAGTAGCCGGTACACTCGATGGCTGCCGCATTCATGTCGACCGACACCGATTGCGATCCCGCGCCCCGGAGTTGGCCAATCGTGGCTGCCGCCAGCGCAGCGGCTGCGATACTGGATTGTGCGGCGGTACCGACCGCAAACGACGAAGCCATGACCGGCTCGGCACCGGTGAGTGACAGATTCGCCAGTTGCGCCTCGGGCATGGCAGCAGCGCGCCAAAGGGCTTGCACGACTTGCCTGGAATCCTCGATATGACTGTTCATGGTTTCTCCTCGATACCATTCATTGAACGTCTTGTTCTGGCAATCGTCAATCTTGATCGGTTCAATCAATATCGGGCGGTAGGAACAAAATCGATTGGCGCACGACGGCCGAACGGCCGAACGGCCGACTCGCAACGGCTGCGAAGTGCTTGCTTGCGAAATTAACAATCTGAATGTAGCTTGTTTGCTAATCTCGCCGCACAATACAGCGAGCGAGGCCTGTTCAAGCTTGGATAGTTCGCCGGAACGTTTGGCTACCCGTGGAGAAAATTATGTATGGCAGGTTCAAGATTCAAACTAATTCGTCGATCCGTCACCCCGAAGCGATCACTGTGACGGTCGCTTTCCTACTGACATCGACTCTGTTGCTCAGCAGTTGCGCGGAAATGAACGAAGGTCAACAAAATACCGCCAGAGGCGCAGGAATTGGCACGGTTGCAGGTGCCGTCATTGGAGGTATTACCGGCGGCAGTCGCGGAGCGGTAACTGGTGCGGTCTTGGGTGCGGGTGCCGGTGCGGCCGGTGGTTACATCTGGTCCCGCAAGATGGAGGAACAGAAACGGTCGATGGAGCATGCCACCGCGGGTACCGGAGTAGCGGTCACGCAAACCGCCGACAATCAGCTCAAACTCGAGGTACCCAGCGATGTGTCCTTCGACGTCGGACGTGCCGATATCAAAGCCAACTTACGCCCCATACTCGAGAAGTTCGCTCAGGGTCTCGCCGCCAATCCGGGTGCCACGGTTCGCGTCATCGGTCACACCGATTCCACCGGCAGTGATGCGATTAACAAACCGCTGTCCTTGCATCGCGCCGAAAGCGTCAAGTCCTATCTCGGTGATCGCGGAGCGCTTGCGGGGCGGATAACGGTTGACGGCCGAGGCGAACATGAGCCGATCGCCGAGAATAATACCGACGCGGGTCGGGCCAAAAACCGGCGGGTTGAAATTTTTATGGGCGAACCGCCCGTTGCCCAAGCGCCGGCGCCGGCCCGGTAAGTCAGTCGCCTACCAAAGCAGTTCGACATCGTACTGATCGAATACAGCGTCTTTGGTCACCAGGGTGAGGTTTTCGCATTGCGCTTGTGTGATCAACAACCGATCGAATGGATCGCGATGAAGAAGCGGGAGGCTTTGAACCCGCACCACGTGACGAAAGGCTATATCAAGAAGCTTGAAACCGTTCAGCGCCAGATGCTTGGATACGAGTTGTTCGACAGATCCGATAAGCTCGAGTTTACCCAGCGAAGCCTTGATCGCCATTTCCCAAACCGAGGCTGCGCTCAGATAACAAGCCGTCGTACTTTTAGAGATCGCCCTGCGACTCTTTGAGGAAAGCTCCTTCGAGTCCTGGATCCACCAAAGGAAGGTATGTGTATCCAGCAGCAGCCTATCGGTAGCCATCAAAATCATCAGGTGTTTGATCGAAGTCTTTGGCTACCGAGATGATCTCGGACTTCGCAGAACCGGGCTTTCGTGAGGACTGAACGGGATCGATCGGAACCAAACGCAGGAGCGGCATGTTGTCCTTCGCGATGATGACCTCTTCACCGAGCATGGCCTTCTGAACCAGCTCGGACAATCGTGCTTTTGCCTGCGCTATGTTGATTTGCATGAATGGCCTCGTCCCGTCAGTATGGTCATGTAAGATGACTATATCAGGTTTTCACCGACTTTTCCAAGAACACCACAATCATCGGAGATCCACCATGAGCAACATTGTCTATGTCCTGAATGGGCCCAACCTGAACATGCTGGGCAAACGTGAACCTCATATTTACGGAACAACGACGTTGGCCGAGATCAAATCCCGGACCGAATTGTTGTGCACTGAGTTAGGACTTGAGTGCCAGTTTCGCCAGACCAATCACGAAGGGGTCATGGTCGACTGGATTCAGGAAGCGTTCGAGAAGGATGCGTCGGTCGTCATCAATCCGGCCGGTTTGTCCTTTGGTTGCATCGCTGTGGTGGACGCGTTAAAGCTGATCAGCAAACCCGTGCTCGAGGTCCATATCTCCAATATTCATCAGCGCGACGAGCAGCACCGGCATTCGTCGGTGTCGCAGTCGGTAAGGGGGGTGATTTGCGGTCTCGGTGCCGACGGCTACTTGCTCGCCATCCGGGCTGTGGCCATGGCACTCGCGAAATAGCCGTCCGAACCACGGGTCAGCTTCGCAACTCCAACCCAGCCATCAAACCCTCTTCGCGCCACGCTTTCATCAGCGCGAAAAATGCGTTGGGTCCCTTACCGTAGCTGCTGTTCTGAATGCTCCTGGGATTGGGCTGGCCTTCATTGTTGTAGTAGCCCGGTGTGCAGGAAGCCAGAAAATCCTGATTGAGTCGCGACAACCGGATGATCTCGGCAACCCAGGCATCTTCAGCCTCTTTGGACGCTTCGATAGCCTTGATATTGCGGCTCCTGCACTGGCTGACAATGTAGCTGATGTGCTTGGCTGATTCGTCCATCGCATGCGGAAAATTGGTCGTGAACGCCGATTGTGAATTGCTCATGACGAACAGGTTCGGGAAGCCGTGCGCATGCAAGCCATGCAAGGTGCGCATACCGTCCTCCCACTGCTTGCTAAGCCGCACCCCGCCGGTGCCGATGACATCGTAGCCCGAGCGCCGGGTATAGCCGGTGCCAACTTCAAAGCCGGTCGCGAAGATGAGGCAGTCCAGTTCATATTCGATGCCGTTCGCCACCACGCCGTTCCTGGTGATGGCTTCGACGCCCTGGCCGTCGGTATTGATCAAGTGAACGTTGCTGCGGTTAAACGTCGGCAGATAAGCGTCATGAAAACACGGGCGCTTGCAAAACTGCCGGTAATAGGGCTTGAGCGCCTCGGCGGTCTGCGGGTTGTTGACCATCGCCTCGGCACGCGCCCGCACCTGTTCCATTTTTCTGAAGTCCGCCAACTCCATGAGCTTGGGTACCTCCTGGCGGTCGATGCCCTTGCCGCGATAGTTGGCCATGCTGATCAGATTGCGAATGATCTCGGTCCAACCATCCTGTATCAGGTCTTCCTCGATGATTCCACCGGAGGTCAAGGTGTTGAAGTTCTCCATCCGCGCGCGCTGCCAGCCCGGTTGCAGACTCGCTGCCCAGGCCGGGTCGGTGGGACGGTTATTACGCACATCGATCGAGGAGGGTGTGCGCTGGAACACGTAGAGTTCTTTCGCGCCAGCGCCCAGATGCGGCACGCACTGCACTGCCGTTGCGCCAGTGCCAATGATGCCGACGCGCTTGTCGGCCAGTTTGTCGAGGCCGCCCTCGGGTCCGCCACCGGTGTACTGGTAATCCCAGCGACTGGTGTGAAACGTGTGTCCTTGAAAGTCGGTGATACCAGGGATGCCTGGCAACTTCGGGCGATTCAGCGGCCCGTTGGCCATGACGACGTAGCGGGCACGCATCGCGTCATTGCGATTGCTGCGAATAATCCAGTGTGCGTCCGATTCGTCCCATTGCAGTTCGGTGACCTCGGTTTGAAAACAGGCATCGCGATACAGGTCGTAATGCAGGCCGATATTGCGGCTGTGTTGCAAGATCTCGGGTGCGTGCGTGTATTTTTCTTTTGGGGTGAAATTCAGTTCTTCGCACAAGGGCAAATAGATGTAGGACTCGATGTCGCAGGCCGCGCCAGGGTATCGGTTCCAATACCAGGTGCCGCCAAAATCGCCGCCTTTCTCGATGATGCGAATCCGCGAAAGGCCCGCCTCGCGAAGGCGCGCGCCGGCGATCAGACCACCGAAACCACCGCCCACGATGACGACATCGACGATATCGGTCAGCGGCGCACGGACGATCGATTGTTCAACGTAGGGGTCGTCCACGTATCGAGTGAAGTCCCCCGCGACCGATTGGTACTGTTCGTTGCCTTCGCTGCGCAGGCGCTTGTCGCGTTCAATGCGGTATTTTTCGCGCAGCGCATCAGGGTCGAAGTTCAGTGTCCCGGTTGCGTTCGCGATCGGGGCAGAATCAATACTTGACTGGGCGTTTTTCATAGTATCTCCGATGATACACAGGCCGGGCTGAAAATTGGCAGTCGGCTAACTTGATTGGTTCAATCCCATTCCCCGCCCCGCTATGATTGCGCAAACAGGAGTTGACCATGCAAGCCTGGATGAATGCTCGTGAAGCCGCGACCCGGCTGAACGTCAGGGCGCAGACGCTATACGCATACGTCAGTCGCGGACTGCTGGAATCGGAAGCGGTGCCGGGCAGTCGAAACAAGCGCTATCGGCGTAGCGATGTTGAGCGGTTGTTGCGCCAGCAAGGCACGACCCGCAATCCTCGGTCCGCTGCGCGAGCCAGCCTGAACTGGCACGGGATGCCGGTGCTCAAGTCGTCGCTGACCCTCATCAAGGATGGCAATCTTTACTATCGTGGCCAGGACGCCGTTGCCCTCGCCGAGTACAGCACGCTGGAGGAGTTGGCGGGCAGCTTGTGGGGTTGTGATGCCGCGACATTGCTCAAACCGGGTTTGGCTGAACCTGGTGCAATGGCACTTCGAGCGCTGGGCGGGGCAAACGGTTCGTCTCGAACGCTGCATACGCAACACTGTTTGAACGCGTTTCAGGTTGTCGTGGGTCAACAAGGCGAACAATTGCAGACCTTGGATAGCTCGATTGCGCGGGGCGCTCAGTTGTTACGTTGGATGCGCGCGAGCACGACACTGCGGGCCTGTCCTGCCAAGTTTGCGCGGCGTCCCATGCACGAGCAGTTGCAGCGGATCTGGGGCTTGGAGACACAAGCGGCAGACCTGCTCCGGAGGGCCTTGGTGCTGTGCGCGGATCACGAACTGAATGTTTCCAGTTTTACCGCGCGCTGTGTTGCCTCGTCGGGCGCCTCGATGGCGGCCTGTGTCACCGCCGGGTTGGCGGCATTGTCCGGGGCTCGCCATGGAGGTGCGACGGCGGCGATCGAGGAGGCCTGGCCCGGTTGGATGTCGCTGCCGGCCCGGACGCCGACCGAACACCGGCAGTTCTTCGATTCAGTGGTTGCCGCCGCCAACACCACTGCTGCGATCAGTTTCACGCCAATCGGTCTGGGCTTCGGCCATCCGCTCTATCCGAACGGTGACCCGCGTGCCCGCAGTCTGCTCGCGCATTTGCCGACCGACGTTGTGCGCGATCGATTCGTCGAGGCGGTGTTCGAGGCCACCGGCTTGCGGCCGTCGGTGGACTTTGCGCTGGTCGCCGTGCGCCGTCAGCTCGGCTTGCCCGCAGGCGCCGCCTTTGCGCTTTTTGCCATCGGCCGAGTGGTCGGCTGGATCGCCCATATTCTTGAACAGCGAAAATACGGTAGCCTCATACGGCCCCGTGCAGAATACCTCGGGCCGCTACCGGAATCTCATAAGGTGATCGACGAGCGAGCAAAGTCGCAAGGCAGAGTGGTCAGTTTCGGCTGATTTTGGCTGACCTCCAATGACAAGCGATTAAACTTCGCGCTCAATTCTTAAGGGGCGACGCGGTCATGACTGATCCACAGGCGTTCGACACCGATGTACTGATCATCGGCTCCGGTCCGATGGGTGCCACCAACGCTTTGGCGCTGGCTACCTATGGCGTACGCACGCAGGTCGTCAGTCGAGCCAACTGGACGGCCGATACGCCGCGCGCCCACATCACCAATCAACGAGCGGTTGAGGTACTGCGAGACCTTGACATCGAAGACGAGGCGCGCCGCGACGCCACGCCGTGGCAATGGATGGGCGACACGCTGTTTACGACCAGTTTGGCCGGACCAGAAATTGCGCGCTTGCGCACATGGGGTACCGGTGATGAGCGCATCGGTGATTACCTGCAAGGCAGCCCCTGCGGCATGATGGATCTGCCGCAAAACAGGATGGAGCCACTGCTGGTCAAACATGCCGCGGCGCGCGGCGCCAGCTTCTTGTTCAACACCGAATATCTCGGCTACACCGAACAGAATGACGGGGTCAGTGTCTTGCTGAAGGATCGCCACTCAGGCCGAGAGCACCGGCTGCGTGCGCGATATCTGGTCGGTGCCGACGGCGCGCGCTCCAAGGTCATGGACGATGCCGGACTCAAGCTCGATGGCGAACTGGCTCGCGCCGGCACCGCCTATATTTTGTTCCGAGCAGATCTGACCCGCTATGTCGCGCATCGGCCGAGCATCTTGTATTGGATCGTCACGTCCAACGCAGCGTTCGGCGAAATCGGCATGGGTCTGCTGCGCGCTATTCAACCCTGGCATCAGTGGATCGCGGGCTGGGGTTTCGATATGGCCAAGGGCGAACCGGATTTTTCGCCCGAGGAGGTCACGCGCCGCATCCGACTGTTGGTTGGCGACCCGAACCTCGAGATCGAGATCGAAACCAGCTCGGTCTGGTACGTGAACCAGGCCCATGCGCCGGTTTACTCGAAGGGCCGCATTTTCTGTGGCGGCGACGCGGTGCATCGCCATCCGCCGTCCAGTGGTCTGGGCTCGAACACCTGCATGGGCGATGCGTTCAACCTGGCGTGGAAACTGGCTTATGTCATCAAGGGTTATGCCGGCGAACGACTCCTGGATTCGTATTCTCTGGAGCGCGCACCGGTGGGCAAGCAGGTGGTTGCGCGGGCCAATCAATCGCGCCTCGACTATGCGCCGCTGAATCGCTGCTTTCGCGATACCACAGCCGCCGACCCGGTGGCGGCCGGCCTGCAGGAGCTGGCAAGCCCGACGGCACAGGGCGCCGAACGGCGAGCCGCGTTGGCGGCAGCGCTGGATTTCAAGAACTACGAATTCAATGCTGAAGGCGTCGAGCTGAATCAGCGTTATCAGTCGGCGGCTGTGATCGGCGATGCCGACACTGAACCTGAAGTCTGGAAGCGTGATCCACAGCTTTACTTGCAAGCTACTACCCGGCCCGGTGCGAAGATTCCACACGCGTGGCTGGTCAGCGCGGCCGGCAAGCGGGTGTCGACACTCGATGTTGTTGGCAAAGGCAAGTTCTCGCTCGTCACCGGCCTATCTGGCACGGCATGGGTACAGGCGGCCGAGAAACTTGCGCTACCGTATCTACGCACGGTCGTCGTAGGCACCGCCGGCGCCCAGGATCTGTACTGCACCTGGCGCAAACGGTGCGAGGTTGATGAAGCGGGTGCGCTATTGATCCGGCCGGATGGTTTTGTGGCGTGGCGAAGTATCCAGGCCGCACGTGACATCGATGATGCGCAAAGTCGACTGCATGCTGCGATCTTGCGAGTCCTGGATCGGGTGTAGGGTCGTGACGACTGCAAAACCATCCAGCTTTTGCCCTTGTGGTGTCGGTAGTAGTTATCAATCCTGCTGCGCTCGCTTGCACCAGAGTCAGCAAGTTGCCGACACCGCCCTGCAACTGATGCAGTCGCGCTATTGCGCCTATGTCTATGACTTGACCGATTACTTGTCGGCCACCTGGGATCCGGCAACTCGACCATCGTTCATCGAAAAAACTGCGCCCGGATTTCGTTGGATAGGACTTGACGTTAAAGCGCATCGTCAACTTTCCGACCATCAGGCGACGGTTGAATTTGTTGCCCGATACAAGATTGGCGGTCGTGCGCATCGACTTCATGAGATCAGTGAATTTATTCGAACCGACGGTCGCTGGAGGTACCGCAGGGCGTTGTAACATCGACAGATCACGGGTATTCCATCTGGAATCGAAGTGACCGCGCCGGCCTCGCGCAAACGATGATCACCCCGACGCATCAATGGAGACAAGTGATGGCAACCCATGCAACCGGCGACGGCGGAATTCCAGCACGCGATGCCGCCGAGCGCGGCTTGAAGCGCGTCATGTCTCTAGGCGGTGCTTACGGGCTGCGCAACTACACGGTCAAGGATTTGCGCGATTTGAAGGGCAAGCGCGTGCTCACCGAAACATTGCCGTTTTCGGTCGAAGAGGCCGCGGCCGCAGAGCTGGCTGGTATCGATACGATGAAGGTACGCTTCGATCCGAAACGACCTGAGCTCGCCGCCGAAATTCGTAAAGCGGCGCCGCACACCTTCATGTCGTTTTCGGTCCCGTTGGTTGCAGCAGCGACCGAGGCCGAAGCGGTTCGCATTGGCTATCAGGCCATGGAGCTCGGCGCCGACGGCATCATGTGTCAATGGTCGCCGCGCTGGGTGGCCGCCGCCGCTGAGGCTGGCATTCCGGTCGAAGGCCACGCCGGATTGGTGCCCAGAAAGAGCACCTGGACCGGTGGCTTGCGGGCGGTGGGCAAGACCGTCGACGAAGCACTCTGGGTTTATCAGGAAATCAAGAAGCTTGAGGCAGCCGGCGCCTGGGCCGTCGAGGTTGAAGTGATTCCCGCTGAACTGCTGGCGCAGATCAGCCCGCGCACGAGTCTGCTGACGTCATCGATAGGCGCGGGCAGCGGTGGTGACATTCAATTCCTGTTCGCCGACGATATTCTGGGTAATAACGGTCCGCCGTACCCACGACACTCGAAGCAGTATCGAGACCTGTTTACGATGAAGCAGGCGATGCAGGCCGAGCGCGTAGCCGGGTTCAAGGAGTTTGTGCAGGACGTACGCTCTGGAACCTTTCCGGGGGCGCAGCATGTGGTCAAGGCGCCGTCGGGGTTGATCGAGGCATTTTTGGAGCGCGTGCAGAAGTCCGGTTGAACCCCGAGGTTCTCAGCCGCGCTGCTGATACTTCCTGAGCTCCAGTTTGCCGATCTGGTTGCGATGCACTTCGTCGGGCCCATCGGCCAACCGCAAGACGCGTGACATGGCGTAGGCATGCGTGAGGCCGAAGTCATTGCTGGTGCCACCACCGCCGTGTGCCTGGATCGACCAGTCGATGACCTTGCTGGCCATGTTCGGCACGGCGACCTTGATCATCGCAATTTCAGTCTTCGCTTGTTTGTTGCCGACGGTGTCCATGCGGTAGGCGGCATTCAAGGTCAATAACCGTGCCTGCTCGAGCATGATGCGCGATTCGGCAATTCGCTCGATGGTCACGCCCTGTTCGGCCACCTTCTTGCCGAAGGCGACGCGCTCGAGGGTACGCCGGCACATACGTTCGAGCGCGCGTTCGGCCAATCCGATCTGACGCATGCAATGATGAATGCGGCCAGGTCCGAGGCGACCCTGGGCAATCTCGAAGCCGCGGCCTTCGCCCAGCAACATGTTGGTGGCGGGTACCCGGACGTTCTCGAACATGACCTCCGAGGCGCGATCGGGCATGCCGTAAAAACCGAACACCGGAATCGAGCGCAGCACCTTGACGCCCGGCGCATCCATGGGCACCAGAATCATCGACTGCTGTTTGTGGCGATCGACATTATTTGGATCGGTCTTGCCCATGAAGATGCCGATCTTGCAGCGCGGGTCAGTCGCATTGGTGGTGTACCACTTGTGACCGTTGATGACATACTCATCGCCGCGTCGCACGATCGATGATTCGATGTTGGTCGCGTCGCTCGACGCAACGTTCGGCTCGGTCATCGCAAAACAGGAACGGATTTCGCCGTCCAGCAAGGGCTTGAGCCAGCGCTCCTGATGCTCCGCTGTCCCATAGCGCGCCAGCACTTCCATGTTGCCAGTGTCCGGTGCCGAACAATTGAACACCTCGGGCGCCAGGAACGAGCGGCCCATGATTTCGCAGAGCGGCGCGTACTCCAGATTGGTCAGGCCGGCACCGTGTTCGGATTCGGGCAGAAACAGATTCCACAGTCCCAGCGCCTTGGCCTGCGGCTTGAGCTCGTCGATGATCGGCAGGACCTTCCACGGACCCAGTGACTCGGCTTCTTCGACATGGCGCTTTGCATTCGGGTAAATATGTTCGTCCAAGACTGCGCCGAGCCGCGCCTGCAGTTGCTGGACCTTCGGTGAGGGGTCAAATGGCATGGCGTTCCTTTTCAGATGTCGGTTGGCAGCAGGGTGTCGTACAGTACTATTAATTGGATGACTTGAACCGGGAACTTGCCATGACAACGCCGCTTGATCCGATGATTGCGCAAATTTTGACCGTGCTGCCCGCTTTCGATCCGCCGCACATGACACCGGCGAGTTGCCGCGAACAACTGCGAGCGATCGCAGCGTCGCGCAGTGACCAACCGTTGCCGCAGCCGTCATCGGTGGAAGACTCCCGGATACCGAATGGGCCTGTGATCCGGATTTATCGGCCGACGGCCCGGCCGGTGCCCACCGTGGTGTTTTTTCACGGCGGTGGCTGGGTCGGCGGTGATCTTGAAACCCATGACCGGCAATGCCGCTCGATGTCGATCGAGATCGGTGTGGTGGTGGTCAGCGTCGACTATCGCCGGCCGCCCGAGGCGCCGTTCCCGGCCGCTTTTGAGGACGCGATGCTGGCGACGCGCTGGGTATTTGAGAACGCCGCCTCGCTGGGTGGTGATGCGGCGCGAATTGGCGTGGCCGGTGACAGTGCCGGCGGCAACTTGGCGGCGGCGGTTGCGCTGGCCAGTCGCGATGCAGGCTTGCACCTGGCCGCGCAGTTGCTGGTTTACCCGGTGACCGACGTCGTCGGTGGTTTTGGCGATGCAGCGATCAACCGAACCTACCCGTCGCGCGAGGAAAATGCGAACGGCTATTTTCTGACGCTGGCCGTCATGCGCTGGTTCGCGGATCACTATCTGCCGGACCTGCCGGATCGTTCTCAGCAAAGCGATTCGAGGGTATCACCGCTGCGCGCCAAGCGGCTCGATGGCGTCGCCCCGGCCGTAGTTTGCACCGCCTATTTCGATCCGCTGCGTGATGAAGGGATTGCTTATGCGGCTGCGCTGCGGGCTGCCTTGGTGGTCGTGCGTGAACACCGCGGCGCTGGGCTGATCCACGGTTACTTTGGAATGGCAGGTGCAGTGCCGGCGGCGGGCGAAGAGGTGCGCTGCGCCCGCAACGATTTTCGGGAACTACTGAGTTAGACCTTTTCCACATCATTTCGATTTAACCGCAAGGATTCACAGTGAGTCGACGTTTGCTCTTGAAGGCCGCCACCGTTTTGATGACCCTTCTTGCCCCTGCGCTCGTCTCGGCGCAGGCGGCCTGGCCGCAAAAACAGATCCGCATTGTTGTACCGTTTCCAGCAGGCGGAATCGCTGATCAATTCGCACGCATCATCGGCGGCAAACTCGCCGAGACCTGGAGTCAACCGGTGGTTGTTGAAAATCGCGCGGGCGCCGGCGGCAATATCGGTGCCGACGTGGTCGCCAAGTCACCGCCTGACGGCTATAACCTCGTCATGGGCAGCATCGGCACGCATGCGGTCAATATGGCGCTGTACAAGAGCATGCCCTACGACATTGCCAAGGACTTTACGCCGATTGCGCTGGTCATCGAGGCCGAGGGCCTGCTGGTGACACCGGTGGCGCTTGAGGCGCGCACTGTCAAGGACCTGGTTGCGATGGCGCGCGCGCAACCGGCCAAACTCAGTTTCGCCTCGGCCGGTATCGGCACAACCAGTCACTTGGCGGGCGAGCTGTTCCGATCGATGGCCAAGGTTGATGTCACCCATGTTCCATACAAGGGTAACGTGCCAGCGATTACCGATCTCATCGGTGGCCAGACGTCGATGCTGTTTGCGACCATGCCGACCGCCATGCCGCATGTCAAAGCTGGCAAACTGCGGGCGATTGCCGTGATTGGTAAAGAGCGTTCGCCAGCGCTGCCCGAGGTGCCGACCGTGGCTGAGGCGGGACTACCGGGGTTTGATGCGAGCAACTGGATCGGCCTGTTCGGCCCGGCTGGATTGCCGGGTGACATCACGAACAAGCTGAATGCCGAAGTCATGCGCATCTTGCGTACGCCCGAAATACAGACCCGGTTAGCTAACGAAGGTGCGCGCTTCACGCCGACCACACCCGCTGAATTCGCGAGTTTTGTGCGCAATGAATCGGCGAAGTGGGCCAAGGTTGTACAAGATGCCGGCATCAAGCCGGAGTAATTTTACAATCATTGCGTGGCTGGCGAGCCTGCTCAGTCAAGCAGTTTTGCATCAAGCCGGTAAAAGTTGATCGCGGTTCGGCCGAACAAGTCGGCCTTCTCACTGGCGCTGTAGCCTGCGGCCATTCGCTTGAATGCATTCCAGAGCACGCTGTAGCTGGTTGAGCAGCGATCAACCGGAAAGTTGCTCTCGAACATGCAACGCCTGGGTCCAAACGTCGAAATACAAAAGTCGATCCAGGGCGCCCAGTCTTGGGCGAGCTCGGTGGACGAGGGCGGCATCGGACGATCAAAATATCCGTAACCGATCGAGCGCATGCCGAGTCCGCCGAGTTTGACGTGCACCCGCGGATATTGCGCGAGTTTTTGCATCGCCTGGCGCCACTGCGCGAACACCTCGTCGCGTTTGCCGTGCCATCGGCCGATACCGAGCGGGCCTCCGACGTGATTGATCACGATTGGCAAATCGGGCAATTGGTTAGCCAGCGAAGCCAGATCATCAAGCTGGGTGTGGTATAGCCAACAGTCGAAACTCAGGCCGTGGCTTTGGAGGCGTGCCGCGCCCGCGCGGTAACGTGCATCGAGCAGCAATCCGGCCGGTGGCCTGCCGGGCTGCGAGGATAGGATCGCGTCGTCGTCAATGGTCGCAACACTGTGGCGGATACCTCTGAAACGTCCGGCACCCGCCTCGATCTGTGCCTCGAGCACGGCATCGACCTCGCTGCCGAGGGTCAGATCGGCGCGCCCGACAATGCCTTGACAAGTCTCTACCTGGTAGCGCGCCTGGAGCAATTCGGCGACTCCGCGCACATATTCGGTTTCGCCGACCGGTCGCAAAGACTCCGGGCCGTGTTGATGATGACGTTCACCGCATTGCAAAAATACGGTCGCGCGGATATCGTGACCGCTGCGCAGATCGGCGAGCAGCTCGTCTCCCTCGTAGGTCCATTCGCCGCGCCGCCAGAGATGATGATGCGGATCAACGATCGCCAGATCTGGCTCCAAAATCGGCTCGCTGCGTGTCGCCAGCCAGGCGTCACGCGGTATCGGGTGAAATACCATATTAAACCCGCACCATGCGCTTGCCGATGTTGGCGCCAGCCAAGAGACCGATGAGCGCAGCCGGTGTGTTTTCGATACCGTCGATGATGTCTTCGCAAACCTTTATTTTGCCGCTCTCGACCCAGGCCCGCAGATCGCTCAGGGCGGTTTGTCGCTGGCTGGCGAAGTCGTAAAGGATGAAGCCCTGCAAGGTCAGCCGCTTGGTAACGATCAGTCCTGGAATCCCTCGCGGGCCATGCCGGGGCGCAGTACCGTCGTATTGCGACACAGCACCGCAACAGGCGATGCGACCGTTCTGGTTCATGCGAAACAGGCAGGCTTCGAGAATGTCGCCACCGACGTTATCAAAATACACGTCGATGCCTTTGGGCGCAGCCTCCTTTAGCGCGGCTGACAAATTGCCGGCCTTGTAGTCGATGGCGTCGTCGAATCCAAGTTCGGATTTCAGCCAGGCACATTTCGATGCACCACCGGCGATACCGATGACTCTACAGCCCTTGATTCGTGCGATCTGCCCGACCAATCCACCGACCGCACCGGCCGCAGCCGAGACAACGACGGTATCGCCGGATTTCGGCTGCCCTACTTGTAACAAGCCGAAGTAGGCGGTCAGACCCGCCACGCCATAGACACTGAGCAAATGCGACAGCGGGTCGCAGCGTTCGACCTTCTGAACGCGCGCGGCTGCGAGCACGGCATACTCTTGCCAGCCGGTGTCGGCGAAGACCAGATCGCCCGGTGCAAAGCCGGGTGCATTGGACTGTACGACTTCGGACAGCGATCCGCCCGCCATGACCTGACCGGCCTCGAGCGCAGTGCGGTAGGTTGCACCTTGCATCCAGGCGCGGTTCGCCGCATCGAGCGAGATCAACTTGATCTTCAGAAGCAGTTCGCCGTCGCCGGCTGTCGGCATCGGCGCCTGCGCGATTTTGAAATGCTCAGGCCCAAGTTTGTCGGTGGGAATGCCGGCGAGCTGGATCTGTCGGTTCATTGAGCTCATGAATTGAAACTCCTCTCAGGAAGGGTTTAGTAGCGGCATAGCCGGCGGGTCGTCGGGCAATGCCAGGGTTTGCAGTGCCGTCGCTCGATGGCCCAGGAACATCGGCCGATTCGCATGCGAGAACAGCAGGGGTAACAACTCATGGGCCTGCACAACGCCGAACCAGCCATGACGTGCGTGACACTCGCCGAACTCGGTCACGTTATCGGCACGAATGGTCGGGCCGAGCAGCAACAACGGCGTCGGGTCGGCGGTATGCAAAACGCCATTGACCGAAGGCGTCGCATGATCGCCGGTGATCGCGACGATGGCGCGCGTTGCGAGTTGCTCGAGCCCTGCGAGACCGGGGTCGAGTGCTTCGAGTGCCTTCAGCTTGGCCCACGGATCTTTGGTATGGCCCGCTTCATCGGTAGCCTTGGTATGGACGTGCACAAAGCGCGCGCCGGCGTTGATCATCTGCTCCGCGATAGCGATTCGTTTGGCGATGTCGGCGGCCAGGTCGGCTGCTAAATCGGCAGCCAAGGCTTTCGGCGCGGCTCGATGTTGTTGGGTCATGCCCAGCAAGCCGGCGAGTCCGCGATAAAGGCGTGAGTCGGTCACGGCCGCTCCTGTGACTCCGGTCAGCTCGATAAAGCTCGGTACCGGCGCCCGTGCACCAGACCATTTGGTCGACAGCACGTCGAGGGCGGGCTTGCCGCGCTGCTGTCGTGCCTGGTTGACCGCGCTATCGATCAAACGCTGGCGAATCTCGAGCAACAAACGCGTCATTTCATCGGCCAGGCCGCCGCCATCCACATGGGTTGCGCAGACCTGCAGCCACGGATGAATATGTTCGAAGAAGGGATCCGAGTCGGTGACATCGCCATGCGCAAATCGTTGAAACTGCAGCAAGGCCTCGCCCCGGCCTAATGACGTCAGTGACACGTGTTGTCGTTCGAGAAACGGCACCAGTTCGGCCAGCAGTTCATCGGCATCGGCGTTATCGTCCGGGGCTGCGCGTCCGGTGATCCAGACGCGGCCATCGGCGACTCGCGAGGTTCGTAGAGAAGCGAAGGTCGTGGCCACGGCCATCGGTACGTCGAGACCGGCGCCGATGCCCTCCAGAATGGCGCGCCCGGGAAACGGCACATCGGCATAACCGAACAGCGCCCAATGGGCAAGCTCGGAGGACGGTGCTCGTCCCCAACCAAAGGGCAAGTGCCAGCCCGAGGCGCCGCGCTGAGTAAGGCGATCCAGCACCGGCGTGTGTGCAGCTTCAGCGGGCGTGCGCATCGCCAGTTCCGGGATCGGCCGATCGCCGAGGCCATCGAGAATAACCAGTACCACCGGCAGTCGATCATCGACCAGACGCGGTTGATCTTCGCCGTAGTGGATGATGCTCAAGAATATGCGCTCATCGATGTCCGCTCGCGCATCGACGTTCGTGCGAGCATAACCTCGAGCAAGGGTCGGGTTGCTGCCGGAACGAGACGATACCAATCGCCATTGCCCGCGCGCATACTGGCACGTATCGAACCGGCGCTCAGGCGCTTCGAAACATCGCCATCAATCAAAGTGACCGAATAGCCGGCCTGCGCAAACCAGCGCGCCTTCTCGCGTTCCCAGTCGCCATAGGTGCGCACGAAATGCAGTGCATCAAGCGGTACGTATTGCGGCCAGAATTCCTTGCGGACCAGATCAAAAGGCACCAGGGTGCAGCGAGCCGAATGACCGCGTGCGCCGATCGCAACTTCGATCAGGCGCGCGCGTTCGTAGTAACTGAACGGGTTGGCGGCGGCCGTGTGTCGGTGCGTTGAACTCGGTTCCTGATGACGCGCGCCGGAATCGGGATTCGTAATAGCGATCAACAAATGCTCGTGTTGAGCCAGCGCGAGTTCGAACAGTTCCAGATGCTGGTCATGAATCGGCTGGAATCGACCCGTCACGCAAGCCAATGAAATCATCTCGGCAATGCATTGCGCAACAGTCCACGCGCAATTGCGTTCATCTGGATCTCGGTGGTGCCGGCGGGAATACGCAGATTGCGGGCGATCCGAAATATCTTCTCTTCAGGCGAGCCGCGCATCAAACCCGCGGCGCCGCGCACCTGAACCGCGTTATCGGCCACCCGGAAAAATGCTTCGTCGTTGATGACCTTGAGCAGGCTGACCAGCCTGGGCACGTCGGGATGCGGCCTCAATTTGAATGGACCGAGTCGATCGAGTTCGGCCTGCGCAATCAACGAACTCGCGCGCGCCTGGTAGACGTCCATATCCATCCGGGCCAGCATGTTCTGAACCGCCTGGTGCTCGGCAATCGGTTTGCCACCTGAGTGGCGCTGCTGCGCGTACTGGACGGCGCGTTCGATCAGCCATTGTCCCCAGCCGGCACACATGCCGCCGCGGCAGACGCGCCGCCAATTGATCGACATCATCGCCAGTGCGAAGCCATCGCCGATCTCGCCCACGACATTTTCAGCGGGCACGCGAACATCGTTGAAAACAATTTCGCCGGTGAAGCCGTCATCCATGGTGTTCGGCATGTCGATGCCGTGGCGAAAACCGGGCGTTTTGGTATCGATCAGGAACATCGACAAGGATCGTGTACCGGCGCCGGGCTCGGTCACACAAACCAGTTGCACGACATCGGCGAAATGGGCATTGGTGATCCAGGATTTGCGCCCGTTGATGATCCAGTCGTCGCCGTCGCGCCGGGCGTGGGTGGTCATCGCCAGAACGTCGCTGCCGCCACCGAGTTCCGTGTTGGCGAATGCCAGCGTCATCTGGCCCTTGATGAGCGGCGTCAGGTAACGCTCGCGCAACGATTCGCTGATGTATTCGCTCGACGGATACGGCCCCTCGGTCCAGGCCAGGGCGGCCAGTCCCAGACCAAGACCGGAGTTTCGATAGACGAATTCTTCGACATGATGCATCTCGAGGCGACTGAAACCCGAGCCGCCGAATTCGGTGCCTATATGCGGCGCGTACAGGCCAAGCGCACCCGCGCGTCGCTGTACCGCTCGCCGCGCTTCCCAGACCGTCGGATGCATGCGTCCGGCCGCATCATGATGCGGCTGCCAGGGTGTTCCCACCTTGGCAGCCGCCAGGTCTCGCTCCAGCGGCGCAACATCGTCGTCAAGAAAACGCCGAAATCGGCGGCTGTAGTCGAGTACGCGCTCGCTGGGTTCCAGGCTCGGAGAACCGCTCATGTCTATCCTTGGTTTTTGTACCTTGATTGTAATGCGGTGCTTTGCAGACCGTACCTACGTTCAGCAACAGCGCTTCTGATCACTTCGGTCCCGTCTCAGTCAGTGGCATGCGTCCCGGATTGCGCAACGCCAGCAGCGGTCTGACCATCTGTCCGAAACGGGTTGCCTCTTCATCATGCAAATAACCGGACAGACAAAACGAGTGACAGCCAATGTCGATGAACTGCTGCAGGGTCGCCGCACACTGCTCCGGATTGCCGACCACCACGATGCCGGCACCGGGTCGCACGCGCGTGATGCCGGTCCAAAGGTGCGGGCCGATCAGCTCACCATGCGTGCGTGCCAATTCCTGCACCCGTTGATTCGCGACCGAGCTGGCGTAATGCTTGCGAATCAGATCGGTATCGGCATCGGTGACACCCGCCAACAAAGCGTGTGCGGCATCCCAGGCTTGTGATTCGGTTTCTCGGCAGATGATCTGCAAGCGCATGCCAAAGCCCAACTCCTCCCCGCGACCATAACCGGCGGCGAGGGTTTTGATGATCGACATATTGGCGGCGATCGTTTCAACCGTATCACCCCAAAATAGATGCACATCCGAGTGCTTGGCTGATAATTCCCAGGCTTGGCGCGAGCCGCCGCCCAGGTAAAAACTCGGTGCCTTGCGTGGGCGTGGTATGGCTCGCGCACCGTGAAGAGAATGAAAGCGCCCCTCAAAATGCAACGGCGCTGATTGCGTCCAAAGTGCCTTCATGATCGTCACATCTTCTTCCATTTGCGCATAACGATCCTCTTTGCTTAGCCGAATGCCGTCCTGCAGCGCTTCATCGTCGCTCTGCCCCGCAATCAGGTTGACGGCGACCCGGCCACCCGAGAGCCGGTCCATGGCGCCCAGCATTCGGGCTAATAACACAGGCGTCACGTAACCCGGCCGCGCGGCTACCAGCATCCGAATACGGCGGGTGCGGGCCAACACCATGGCCGAACTGATGTAGGCATCCCAGCAGGCGGTCGCCACAGGCACCAGCAGATATTCGAAGCCGGCAACCTCGGCGGCCAACGCAATTTTTTCGAACAGCTCGATCGACGGCGGCACGATGCCGTCTTTCGATCCGTAGGTAATCGTGTCACCGCCGGTGGGTAAAAACCAGCCGAATTCGAGGGGTCGTGTTGCCGTCGTCATGAAGTGCCTTTTGGAGCCGAAGCGTCTGGTAGGATTTGGAGTCAATGAAGCAAAATGCAGTCAACGAAGTTAAAGGAGAGCCAGCCAATGTCGCCAATGCAGAGCATGACCCAGCGCGCGGACCCGATTCCCTATATTCAGCGCACCCGTGAATACTACCGGGCGATCGGCTATGACAACGACTATGTCTGGGCCAACTATGTCGATGTGCCGTTCGTGCGCCTGAAAAAGAGTTTGCGCGAGGCGCGCATTGGCCTGGTGACGACCGCACATCCGCTCGATCTGTCGAACAAAGATGCCCAGGGTATTCGTCACGTCTGGTCAGGCGCGGTCGATCCGATGCCGGTCGGACTGAATACCGATAATCTGGCCTGGGATCGCGAGTCGACGCACACTCGCGATCGCGAGAGCTATCTGCCGATCGCAGCCGTTCAGGTCGCCGAACGTGAGGGTCTGATTGCCGGACTCACTGCGCGTTTTCATGGTGTTCCTACCGAGTACAGCCAGCGCAAGACGCTCGACGTCGATGCGCCGCAGATTCTCGCCCGACTTCGCGAAGATGGTGCCGATGCGGCGCTGATCAGCGCCCTTTGACCCGTGTGTCACCAGACCGTGAGTCTGGTCGCACGGCATCTTGAAGCCCATGGTCTGCCGACCGTCATTGTCGGGTCGGCGCGCGATATCGTCGAGCACTGCGGTGTGCCGCGTTTTCTGTTCAATGATTTTCCGCTCGGAAACCCCTGTGGACATCCGGATCGACCGGATATGCAGCGGGCGATCGTCAAGTCTGCCTTGGGCTTGCTGGAGTCAGCCAATTGCCCGCGTACCACTCTGGTTTCGCCCTATGCCTGGAAGGACGACCCCAATTGGCGTGCGCGCTATGGCCGCGTCGACCCGGCTGAACGCGACCGCTTGATCGCCGTTGGCGAGGCGCGGCGCCAGCGCCAGGAGGAGGCGGCGCGGCTTAGGCTTGGTTAAAGACTGACTGATTTTTGTCTGAGGCTTGGCTGATTCGCGGCGCATGTCTGAGTGCGGCGTAGGGGCGCAAGCGGCCAATAGTTTTTTCACAACCTCGTTAGGCGACAAATGAAACAACGCGCAGTGTTCGTAGATGTCGATGACACACTGGTTCGTTCCTTCGGGAGCGCGCGTGTTGCTATGCCCTCGGTTATAGCAAGGGTTCAGGAACTACATGCCAAAGGAGTCGCTCTTTATCTTTGGAGCTCTGGTGGCGAACAGTATGCGCGAGACAGCGACGGAGTCGAGACCTTGACGCCATGGCATCCCGAATAGGAAGAAGTGAACAAAATGTTCCAAGACGCGTTGAACGGAAATTCGCATTAATCCGCGCGCCTGACTTAACGTTAGAAACGGATAATTTGGACGATCGGCTACATCTGGACATCAAAGCAGTGAACCTGCAAAGTAGCAGTATCGGTCTGGGTACAACATGAAGAACCGGGAGCCGCGCATCGAGACTTGGGCAACAAAACGACTGGACCAGCTTGTACTTGGGGCCGAGCCACCGCCTGTGATCAAAACGCTGCAGCTTGGGACACTCGATTCCTGAGGACTCGGATGGGCCAAGAAGACATGGACGCCGTCCGCCCCGCTTCTCAACGTCGATGGCTCCGCCTTTGGTGGATACAAAGCGGCCCTGGCCGATCAAATCTTGGCGTTCGCGGCCATGACGGTAGTTCCCGATACGTGCACCGAGTCCTAAATTTGTGTTGCACTCAGACAAGATTCGTAGGCTCGCATCTGGGAACTGTGTTATCGCACCGGCCGTTGAAACTAGTCGGTCAACTTGGCCGATATCCGAATCAAAGGAGCATTTGATGGCTACACGGTTATCTAGCGACCAAATCGCGTTCCACTATCGTCCGACCGACAGCAACACCGGCGTTACTCGCGAGACTGCCAAGCGTCTCGCACAACGTCTGGGCGTTGATGAGGCCCAGGCGATACATCTGGCGTTGCGCGTTATGGCGGTCAAGTTGCTTCCTCAGTACGAGGCCGATGACGGTCCGCTTACCGCAATTCAAGTTCGAAAAATTAAGAAGCGCGCGGCACCTAGCAATAAACTGTCGGTGCGCAGCAGCTTGTTCGAAGTGGACTCGGTATGACCTTCGTCTGGCACGTTCTCGGAATTCATAGCCGAGGGGTTGAGTAGGTTGGGATTTTCTGCGGATAGGAATACCAGTCCGTTTCCGCGGCAACGCGCAGCGCTCGTGCCTGCCGCGCCATCAGGTTGTGGATCGTCATGCCATAGTCCATCGGCTCGCCACACCATTTCGTGACCGCCGTCTCCGGGTCGATGTTTAGG
>JANLTP010000103.1:0-11903 GCA_031363055.1 Burkholderiales bacterium | reverse complement strand
TGCGCGCATACTTTTTCGCGTGCTTGCGCGGTCATGGTCATGATGATCCTGCCTTACGCACGGGGCGACGATGAAACCAAGGCCAAGCCGGTAGCGCAGGGCGTCACTCGTTTTGATTGCCTGCTGGCCATTGCATTCGGTCTGGCGCCTACAGTGGCCGCGACGCTCTGGTTTGAACAATATGAAGCGTTCCTGCTGGCCGCCCTGCCCGCGCTCACCGCAACGGTCTGGATGTCGCGCAAATTTTTCCGGCGTCTCGGTGGCTACACCGGTGACTGCCTGGGCGCGACCCAGCAGATTTGCGAAACCCTGTTCTATGTTGGACTGGCCTGTTGGCTCACCTTGTATCAAAATGCTCAATGAAACCCGTAGCCGCTGACACTGACACTGGCGATCGCTCGATCCGCCTGCGCCTCATTCGACACCCGAAACCGGATATCGAGGTCGGTCTCTGTTATGGCCGTCTCGATGTGCCGCCTGATGAATCCGATCTCGATCGCCTGGTCGGCGAATTGCTACAGTCGCCAGCGCCAGATCTGGTTTACAGCAGTCCCTTGCAGCGCTGTCAGCGAACCGCGCTGGCCATGCAGCTTCGGGGCTGGCCAGCGCCGGCGCTAGACGCACGCGTGGCCGAAATGAACTTCGGCGACTGGGAGGGACAGCGCTGGGACGATATCGGGCGCGAGGAGATCGAGCGTTGGCGACTGAATATTGCCGATCACATCCCGCCCGGCGGCGAGTCGGTCAGAACCGTTGCCGAGCGCGCACTGGCATTTGCGCGCGATGTTTTGACCCGGCACAGAATGTCCGGAACGCTGGACATTGTCGTGTTCACTCACGCAGGTATTATTCAGACCTTGCCCCGTATCTGGCGCGGCGAGCTGCTGGCCGGTTTTGCGGGGACTCGCGTCGAGTACGGCTCGACGACCGAACTGATACTCGAATGATCATTTGATGAACGCTGCCACCGCCAAAAAACAATACTGGCTCATGAAATCCGAGCCGTCTGAAATATCGATCGACGATGTCCTGGCCATGCCCGCACAAAAGGTCGCCTGGTTCGGCGTGCGAAATTACATGGCGCGCAACTACATGCGCGATCTCATGAAAATCGGTGACCCGGTATTTTTCTACCACTCGAGTTGTGCCGAGCCGGGTATCGCCGGCATTGCTGAAGTTGCCACCAAGCCCTACCCGGACGCCACCCAATTTGATGCCCGCTCGAAATATTTCGATGCCACCGCCGGTATCGAGAACCCGCGCTGGATGAACGTTGATATTCGTGCGCTGCGCAAGACCAGGCTGGTCAGCATTGCCGAGTTACGCGCCACCGCAGCGCTCGACGACATGGTGATTCTGCGCAAGGGCAATCGATTGTCGATCACCCCGGTCGAAGCCGATCATTGGCAATACATCACTAAAAAACTGCTCAAAAACTAGTGAGCTGAGCAACATTTAGGGCTTCGAGCAACATTTCGCAACTTCGAGTGTGACCATGCAACGATTTGAAACGCTACCGCAACTGCTGTCATCGCCAGCCAAAAGCAGCCTGGCCTTGCGTGCCCCGGATCGGCGCGCGCAGAGTTATGGTGAGCTCTGGAACTCGATCGAGGCCGCAGTCAGCGCGTTGAACGCGGCCGGCGTCGGGCGCAACGACCGGGTGGCGATCGTGCTGCCCAATGGTCCGGAGATGGCCGCCAGTTTTCTGGCCGTTGCATGCGCTGCGACGGCGGCACCGTTAAATCCAGCCTATCGCGCCGATGAGTTTGAATTTTATTTGTCCGACCTCAAGGCCAAGGCCTTGCTGGTCGAGCGCGGTAGTGCATCGGACGCGGTGGCGGTTGCTCGCAAGCTTGGCATTCCGGTGCTTGAAGTGATTGCCGGCGACGCAGCCGGCGCGTTGCAGATTGCGCCCATTGCCATCAAACCACTTGCCGCTACCAAGCCAGTGTTCGCCATGGCTGACGACATTGCGCTGATCCTGCACACCTCGGGCACCACCTCGCGACCGAAGATCGTGCCGCTGTCACATCGCAATGTCTGTGCATCGGCCTGCAACGTTCGCGACACCTTGAGCCTTGGCGCCAATGATTGTGGCTTGAACATCATGCCGATGTTTCATATTCACGGCTTGATTGCCGGGCTGTTGGCACCACTGGCGGGTGGTGGCACCATCTATTGCTCGCCAGGCTTTAACGCGCTGAAGTTCTTCGGCTGGATGACCGATGCCAAGCCGACCTGGTACACGGCTGTGCCGACCATGCATCAGACCATCGTCGCGCGCGCCGGCAAGAACCGCGAGGTCATCGCCGCCAATCCGCTGCGCTTTGTTCGTTCATCGTCTTCGTCGATGCCGCCCCAAGTGATCGCCGAGATCGAGGCGAACTTCAACGCGCCGCTGATCGAGTCCTACGGCATGACCGAGGCCGCGCATCAGATGGCCAGCAACCCGCTGCCGCCCGCCAAACGAATTCCGGGTTCGGTCGGCGTAGCGGCCGGACCTGATATCGCAATCATGGATCTCGACGGCCATCTGCTGCCGCACGGCGCTACCGGCGAAATTGTGATTCGTGGCCCTAACGTGACCAGCGGCTACGAAAATAATCCGAAGGCCAATGACGAGGCTTATAGCGCCGGCTGGTTTCGCACCGGCGATCAAGGCATCATGGACGCCGAAGGTTATCTCAGCATTACCGGTCGCCTGAAGGAAATCATCAATCGCGGCGGCGAAAAAATATCGCCACGCGAAGTCGATGAAGTATTGATGGATCATCCGGCCGTCGCACAAGTGGTGACCTTCTCGGTGCCACATGACAAGCTCGGCGAAGACGTGGCCGCCGCAGTGGTGTTGCGCGAAGGGCACGCCGCCACCGAGCGCGAACTGCGCGACTATGTGGCGAGTCGCTTGATCGACTTCAAGGTACCGCGAAAAATACTGCTGCTCGACGAGATCCCGAAAGGCGCGACCGGCAAGCTGCAACGCATCGGATTGGCCCAGAAACTCGGGCTGGCCTGATTGGATCTGCAACTCATCGCTCTGGATCCGCAACTCGTCGCCTACTGTCTGTTGCTGGGCGCCGCGCTCGGATTTCTGGCTGGACTGCTGGGCATTGGCGGCGGCATGTTGATGGTGCCGTTCATGATGCAGATTCTCGCCAACAAGGGCATTGCCACCGACTACCTCGTCAAGGTCGCGGTCGCCACTTCATTGACCACGATCCTGTTCACTTCGCTCTCAAGCGTTCGGGCGCATCACCGCGCCGGCGGGGTGCGTTGGGATCTGGTGGCGCTACTGACCCCGGGCATTATCCTGGGCGCGTTATTCGGCGCTCAATTGGTGGGATTTGCGCCGGCACGCTGGCTCGAACTGTCGTTCGGAGTGTTCCTGCTGTTCACGTCAATGACGATGCTGAAGGCCAAAAAGCCGCTGGCCGAAGGCGCTGTGCCCAAAACCCTGCCGGCGCGCGGCGCCCTATTCGGCGTCGGTACGCTGATCGGTGTGATCTCGGCCATGGTCGGAGCCGGCGGCGGATTCCTGACCGTGCCTTACCTGAGCAATCGCGGCGTCAGCATGAAAAATGCGGTCGCCACCAGCGCCGCTTGCGGCGTGCCGATTGCCCTGGGCGGCGCCCTCGGCTATATCTGGGCCGGTCGCAACCTGAATCTGGCGCCCTTCACTCTGGGGTATCTGTATTTGCCAGGTCTGCTCCTGATATCGTTGGCCAGTGTTTTGACCGCGCCGATCGGCGCGCGAATTGCGCACCGGACCGATACGGTGCAACTGCGCAAGTACTTCGCGATGTTATTGCTGACGCTCGCAGCCTATATGGTGTGGCACTCGTTGTGGCACTCAATCTAGCCGGGCGCCAGAGTCCTTGACGACTTTGGCCCATTTCTGAATCTCCGAGTTGACGAACTGCTTCATCTCGGCCGGTGACTGTCCGCCGGCGTCGGCACCATACGATTCCCAAACCTTCTTGAGCTCATCGCCCTCGAGCGCGGTCCGTGTCGCTTGCTGCAACTTGTTGACGATCTCGACCGGTGTTCCGGGCGGCGCCCAGAGTGCATACCAGGTGCGCGCGTCATAACCCTTGATACCGACTTCACCGAGCGTCGGCACATCGGGCAACGCCGGCGAGCGCTTCGAGCTGGTCAGCGCCAGCGCACGCAGTTTGCCAGCGCGAATTTGCGGCAGCGCCGTGCCCAGACCATCGAACATGAAGTCGACTTGACCGGCCAATAGATCCTGCATGGCAGGCCCGGCACCGCGATACGGAATATGCGTGGCAAAGCCGCGCGTCAGTGTCTTGTAGAGTTCAACCGTCAGGTGATGCGTCGTGCCATTGCCGGCCGAACCGTAGTTGTACTTACCCGGATTTTTCTGGATGGCCTGATGAAACTCGGCCCAATTCTTGACGTCCATGCGGGCCGGGTTGACCACCACGACATTGGGCACGTAACTCAGCACCGTCACCGGCAGCAAATCCTTTTGCAGGTCATAGCCGAGCTTGGGATAGAGGCTCACCGCAATGGTGTGATGCACTGCACCGACCAGGAAGCTGTAGCCGTCGGCTGGCGATTTCGACGCGACATCGGCACCCAGTGTGCCACCGGCGCCGCCGCGATTATCAATGACAAACGACTGACCCAAGGCACCGGACAGTACCTTGGCCAAGGGCCGAGCGAAGGCATCGGTGCCGCCGCCGGCTGCAAACGGTACGATCAAGCGCACTGGTTTATTGGGCCAGCCGCTAGCGCCTTGTGCGAAGGCGCTGCGGGTTCGCCCCAAAGCTGCGGCACCCAATGCGCCGACTAATGCTGCCCGTCGTGAAAATGAAGGAATCAATTTTGTCTCCCATAATTTTTATGTCAACACAGCCACAGCAACATCAACGAGTCCACAGTTTGATCGATACATCAACGATCAGATCAACGCGTGCACCGGCTTCGAAGCATTGACGTCGCCATCTACAAATCGCTCATGATTACTCTCGATTTCCTCGAGATCGTACAAGTAATTGACCATCAGCCCGAACGACTGCTTCAGACCCTTGCGCGACAGGTCGGCCTGCGGGTTGATGCGCTCGAGCCGCGCGCCGTTATGCAGGTGAAAGCGCGCCACCGGGTCGGCATTGTTCTGTGACTCACCCGCCCCGGATCGAAAGGCCAGATAGTAAGCCGCCAGACGCATCAACGGTTCCAGGTCACGCTCGATGGGTGCAACGCCAGCCATCAGTCCCGACAGGTCATGGCCATGTTTTTGCCGCAGGGTTTTCAAGCTGTCATTGAGCTTCTTGCTCTGATTCAGCTTCAACGAAGCATCGCCGATGGTATCGACTTTGGCGAGCCAGGCGGCCAGCGACGGAATCGGCGAGAGCGTGCAGAACGCCTTGAGCTTCGGGAACTCTCGGGCCAGATGTTCGGCCACGCGCTTGATGAGAAAATTGCCCAGATTGATGCCGCGCAATCCGGGCTGACAATTCGATATCGAATAAAAAACCGCAACTCGGTACTTGTCTGGCGCAAGCACTGACTCGGCGGCGCGGTCCAGCAAGGGCGCAATGGCATTCGGCATGGTCGGTACCAGCGCCACCTCTACAAAAATCAGCGGCTCATCGGGCAGCGCCGGATGAAAGAACGCAAAACATCGACGATCCGGCTCGAGCCGTCGGCGCAGATCATTCCAGCCATCGATCGCGTGCACGGCCTCATGATGAATAATGCGCTCCAGCAAGGCGGCCGGCGATCGCCAATCGACCTGCACCATCTGCAGAAAACCCGGATTGAACCAGGACGACAGCAGATGCTCGAGATCGGAATCCACCGCCATCAGCTTCTTGTCCTGCTTGAGCCGCTCGAGCAGGCGCGCGCGCAAATGGACCAGCATGGCGGTCGCGCCCGGCGCCCGATTCAGGCGTCGGAATAACTCCTGCCGGGGCGCCTCGGCCGCCTGGCTCAGGCGAATCAGATTCTCAGGCGTTCGTGACACCGCATAGCGCTCGGCCAATGACAGCACTTCGCCCGGATCAGGATTGAATTCATCGGCCAGCGCCTGGAAAAATTGATGTATGCCGTCGCTCGATAATCGGCCGCAGCGTTCGACCGCGAGCGCCGCAATCGCGACACTGTTCGATTCGCCGCGAACGCCCAGAATTTGCCGGCATTCGTCGACCAATCGTTTCAGATCGACCCGATCGCGGGCGTTGCGTCTGACCAGGGCGAGGCGCTCAAACATGCTGACGTGACGGCATCAAATACAAGTACCCGCCGACCAGCAGCAAGGGAATGCACAGCAATTGCCCCATGGTCAATCCGCCGGCCAAAAAGCCCAGGAAGGCGTCCGGCTGTCGCGCGAACTCGGCAGCGAACCGAAACGCTGCATAACCGATCGCAAACACACCGGCGACCGCACCGCGTGCGCGAGGTTTCGAAGCGAACCACCAGACCAGCACAAACAGCAACAAGCCTTCGCCAGCGAACTGATAGAGCTGTGACGGATGCCGGGCGATGTGGTCACCGGCTTGCGGAAAAATCATCGCCCAAGGCAGACTGCTCGGTCGGCCCCACAGTTCACCGTTGATGAAGTTGCCCATGCGCCCTGCTGCCAGGCCGAGGGGCACCAACGGTGCAACAAAATCAAGGATGTCGAGAAAGTGAATTTGACGGCGTCGACCGTATAACCAGCAGGCCACGATGACCCCGAGCAAGCCGCCGTGAAACGACATGCCGCCCTGCCAGACTGCCAGAATTTCCAACGGGTGCGACAGATAGTAGGCCGGTTTGTAAAACAGCACATAGCCCAGGCGTCCGCCGAGCACGACACCGAGTGCGCCGTAAAACAGCAAATCCTCGACGCGCTGTGCGGTCATGCCGGTAGCGGCAACGTGTGCATAACGCTTGATGCGGCAGCGCCCAAGCATGAAGAACTGCACAAACGCCAGCAGGTACATGAGCCCGTACCAGCGGATGGCCAGCGGTCCTATTTCGATTGCGATCGGACTGAAGTTTGGGTGAACGAGCATGCGATTTCGCCAAGGACAAGGCAGTATTGTTACATGCGTTGCCGCCGAATCCTGCGATCAATGGCTGTCGAAGGTCACCACGTAATTATAGTTGCCAGGCTTGAGGGAGTCGAACTGCAACAATGCACGAAACTCGTCCAGCGCAACGATATCCGGCAGGGTCGTACCGACCTTGGCGCCGCGCACCGACGGCAGCATGCGCCGCGCCGGCAGCATGACGACCAGGCTTGCGCCCTTGACCGGCTTGTCGCCCATCACGGAAACACTGAGGTCCAGGCGCCGACCGTCATACGATGAGTCGGCACGGAAACGCTCGCGGTCGCGCCACCATTCGGCCACCTGCCGGCCGCTGGCCAGCCAGACCGTCTTCTGCTGCGCGCGCGTGTGCTGCAGGAACTCCGGGAACGCCAGAGCCAGTGTGCTGCCAGCACTGAAATTCTGACTGTGCACGCTGAGCCAGCCCAGCGCACCGCTTTCGGTGGCATGATTGAAGTCGCTGATCAGCGCCTGACGAGTCTGCTCGGGGTCCAGCATCGATGCAGCCAGATTCAGATCATCGCGTTGCGTGCGCGGCAGCACCACCAGGTCTTCACTGACCGGCGCATCGGCGAGTTTTGCGAACAAGGGCAGCCGGACTTCGCTACGGCCGGGATCGGCTGCATGGTAGCGGATTCCTGCCGCCTGCAGCGCCAATTCGGTGGTCTGGTCATAGCCTTCGGTCGGCGCCCGAAACCCGACCACCTTGCCCGCGCCCGGATAGACCGATGCCAGCTCGGCGCGCATGTCGGCGATTCGTTTGCGCTGGGTCGTCGCATCGAGGCCCTTGAAGCCGGTGTGCACATCGCCGTGATAAGCGATTTCGAAGCCGACGGCCAGTTCGTTGAGCACGGTCGCGTTGTTCTTCGCCACCGACGTCAACGCGAAGAACGTTGCCGGAATACCGCTGGTGCGCATCAGCGCCGCGAAGTTCGTTGCGTTTGGAAAGCCTTCCTCAGTGTCCATCTCGATTACCTGGGCCGCCCGTTTGCCATCCGGCCAGGCCGAGCGAACCACGGCGACATCGTGCAGGAGCCAGCGCAGCGCGTCATCGATCAGTAACTGCGCCACCAGCGGTCGCGTCTCCCAGGCGCTTTCCGGAAATGCGAATACCACCGCCCGACTCGCTTTGCGGTTCTCCTCGGCGTAAATGACCGCGCCTTCGGCGAGCCGTCCGTCGTCGGGCGTGCGCGCCCAGTTCATGAAACGGGCAGCGATGTGCGCTCCCTTCATGCGCAGCAGCGGCTCGGCGGCCTTGCCCATCCAGACGCGCTGGCCGGCACCCTGGGTATGGCTGACCGTCGATTCGCCGAACAGAACGAGATGACGATTCTCTTCAGTGGCCGGCATCTCGGCGATATCGCTGGCGCCGAGCGCCTCCAGGAAGGTCCAGCCGACCCAATCGCCGCGCTCATTGCGGGTGCCACTGGCCCAGGTGGCGAGAATCGAGCCGCCGCGACCGCGAAAGGCAACGATCGCGGCGCGCTCGGCGTCGCTGAGCGCGACTGCCGACGGCAAGACAAGCACGCCACTGGTGAGCTTTTGAATCTCGTCCGCGCCCTTGGCAATTTTGAACGCGCGGCCACGTTCGGCGAAGTATTGCCGCCAGGGGCTGAGCAGATTTTCATAGTTGCCGCCGACTCGAGCGAAATGATCGAAGCTCGACGGTGACTGGTATAGGTAGACCCGGGCCTCGCGCGGGCTAAAGAAGCTGACCGAGGCCGTCGCCCCCATGGCCGGATTGCGCCAACCGAGCATGACCATGATCACCGCGTATAACAACGCCGGCACGGTGACCCCGAGCACGAGGAAGCTGCCCATGTAGGGCCCGATTCGATTGAACAGCGGACGTTTGCGGTAGGACATGACGATCAGTGAGTGACCGATTCGGCGGCGGCGGCGGGGACGGTAGCTGTAGCCGTGGCGGGCGCAGGGGCAATAGCATCAGCGACGACGGGCACGTAGGGGGTCAGGAAGATGGCCTCGATCTGGCCATCTCCGGCGCCGTTCTGTGCGCTGTTGGCTTTGGGCTTGCGTTTGTCGCGCAGCTTGAATGCCCCATACGCGGCGAATCCGACGATCACGGTGCCAATGGTCGTGGTCAAGATCACCGTCGTGAGAATTGAAATCAGATCCATACAACTACCTTCATCAAAGCTTGCCTTCGCGGTCGAGTTTGCCCCAGGTCATCGTCGTACCGCGCCATTCCTCGATCGACGCCAGCACCTTGGAGATATCGATGATGTTGATGTAGAACAGCCGAAACATGATCGCGTACCAAATCAGCGACGGCTCTTCGTCCTCGACGATGACGCAATAGGCCGCTGCAACAATATCCAGTGCGGTGAGCTGCAGCCACCAATAGAACAGCAGTACCGACAGACCATACTGAAGTCCGACATAGATGAAGAAGAAGTTACCCAGGATCGTCGAGAACGGCCACAGGATGCCTTCGAACAACATGAACCACAGAATGAAGCAGTTGATGCCGGCCTTGCGTGGCTGCCATAGCGAGCTTTTGTGTTTGGCGATGGCCTGCAGAATGCCGCGAGTCCAACGATAGCGCTGTTTGAGCAGGTCGAGCAGGCGACTGGGCGTTTCGACCCAGGCGACCGCCAGCGGTTCATACGCAATATGCCAGCCGCGCACCAGCAGTTTCAGGGTCAGATCGCAATCCTCGGCAAAGGTATCGTGATCATAGCCCTGCACTTCTTGCAGCACCGACTTGCGGAACATGCCCAGAGGTCCGGGGATGATGTTCACCGAGCGCATGAAGCTTTGCGCCTTGCGCGCCATCGCCAGGCCTTCGACATACTCAAGCGCCTGAATGTTCGACCAGATGTTCTCGCGATTGATGACCTTGACGTTGCCAGCCACCGCGCCGACCCTCGGATCATCGAAGTGCCGCACGCAGGCGCGAATGACGTTACGCGAAAGCTTGGAGTCGCCGTCCATGTTCAACACAAACTCACCGCGCGCCTGACTCATGCCGGTGTTCAGCGCCTCGGCCTTGCCGCCGTTCTTCTTGGTGATCACGCGAACCGACACGCGGCGTGACCCGTTGGCCACCCCAAGCGCCTTTTCGTAGGTATCGTCACTCGAGCCGTCGTCGATGACCAGAATTTCGTAGTTCGGATAGTCGAGTTCGAGCAGCGAACAAATCGCCGCCTCGATCACCATTCCCTCGTTGTACGCTGGCACGACCAGCGACACCATCGGTAGCGAACCCTCATCGGAGCCGTCGCCAACCGGCGGCGGGCGGCGGCCGGCCTCCAGGTGCTCGAGGTAGGAATAGAGCATCATGACCGCGTATCGAACCACGAGGATGGCGAGAAAGACGAGCAGATATATGCTGATCGCCGTCAGTACCCAACTTTCAAGCAGCAGCGCGAACGAGCCGCGCTCGACCACCACCGAGCGGTAACTGAGGCTCAGCAGGACGACCAGCGTGACCAGCACCGCGCCGGTCAGCACCCAGGAATAGATTCGTCTTATTTCCACAACTTTTCAATAGTGATGAACAGCGAGCGCTGGCGATAGGCGGCCTCGTCTCGCCGGCTGGCCATGGCCCAGGCAGCGAACCCGATCGACCAGTCGTTGCTGAGCCAGCGCTTGCCCGAGACGGTTGCACCCCAATTACGGCCGGCTTCGCCGTACAGACGACTGCCGACCTGACCGGAGATGCCCAGATTCCAGTCGGGACCGTCCCATTCGCCACGGGCACCGACGAACATTGCACCGTAGCCTCGCGCCGGCGACCAGTAGTTGCGCGTATTGAACGAAGCGTCGCGCATTTCGGCGCCCACGAAGACATTGACGCCGGCGTCGAGTGGCTTCCAGGCCGGCGTGAAGCGGACCGTGCTGGTGATGATGTTGTTGCCATCGCTGACGCGGGCGACGTCACCCTGCGCGAAGAAAGTGCCGCTTTCGAGGGGCTGATTGATCTGCGCGCTGACCCGGGTGGCAGTCAGGTTGGCCGCTAAGCCGAAGGGATTCACCGACAGCCGCCCCCAGTTGACCCGGGCAATGTCGAGCTTGACGGGAAGCGTCGGAAGATCGATGCCGATGCCGCCCAACGCCGTGTGACGATTGGCACCGAGCTCCCAGCGCAGCTTGTATGGATGGTCGAGCGAGCGGCGCCGGATCATCACGTCATTACCGTTGGCGAGCTGATCCGGGTGGCTCAACAGATACCGTCCCGACTCGATTTCCCAGATGTTCGCCAACGATTCATCGCGCCAGCTTTGAGTCAGCACGACGGTCCGCAATTCGATGTCGCTCGAATCCTTCGATCCGCCGACGCGCAGCGTGGTCTTGGGCGCGATTTCACGGCGCGCCAGGCGCAGCCCTTCGGCCGCGTCCTTATCGTTCGGGTCTTTTTTGAGCAGCTCCTGGTAGAGCGGATAGGCAATGTGGTCCTTGCCGCTCCAGCGGTTGACGTTGGCGATGCCCAGCACCGCTTCATTGTCATAGTCGGTCTTGCGCAGTTTCTGGTACTGGGTCAATGCGTCCGTCGAGCGATTCGACCAGGCCAGGCTGTTGGCAATGAACAGGCGCAACTCATCGTCAGGCGTATTGCTCGCAAGGAACGCAGGGGCGGCTGCGGCCAGCTCGGCATATCGGGACTCGCGATACAGGTTCTCAAGCGTCAACGCCTCGCCTGAGCGCTTGACAACCTTTGCCGGATCGGGCTCCTTCCAGCGCGGCGTCGGCACATGCCGATACAGTCCCAGTTCAGTCACCGACGGCGGAGCGCTGGCTGATCCGGCCGGCGCACCGGCAATGCCGGCGCAGCCGGCCAGCGACAGCAGCGTGATGGCCAGCGTCAGTGTTGAAGAAGCCAGT
>JANLTP010000093.1:0-1826 GCA_031363055.1 Burkholderiales bacterium | reverse complement strand
CCACCGTTGCTGCCGCCGCGCCGGTCAGATTGATCAGCAGTGACTCGATGAGATCATCACGATCACCACGCTTGCCGTCCTGCAGCGAATACTCGAGATTCACCGGCTCGCTGGCCGCCATTCGCATGGCTTCGAGCGCCTCCGGTGGCAGCAAGGCGCGGCCCAGATTGGTGTGCAGTACCGTACCGGTCATGTTGAACACGGCACACAAATGTGCTTGTGTCTGTAGCTCGAGTGACGCGGCCGCTGTGGCAATCAGCGAATCGACGGCTGACACAGTGTTCGATGGCGAATCGATGTGGTCGGCCGCCAGCAAGCGAGCACGCAGATCGGTCAGCGCCTGACGCAGCGCGCCCAGCGTCAGTTGCCGACCAAAACGCTCGGCCAGAAACTGTGCGGTCGGCTTGCTCATGAGGCGCTCGAGTGAGGGCAAGGCGCGCAGACTCGCCGCCGGCGGTTCCTTGACGGTTGGCGACGCGAGACCTGACGCAGACATCGGAGCTTTGGTTGAGCGATTCACGATCGACTCTGAAAAGATTTAGGGCGCTGAAGCTTCAATGGGACAAAATGTTAACGAGGCGCCCGAACGGGTCACGGACAAAGAATCGACGCACGCCCCAAGGTTCAACAACCGGACCGTATTCAATTTCGAAGCCGCCTTTCTTGAACTTGGACAGCGCCTGGTCAAGGTCATCCACCTCAATGGACAGCTCTGGCACGGCTGTCCCGGATCCGCCCTCGCTCATGAAGCTGATCTGAACCAACATCTTGGTCTTGCTTGCGTAGGTGCGTATCCAGTCCATATCCATGAGCAGTTCGAGACCGAGCATGTCTGCGTAGAACTTCGCGGCGAGGGCCGGGTCAGGAGTTGTGACGTTGGCGACGATGCGCTGTACTTTCAAGTTAGTTCCCGATCGGAAAGTCCTGGCATGCGATCTCGTCCGGTGGTACTTGATAACGCGCTTTGTAAGCTCTTTGCAACACTGAACCGGAAAATCGAACCCTGCCCCAGAGTTGACTGTACCGAAATTTCACCACCTACGCGCTCAACCAATTTCCTGACGTTGCTCAAACCAATGCCAGTGCCTAAATTGCCCTGCCGATCCTGGATACTGCTGGATGAGAACAAATCGAAAACACTTTGCAATTGTTGCGCGGCGATGCCGCGACCATTGTCTTGAACAGTGAATTCGTAAGTACAGGGTTTATCCACGAACGAGATGCTGATTTCGACTCGCGGTTCGTCGCAAAACTTGATCGCGTTGGTTACTAAGTTCAACAGGATTTGCATCAGCGCTGACCGGTTGACCGAGATCTCCAGATCATCGAGCGGGACCGATATTCCCACGTCTGCAGCACTTTCCGTTAGCGTCTTCAATTCGCTAAAAATATCTCTCAGCTTGACGACCTGCGCGGGTTCATAGGCAAGTTTGTCCCGGGTATAGGCAACCAGCAACTCATCGATATATTTTGCCAATATGCGCGTTGACGACTTTAGCTTGACTAGCCATTCGGCTGATTTCTCTCCGATGGTGGATCGATTTTGCTGCAGGACCAACTCCGCCAGATTAACTATGTTCGCAATGGGCGTCTTCAAGTCGTGCGCAACGGTACCCGCGAAGTGCACTAGCTCGTCATTGTTGCGTTGCAACTGGGCGCGAGTTTCAAGCAACAAACGATTTTGGTAGCGAAGTTCCAGCAACGCCTCTACTTGCCTGGCCATGTTGATCAACGCCCGCTGAGTTTCTTCGCTCAATGTGCGGGGTTCCCGGTCGAACAAGCAGAGTGTTCCAAGTTTGTAACCGTCTGGGGTCGTCAACGGCACG
>JANLTP010000088.1:0-7991 GCA_031363055.1 Burkholderiales bacterium | reverse complement strand
GGGCCGAAATCATGCGCGTGCGCAGGTATCCGACTTCTGTCTTCTCGCGGTCGAAGCGTTTGACGAGCAAGACATCCCGGCCGCCGACGCCGACGACCCGGCTTTCGGCTGTCGTGAGTCCACAGGCCCGCGCCAGGATCAGCATCGCATGTTCGACCCTGGCGCAGTTCCAGGTGTCGTCGGGCCGGTTGAACTTCGCGATCCACAGCCCGTCCTCGTCTTCGACAACGGCTTTCGGGCGCGCGCCGCCCATCGAGGTGCCGATCACCAGCAGCTTTTCGACTTGGTCGTGACCGTCGGGATCAGCAAGCAGGCCCACGTCAGCGATGATGGCATCGGCGATAACCTGTACTTTCTGCAGATCGAGGGTCTGATTGAAGAGGCGCCTTGGCGCAGGGGGTGTCTGGTTCAAACCGAATCCGAGTGCGCCGGCGCGGTCATCCGGGGAGAAGAGCAAGTAGTCCATTTCGCCCGGCTGCGCCTTGCCAAGATGGCGCTGGATGATGCGGCGACCCCAATAGTCCGGACTCGCATCACGCAATGCTCCGAAAACGCCGCGCTGCGCCACCGTTGAGTAGGTACGAGGCGACAGCTTCAACTCGATGGGATCAAGCGCGACTGCATTCGGACGTTCAAGGTAGCTGCGGCCGTAGACGAAGCGCCCGACCGGTGTTCCTCTACGGTCCGTCATCAACGCGAAGCGGCCAGCCGTCACAGGCTCGACTTGACCGGGCAGGGTGATATAGACAAAGCATTCGGTAGGGGCTTCAGAAGTCATTGTCCAGCCCCGTCATTGCCGCCGTCGCTGGGCGCGCGCGGGCGCGCTCGCGAGACAATGCGAGAGTCTGGCCTTCGTCGTCTTTTTCAGGCGCTGCCACGTCGGCGATCTGGTCGATTAGATCGAGCGCCCACAACAGCGCCAAGTAGACCGCGATGCCCGTTGAGGGCTTGCCCTTTTCGGCGTCGGCGACGGCACGCAGTCCGGTGCCGATCTTCTGTGCCATGACGTCAATGGTCAGGTTCCGACGCAGGCGTGCCGTGCGCAGGTTCGCGCCCAGCCGCTTGAGCGTCTGCTCTACGGCGTAAGGCGGTGCGGTCAGCAGCTTGTTGCGGGCGGTCATGGGTCATTGATGCAAAAAGGAACTTCGCAACAGATACCATGCTGGTGGGCAAAGCGTCAATGAGATACTTCTTAAAAAGCGTTTTAACCCCAATAAAATGCTCTTTAAAGCGTTTTATCATGGATCTTGATCTTTTGTCAGCCGACTTTCTTGTGCATCCACACCGGCTTGTAGCCGCCACGCCAGTCCGGCGGCATTTCCACCGGTCGCGTATCGAAACTGGCAAAGCGCGCGGCCTGGCCGCGAACGATGTCGCCTTGGTGCGGCGTCGGTATCGGATTGGGCGTGTATGGGAACGAGTCGGCTGACGAGTACACCGGCAGCAGCAGCGGCCGTGGCGCCGTCGCTTTATTCGGTGCCGAGCCGTGCACCGCGCGGCAACTGAGCAGCAGCGTCGTGCCGGGTCCGCCCGTGGGACTCTTGATCATGTCGTCCTTCAGCCAAGTCAGGTCCTCGTCGCGCAACTTGACGATGAAGTTTCGGCTCTTGTCGTACATCGTGTAGAGCGGCCCCTCATGACTGCCTTGGGCGATCGTCAGCGGCCCCTGTTCCGCTGTGCAGCCGTCGATGTAGACGCCGATCGTCACCGGGCTGAAATCGGTATGCGGCCAGGCCGGAATGTCCTGATGCCAGTCAAAGCCCTGCGTGCCCTTGCCCGACTTCACGTTCAACTTGGCGTGATGAAACTTGACATCGGGGCCGACCACATCGGCCGCCAAGTCGGTCATCAAGGCATCGGTCATGAACTGCCAGAACAGCGGATGCTGGTCCTGCGGGCTGCTGACCCGGTGCAGCCGCGGATCGGCAGCGCTATGGCCCTCTTCGAGCACATAGATGCCGTCGCTCTGCACGACCGACCGGCTGCGCTCGATCAGTTCATTCGTGGCGTCACGCAGGCGCGCCAGCCACGCGGCCGGCACGTAGTCCGGCAGCGCAAGAAATCCGTTCCGAAAGAACGACTCGCGCTGCGCGTTGCTGAGCACGTTCACCGAGTGTTGCATCACTTCATCGGGTTTCATCGCAAGGGCCTCAGGCGTTGATGCAGTTCAGGATACCGAGAGTGATTGGCATGGTCAGGCCGTCTTGGTGCCAAATCGGTGGCAATGGAGCATCATAGTCAGGATGGCCGGAACGAGCAACCGTGCACGAACTGCGTAGAAACCGACCAATGGCATAGACCGAGCAAATTGCATTGTCTATGCTTTGCGCAAGACTAATGGCAGGCGCGCAGTCCATGACCAACCCGGGTTTCAGGAAAATCGTGAATCGGTTACAACGGCCACTTCAACTCATATTGATGAGCGCGAACTTTGCGGTCGCAGTTGCATGCGGTGGCTCGGGGGGAGGCTCAGCGAGTTCGGATCCCGGCAGCAATGCGAATGGAACCGTCGGCAACGGCAGTGACAATTCCGCCGCAGGCACGACTACCATCGTTTCGAGCCCGAAAGGAATCAGCCTTCTCGCCGGCTCCGCGACTTCTCCTGGAAGCAAGGACGGCTCGCTGCGCGTCGCGACTTTCTTCGAGCCGGGACGCATGACCGCTGACTCGCAATTTGCCTGCGGCCAGCTCAATTATGGTGTGGGTGGCATCGGCAGGCGTTGGATCGCTCGGGGATTGATTTTTTGCCATGAACACAATAACGGCCGCAAAGGCGGCGCGTTTGTTACCGTCAACAAATAGGTGATTTTTCGCTAGCCCAAATCCGCAAGCCGCCGCCAGCACTGCGAGGTCGCGTTCGCCGTAAACTCATTTGTAACGCGGCCGATCAATCGCCGATTGCAATAAGCAGACGTCGCGAATGCCGGCGGGACCGCCGAAGATGACAAGCTGCTCGTGGTGTATTCGGGTATTTGAGCTTGCGTTAGCCACCTCGGCTCATTCACTTCGCCAGGCCCCTGAAGACTGAAGCGTACTTCTTCATCGAATCGCACGCGATTTGCATCGTCTCTTCATCATCGTCCGAGTAAGGCGTGAGCGTAATTGATTGATCCGGCCCTTCAGTTACCAGTACGCTATCGCCGTGCTCCAGACGCAATCACGCGAGCAATTCTTTGGGCAGAATAAGTCCGGTCGAATTGCCGATTTGTTTGATTTTGAGACACATGGCAGAAGCTCCGATAAAACGAGTTGCGTTATACAAAAAGCATAACTCGCGATCCTTACCATCTCAAGCCTCTGATACGCCAAACGGTGCCGTTCGACCACTCGATTGCAGTCGCGGTCGGCTCCGACGATATCGGCCAAGTCTACATAGGCTGGATGCTGGACCCGGTGTCATCGACGCCCAACGCGTTCAGCGCGATGATCGCAGTGAAACCGAGCGCTTCGAGTCGATTGCGCGACGTGCCGGAATCGAGAAGCAGTAGCGCCGCTCACCGCGGCAGCCCGAGCGCACGCTGCGCGATCAGGCTGCGCTGAATCTCGTTGGTGCCCAGGCTGATCACCCACATCAGCGAATGGCGCAGCTTCTGTTCGAGGTGGCCGCGTAGCGGCGCACCGGCGCTGCCGGCCGATAAGGTCGCCTCCATGCCGAGGATGTCCAGCGCCGATTCGAAGAACTGCTCCATCAGCTCGCCGGCGAACACCTTGGTGATCGCGGCCTCGTAGGTCGGCGTCTCGCCGCGCGCGAGCATCGCGACACAATGGCGCGCGAGCTGTCGGCCCGCTTCGATCTGCGCCGCGTAGCCGCCGATCAGGTCGCGCACGACCGCATCGTCACGCAGGGGCTTGCCGTTTACCGTGGCCGAGCGAATGTATTCGCACAACTCCTCGAACTGGCGGGCGATCTTCATCAGCACGTTGCCGCCGACGTAGGCGCGCTCCACGCCCAACGAACCGGTCAGCACCTGCCAGCCGCCATTGACCTCGCCGACCAGCGCATCGGCCGGGATGCGCACATCGTCGAAGAAGGTGTTGCAGAACTCGCCGTCGTACATTGTCTTGATCGGCGTGCGCGTGATGCCGGGCGTGTCGGTGCGCACGATGAACATGCTGATGCCGGCGTGCGCGGGCTTGGCGTCCGGGTCGGTGCGCGCGGCCAGCCACATATAGTCGCCCCAGTAAGTCGTGGTCCAGATCTTCTGGCCGTTGATCACCCAGTGATCGCCGTCGCGCACGGCGCGGGTGCGCAGCGACGCCAGGTCCGAGCCCGAGTTCGGCTCGCTGTACCACATGCCGTACATGACTTCGCCGCTGGCGATCTCGGGCAGGTAGCGCTGCTGCTGCTCAGGCTTGCCGAAATCCATCCAGGATGCGGCCTGAATCGGCGCGCCGGCTCGCGGCGCATCGGCGCGGGTCATCTCTTCCAAAAAGGCCATCAGCTCGAACGGCGTACGTTCCTGGCCGCCAAACCGTTTAGGCCAACTGAGCGCGATCCAACCGGTCTTGCCCAGTTCGCGCGCGAACTGCGCGTCGAATTCGCGATGCACGTTGGGCGAGCATTCGTAGGCTTCTCGCCGCTCGGCCGACCAGTGCTTCGCCAGCCAGGTGCGGACCTCCTGGCGGAACCGATTTGCCGCCGCGCCCAGGTCGAACTGCGGCAGCTCATTGTCGTGATCGCCAAGATAACGGGCGGCCAGTTCCTCGCGCGCCGCGCGCCCGCCGCCATGCACCGCGACATCCAGATGGACACGCTTGAAGTGGCGCGGCGCCTCATGGTCCTCGGCGTAGCCGATGGCGCCGAACGCATGATGGGTCTGCAACGACACCTGACGTAACACCATGTTCGTGTATGCGAACGCGGCGGCCGCGAACGGGCGCCAGCGATCGTCGCGACGATCGTAGTGTAGGGCGGCATTGTCCAGGCTCAACTGCACCGCGTTCAATGCAATCAGGTTGGTCGCCAGCTTGTGCTGAAGGGCCTGGTAGCGTCCGATCGGTTGGCCGAACTGCTTGCGATCCTTCGCATAGGCGACCGCCAGTTCGAACGAGCGATCGGCGGCGCCGGTGGCGCGCGCCGCATGCGCCAGGCGCGACACCGAAATCAGATCGCGCACCTGGTCGGGGCTGATCGCAACGACGCAGGCCGGTGCGTTCGCAAAGTCGACGCGGCACAATCCGTTCGCGCCCATGGCGCGGGTCGGCGTGATCGTGACGCCGGCCGCATCGGCGGCGACCCGCACCAGCTTCGTGCCGCCGGCGACAAAAACCAGCAAGTGGGTCGCGGCGGCCGCGCCGTCGACGAAATTGCACTGGCCCGAGATGGTGTCATCTGTTCCTTCGACGCCGTCTGTTCCGTCCGTTCCCCTAGCCAACGATCCGCCGGCGCCGGCAGACTGCGCAATCCGCACGCTGCCCGCGTTGTGCTCGGGATCGGCATCGCCGAACGTGACGCAGACCATGGCGTCGCCGCGCGGTACCCGATCGATCAGCGCGATCAGCGTCGGCGCGCTGATCGCGCGCTGCGCACGCAGCAGGTTCAACGCCGCAGCGTCGGCCAGCGGCACTGGACAGGCGGCACGGCCCAATTCCTGCATTACCGCCAGCAGCTCACGCAGGCCGCCCCCGGCCGGGTCGCCACCGAGCTCGACCACGCCCTGGTTAGCGAGTTTCTTCCAGATCTTGCGCAACTCGGCCGGGTGATTGGCCTGCTCGACCGCGCTTGCCGACGGCCAATGCTCGGCCAGAAAACCGCGCACCGAATCGCGCAGCATTTGCCGCTCCTCGTCAGTCGCCAGAGGGATTTGCTGGACAGGAGTAATGATATTCATCGGCAAACTTCGTTACTTGGTAGCACCATTAATAGTGCCCGAAACGAACAATTTCCGAAAGCGCGGCGGTCATCATCGTCCGGACGCGGTTATCCCTTAATGGACCCAAAAATCCTTCGGGTCGCAGGCTATGGAAGAACCACGACAATTGAGCGCGGCTTACGGATTCGAAATTTCCACACTCGGGTCTGGATAAGACCCGAACCTGCCTAACCGACCGGCTTGAACATCGGCATGACCCCATCACCCTCGGTGGCCTTGAACGTCACGGTAACCGCCTGACCAATCTTCAGGCTGTCGAGATCGGCATCAACGATATTGGTCAACATCGTCACGCCTTCCGCGAGCTGAACATAGGCAATCGCGTAGGCCTGCGGGCCGGCGCGCCGGGTCACACTAACGCTGTAGATCGTGCCGTGACCACTGGCTTCGATCCATTCGGTGTCGCCCAGACAGTACGGGCAGAGCGGCCGCGGATACCAATGTGGCTTGCTGCAGGCGGTGCAGCGTTTGATCAGAAAGCGACCCGCGTTGGCCGCTTCAAAAAAAGGCGCGGTGGCCGGATCGAAGATGTTCGCCATCAACGGGCGATCGACATAGGGTGTGGCCATCGGTTACTCCCGTTCCATGATCAAGGTGGCGCCGGCATGGCGTGATCCCAGCAAGCCGCCGGTGCCGTGGGCGAGGGCAAGCTTGCAGTTCGGCACCTGCACCTTTTCGTGCGCCTCGCCGCGCAGTTGCCGGACCGCCTCGATGACCTTGGTGATGCCGCCTCGGTTCGCTGGATGGTTATTGCACAAGCCACCGCCGTCGGTGTTGAACGGTAACTTGCCAACGCCGGAAATGAGATTGCCGTCGGCCACGAACTTGCCGCCTTCGCCCTTCGTGCAAAAGCCCAGGTCTTCAAGTTGCATGAGCACGGTGATCGTGAAGCTGTCGTAGATCGATGCGTACTGGATATCTTTCTGATTCACGCCCGCTTCGGTAAACGCCTGCGGTCCTGACCAGGCGGCGGCTGACCAGTTCAGATCGACCTGGCCATTCAACTGGCCCTTGACCGCTTCACCACTGCCCAGAATGTTGACGACCGGGCGCTTGAGTGTGCGGGCGATTTCGGGACGCACGACAATCAGTGCGCCGCCGCCGTCGCTGACCACGCAACAGTCGAGCTTGCGCAGCGGATCGGAAATCATCGGTGACGCCAGTACCTGTTCGACCGTGACCACTTCGCGCAACATGGCATGCGGGTTGTATTGGGCGTGCGCTGCGGCGGCGACCTTGATCCAGGCGAGCTGTTCGCTGGTCGTTCCGTACTCGTACATATGGCGCGCGGCTACCAGCGCATACATGTTGACGGTGACCGGGCCATATGGCATTTCCCAAGGTACGTCGGGCGTCAGCAGCGAGTACGGTCGCGGTGCCACGCCGCTGGACCCTTCGCTGCGTGGCCGACCGGCCAAGGTGATCAAGGCGACATTGCATTTGCCGGCGGCGATCGCCTGTGCGGCATGGGCCACGTGAATCAGGTAAGACGAACCACCGGTATCGGTCGAGTCGATATGACGCGTCTTCAGCCCCAGGTAATCGGCCATGTTGTTCGGCCCGAGCCCCGGCGCGTCGCCGGCGCAGAAGTAGCCGTCGACGTCATGCAACGATAGCCCGGCATCAGCTAACGCGCCCCTGGCACATTCGGCATGCAGTTGCGCGACCGTCTTATCGGGTGCCTTTCGGGTCGGGTGTTCGAACGCGCCGGCGATACAGGCTTTTCTTCGAATGCTCATGGGTGAGGGGTTCCGCTCTAAAAATATCAGGAATTCGCCGATCCTATCATTTGACGGCCTTGCTCCCGACCACCTCCCGAAGGTCGGCCAGAAATTGATCGTTCGAGCCGGCATGCAGCATCGACATCATGCGGTGAATGCCGGTCGGCTTTCGAATAAGTCCCGGTAGCCAACCCTTACCCGACATTTTGCCGGCGACGCGCATCATGTCTACCTGATCCGAAGTGAACGCTACCACTGCCAGATCGGGCTTTCCGACCACCCGCAAGCCATCGATCGAATGGATGCCATCGACATAGGCATCGATGCTCGCCATCAATTCTGAGGCGATCGCGCGATACCCTTCGGCGCCCAGGAAATGGATCATCGCCCATGCGGC